>JBBILB010000025.1:0-2329 GCA_037445145.1 Candidatus Woesearchaeota archaeon | reverse complement strand
TGAAAAAAAAAATGATAGGTTATGTTGGTCCGATTGAAAGGCAGACTGTTGAGAATGAGTTTTTCAGGAAGGTTTTGTTCACAGGCAAGCACGCGCAGCTGGTTGTTATGTGCCTGCAGCCTGGCGAGGAAATTGGCAATGAGGTGCACAACAATGTTGATCAGTTCTTCAGAATTGAGGAAGGGGAAGCATTGTTTGTCTTCAATAACACTGAAAAGAATACTGCAAAAGACGGTGATGCCGTAATTGTTCCTGCAGGCACTTACCACAATGTGATTAATGCCTCAAAGACAGCCAAGCTGAAGCTCTACACGATTTATTCGCCGCCCAATCATCCTGACGGCACAATTCACAGGACAAAAGCAGAGGCAGACAAGGCAGAGGCAGAAGAGTATCACTGAGCCGATCACTTTTTCGGCTCAACAAGCCCTGTGCATCTCCAGTTGATTTCTGCATGCCTTGACTCAATGTTCACAACGCAGGCAGGATTGCAGCCTTCCTTTGGCTCGTTCATTTCCATGTCCATCCAGACAGTGCCTGTGAAGTCATTGCAGTAGTAGTTCTTGAAGGCGCCCTGCTGCGCACACTCGCTGTTTTTCGCGATTTCCATTGCATCCCTCATGCTCATTATTGACAGCTTTGTATCCTTCTTTGTGCAAACTTCTTTTGCAGGATAGTCCAGCTTCATTGAGCGCCCTGCCAGAACAAGTAGTGCAATAGCAGTAATTGCGATGTATTCTTTCATAACGCTCACCTCGAAAATGCGTATCTTGTTTGAATTATAAATCTTGCTGGAAAAATTTGAGGAATCGTTGCGTTTCTGGTATGGTACGTGCCCGTAATTAGAATACTGCGTATTCAATGAAAGATTATGGAAATATTTATAATACGCACAACACTAATGAAGACCTATGCGGGTTACCCGTGTGCAGGCGTATATCCTGTTTGCTCTTGGCACTTGTTATGAGGAGTGCTCCAAGCGCTTTGCAGGAAAGCCGTTGGCTGTTTCGATGAACAAGGCGGCTTTTATTCAGCTTGCCAGGAAGGCGAACATAACTGCCAAGAAGGAGCGCGCTTTGTACAAGAATCTTAAGGCGCTGGAGGATTTGAAGCTTGTCTCGTACGAAAACAAGAATCTTGCGCTCACGCCAAAGGGCCGAAAGGTTTTTGAGCGGGTGCGCAATGATATTATGCCTTATATTAATGTTAAGAAAGTGCTGGACAGCGACAATGTTCTCAATTACACTACAAAAGCGCAGACAATCTTGAGAGGTGAATAGAAGTGCCGTTGGACGAAGCGATGTATGACACGACAGCAATGGGCGGGCTTGCGGTCTATCTTTTTGCCGCTCTGCTTTTCTTTTTGCTTGACAACACAAAGGTTTTTGCTGAGCTCATAATCGCGCTTGCACTGCTTTACGCAATCATAGCAGCAGTCCGCACTTTGTTTTTCAAAAGGCGCCCTGACAGGCAGAAATACACCGGCTTTTTCACAAAGATTGATGCAGGCTCTTTTCCGAGCATGCACACTGCAAGGTCGCTGGTATTGGCAATTATTCTTGGAACGGTCTTCACGCAGACAACAATCAGGATTCTGCTTGCAATCGCTGTGCTTGCTGTTGCTTTTACAAGGGTCAGGCTGAAGCGCCATTACACGAGTGATGTCATTGGTGGACTGGTCCTTGGCGCGCTTGTTGCTTGGGCCGCAATCAGGCTCGCGCCTTTCTTTGTTTAAGCGCAATGTTTAAAAGGGGGGTAAAAACAATCAAGTAACGCCTTTAGCTCCGTAGTTCAGTGGCCAAGAATAACGGGCTCTGGACCCGTAGACCCTGGTTCGAATCCGGGCGGAGCTATTCTTTATTTCTTTTCAGGACCAAGCGCAAGGATGTGCTCAAGCATTGATGTTTCAACAACTGCCTTTTTCCTGTCAGACTTAACATTTCCCTGAGGTCCCTGCAGGCTGACCAGCTCAACAACAGTTTTGCCTGTGTCAGGGTTGCTAAGAGCATCATCAGCAATGGCTTTCGCAGTCCTCATTGCGTGGGCATATGCTGATCAGGTTCTGCCTCAAAAATGCCTTGTTTCCCTGTACTGGTCAGGCATCTTTAACCCAAACCCGTGCGAGACCGCGCAGTCAACCTTGTATGTTGCAGAATATTTCATTTTAGCGCAGAAAATTCAGCGCAGTATAAAAGATTTGCCGGCGCTGTAGAAAAAGTCCCTGAATAACAAAGAAAGATTCTGAAGGATGATTCGTGCATAAACTTCTGCGCGCTGCGTGCGCGCAGTACGGCAGCGGAGACTGCCGCCAAAGCGTTGTTTTAGGCGG
>JBBILB010000024.1:0-3404 GCA_037445145.1 Candidatus Woesearchaeota archaeon | reverse complement strand
ACATACTGGTTGTTTTCTGTTAGAGTTACATCTGTGCCGTTCCTGAAAAGGCCTATGGTGCCCTCGGGGTTGGTGCAGGAGCAGGAGGCATTGAGAAAGGTGCCGTAAGTTATTGGGCCGGGGTATGGGTCAAAGAGGAGGGAGCAGTAGCTTGTGTTCCTGTTTACGGTGAGGAGCCCTGAAATGTTTGCCGCAGTGTAATTTTCATTTCCGGTTGTGTTGCAGGTATAATTGTAGAAGCCTGCAGAGTGGTTGGTGAGGTAGGAGACCTGTGCCGTTCCGTTTGCTACTTCTGAATCATTCACATATAATCTGAGGAATACCTGGGAGTTGCTTGCGTTGCAGGTTACATTGGTCTCGGTCGGGTAAGTTACGGTTGTGTTTGGAAGGATGGTGAGGTCAAGGATGGTTGGCTGGGGACCTGCAGCCGCATAGCCTGTGAACTCCGGGACATCGAACTGGATTGTATTCCCTGCGCAGGAGATGATGTTGCAGAGGAGGCACACGGAGCCGCCGGAGATTATGCTGCTTCTGCTGGATGGGAAACCTGCAAGGGAATAGACCTTTGTGCCGGCGGCACAGATATCTACATAAGTTGTGATGTTGGCGCTCCGGTTGAGTTCGGGGACCATGGAAGTGTCTATGGAAACGAAATCGGAGGATATGTTGGTGTTGGATGAGTTTGAGCCATTGGACATAGCGAATGCGCCGGGGAAATTCACCATGCTCCCGTCCTTTGCAAGGGTGAGGTTGGTGAATGAGCTTGCGGTGGAAGAGGCGAGTATGAAATTGCCGGAAGTGGAGTTGATGCGCATGTTGATGCAGGTTTCCCCGCCATCCAGGTCGTATATGCCATAATTTGCTACGGCGTAGAAGTTGTCTATGAAAGTATTGCCTGAGGAGGAGCCAAAGCCGCTCCAAACTCCGGTGGCAACCTCTCCGGAAACATTGTAGAATTTATTGTCGTTGGAGCCGGAACTGAGCTCAACTGCCACGATACCTGAATCCATTGATGCATTCTGGACTGTGTTGTTGGAGGCGGACCAGAACACAAAGCCTCTGGAAGAGGAATACAAGGGGGAGTTGCAGAAATAATTGTGCTGCGAACCGAAGAAATAAACCGACTCCGTGGTAAGGGAAAGCGTATTGTTGCATATGGTGTTGTTGTCCGAGTAGAACACGTAAAATGCATTGTAGTCTGAGGAGGCGGTGTTGTTAAAGAAAGAATTGTTCTGGGAATACGCCAGCATAAAGCCGTAATGAGCACCGGAGATGCTATTGTTGTAGAGCTGGTTGTTCCTGCTGCCAGAGGAGAGCATTATCCCATCATCATCGTCCATAGTGATGTTGCGGACTGTGGAGTTGCTCACGTTGCAGAGGATTATCTGGCCGTAAGACGCATCATTTTCAATAATTTCGCCTGTGGTATCGTAAACGAACAGAACGGGGTCACCGGATGCTCCGGCAATGTTGCTGGCATCTATGCTGTTCTGGCAGGGAACTCCTGAAAGCATATTTACATAAACTGCATGATAATTGTTCCTGAGGTCGTTTCCGGTTATATTGTTGTAAGGTGAGGTTATCTCCACGCCACGGGCCAGAAGATGGGCTTCGTTGCCGATTATCAGGTTGCCATAGCATGAGCCATTGATATGGAAACCTATGGAAATAGATTGCGAAGTTTCGGAGAAAGTGTTGTTCCTCACAGTGTTGTTCATTGCGCCGCCTGTGATGTATACCCCGGTCCCAACATCCAGGAATGTATTGTTGGCTATGTCAGAAAAGTTTGAGCCACCTATTTGTATCGCATATGTGAAATTGGATATGAAACAGTCCTTTACGGTTGCATTTTCAACGCCGCTCACATTTATTCCCCGCGAATACGGAAAGGGGAGCTCTGCAGTGCCATCTATCTGGAAACCGTTGCACTGCAGGGTTACGTTGTCCGCAGTTATGTTTATGCAGTCATAGACTCCAGAAACACTAATTGCCTGTGTGAGATTGTATACTTCGTTTGCCGTATCAAGGTTTGAGCAGCTGTTTATGTTCGTGAGCGCATAGATGGGAGTGAGCAGGGCAAAAAGCGCCAGTATAATAATCCACCTCATGCTCCGGCTACTCGGAATAGGTATAAAAATATTACTGGAAGGAAGAAAAACAAAAGAAAAGGGGGGAAGCTACTCCTCCCTTTCTGCCGGCACTCTCCTTTTCTTTTTCCTCTTCCAGAAGAAGAACCAGAAGAGCAGCAACATCACAAGCAGGAGCAGTATGAGCCAGGCGGATTTCACCACCACATTGAAGACGCTCTGCAGGAAGCCTGCCAGCCCCTCAGCTATTCCTCCGGCAGGCGGTTGGGTGATTTCCTCAATCTCCTCTTGCGTAAGGCAGATGCCCTCAAGGCAGCCCTGGCCTGCAGGGCAGTCCTGGTCCAGGGCGCACCTTATTATCTGCGTGCATACGCCACCGGAGCACCTGTATCCCTGCGTGCATTCTGCATCTGATGTGCACCTCCTCTCCTCAGGAGGTATCTCGCGCTGAACGCACTCGTAGTCCCTGCACACATAGCCCTCGGGGCAGTCGGAGTCCGAAAGGCATTCCGCGCATTCTTCGGTTGTTGGAAGGTCGTAGAAGCCCTCGAAGCCTGCATGGGCATTGGCGGGCATGTATACCCTTATCCTGCCGTCCAATTCATCTACAGTTACCTGGCCGTTCTCATCCGTCGTATAGGAGCCTATGAGCTCGTCGCACACCGGCTGGACGTCCACCTGGTATGGCAGCTCGGGGCAGCGGTATACATCAACGCGCTCCCCTTCCATCGGGGTTTCGGTGCACACCGGCTGCACATCCAGCTGCACGCCTTCAGGCACGTAGCACCGGGAGGTGGTTACTGTAATTGTGCTTCCTTCGCAGGATGGGTCGAAACCCACCTGTATTTCGCCCGGCACTTCACATTCTTCTGTTGTGGGCAGGGTGCCTGAGGTCTCGTAGGGCGTGCCATCGGGCGCTGTGGCAACTATCCTTATGTAGCCATCCCTGTTGCCTATGGTTACCTGCCCGCTTTCATCCGTGGTGCCTGATGCTATGAGCTCGTCGCACTCAACAACTTCAGCAAGATAGGGCTCTGGGCAGCGGTATACATTTATGCGCGATCCTTCCACCGGGGTTTCGGTGCACACCGGCTGCACATCCAGCTGCACGCCTTCAGGCACGTAGCACCGGGAGGTGGTTACTGTAATTGTGCTTCCTTCGCAGGATGGGTTGAAGGTGATTGTTATTGGAACTGGGGCAGGCAGCACATCCATGTCCTTCTCATCATCCTGGAAATCGCCCAGGCTTGCGTGTATTGTGCAGGAGCCGGGCTCATCCGGGGTGAAGAACACCCTTCCCCACGCATCCGTGGAATC
>JBBILB010000023.1:0-4118 GCA_037445145.1 Candidatus Woesearchaeota archaeon | reverse complement strand
AAAAACGTGCTTATCAGATGAATGCGCCCATGCCGAATGTTGGCGGCCTGTTGACGTCATTCACGATGACTGTCACGTCTTTCTTGGCTGTGTTTATGCCGTCGCTGGCTGTTATTGTAACCAGGTGGGTTCCTGCGTCCTCGTATGTTGTGGTGTACGTGTTTGATTTCATCCAGCCGGTGTACGTGATTGTCAGCTCGTCGCCCTCTGGGTCTGTAATTACCGGGTTCAAAGCAACAGTCTCTCCCTCGTCAACTGTTACAGGCGTTGTCACCTGGATTACAGGCGCCTTGTTGAGTGACTCAACCGTGAGCGCAAAGCTTGTGCTTGCGCTGAGCGAGCCTGAGAGCGCGGTCACGTTGATGATGTACTTGCCGACATCTGCGCTTGTTGTCTGCCAGGTGCCGTCAGGACCTAGTGGCGGGCTGAACTTGAATGTTATCTTCTCTCCGTCAGGGTCTGTTGCTGTGGGCTTCACAGTCACCTTGTCGCCCTCCTTGATGGTGACGTCAGCCAATGGTGCGATTACCGGCGGCCTGTCAACATTCTCAACAATAACCCTGACAACCTCGCGGACTGTTGCCTTGCCGTCAGACGCGATTACGATGACCTCATGGGTTCCTGAGTCAGAGTATCCTGTCATCTTTGAGGGGCCGTTCATCCACCCGTCAAAGCTCAGGACGACCTTGTCGCCGTCAGGGTCAGAGCCCTCAACATTGATTGTGGCCATTTCGCCTTCCTTTACTCTTATTTCCTTGCTTGCGAGCTTGATTTGCGGCGGCAGGTTCTTTGGCTTGACTTCTATTATGACATCCTGGCTGACGCTGTTCTTTCCGTCAGATGCCGTGATTGTTACGCGGTACTCTCCTGCGTCGCCGACTTTTGTCTGCCACTTGCCGACAGCATCCAATGGCGGAGTGAAGGTGTAAGTGATTGGGTCTCCGTCAGGGTCTGTTGCCTTCAGGTTAGGGAAGTTCACAAGGTCCCCTTCAACGACTGTCTTGTGTGGAAGACTCTCGTCCTCTGGCGAAACAGCAGGTGTTGCAGGCGCTTCTGGTTCTGCAGGCGCCGTCTCGGCAGCTGGCTCTGCAGGTGTTTCAGGTGCAGGCTCTGCAGGTGGTTCCTCAACAGGCACCACCTCAGTGCCGATTTCCTCATCTGTTTCCTCAATGACGCTGACGTCCTCGTCTGCTTCCTCAACTTCTGCACCGACCGCGCCTGTCGGCGAGTCTGTGGCATTCCATCCTGGCGGAAGCAGTTGGGCGCATCCATTGAGCACAAGAACTGCGATTACTGCCAGAACAATCATTGCATAACCTGTTTTCGCCATAAGACACTCCCCCTTTAAGAGTAAATCTCTGTTACCTTTGCGGAATGGTGAATGATATTTAAGCTTTTTGTTTCTGGAGTGTATATCCGTATACTGCAAGCACTGCTGAGAAAACAACAGTGAGAGACACAATGTAAAGGAAAAATGCCTGGAAGAATGTCTCTGGGTAAAGGAGAATCAGCATGCTGCCTGATGGAAACACCCAGTTGCCCTGCGGAAAGAATATTTTATGGAAATAAGTGAATACTGTGCCAAATGGAATGAATGCCGAAAGCAATAACAGCAGCACAAGGAGCCCAAACCCCTTTGTAAGCGCCCTGCCTACATCTGCTTTCATTGTCAATGCGAGAAAGGCTGCAAGCAAAGCAAGCGAAACCCATCTCAACAGCGAAATTACGTGCTTCACGTCAGCAAGGTGGGCTTTCTCAGCAACATCAAATATTGCCGGCATTTCTGCCCTGCCCTGAAAATAATCCAATAATTGCATTGTTGCATTAACTGCCCCCGGCCTCAGAAGGTTTTTGTATGCTGTCTCATCAAACACAAGCGCATTGCCAACCAGCAGGAGCATTAAGAATGGGAAAATAATTGCGCAGAGCCATGTTGCCTTAGCGGACTGTTGCATTGTCTCCTATCTGGACTGAGATTTCTTCCTTATTTGTCTTTAACGGCTTGTCCTTGTAAAGGACTTTGCTGTTTTTTGTTGTCATTTTGATTTTTGCAAAGTCTTCTATTGTGATTTGGTCATGCTCGCAGGGTATGCCTTCAATAAAGACATCGCTTCCTGGCGCTGAGTTCGGTGCCTCAAGCAATTTGACCTCATTGCCGAGCTGTGCTGCAAGAAGCATTCCCTTGCTTTCAACGCCTCTCAGAACTGCTGGCTTCAGGTTTGCAACGATGACAATATGCCTTCCTTTGAGCTGTTCTGGCTGGTAGTGTGCCTTGATGCCTGCAACGAGCTGCCTTTGTTCTGTTCCAAGGCTGATTTTGAGCACAAAGAGCTTGTCTGCGTCAGGGTGGGGTTGTGCGTCAATAACTTCTGCAACCTTGAGCTGGAGCTTCCTGAACGGCTCGTGCTCTGTGGCTGGCTCTTCTGGTTTGCAGGCAATGTCGTGGGCTTCTATTTTTTTGAAAAGTATTTCCGGCTGCAACAATGTGCCTTTTGTGCTTCTTTTGAATTTTGCTTTTTTGAAGTTGCCCAATTTCTGCCCTAATTGCGCTGTTATTTTTTCAGCTGTTGCAGGAATGAAAGGCCACGTGAGTATGCTTGCAAGGCGCAGACTTTCAACAACAACATACAAGACTGTTGCAAGGCGTTCTTTGTCCTGTTGTTGCCATGGCGCCTGGTCATTGACGTACTTGTTGCAGGCGTGCAGGAATGCCCAGACTGTTTCAACAGCCCTGTGCCATTCGTATTTTTGCATAAAGGCATTTGCTTCCTCAAACACTTTGTTTGCCAAAGCAATGAGTTCCTTGTCCTCTTTTGAAAACCTGCCCGGCTTTGGAATCTGCCCCTGGAAGTTCTTGTGCACCAATACGGAAGTTCTTTGCAAGAGGTTCCCCAGCGTGTCGCCAAGGTCTGCGTTTGCCCTTGCAATCAGGGCTTCCTCGCTGAAGTCTCCGTCATTTCCTGCAGGTATTTCGCGCAGGAGGAACAATCTGAGGGCATCTGCGCCGTACTTGTCAGCCAATACAGCAGGGTCTATGATTGTGCCAAGGCTTTTTGACATTTTTTCGCCGCCTGTCAGGATCCAGCCGTGCGTGTGGATTGTTTTTGGCAGGGCAATTCCTGCTGCATGAAGGATTGCAGGCCAGATTACTGCGTGGAACCAAGCAATGTCCTTTCCTATGACGTGCACATTTGCCGGCCAGTATTTTCTGAATTTCTTGCCGTCAGGATAGCCAAGCGCAGTGATGTAATTCAAAAGAGCGTCAAACCAGACGTAAATCACGTGCGTCCTGTCGTTTGGCAATGGAATGCCCCACTTGATTGTTTTCCTGCTGACACTCAGGTCTTTAAGCCCTTCTTTGAGCCTGTTCACAATTTCGTTTTTTCTGAATTCTGGCAGAAGGAATTCGGGGTGAGTCTCAAAATGCTTCAAAAGAAAGTCCTGGAACTGTGATAATCTGAAGAAGTATGATTCCTCGCTGATTTTTTCAGGCGCTTTCTGGTGGAGGGGGCAGACTCCGTTCACAAGGTCTTTTTCAGTGAAGAACGCCTCGCAGCCAGAACAATACAAGCCCTCATACTGCCCTTTGTAAATTAACCCCTTGTCAAGCACGTTTTGGAATATTCTTTGGCAGATTTTTTTGTGCTTTCCTGAGCTTGTCCTGATGAAGTCATTGTTGCAAATGTTTAATTTCTTGAGCAAGTCCTGGAAGTAAACAACGATTTCGTCAACAAACTGTTTTGGCTTTTTTCCCTGCGCTGCTGCTGTTTTTTCCACCTTGCTTCCGTGCTCGTCTGTGCCTGTGAGGAAATACACGTCCTCTCCAAGCTGCTTGTGCCATCTTGCAAGAGCATCAGCTATTATTTTCTCGTACGCGTGCCCCATATGTGGCTTTGCATTCGTGTAGTCTATGGCTGTTGTGATGTAAAACGTTGGCTTTGGCATACCCAGAAATCGTTTGTCAAGAGTATATAAAGATTATCTATTATCTGGCGCTGTAGAAAAAGTCCCTGAATAACAAAGAAAGATTCTGAAGGATGATTCGTGCATAAACTTCTGCGCGCTGCGTGCGCGCAGTACGGCAGCGGAGACTGCCGCCAAAGCGTTGTTTTAGGCGG
>JBBILB010000022.1:0-8207 GCA_037445145.1 Candidatus Woesearchaeota archaeon | reverse complement strand
TTTTTTTTTTTTTTTTTTTTTTTTTTTTTTTTTTTTTTTTTTTTTTTTTTTTTTTTTTTTTTTTTTTTTTTTTTTTTTTTGAGCTGCTGAATGAGGCTCGAGCTTGCGGAGAGCCGAATTCGCAGAGAGCTTTTCTCACTGAATGTGCGTTATTGGGAGTTAATGTTATTATATGTATAGAATGAAGTTCAAATCATTGCGAGCTTGATGCTTGTCCTCAAGTCCCTGATTTCGTAGGACAGCTGCCTGCGGTCATCCTCGCTCAGGCGCCTTGCAGCTGCCTCAAGATCGTCAAGAATTCTCATTGCGGTGCTGATGTCATTTACCTGAATACTTGCTTTTGCCCCCTCAATCATTTCCTGCAGTTCGTCCCTTGTTATTTCCGGCTTTGCCTCAATTCGGCCCGCAGGCTTTACTGCAGGGGCAGCAGGCTTGAAGCGCACTGCCTTTGCTTTCACTGCAGGCTTTGCCCTGACTGTTGGCTTTGCAACGTGCGCCACACTGACTGCACCATATTTTGCTCTAGTCCTCTTTAGCACTGCAATTTCTCTTCTGAGCTCTGCTACCTCCTTTCTCAGCCTTGGAACATCCATCTTGAGCTGCTTTGCCTTTTCTGCTTCTCCAATAATTTTTCTGGCAAGCTTTTCACGCTCAGAGATTGCCTTGTTTGCCTCCTCAAGCTGCTTTCTTGCCTTTTCAATCTCCCTAATGCGCCTGTTGACAAGCCTTTCCTTTTCCTCTTCCTCGCGCCTGTCCTTCTCAAATGCCTTTATTGCCTGGATGATTTCCTGCTCCTTTTCCTTAAGGGCCGCAATGTCGCCCTTAACGAGCCTGTTGAGTTCTGCCTTTTGCGAGCTTATGAAAGGCCTGATGTCCTGAAGGGCGATTACCGCAGTGTCCCATTCCTGCTTGAGCCCTGCAAGCCTGCTCTGGTGTGCTGCTGCTGTTTCTTCAATGTCGCGCTTTGCCTTTGCAAGGTCATCAATAAGATTCTTTATTGCATTCTTGTGCTCGAGCCATTGGGTTTCGCGCCTTACTGTTGCCTGCTCCTTCTCCTTTATCTGCTTCAGCTTTTCCTCCACGTCGCGTTTCTGCACCTCAGCATCCTGCATCGCCTGCAAAACTTCCAATTCCTTTTTGCGGATTTCATCAAGTCTCTTTGCATTTTCAGCAGCAATCCTGCGCTCCTCTTCAACAACCCGCCTGTTTTCTGCGACAGCACGCTCTGCCTCCTTTTTAATGACCTCTGACTGCGCAATAATGTGCTTTGCTTCCTCAAGTGCAACTATGCTCTTTGCAATTTTTTTCGCCTGTTGCTCAAGCTCTTTGCCACGCTCTCGGATTGCCTGCTCCGCCTGCGCGACCTGCTCTGCCTTCCTCGCAAGCGCATCCCTTGCAGCGTTGAGCTTCCTGCTCACATTCTCAAGCATCTGCTTCTGGCGCTCAAAGTTCCGCATCTCGTGCTTCAGTCTTTCATACTCGCGCCGGGACTCCTTGACTTTCCTTCCCAATTCTTCAAGCCTTTTCTCCTCCTCTGCAATAATGGAAGAAATATGCTTTTCGCGACGCTCAAGCGCAGCAATCCTTGCTGACTTGAGCTCTCCGAGCTTTTTCTCCTCACGCTCTATCTGCTTCACCAGCCGCTTCCGCCTGCGCTCAAGAGGCACTTCTGCGTGTTTGATTGCGTGCTCAATGCGCTCTGCCCGGCGCTTGCGCTCCTCAACGACTTCCTCGCGCTGGAGCAATGCATTCTCCTTCTCGTTAAGGAGCCTGCGCTTTTCCTCAAGCAATGCTTGCTGTTCTTCAAGCTCCTGCTCTGCCCTGCGCAGTTTTTCCTCGCGCGCAGGAATAGTTTCTTCTGTCTCTTTCAGCTCGGTAAGCTTGCGCTCTGCCCTTTCGTGAAGGTCGTCAAAGATTGCCTTCTGCTCCCTTATTTTTTCATCAAGCATTTCAGAAATCTCAGCCTTCCTCCTGAGTTCTTCCAGGTGGCGCTCAACCTCTGCAAGCTCGCGTTGCTTCTGCTTCAGTGCGAGCGATACATCCTCAAGCCTTGCCTTCTGCTCTTCAGGGGGCGTCCTGCTGAAAAGACCAAACACGCCTGCAGTGCCACTCCCCTTCGGCGGTTCCACTCTGACACCCATCGACGATGCAGTATTTGCGGGATTTAAGTATTTTTGTTGTTCCTAAGCAATGAAAAATCTGGATTCAGGGATGGATTACAGAACCACAAGCTTTTTAAGCAATTACCATACCGCAGGAAGCATGACCAGTGTGGCAGAACGATGCAATTCGTGCAAGACAGACATAACCAACATACAGGGCACTGCGCGGTTCAAATGCCCTGCTTGCTCAAAGCAGGAAATAATAAGGTGCGAGCGCTGCAGGCGCCTTGCCGCGCGATATACCTGCTCCGAATGCGGTTTTGAGGGTCCGAACTGATGGCGCGCGTAGTTGTAACAGTCACGATAAACCCTGAAAGCCCGGAAGCTGACCTCAAGAAAATTGAGGACGAGTCAAAGGAGATAATAGCAAGGCACGGCGCTGACTACGGCAGAACAGAGTTCGAGCCCCTTGCCTTCGGGCTCAAGGCAATAAAGATAATATTCATAATGGACGAGAAAAAAGGCATCCCTGACGAGCTTGTTAACGAGATATCCAAGCTCGCAGGGGTTGCATCAGCGCGCATCACAGACGTGAGGCGCACAATCGGGTAAAAAAAATGGCAAAGCGCAAAAACAATGCACTCCTGTGGATTATCCTTGCAATAATCATAATCGGCGGGCTTTGGTATTATTACAAAATGCCAAAAGAGACAGCATCCCCTGAAGCGAAGGAGGTCCCAAAGAAGGAAGGCGTGCAGATGGGCGACCTTGTTGGAATACGCTTTGTGCTTTCAATGACAAATGGCACAGTAGTTGACACCACAGACCCAGCGCTGGCAAAGGAATACAATGTTTCAGCATACTCAAAAAACATTTTCAGGTTCATAGTCGGAGAGAGCGGCAAGCTGAAAGGCTTTGATGAGGCAATGATTGGCCTTGAGCCCGGCAACTTCACGAGGATAATCGCACCAAGCGAGCCAGTCCTGCAGTACGTGATGAACAGGACGCGCTCAATATCCAGAAACCAGGCAATACCCAGATACCAGCCGTTCACCCTGAGCGCATTTGAAAAATACTTCAAGAAAAAGCCTGTGATTGGCGACATTGTCTCAAACCCCGAGTTTCCTTGGCCTTACAAAATAGTGAACATAACTGAAAGCAATGTCGTCTGCGACCCCTTTGTCACAGAAGGCAAGTCATACCAGCTGCCGGGGCTTGAGTGGAAGTCATTATTGCTCGTCGTGGCGCACAATTCAATGTCATTCAGGCACAACCCTTCTGAAGGGCAGGTGATAAGCACCGACTTTGGACCTGCAGTCGTGAACCTTGGCGTTGGCAGGCTGAACATAACATACCAGGCAAAAGTAGGAGACATTGTAAGGCATTCATTGCAGATAGGGCAAGGCAGTGCCATCATAATGCCACAGACATTCCAGGTCACTGACGCCACAGACACGACGCTGACAATCACAAGGATAAATTATCCAGCGCAGGAAACCCTTGTGTTAAAGGGCGAGCTTGTGGAGTGGGAAAAAGGCGTCAAGGAAGTAAAGGGCGGGCCGATAGCAGAAACAAAAATCTCTGTGAAATGATTATTTTTTCTTCGCGTGCTGGATTCCTGCAGCAGCGCACTTGTCGCAGCAGAAATTATAGATTTTATGGTTTATTTCGCGCTCCACGATTTTTGGCTCATCCTGCCCAAGGACTTTTCCGCAGGCAGCGCAGTGGGCTTTCTCAGGCTCTGTTTCTCCTTCTGCAAATCCTTCCTCCCACACGCTGACCTCATCATCCTCCATAAGCTCCTCCCTGCCCTCTTCTGTATATACGTCAATTTCTGCACCTCCTGTGCGCATCTTGTACTCAACCTCCTCAGGAGTCTCGTCGTGCTCATCAAGCTCCTTAAACCCTGCCGGCTCTCCGGAAATTTCCTCTGCATCCTCTTCCTTGGGCTTGTCAAAAATAGTGCCCGCCTTCTTCTTCGGCATAAGCATGATGCGTGAACGACTATTTATTAACTTTTCGCGAAGAATTGGGATATCTGCTGTGTTGGGTCAACAGAAACGCCAAGATTCCAGTCGCTTGGGAAGCACGAGAAATACCTCGGCCAGGCATACCGCTCGTCAAGAAAGACAATAACCCCACGGTCTGTTTCCGAGCGGATGCATCTCCCTGCATTCTGCATTGTCTTTGTCAGGGCAGGCATTATGTAGCCATAATCCCATCCCCTGCCGAATTTTTTGTCATAATACTCAATCAATTGCTGCGTTTCAAGGTTTGGGCGGTCAAGAGGAAGCCCGACAACAACAACCCCCTTGAGCAATCCCGGCAGGTCGATGCCTTCCCCAAAGCTTCCAGAAGCAACTCCAAGAAGGACAGCTCCTGAGTCTGCGTATTTCTTGAAGCGGTCAAGAAAGTCCTGCTTCTGCTCCTTTGTCATGTTTGGCTGCTCGAGGAACAAGGTCTTGCTGCACAATGGTGCAAATGCATTGTTCACCGCGTCCCTTATCTGGTAACTCGGGAAATACATTGCAACACATCCCGGAATCCTGTTCACGAGCATTGCACAGTATTCAGCAATGTTCCTGAACTGGCTGTCAGAGCGATGCGAGAACCTGGTCGTTGTGCGCGGAACCACAAGCGCAAGCCTGTTCTGCGCAGGAAATGGCGAGGGATACTCCTTTGTGATGCGCTTGTCAGCAGGAATTCCAAGCACGTCTGCAAACATCTGCACAGGGGATAGCGTTCCTGACATGGTGACTGTGCAGTAAGAGCCCTCAATCAAGTCTTTTGTTGCAAGGGATGGGTCAAGGCAGCGCCTTGTGAGCAGGATGTTCTTGTCCTGCCTTGCAAGAATTCTTGAGAAGCCCTCATCGCCCTCAGGCCAGGATTCAAGGAACTCTGCCACAACGCCAAGCATACTCCTCTGCCTGTCCTGTCGCACCATGTCTGCGGCAGCATCAAGCCTTGTGGCAAGCTCCCCGATGTCAGCAAATTTTGTGACTGCATCAAGGAACTCTTCACGCTTCACAAGCCTCTCACCATTATGCTGCAGTCTGCTGGCAAGATTCTCAAGGACTGCGCCAAGCTCGTTCATGGCAACGGCAAGGTCGTCAAACCTGTATTTTTTTGCCTCTTTTGCAGCCCCGCTTATCAGCTTTGAGGTAATGCGCTGGGTCATGAGCTCACGAGCCCTTGCCGGAAGATTGTGCCCCTCGTCAAAGATGATGACTGCCTGTTCAAGGCTCTTTTTTGTCTTTCTCAGGAATGAATTGCGTATGTACGGGTGGAGCAAATAATAATAATCTGTCACGATGACTTTTGATTTTTCTGCGAGAAGAAGGGAGAGCTCGTAAGGGCACAACTTTTTTTCAGAACAACGCAAAATAACTGTTTCCGTCGGCAATGGCGCCTCATATTCAATCTCCCTCAGCGTCATGTCGCGCTGCACGCCCTGCTTTGCGTTCTCGTAAGGCTCGCAGCTCTTGCCCTCCCTCAATGCCTTGCAGTAAGGAAAAAAGTCACTTGAGCGCATTGTTGTGACTCCCGGCTGCGTGCACATCCATTTCTTTCCAATGATTGATGCTGCAACGAATTCGGCATTGTGCTTTTTCCTGATTGCCTGAAGGGTGTCAAGCACTATCTTGTGCTGGGTGTGCCTTGAAGTCAGGAAGAACACGACAAGGTCGCGCCTGAGCGCAAGGTCAAGCGCAGGGCTCAATACCGCTGCCGTCTTCCCAAGCCCTGTTGGCGCGTGGGCAACAAAATGCTTCCTTTTTGCAAGAGCATCTTCTGCATCATTCATCATCTGCCTTTGCACGCTTCTCACTTGTGCATGAGGAAAAAGAACGCTCATTTTTCCATTGGAATTTTGCGAAGTTTATATGCTTTTGCCATTTTTTGTCGTCGGCAAAAAAAGCCGATATACATATTCCATCGTTGTTATTCGAAAGATTTAAATACAAACCAGGTTTGATGGAAAACAGAGCAAAACAAAAAATTTTGCTTTGTGTGTGATTGCTCAAAATTTTTTTTGAGCGAAACTGTCGCCAGCAAAGCTGACGGAGTTCCGAAATCATAAACGATTTCGAAACCTTTATATATTGCTTTCATAATAACCATCGTAACATATAGGAATAAGGAGATATTTGGGGTGGGTGCGTGAAAAACAAGGAAATTTTCAGCGTTTTCTTCCGCGAAAAGCCAGCCATGATGCTCGTTGAGCTCAAGAACGCAAAATCCGAGGTTTACGCCTCATCACTTGCAAAGCAGATTGACTGCACTTATTCCCACGTCGTTAAAATACTTCAGCAGATGGAGCGCGAGGGGCTTGTCAACTTTGACAAGCAGGGAAGACTCAAACTCCTTACCCTGACAAAGAAGGGGCAGGATATTGCCTCACGCATTGACGACGTAAGGGGTATGTTGTAAATGGCTGTTCCTGTTCTTCAATTTCCCCCTGGCATAATCACACTGATTATTGTTATTGGCATATGGGAAGCTGTCTGGAAGGCAATCGGGCTGTGGAAATCAGCAAGAAACAGCCAACTTGCATGGTTTGCCTGCATATTCCTCCTGAACACAGCAGGAATACTTCCAATACTCTACATTTATTTCTTCCAGAAGAAAAGGAAAAAATAAGAAAAATTCCGTTTTACTCGGTATATATCTTAAGCTTTTCCGGCTGGTATTTCCAGTCAACCGCAATCCTACCAATGCGCTTGTAATACTTGATGATGCGCCTGATTTTTGATTCTGTCAGGAGCAGTCCGCGGTGCGCTGCCTCGTCCTTTTTGTTTGCCTCAAGATGCTTCCTTATCGCGACTGACTTTTTCATCAAAGCAGTAAGGTCATCCGGAAGCTCAGGAGCAAGCTTCTTTTCCGCAATGATTTCAGACACAGACTTCTGTGTTACCGACTTGACGTCAGGAACGCCGTAGGTGTCCCTCAGCACAAGCCCTACCTGCGATGCTGTCTTACCTTCCTTTGCAAGCTTGACAACAAGCATCTCAATCTCCTTTGGTTTATACCTCAGCCAGGTCGGCTTTGAGGGCTTCAACGGCCTATGCGAACCTGACCTTCCCTTTTTCCCTGAATGCATCTTTGCCATTTTATTACCCCATTCGAGATAACTGAGAAATTTCTCTCCAGCATGCGCGAGCTTTTACACCAGCACATCTCTCGAACAGTGCAGAAAACAGAAGGGCTGTTTATAAAGATTGCGCCTATTCCTCCGCCTCTTCCCTGCAATAGCCGCCAAAAACAGTCATTGATTCCACGTAAACCTGCGCAGCACCATTTGCAACATTACTCGACTCATTTATGCCAATGCGCCTGATTGAGTCATTGTTAACCTTAAGGTCAAACTTCGGACCCTCAAGCACGTTCTGGAGGAGCAACTCAAAGTCACCCACAGGAGTCATGAGCACAGTACGGATTCCCTCATGCACAACCCTGCACTTCTTTGCACCGTAATACACGCACACCGTCGCCGAATACGTGGTTGGAGTGCAGCGCTGGTTTCTTTTGCAGTCAATGTGCTCGCAGCAGCCGTCAGCAGGAATACACTTGCCCTGCGCCTTGCAGTACTTTGCTTCCTCAGCACAAATGCACGATGAAGAGCCAAAGTCCCACTCCTCATTGTAGCCGCACAACGGCTTGTCAGCGCACAAGCCATTCGTGCAGACTTTGCCTGCCGGACATTCTGCGCTGTCGCAGCAGAGGTGTTCTCCAATACATTTGTCTCCGCACTTCTTGAACCCGCCATAGCACATGCACACGCCTGCATCGCAATAAGCGTTTTCGCCGCACTGCTTTCCAGCGCACGCATCCAAAGGCTGAGGCACTGAATTGTTCAATGGCCTTGCAGTAATAGTCTGCTGGGAGCATGCAGCAATGGCTAGAAGAAAAACAACCAATGCTGCAATAACCGCCCTGTTCATTATGAGAATAACACCTGAATGGTGTTTTTAAAGGTTAGGGCAAATCTGGCGCTGTAGAAAATCATAAAAACCCCGGCAGCCGTTAGGCTGCACAGGGTTTGGGAATCGAGAGGCGATTCCCATGAATAAAAGAGAGAGGTTGATTAAAAAGATAGAGCGTTTATGG
>JBBILB010000021.1:0-8540 GCA_037445145.1 Candidatus Woesearchaeota archaeon | reverse complement strand
AACGCTTTGGCGGCAGTCTCCGCTGCCGTACTGCGCGCACGCAGCGCGCAGAAGTTTATGCACGAATCATCCTTCAGAATCTTTCTTTGTTATTCAGGGACTTTTTCTACAGCGCCGTACCATAACGTAAATGATAATAAAAATGTAAGTAGGGCCCTTTTCTCCATTATTCCTCCGCCAAGAGAAAATACCGCCCCTAAAACTGGATTCATATTTGTCGTTATGTTAGTTTGCACAAATCCAAGTTATGTTAAGACTGGGATTATGATAGGTTAGTGCAAATGCAATTGCCGTGGCGCTATGACCAAATTCATGCAAATAAGGGTTAAACTTTGCATACCCGACTATTATCACTGAGACTAATACAAAGCTTATCAAAAAAGTCTTAATTAAAACATTTTTGTGCTGTTTGAATTGCGCAATTATCTCTTTTATTTTCATTATTCCCCTTCCGCCATCCACTTGCACATCTCACATTCGCAATCCTTGTGCATCCTCGGAGGGGTTTTCTGTCTTACCAGCTCTACTGCATCTGCCATTATTTTGGGTATTCTGCCTGGCTTTAGCGATATCTTCTTCACGGTTGCTTCGAATATTATTCCTTTGTCAGGGGTGCCTTTGACAGGGACGTAATAAATAAGGTATCCGTAATCAGCTGTTTCATACCCGTTCTTCTTAAGGATAAATGCATAAGCGTCAAGCTGTACCTGATAAATTTCCATAAGCTCCTCATTTGAAGGGCTTGCTGTCTTGTTGTCAATAGGAACAAGCCTGCCTGAAGAATCAATCATGCAGTCATCCATCTTTCCCAATAAGACAGCATTCAGCTTTTCATCAGCATACTTGATGTAATGCCTTAATTTCTCAGCAGTTTCAGCATCAACAAGCTTTTCAGAAACCTGGCCCTTGATTGACGGCGGTATTTTGCCCCGATAATCATCATAATACACTTTTGTCAGGGTGTCCATGCGCGAAAGAATGCCAGGAAGAGGAAAAGAAGGAGGCATCTTCTTGTGATACTCCCTCCAAAAACAAGCCGGACACTGCAAAAAACGCCCAAGCTTGGATGGGGATAATTTCACAAGGTCTGACATATGGCATCTACAAACATCAGGGCTATAATAAAGTTAACTGTTTGAGGCATTCTTCCCTTCCTGCACCAGCAACGCATGAAACTCGTTGAATATTTCTGCATCTTTTGGCAGTGTAGAATGAAACTTTTCCTGCAATTCATGATACTCCACATCTGCCTCACAAATTCCCAAGCGTGAGCATATTCTTTTCGTGTAAGCATCAACCACAAACACTGGCTTTCTTCCAGCGTAAAGGAGCATTGAGTCAGCAGTTTCTGGTCCCACGCCCTTTAATGCCAATAATTCCTCGCGCAAAGGCTGCAAATCCTTCCTGAACATCCTGCTGAAACTGCCGTGCTCAGAAAGAACATGCCTCGCAAACAACTGCAAGCGTTCAGCCTTCTGATTGTAATAGCCAGAGGAGCGTATCAGTTTTGCAAGCTTTTGCCGCGGCATTGAAGAAAGCCTGCTCAAACTCATTGCATTTGCAGAAAAAAGGTTATCCAGTGCCTTCTCAACATTCTTCCACGCAGTGTTCTGGGTCAATATTGCTCCTACGCAAATCTCAAGCATTTCCTGCTCAGAAAGCTTTCTTGACTTGTTGCTGGGATGATAACCCCTGCCCCGAGTCGGCCACCAGCCCTGAACGCCGTGCTTGGAAAGAAGATGATTGTAAAGCTGTTTTATTCTCATAAAAACATCAAGCACCAACATCCTTATATAATTTCTCTCCGAACTCGCGAACCTGAACGGAGTTCGGTTCGCATGAGTGAGGAGTGTCTTGTTGCACCGCAGCGCCTTTATGATATTATTCTTTTTTTGTGAAGAATGGGACAAGGTCTAATGCCATTGCTATAGTCATGCTTGCTGTTCCAATTAGCAGTAGCATAAATAGTATTGTTTGGCTTGTTATTGCCCATACTGTGCCCAATTGCTCTCTCATAAGTGGTCCAAGCGCAAAACCATCAGTATCTGCAAAAATCATTGAAACGAAAATTGCATAAAACACAAAACAAACAAGAAAAGCATTTGCAGACCAGTTACGTAAGGAAAGCAATACTTTTATTTTCGGTCTGCGCAGAATAAAATATGCGCCATATGTGAGCAGTATCTCAAACAACCCCCCGCCAAGTGAGAATATGGGCCATAACGCTCCGTTCATTTTTGTTGTTATCTTTGTTTGTACAGGACCTTTTTCCCCATAAACCCATGTTATGTTAAGGCCGGGGTTGTGATAAGCCAGTGCAAGTGCTGTTGCAGCAGCGCTATGGCCGAATTCATGCAAATAAGTGTATGAATTTGCATATCCTAACAAAATCAGTGAGGCTAATACAAAGCTTATCAGAACTGTCTTTTTTAGTATTTTTTCGTGCTGCTTTAATTGAGCTATGATTTCTGTTTTGTTCATCTACTTTAGCTCCAACCTCTCGCTTCTCCCTGTCAAATATTTTTCAAGCGCAGCGTTCTTTGAGGGAGACCTTTCTGGTATTGTCAGCGCCTTGCATATCTTGAAGAGTGTTGATTCGTGCTTTGTTGTTTTGCCGTTTTCATTAACCTTTCTGACTCTTCCAAAGTTTTCATTCAAGTAAGCATCATAGTCAGGGACAAAGTCGTGCAGGTATTCCCTTGCAGCAGGGTCATACTGCTCAAAGTCAGAAACGCCGTCTTTAGAACTCATTCCAACAATGATGCTTTCGCCGGGCTTGAGCCAGAACTTCTCAGCAATAAGAGCCCTTCTTTGTTGCTGCTGTTCAACACCCATGTCCTCAAGGGACTCATTAAGGCATACCCTGAATGCAAACAGTTCAGGAGGCAGTTTGCCAATGTTCTTTGCAAGGTTGTGAGCAAGGGAGAGCGCAGGCATTAAGCCGTTCCTGAAGTATTCCTCAACAAAGTCGCGGACAGCCATTATTCCCAAAGCGCACTTATTGTTCCTTCCAGGGTCCTGAGCCCTCCTTTTCCTGCTTGGGATGGAGATTCCTGTGCTCAAGACAACATTGTTCATGCAGTGCACAATGTCTCCTTCTGCAACATTAATTGCTTTTGAAGAAATGCCAAGCGGAACAAGCCCTCTTTTCCATGCAGTGGAAACATCAAGCCCGGTAACAAAATACAGGTTATGATACCTGTTGACAATGTTAGCACCAGAAAATGCATTCCTCAATAAGTCGCCAATCTCATTCTGCGCGTTAACAATTGACTGCCTTGAACTGCCATACTTGCCCCAAAAAACACTGTCAGGGGTATCCAAACAAATGTCAGCAAGCAGTTCGTGAACAAACCTGTCAAGAATCTGGTAATAAGCAAATGCCTCAAGAGGATTTGCAGCATTCTTGGCCATTTCAGCAAGCCTTCCATAATCCTTTGAAACAAACCTGCCAAGCCAGTTCCAAATGGGAAAATAAGCAACAAGGACATCATCAACACTCCCGCGCTTAAACTCAAAAGGCAAAGAATCAAGCCTTTCCTTCAACACAAAATTGCCCCTTTTGCCCTGGTCCTCAAACCATTCAGCATACTTCCTTGTGTCGCGCGGCTGGTTAAGCACATTCCAGTTCTGAAGGTTGCCGGCAAGAAGGGCAACATCCTTGGGAGTCCTGTGAAAAGCGTCAAAATACTCAATCCCAAGGGCTTCGGCAATGTTCATGGGAATGCCAACAAAGCCCGTGCCTGTCAAGTACTCTGTGACACCATCGCAATGATTGTACAAGTTCAGCTTGCCCATTGCCGCTTTGTCCCCACTAGCAGCCCTCTCAACAAGCTCTGCCTGCTCGTCATAAGAAATAATCTTTTGGAAGCCGATATTGTTGCCGAAATAAATGTCGCCAAGCTCAGCCAGGCTCTCAAGGGTGCAGTCGCTCACAAGCCACTTCAAGTAAGCCTTTCCAAACCAGGCCATGTCAAAATCAACAGCGTCACGGCTGCCATTCCTGCCGTGCTCATTAAGCATGTCCCTGTACAACGCAACTGGTATTGGCGGGGAATTGTCAGAGCCGATCAAAAACCTGCCGCGGACAGTGTCAGCAACGCCATAATCATAACCAAGCCCGTTCTGAGTAATGCGTAATCCTGCTTTTTGCAAGTACAACGCAGTCTTTGCCAATAATTCTGCCTCGCTGCCAACCTGAACATACTTGGAAGTCATCCCCATCGCAGTAATAGTATCGCTGTCAGACGGAAACAGGCCGTAAATCACGTTGCCAAGATTCTCGCTAACCAGAGAAACAGAAAAAATCATGGGCCTGCTGGTCCACCAGTGCATCATTTCAAAATCAAAAACAGCAGCGCTCCCAAGCAAACCCTTCCTGGCTTCTGCCTGCTCAAAGCCAGAAGCGCGCCGAATCCTGACCTTGTCCTCTGAAACATAAACAGGCATGTTCAAAGACTCAGTGCCTGACTGTTCCCACGCCCTTTCAGCAGTGCATTTTGCCTCAAGAGACGACACTGCAGAATCAAGCCCTGAAAAATCAGCAGAAAAGCCAGAAGCAAGCCTGTCAAGCAGGTCCTTCCTGTTCTTTCCGTACCGCAAAACAGCGCCAAAGTCACGCTCCCTAAGCCACCTGACGCAGTCATCAAGCCTTGCCCCTGAAGCAATCAGCGGAACAATGCGCTCCTGCCACAAGCATCCGAGGCTTTCATGAACCCTGCGCTGCAGCCTCAAAACCCCCTCAAGCTCAGGACTGCATTCAATGACAGGTGAAGGCCAGCCAAGCCGCGTAAGCCTCTCAGCAACGCCAACCTTTTTCATCAAAGGAGAAAACTCCCTCCACACAAGCTCGTGGTCAGCTGCCCTGCCTGTCCGAAGCCAAACAACCTTCTTGTAAGTGCCGTAATCCCTCAAATAAACCCTGCAGCCAGGAAGCTTTGAAGAAAGCCTTGCACTTAAACTTTCTGCCCCTGCATCATCGTACGCCTTGTAAGAAACATACAATTGGCCTGCAGGAATGCGCACAGGACCGTAAGAATTATTGCCAAAATCACGCAGGTAAAGCTCAACATAGTCCTCGTTTTGCCGCTTGACGCCCCTTGCTCCCACAACCCACAACTTCATGTGTCGGAAACTCCTGCGCGGAAATCATTTGCTTCAGCCAGTTAGCTTGGAGCAGAGTTTCCGAGCATGCTCAAGAACCGCCACAATATGATAAACTACTGGCGGTTCTTGACACAGCAAGAAAACAGCAGTGATTTAAATAACTGCGCACCACCTGCCTTATGGCAGTATCTTGGTACACGCCGACAATAAGAAGATTCTCAGACCCCACAAAGCACGCAAGACTTTACTACACTTTAAGGCCGTTATTCCCATCCGACAATCCATTGTTCACTTCAAAAGAAAAAAAATACGCGCGCATTCACAACCACACAAAAAAATGGGCGCAAAAACAAAACATTGTGGCAGGAGTCAAGACGTTCCACATCTACCACCAGCACCTAAAGCCCCAGCTCAAAAATCTCGCAGGAAAAAAAATAATATTCCTGCCAGGAGTCACCATAGACAACGCAATAAAAAACCCAAAATACCTCTGCGTTGATTATGCCTGCGAAAGAAACAGGCTCGCAGAAGAAATCCTGCTGGGAATAAGGGAGCTCACAATAGAATACGGGTGGAACCTGCACGATGACGTCCACTTCATACAAGTCTCGCCAGTGGTTCTGCCGTTCCACGCAACACCGGACAACAGGCTCGTGCACTCGCTTGAGGATGCAATAAAGAATTCTCCAAGCGACCTGATAGAATTCAGAAAGCTGCAGCTCGGAAACACAGAAAGAAACCCATTAAGCAATGAATTCAGGCAGGGAATACTCCAGTATTCTCTCGGAATCTTTGACAGCAGCATAGCAAAAGAAGCACAGGGAAAAGCATTGGCCAAAAAAATAGACAAGCTCCGCAGGGGGCTCTCAATCCCAAGAAAAGACCGCCAAGACCTTGTCAGGCTGTTCGGCTCAGACAATAATTTGGCAGCACTCACAAAAGACCGGCACATAGACCCATTGCTCGAAAAAGCCTGCGCGTACAACAAGCAAATGATGGCAACAGCATACGCAACCATCTGCGACGAGCTAAAACTGGAAAAAATAGTGTATTACGGACCAAGAACATCAGTGGAGCTCGGAATACTGGAGTCAGCAGCAAAAATCCTCGGCATACCAGTGGACTCCTGGGGGAATCCTGACGCAAAAACAAAGCCGTACCGCGGCAAAGGCGCAATGAAAAACGCCAAGCTAAGCATCCTGAGCTCAGCAGACTATTGCGCAATAAAACGCCTGAAAGGAAAACTCTACAGGTGGCAAAAGGAAAAACTCGGCAAACACCCTGAAAAAATAGCAACACTGCCGCCCACAAGGCAGCACACGCCAGCATTCGGGCTTCCAAAACCCTGCCCTGACCTTGCCGGCTACAGGTGCCCTTACTCCAGCCAGAAAGAAGACGAGCACGCAGGCAACGCGCACGGCGAAAAAACCCGCCATATAATGCACTGCGCCTGCAATTTTGCAAGAAACCAGTTTACCCAAAATGACATCATGGAAGTCCTGCAGGAAAAGTACGGAAAAACAAGCCCTGAACAAGCAAAAAAACTCTATGAGGAACTCAAAAACAAGAAAGTCAGGTATCTTGACGAGCGCGGAAAAGTCAGGGAAGCAACAGAAATTGAAATATTGCAGGAAGACCTCAGGGAACAGGGCTGGACATTCACGTGGGTGGAAGAAGACCTCAATCTGTTGCAGGAAAAGGACGCATTCATCTCAAAACTCGGGAAAAAAGGAGAATTCCTCACAAGAAGCTGGCAGCGCTTTTTAGGCGACAAAAGACTCAACGAACGGCTCGGAATTGATGCTCCTCTTTACGAAATAAAGCCATTCATAATGCCGTGCACAACGCCGGAATACTGGTCAGTAAGGCCCTCGGAATTCTCAAGCGAATGCTACGTGGCAAGAATGCTCTCAAAAATAGACAAGTCCAAACTGCCAGAAGAAATACTCCCTCACAAGTGGGCAGTGGCAGGCACAGCAAGGCACAGGCTTGCACTATGGCGCCCCTGGAAAGACTACCAAGGCAAAAACACAACACCATTCTGGCAGTACACAGAGCGAGAACTATGGGCAGGCTTCCACAACCCTGACGCCAACAATTCAGAATTGGAAAAAATCATTGTCTTCGGACATGCAGATGCATTATTACTGCTAACAAACGGAAACGAGCAGGATGACATTCCGGTCGTGCTTGACTACAAGCGCTCACCCAACGAAAAACCCTCATACACCGTGCAGGAAGAACTGTACAAGCTCGGAGCACAAAGAGCAACAACAAGAAAATTCACAAAAGGGGCAGTGCTCATCGTGGTAAACAGGCCCCACTTTGCAGACCCTGACGAACAAAAATTCCCAGTCTACCACATTGTTTATGACGACGGAACAGGAGACCAGTTTTTGCCGTTCAGGGACATTGACCCTTTCACCAACACCAAAAAAAGCATACAAGGCATTGAAGAACTCGTGATAAGAAACTACAAAATCCAGCACCAAATGCTCAACAGAAAAACATTCCTTGAAATAAGAGAGAACGCGCACAGCAAAGGAGGACCATGCTGGAATCCAAGAAAGCCAGGCGCCTGCGGACACCCATTCAACCAGCAATTATGCGGGGTTGTGGCAAAACTCGTTGAAAAAGGCGAGCCAATACAAAAATACTTTCTGGAAGGAGTCATGCTTTAGAACCAACAGGTCTCCCTAAGTTTTTTCAAAAAATCTGCATCACCCACACCAGTCAGCTGGGCAATCCTGTAAACATCAACAAAACTCATGCACTCACCAACAGGCTCCCTGCCAAAATACCTCCTGTATGCATTGACGACATCAGCGGTCGACTTGCCAAGAATGTCAGCAACAATGCCCGCACTCATGTTCTTCGCTGCCAAAAGCCGAAGGTTAAGCAGAATCCTGCCGTTTTTCCTCTCCCCATCAATGCGATACCGCCCAAGCATTCCTGCAGCAATACGTGCATAGTCATCCGGCTTTTCTCCCCTGTCAAGCCTGAAAAAAATCCTGTGCGACAACTTTTTGCGCCCGGAATAGTTAAACTCAATGCAGTACCCTCTTGAGCCGTCGGCAGAAGTATCAACACACCTGGCAAAAACATCAAGCACAGGATTTTCAGGGAGGTTTGCAATACAATCAATCACAATCTCCCCTACAAATTCGTCCAGCGTCTTCTCCTTATGAAACATGATTTTCCGAATCTTGCAAGGATATATAAAGCTTAGTCAAAAGAACATCCACTATCGTTGGCACCGCGGCTGTAAGGAGCTCGTTGTTCCAGTAATTTAATGCCGTTCTTTTTCGGCGCTGTAGAAAATCATAAAAACCCCGGCAGCCGTTAGGCTGCACAGGGTTTGGGAATCGAGAGGCGATTCCCATGAATAAAAGAGAGAGGTTGATTAAAAAGATAGAGCGTTTATGGAGGCAGGC
>JBBILB010000020.1:0-9476 GCA_037445145.1 Candidatus Woesearchaeota archaeon | reverse complement strand
TGAAATTGTTGGAAATATTCATTCTAACTGCTGATGAAGACAAATAAATGCCCCTTAAGCTCGAAGCACCACTGTAGTTCAGTTCTATTGTGTTGTTGTCTATGATTATGTTTTGCGCGTTGGATACTTGTATGCCTGTCGTTGATGCATTGATTTTGTTAAATGCAATTGTTTGAGGATGGCTGCCTAGTGTGTCAAGAACAATGCCATTTGCAATTGGCCTGTCCCCGATGTAGTTGTGCGTGATTGTGGTGTTTGCCACAAATCCAACATTGCCGTAAAGACTTATTGCCCAAGTGTTCTCACTTGCCTTTAGCAGGTTTCCTGTAATGTTTGTCTCCCTGACCCGGTCTCCCAAATTTATGGGATTGCCAGTGTCGCCGATTGCGGAAACAGTAGTTATTGTATTATTTTCAATGACGCTGTATGCTGAATTGGTAATGTACACTCCGTCTGTGCCTGATGAGCCTGTGTGTGTTGTCGCGCCAATGATTGTGTTGTTGCGCACATAAGTGTCGTTGGAGCCAGAAATGTAAATCCCTTCAGGACTAGTCTGGCCGCTTCCATTGGTGATGATTGTGCTGTTTGCAATAAGTGTCTGTAATGATGATTCCACAGACATTCCATAATCATACCCTCCTGTTGATCTCCCATAAGCCATGATATTGCTGCCTTCGATTGTGGTATTGCGCGCTGATTGCAAGAGAACGCCCCTGTTTGTGGAAGTTCCGGTTGCATTAATATTGGAATTAATGACTGTGTTGTTATTTGAGGTTATGAAAACTCCCACATTGGATGTGGAAGCGCCTATTGCATTTACGCTTGTATTATTGATTATGTTGTTGTTTGAGCCGTTATATGCCAGAATGCCGTACGCGCCTGTTGAAATTGTTGTGTTTGTTGAAATTTTGCAGTTTGTGATTATGTTGTTTGATGCATTAAGCACTCTTATGCCAATAATGTTGTTAAGCGAGGTGCTGTTTTGCAGGGTTATGTTGGAAGTGTTCACGAGAGCAATTGTTTCGTATGCAGTCCAGTCTTTCAGGGTGATGTTCTGGCAGCTGATGAAGTCAATGTGTGGTTCTGGGGGGCTTGTCATTATGGTATTGTGCGGGCAGGCAGGAGAATCATACGCTCCGCCGTAATACATTATGTTGCTTTCATTAATCGTGTTGTTAACAATCTGGTGAGTGCTGAAGTGCTCAATAAGCCCGCCTGTAACGTGCAGGCCGTCAGATACTGAGTATACTGAGTTATTGGTGATGTTGTTGTAAGCAGATGATGAAACAAGTATTCCAAAGCTTTCTATTTCAGAAGTGTTAATGATGTTTGAGTGGATTATGCCATAATTAGATGATGTGGCACTGATGCCGAGGCTTGCAGTGCCTGTTGTTGTTATGTTGTTGTTGGCAAGCGCGTTTTGCGGGCTGTTTTCAACCAGGATGCCGTAATTCTGCTGTGTGCCGTTAGTGATGATTGTGTTATTGCTGACTGAGTCATTTGATGAGCCAGAATAGAGGTATATTCCGTGGTTTTGGTATGATGTGCCCCTTGTTGTAATGAAGTTGTTCTCAGCAGATGAGTTGTGAGAGTTTTCCAGCCTTATGCCGTAGTTCTGGTATGTTCCATTTGTCCATATTGTGTTTTCTATCAGGCTATTTCTTGATGAAACGTATGCATAGATTCCGAAGTTCTGGTATGAGCCTCCTGTTGCTGTTATGTTGTTTGCCCGGACAATGTTGTCATTTGCATTGATGTAAACGTAGATCCCGTAATTTCCACTGCCTGTGCCTCTTGTTGTTATGTTATTGTTGGTAATGTTTATTCTGCTTGCAGAACAATAAATTCCGAAATTATAGCCGCTGGTACCTCCTGTTGTTATTGTGTTATTTTTAATAACAGCATTGGACAAATAAGGTGTCAGGTCGATTCCATAATTGTAACTGAGGCCGTAAGTGGAAATCGTGTTGTTCTCAATAGAAACATTGCTGACAGCACTGCTTGAGCCCAAATGAATCCCGTAATTGTTGTTGCCGTTTATTGCAGTGCTGATGCGGTTGTTTGCAATAACGCTATTATTCCCACAACTGCTGCCAGAAACATCAATGCCATAGTTTGCTCCTGATGATGTTGATGCTGTCTGGATTGTGTTATTGATTATCCTGCTGTTGGTCACGTAATTCTCCCACATGATGCCCATATTTGAGTCAGTGCCGTTTGTAAGAATTGAGTTATTCTCTATGATTATACCTGAGGAATATGTGGCATAAATGCCGTGGTTACGATTCCAGTCAGTTCCACTTGTTGAGATGCTGTTGTTTGCAATGGTGACGCTTGTTGCTGACCAGATATTGATTCCGTAATTAAAGCTAGAGCCGTTCGTCAGTATTGTGTTGTTGAATATCGTAGCATTTGTTACGCCTGTGAAATTAATGCCAAAACCATAATTGCTGCCTGAGTTCATGTCGCGGATAATGCAGTGCCTGACTGCGACATTGTTCCTGTTTATCGCAACCACTCCAAACTCCCTGTCACCGCCGTTTGCATTGTAGCCTATGCTGAATCCCGAGCAGTTAAGTGTTGCATTGCTTGCATTGATGATTATGCAGGTGTCGTCAGAGACTATGTTGTTTAGAAGGACTGCGCTCCTGTCAATTACTGCACAGGCAGTCAGGTTCAGGTATGGCGGTCCTGGGTCGTAAGTTGTTGTGCTCTGGGTTGTGTTCTGCGTCAGGAAGCCCCCTGTGCTGTTCTGGTAAGAGATGTTTGCGGTGTTGTTGATTACTGTTCCATTGTCAATAATTCTCACGTACACGCTGATGTTCACTGTCACGCTCTGGCCTGCGCTCAGGTTGCCAATGATGAACGTGTCATTTGTGCCGGCAAGAGGTTCTGGCTGGGCAGAATAATAAACCACTTCGGGCGGGTAAATGTCAGTGAGCGTGATGTTCTGTGGATCATCAGAGGCAATGCTGATTGTTATGGTGTAATTGAGCAGTGTTCCTGCGCGCACAGGGTCTGGGTTGTCTGTCTTGATGAGTGATATGTTGATTGGCGGAACAAGGATTGTTGTGTTCTCAACAACCGTAATGTTGAGCCAGTCTCCTGTCTCGTTCTGGAAGCTGATGTTTGCAGTGTTGTTTATCACGGTATTGTTTGAGACATTAAGCACGATTAAGGTAATGTTGACAATGAACGCCTGTCCTGTAGTCAGGTTTCCAATAACGAACGTGTCATTCGTTCCTGCCTCTGGAGCTGGCTCTGCGCTGACATAGATTGTTTCGTTCGGATAAATGTCCGTCAGCGATATGTTGCTTGCATTGCCTGCTGTCACGTTTACTGTGATTGTGTAATTGAGGTATGAGCTGATGTTTGTGGGATCCTTGCTGTCAAGCTTTGTTAATGACACGCCGCCAATAGAATACGTTGTGAACCCTGTGACGTTAAGCACGTAAATGCCGCCTTCATAACTCCTCTTTACGCAAATGCTCTCAGGACAATCAATAAATGTTCCATTGTCTGCAAAGTCAACAATGGGTGACGGGCTAATGATGTTAATGTTATTAAGGATTATCTGGGCGCTCTTGTTGAGGTAATTCAGTGCTGTGCTGTTAATAAATGCACGATTAAAGGCAATGTTGAGCCTATTCCTTGTAATGTTTGCTGATGCGGGCAGGGCAAAGCTTCCAGGCAGCCAGATGCTTCCATTCGGCGTTGCAAAAGTAGTATTAACAAAATTGTTGTTTGTTGAGTCTGCTGTTGAATAAATCCATACCGGAGTGTCATTCAGCATGTTGCTAATGAAGGTCGAGTCAGTGCCGTTAAGGTAGATGCCGTAGCTTGTGCCTCCCACAACTCTTATTGAGTTAAAGTAGTAATTGTTTTTGTCTGCGCATCTTGTGTAAATTCCTGCATTGTTTGTTGTACCTTCAACAATAATGCTGTTGTTTGAAATATTGTTTTCCAAAACCAACAGGTTTTGAGTATCAGTAATGATAATCCCTTTGTTGCCGGAGTTCGTGCCTTTAATATTGATTTTGTTGTTCAGAATACTGTTCTTTGCTGCAACTTCATCAATTTTAATGCCATAATTCTGGTAAGAACTATTAATAAGTATTGTGTTGCCTGATATTGTTGTATAGTTTACACGGAACAGTAACAATATGCCACCAGAGCCTCCAGCAAGGCTTATTGTGTTGTTGTCAATGACGTTGTTAATCGACTTGCTCTCCAAATAAATTGCCAAGCAGCCATTTTCTCCTGAGTGCGTGATGTTGTTACCGTGAATGGTATTATTGGCCACACTCCCAACATAACCACTTAGTGTGGAGGCTGATAACCAAATACTGATAGTCGGCCCTTGTGATTCAAGGCCGGACGTATTAAACGTGTTAAAGCCGAACCTGCTATTTGTAACATTCCCATTGAGAGAAATCCCATCTAGTGCAGTGATGTTGTTGTGCGTGAAATTAAGGGAGTCAACAAACTGCCCATCAAGCGGCGTATTTGCCATACTTGTTATTGTGTTGTTCTCAATAATCAATCCAGTTACCTGTTCGATGTAAATATTGTCAGCGAAAGCGCCATAGACGCTGATATTGTTATTGACAATCCTGCTGTTGGTTGTTCTGTTGAACAAAATTCCTGTAATGTTGCCATTGGAGGTCAGGTGGGTGATATTGCAACTGAGTACACTCACACCAGTCTTTTGGTACGCATACACCCCTTGTTCTGCAATATTGGCACTGACGTCAGTGTCAAAAACAAGGTTGTGCCCGTCACAGTCAAGGGTTGTGTGGCTTGCGCCGATGACAACGCAAGTGCCTGTGCTTGAAATGTCGTTTGTCAGTCTGCAGGTGTTTCCATAACCGCTCAGGCAGGCAGTGCAGTTTGCGCATGAACTGCAATTGTAAAATTCGGTCAGGTTCTTCACTGTTGTGTCCTGCATTGCGCTTATGCTGAGATTGTCACCGCTGCTGTTCTGGAAAGTAACGTTCACTGTGTTATTGATTACTATTGTAGAAGAGAAGTTCAGGACAAGAACTGTTATGTTCACGCTGATGGCATCTCCTGGCGTAATATTGCCCAAAATCCACGTGTTATTTGTTCCAGCAACAGGTGCAGGCTGGCTGTCAAGGTAAATGACTTGCTCGGGATAAGTGTCGTTCACTGTAACATTGTATGCTGTTCCGTTGAATGCGCTGGTAACAATAATCTGGTACGTAAGGTTGTTGCTTCCATACACAGGATCAGGGCTGTCTGTCTTTGTGACGGTGATATTGCTGTCAGGCACGAAATCACTGGACACATTTGTTGTTTCTGTGACAATAAAGCTCAGTGTTTGCCCTGTTTCATTCGTTAATGTCACCTCGGCAACATTTGTGAGTATTGAACCATTAGTGACATTCAGTATTAAGACGGTTATGTTGACAAGAATGCTTGTGCCGTTTGTCAGGTTGCCCAAAATCCACGTATTGTTCGTGCCAAAAACAGGAGCCGGCTCAGAGGCGATATAAATAATTTGTTGGGGATACGTATCATTCACGGTAACGTTGTACGCAGTCCCATTACCCGTGATTGTCACGTTAATTGTGTAGTTAAGGTATCCGCTTGCATTTCCGTAATCAACATTGTCAGTCTTGTTCACGCTGGCATTGGTGAAGTTGAACACCGGAGGATTCAGGACAAGTGTGCTGATGTTAACGCTAAGATTGAGTATGTCTGTGCCGTTGCTGAACGTGATATTTGCAGTATTATTAATGAACGTACCATTGCTAACGTTATAAACGAACATGCTTATGTTGACAATGAACGTGTCATTCTCAGTAAGATTGCCTATAATGAACGTGTCATTGGTTCCTGGCTCTGGAGCAGGAAGCGCGCTGAGATATATTGTCTCATTCGGGTAAAATTCGGTGAGTGACACGTTGCTCGCATTGCCGAAAAGCACTTCAATGATTATCTGGTAATCAATCTGCTGGCTTGCATTAGCGGGGTCAGTATCATTCTTTGTAAGCCTTACATTTGCTGTTGTGGTGCTGTAACTGGTGAACTCTGTCACGTCAAAGTCAAGCACGCCATTGGCAAAAGTCATGTTCTGGCAAATGCCTCCCGGGCACAATTGTCCATTCCTCAGCGGTATTGCATTCGTGCCAGGCAGTCTTCCAAAAATTATGTGCGCGCTCTTGTTAAATTCAGGACAGCTGGCAGAATCAATCTCTACATAATTATAGCTGACCTTGCCGCACTGCATAAACCTGCCGAAATCAGTTGAGTTCTTGAACACCAGAGTTACGTTCCCGCTCGCATTAGTGACAGAATTATTGACCCATGAGAATGTATAATTTGCATTGAGGCTTGCTAGTGCAATGGCAGCGTCAATCCTGTACCAGCTCAAGGTGGGATTGCCGATAGCTGTCCTCAAAAACGCGTGCATTTCATTAAAAGTAAGCTTTGGCAATCCCTGAGCGCGACGGCTCTGCTGCAAAAGGGCAACAATGCCAGCAACATGCGGTGTAGCCATTGAAGTGCCTGCCATATAGCCAATGCCGCCGCCAATAACTGCTGAACGAATCTTTTCTGCATCGCTTGTGAGCTCGCCGCCAGGCGCAAACAAGTCAAACCTGTCTCCGCCATAATTGCTGAAACTGCTTATTGCATCACTCTTTGTGGTTGAACCAACACTTACTGCATATGGCGAGCAGGCAGGATAATTAATTCCGCTATGGCTGTAATCATTGCCTGCCGCAATCACAGGAATTATTCCCAAACTGGCAGACGTGCTCAAAACACTGTCCATCCATGTCGGGCAGTTCAGGGAACTGTACATTCCATGATCGCCAATCGACATTGAAATTGCAGTAATGTTAAAATCTGCTGACTTGTTATTGCAGTAATCCACGCCTGCAATCATGTCCTCACCCGAACAGCTTCCTTCAGCATTGCAAACCTTGACAGGCACGACTTTTGCGTCAGGCGCAACACCCATAACAGTGCTTGTGTTGCCAAGAGCAATTCCAGAACAGTGCGTGCCGTGGCTGTGGTCATCCTGCGGAACGGGGTCCTCATTCACAAAGTCATACCCGCCCACAATCTTGTTTGTGAAAGCAGGATGGGTCATGTCAATTCCGGTGTCTGTTACGCAAATTGTCTCATTCTTGCCTGTGATGTTCTGGGTGCCAATAGTCAAATTCCACAGGGCATCTGCATTAATGAGCGGGATGCTCTGCGGCAAAGTGATGTAAAGCATCTTGTTAAGGACTATTTCGCGGACAGAAGAGTCATTTTTCAGGCTCTCAAGCCCTTCTTTTGTTATGTTAACAGTTATTGCGCTGACGGTTTCATAAGTGCGCGTAATCCTTATGCCAGGCCTCGGCATGCTCTCTGTTGCAACAAAGCCGGTAATGTTCTTTGCCCTTATCCTTTCAACAAGACTCTCGCGCAAGCCCTTAATCCTTGTTTTCTTCTCCTCAAGGGCTGCTTTTCTTGTGGTGCGCTTTTGTGCTTGAGTGCCCGCTGGCTCATTTAGTATGACAATAGCAATTGCTGACTCGTTTGCATCAAGGGCTTTTTCAAGCGCAGGATCAACCTTTTCGCGCACAGGCGGCAATGGCGGAATTTCCTGCTCAGGAATCTCATCAGGAGGCGGTGTAATTTCCGGCTGCTGAATAACCTCTTGCTGTATTGCCTGCCCTTTAACTGGCTGTTCTGTAACTGGTTCTTCTTTCTTCTGCTCCCTGCCTGTTACCTCAATCTTGAGCCTCTTGCGGCTGACCTGCTGCCCGTCAGAAGCATACACAGTCACAATTCTCTCGCCTATGAAGCCAAGCTCAGGAATGATGGACAACTGGCTGCCTTCAAGGACAACATCAAGGTTTTCTGTCTTTGTTGCCACAAATGTCAACGGCTCCCCTTCAGGGTCCTTGAACAATTCGCCAAGATTAAGGAGGACAGGCACGTTCTGCTTTGTCACGAACTTTGTGCTCTGCGCTGTCCAGTCAGGAGGCATGTTTGCCGCGCCATTTGCAGCCATTCCTGTAATGCCATTGCCACTGACAAAAACCGCTCCTGCAACAAAGGCAGCGCACAGCAGGAAAGTCATAACTATGCTGAAATTCCAATTCCCTCTTTTGCCACCCCTTTGCTTCATTATGCCCTCTTTTTCCTCTTGAGCCCTCTGTCAAGCCTGTCAAGCTCCCTGTCAATCGAGCTCATCCTGCCATAGAAGCGCTCGCGCTCCACCGGCTTCCTTGCCCGGAAGCCCTCAATCGCCATTGCTTCTATCTCCTTGATTGAGAGGCTTTTCACAACAGGCTTTTGTTGTTTTTGGATTAATCCTTCTTTATTAATATTCTCCTTTATTGGTGGTTCTGGCTTAGGCAATTCTTTTTGCACCTCAACAATTATCTGCCTCTGTCCTGCTGCTTTTTGCTCGGGCACCCTGACTTTCTCGCGTGCCAGCTTTCCAAGCTGTTTCTCAATACGCTTTTCCTCCTTATCAGCAACAACCTCTTGCTTCATTACCCGCTTTGGCTTTGCCCTATCAATCCTCTCAAGCTCCCTGTCAATCCTGTCAAGCCTTGAGTAGAACCTGTTTCTTGGCTTTCGCGGCACTGCAAGCACTTCTGGCACATGCTCGGTAATAACAACAGGCTTTTCTACAACTTCCTTACGTGCCCCCTCTGGCTTTGCTCCCTTCTGACTTAATTGTTCGATTCTGCGCTCTATCCTGTCCATCCTACCATAGAAATGCCGCCGTTCTTCCCTGCTGCCAAACCGAGGCGCAGACCGAACTTCTGGCTGCCTGCTTCTGCTAACCCGCCAGTACGTGAACGATGCCAGCAGTATTATTAGTATTATCAGCAGCACGATTGGCCAGACTGATGCCTTGAACAATCCGCCAACTACCTTCATTAATGGCACAGCCGGCTCAGGCACCTGCCCACCATGCTCTTCTGCCGGCTTTTCTTCCTCTGGCTGCGTTATTGGCGCGACAGGCAGCACTTCTGCAATGCATTCACGCCCTGTCTTTGGCACAAACTTCTGTGTTCCGCATGCATTCAGGTCAACACATTCCCTTGACTGCGTGCCGGCAAGGCAACTGCCCCATTCCTCGCATGCCCAGTTTTCAACGCACACCTGAGGCATTTGCGGCAACGGCATTTCTGCTGTTATGTTGCGCCTGACCCCTCCTGCCCCTCCTCCGCCGCCCCCTCCTCCTGGCGATGGCGGAGGTATTGGCGCGCTAACTGTTGCACTTGAGCTTGCATTGGCGCTCAGCAGGCTGCTTGTTTCATTCTGGAATGTTGCATTCACAATGTTCGTGATTATTGTGCCATTGCTTATGTTCAGCACGAGCACGGTTATGTTAATGCTGAAGTTCGTGCCTTGCAATAAGTTGCCGAGTATCCACGTGTTATTTGTTCCAGCAACAGGTGCAGGCTGGCTGTCAAGGTAAATGACTTGCTCGGGATAAG
>JBBILB010000019.1:0-10690 GCA_037445145.1 Candidatus Woesearchaeota archaeon | reverse complement strand
CCAAATTAATGTTTCATCAACAGGCAACGGCACAGCATACAACGTAACAGTAAACGACACTTATCCGAACGAAGTCATTTATTTGACATCACAGCCAACACCACTCACAGGAACAAACAACACATGGATGCTTGGCAACCTCACACCCGGAACAAACATCAGCATCAACATAACACTCCTCGTAATGAACATCAGCAACGGAACAATAATCAACAACACTGCAAACATCACTTGGCAGAATGAGACAAGCGGATTAGAGAGCATAATAGCCACGGCAAACACAACAGTCCTAAACCCGCCAGTGATTAATTTCACAAACATAACCATAACAAAGACAGACAGCCCTGACCCTGTAGGAGAAGACAATGACCTGTATTACCAAATTAACATCTCAAGCACAGGCAACGGCACAGCGTACAATGTTGTTGTGACAGACACTTACCCGGCACAGGCAGTCTATGTCACAGCATCACCAGCGCCTGACTTCGGCACGAACAACACGTGGTCACTTGGCACAACGCCTCCCGGAACAAACATCAGCATCAACATAACAGTACATGTTATCAACGGCACTGCAGGAATTGTGATAAACAACACGGCAAGCGCCACATTCCTGAATGAAACAGGAAACTCCATAAGCGCAAACGCAACAGCAAACACAACAGTGCATGCATTCCGCTATTTTGTGGAAACAATAGAACAGCACTTCATAAGAGTCAGGCCAGGCGCGCCAGGCAGGGCAGACCTGTACATCAACTCAAGCGACATACAGTTTAACGTGTCAAACCCCTATGAGGGTGAGAACATAACAATAAACGCAATAATATACAATCTTGGACAAGGTGCTGCGCCAAACGTGGAGGTGTACTTCTGGGACGGGCCAAACGGGACAGGAATTTTCATAGGAAACACCACGCTCAGCGGAGCACTGCTTGGAGGCAAAAATGCAACAGCAAACATGACTTACAACAGCATCATAGGCAACCGCACAATAACAGTTGTAGTAGACCCTAACAACAAAATTCCTGAGCAAAACGAATCAAACAACAGGGCAGACCACACCCTTAACGTAAAAGCGACAACAACATACACAGGGACCCTTTTTGGCAACATAACCCTTGCAACAGAGCTAAACTGGACAAATTACAATTTTGGGTTCAACAATTCAGGGAACGTGTACGTGTTCTGCAATGAAAGCCAGTTCAACTTCTCAATGCTGCAGGCATTGGGAAGGAACAGGACAGGAGGAATTGCATCAAATGACTTCGGAGACGCTGACTTTAACCTCAACTCAACATTCTTTAACGACTCAATAAGAATACTCTGGGGAGGAGGAAGCAACACAACCCCTGTGGCAACAATGACTTTTGAAGTATTCAACAACACAATACAACACGTGCCAATAATAAACTCAAGCAACAGCACTTATTACGTAACAGGAATATTGTGGGACATGGACGATGACACAAACGGCGAGTATGACACTGCAGACAACGAGGACCTCATCTTTGTTGGAAACATAGTAATGAACAAGACAGGAGGATATGCGCAGAATGTTGATTATGAAATAAGAGTAGCATCACTCATAAGAACGCAAAGAGGAACGCTTAACAAGACAAGCTACATCATTGAGCTACAATAAAGAAGAAACTTTAAATACTAAAAGAAAATTGGTATAAACAATCAACGAAGGAGAAAAAAGAGGGGTTACAATAGTGATGACATGCAATTCAAAAAGAGCGCTAGCACTAGCCTTGCTTCTGATAGCCATGCTCTTGCAGGCAAGTTCAGCCCTTGCACTACCAGAAGGTCTTGACAACATAACAATTGTGGACAGCCAGACAAGGACCCCAAGGCAGGGCGCCCCTCTCACAGCACAGGGAGGAAACATAACATGGCTCAATATTTCAGTAAGCTCAAAAACAATAGCATGGCAGGGCTTTGTCGGAAACCTGACAAACAGCGGGCTTGTGCTTGAGGACGCATCAGGAGACAGGTTTTATACATGGAATCTTACAAATGTATCAGGCGAAATATACGCCTCAAGAAATTCCTCAATATACTGGTATAACATCTGGCCCCAGAACGTGTGCGCAGTTGACGAAGAACTCACAGGCAAAGGAGGAGACCGCGTAAGCAAAACATTTGAAGCAAGCGCAAACACAGTAAACTTCTCAGTCGGAACAGTACTAATAAACTCAAGCACTGCCTGTGCTGCCCTGCCAAATGTAAACAACACAAAACAAAAGCAGCTGGGCACAAACTTCTTTGAAAACATCATTCTGACAACAAGCACAGGAGCAATAAACTCAACAATTTATGCAGGAATTCTTGAGCAGGACGGCACAGCAGGATTTGACCACGGATACTACAACTTCCAGCTCCTAGTGCCGGTTAATAAGACATCAGGATTCACAACATATTATTTGTACGCAGAAATAGAATAAATAACTACTCCTTAGTGAAAAGCAATATTTTTATACTACCAACATAGACTTATCCTAAACGAGTATACCAATATGGTATATTAGCGTTAAAAAAAGAGGTGAGAGAGTGAAACATAAAGCGATAGCATTGTTTGTATTGGCGTCCTTGTTTTTCGTGAGCGTTTTTGCGCTTGAGGCCCTTGCCATTCCGGAAGGACTTGACAACATAACATGGATTGACAGCCAGCAAAGACCGCACAAGGATGGAGCGCCAATAACAGCACAAGGCGGAAACGTAACCTGGCTGAACGTGAGCGTGTCCAAGAAAACAGAAGTGTGGCAGGGTTTTGTCGGAAACCTGACAAACAGCGGGCTTGTGCTTGAGGATGCATCAGGAGACCGCTTCTACTCATGGAACCTGACAAACACTTCAGGCGAAATATACGCCTCAAGAAATTCCTCAATATACTGGTACAACATCTGGCCAAATAACATCTGCGCAGTTGATGAGGCACTCACAGGCAAAGGAGGAGACAGCGTAAGCAAAACATTTGAAGCAAGCGCAAACACAGTAAACTTCTCAGTCGGAACAATACTAATAAACTCAAGCACCGCATGCGCATTCTGGCCGAACGTAAACAACACAAAACAAAAGCAGCTGGGCACAAACCTATTTGAGAACCTGATCCTGACCACTGCAACAGACGGCACTAACGAAACAATCTACACAGGAATTCTTGAGCAGGACGGCACAGCAGGATTTGACCACGGATACTACAACTTCCAGCTGATAGTGCCAGTGAACCACACAACAGGGTTCACAACTTACTACTTGTACGCTGAAGTTGAGTAAACCGATAACTTTTTATTCTCTTTATTTTCTTTTTTTAATTCATGAAAAAAGGGGCATTGCTCTTATTTGTCTTATTGGTGCCGGTGCTTTTTATTCCGGTATCAGCGCAGGCAGCAGACATAGTCATTATTAACTCGCAGGACTGGATCGACGTTTATTCAGGAATGCTTTATGCCCGCCTTACAGACAGCAGCGTGGTGTTTTTGACCAGCAAGAAGTACATAACCGTCCTTGACAAAATACTGCCTCCCGGAGAGTCTGTGCTGATCATTGAGTCAGAGCGCATTCCTTATTCCGCAAATCTTGCAGGAACAATGCGCAGGAAAGGTTATGACCCAAGAACAATATTATCGAGAGGAGGATTTGCCCTTAATCTCGAGCTGGCAAAAGAAATAAACACCAGCAGCTTCATCATTGTTGATCCAACATATGGTTTTAATGCAGTTTCTGTTGCACCGTACGCCATTGCCACAAAGTCATTTGTGCTATTGGTTGAAGACAAAAACATCGACCAGGTATTCAGTTTCCTTGTATCAAAACAAAAGATAGACAAATTATTGATTTACGGGCAGGTTTCAGAAACAGTACTTAACAAGCTCGCAGGATTCTCACCTGAAATAATAGACACAGGGCACAGGTACAAGGATAACATTGCAATACTTGAAAAGTACTTTCAGGTAGCTCCTGATGCAAAACAGGCAGTGCTTACCAGCGGCGAATTTCTTGAAAACCAAATAATAGGCGGCGAGCCGGTAATACTTGTCGGAAAGGAGAGAGTCCTTGAAAACACAGTAAACTTCGTTAAGAACAGCAATCTCAAGACAGCAGTGCTAATAGGCAACGAGCTTACAAGGGCTGCAAAAATGCTAAAGGACTCAACAGGAATTCCGGTATTTGTCAAGATAGGGCAGGGAATACCAATGGGGCTTTCAGAATACGAGCCGATCAAGGCATTAGACATGTTTTTCCTGCCTGCCCTCGTAATACAAATTGACCTCGGTTACGTCCAATACAACACAATAGACAGAACCCTTGAGGTGGTGTACAGGAACAGGGGAAGCAGGGCATCATTCCAGGGCGCAATAAGCATAATGGTGGATGGGGAGGTAGTGCAGACAGTGGGTGACAAAGAAATTCAGCGCCTTGAACAAAATGAAACAAGAGGGTACAGGTACGACGTTGACCTCTCAGAATATGTGGGGCAGAACAGGAACCTGACAGCAGACATATTCACGATTTACGGCGAGTCGCCTGAGATTATGGACAGGGCAATAGCAGCACAAGTGCCGATAAGTATTTCATCAGCAAACGACCAATGCGAGCTCATGCTTGGCAGGGTTACTTTTGACGAGCGCACCCAGCGCATCAGTGTAAGGCTTGAGAACCCTTCAGACTCTGACTGCTATGCCTCAATAAACATAATTGACATGATAATAGATGACGAACCACAACTCGTGAATTATCCCGGGCAGGCTTTTATCAGGGCACACAGCAAGGAAACATTCAAGATAAAGCAGCGCCTCACCCCTGTTGACCTTGAGGACAACCCAGAAGTGCACGTGCGCGTGCTTTACGGCGAGCATGACGGGCTACTCTTTAAGGTTATTGACAAGCAGGTTCCATTCGGCAGGGAAGGCGAGTACACCTGGATAATCATTGTTGGAGTAATCGCAGTGCTGGTGATAATTGTTATTGTTCTGTTCGTGCTCTTGCGCAGGTCAAGAAAAGACAGGTATTATCCAAGGAACTTTAACTACCACAAGTGGCGGCAAAAATGAAGGCAAAGACAATTCTGTTGGTGCTTGCGTTTTTTGCCGCAGCAGCATCTGCAAGTGCAGCACCATACAACATAACAGCACAGGGAGGCAACATCACATGGCTTGTTCAGGTTGCAATGGTTAGACAAACAGACCACTGGCAGGGTGTGGCAGGACAAGTGCATTTCGGCACAGCAGCACAGGCACCAACAGACGTGAATGCCACAGGCAGTTTTGTAAATGCAACAAACATCAATTTCACAATACCCTGCGACAACCCTGTATTTGTCAGGGGATACATCATGTTTAGCAACACTAGCAACCCGCCTGCAGGGCTTGTGGCAGGGGATTTGACAATACTCGACAGATTGACAGGCAACAGGAGTGACAGCGGGACAAAAACATTTACCACAATAAGCACTTTTGACCTGCCAAGCGGGTCAATTGCAAATGTCCCGACAGTGTTCAGCTATGTCAATGAAACGCCGCAAAGCAGCGCATTCAGGGAGGGCTATTTCAACCAGGGCAATGACATTGTCTTCATAACAGCAATTGAGCAAAACCTCCTAGGCTACAACAGGAGCTATTTTGACTTCCAGGCAATGCTTATAGCGCCAAGAAGGACAACAATACCATACTATATTTTCGCAGACCTGAACTTCACATGCCCATCTCCGCCAGGGCCGGGCGGGGGCTCAGGAGGATATCCAGGGGGATGCATTGTCTTCTGGTACTGCACGCCATGGGGGCCCTGCCTTGACGACAGCTTCCAGTACAGGAACTGCTGGCCAAGGATTGCATGCCCGAACATGACAGACCGCCTAAAGCCGCCCATTGTAAGGCCGTGCAGGCCAATTGAGCCAAGGGAGGAACTGCCAGAAATCATTCCCGAAACAAGGATATTCAGGCCTGGCTTCCTTGGAAACCTCACACTGAATTTGACTCCAGAAAGAGGATACATCCTTGAGGAAAAAACAATGCACGGCACTTTCAGGAACAACAATTATTTGTCTGTGGAGGAAGTGACATACAGGGTAACAACACCGCGCATCTACACCGCCTTTGCGAACGCACACCCTGCCCCAATGGTGCTCTGGAACACAGTGCTTGGCGGGTGGAAAGACCACGGACAGGCAGAGGCAAGGGCGCTTGACTGGAAAGTCATCGGTCCAGAGCCACTGCCAAGGCTGATGCCCCGGACAACAGAGCCGTACTCATTCATCCTAATCCCGCCTGTAATGCAGCCAAAGACAGTTGACATCGGAGTGAGCGCATATTCAGGGCCGTCAAGGGTCAAGTCAACAATAGCGCCGTTCATTGTCGACGTGCACCCGTTCGAAGTTGCAGGCGAATGGCTCAACCCAGGAGTGCTTGTGCTTTACTTTGTGGTTGACAACCGCGGAAACAGGGAGAAAGACATAAATATCGAGGTTGACCTGAACCGCGGAAGAAGCACGCTTTTGGCAGAACTGCTCGGGCCATTAAGGCTTCCTGAAGACAGCGTTGCCATTTATGGCCACGAATACAGGATTGGAAACGCAGGCCTGAAGGCAGACACTATTGACGCAAGGCTTTACGCGCCAGAAATGGCAGGAAGGGAAACATACGCTTTGAGGTGAAACAAAATGTACCTGTTCGGGATTGATGTCCAGCTGAACATCCTTGTAGCAATCAACCTGCTAGCAGTGCTTGTCGAGTTTTTGCTCGTTTGGAAGATAGCAAGGAAGCTCAAGGAAAGGGCAGAGCACCGCGCAGTGCAGAAAAGGATGGAGGAAGAAGAGGAAGAGGTGGGCGCGGAATGATACTTTTCGGGCTCAACCTGCCTCTTGCGGAAATCATCACAATACTGCACGTGCTGATAATCATAATGCTGTTCAGGATTTTGAAAAGGTTTAAATAGCACGGAGAATTAAAACACCACCATGGGCGAAGTTGACATTAATCACCTGCATCAGGACATCATCAAGCTGCAAAAGGATGTCAGCGTGATAAAGCACATTCTCTCTGAGGAAGGAAAACTAAGCGACTGGGCAAAAAAAAGCCCTTGAAGAAGCGCGCACAGAACCCGAATCGGCGTACACAAATCTCGATGACATTTAACGTCAAGCTCAGCCCGCAGGCTGGAAAGTTTCTGAAGAAACAGGACAGGCACATTTATGAGCGCATAAAGGACGCTCTCCAAAAACTGACTGAAGACCCATTTAATTACATCGAGCATTATTAGGGCGGAAACTACTACAAGTTCAGGATAGGCGACTACAGAGCACTGATTGACATTGATTTTGAGAACAAAATTGTCTGGATTAGAGTTCTTGAAAACCGCGGCGTTATTTACAAAAGATAATCTTACCAGCCGCGAAGCTCCATTGCCTTTGCAATGCGCTCAAGAGCCAGCACGTTTGCCGCAAGCCTGTAAGAAATCCTGTGCTTTTGCGCTGTCTTGTGCACGTCATCAAATGCCTTTGTCATCTGGCGCTCAAGCTTTTTGTCAATCTCATCAAGAGCCCAGTAATAGCCGGACAAATTCTGCACCCATTCAAAATAGCTAACAGTGACCCCGCCTGAATTCGCAAGAATGTCAGGAATAACTATTACGCCTCTTGAGTTCAGCACCTCATCAGCTTCAGGCGTTGTGGGCCCGTTTGCCATCTCAAGTATTAGTTTTGCCTTTATTGCGCCTGCATTCATGCCAGTAATTACCCCTTCAAGAGCAGACGGCGCAAGGATTTCAACAGGCAATGTGAGAATTTCCTCATTGGTAATGTTTTTTGCGCCGGGAAAGTCCTTCACAGTGCCTGTTTTTTCCTTTTGCTCCAGCACTTTTGGAATGTCAAGCCCTTTTTCGTTGTAAATCCCGCCTTTTGAGTCAGAAACAGCAACAACCTTGAATTTTTCGTTGTGAAGAATCTCTGCAAGCCATCCGCCCACATTGCCAAGCCCCTGTATTGCGACAGTGTTGTGCTTGAGCTTGTTGGCTTTCATTGCCTCCCTAAGCACGAAAAACCCGCCCTGCGAAGTTGCCTTGTCCCTGCCGAGCGAGCCTCCAAGCTCCAATGGCTTTCCTGTGATTACAGCAGGCTCCCTCCTGCCAACTGTTTTTTCATATTCGTCCAGCACCCATGCCATTACCTGGCCGTCTGTGTTGACATCAGGAGCAGGAACATCCTTCCAAGCGCCAATGTGCGGAGCCATTGCCTTTGCCCAGGCCCTTGAGACTGCCTCAAGCTCTTCCTTGCTCATTTCCTTTGGATTGCACGCAACACCGCCTTTTCCGCCGCCATAAGGAATGTCAGCAACAGCGCATTTCAGGGACATCCACGTTGCCAATGCCTTTACCTCGTCAATGTCAACATGCGGGTGGAACCTTATTCCGCCCTTGTAAGGCCCCCTTGCAGAATTGTGCTGTACACGGTATCCTGCGTATTTCTTTCCGTGGATATTAATCGTGAATTCGTGGACGTGCTCTGGCTTTTTTATCTTCTCAAAGATGTCATCCCTGACAGCAGCATACTGGTTTGCCTGCTCCAATGTCCTTATCGCACTCTCAAAAGGATTTGATTTTGCCACGATTGGGAATTGCCTTGGCATGATATAAAAAGTTATCGTTTAGAATGCATTGTTACCTTAACGGGTGCTGGACTAGTTAAAACCAATCTAATAATCTTAATTCTTTTAAAAAGGGAAATAATCGTATTTGTAGGTTTCAGTTATTCTTAGAATATCAAAATCTTTTATTACATTCGAAAACCTTTTCCTAACATCTGTTAAAATCTTATATAATTCATCTTCGTTCTCGGTCTCAAATTCTATTTCTAAATCCCAAGAACCAATTAATTTTAAGAATTGGGTTGCTTTTTTGTGTTGTGTGACATAAGCTTTAATTTCTTTTTCTGATTGCTCATCAAGGTTTTTAGTTCGAAAAATAATCTTATAATGGTTTAACCCTATATTTTGGAGATTTAAATAACATCTGTATTGAACAATAATTTTCTCTTTTGTTAATTTCTTTAATCTGTAATTGATTATGTCTCTAGATAATTTAGTTTTTTCTGCTAAATCGACTATGTTTATTTTTGCATTTTTTGAAAGTTCTTTTAGGATTTTTTTGTCTGTATCATCTAATTCATAGATTTCAGAAGGAACCCCATAAACAAACTCTGAGGGTTTTGTTTCTGTTAAATATTCTCTTGCATAAATTGGAGAATATTCTGTTAAAAGAACATCTCTTTCTAAGATAAACTTAGAGAATCTATTCATAAAATAGTTTAAAATCTTTCCAAACTCAAAATTGGATCTCGCTATGATTGAAACAGCTAAATCCCACCTTCCTCTAATTTGAGCAACCCAAACAGAATTTTTGTCTTTAGTCCAGTAGTCTACTATCTTTTGCTCATCTTCTAAGCTTGTATCTTGAAATTTGAAGTAAATTTTATATTGGGAATAACCAAGTTTTGTGAAATTAATTATTGTATAGTATTGAAAGATTATTTTGTTTTTCTCAAATCTCCTTAATCTGTATTCAACCGCTGGCTTTGAAAGTCCTACTCTTTTAGCAATCTGACTATTAGAAAGCCTTGCATCTTCATCTAATAAGGTTAATATTTTCTTATCTTTCAAATCAAGCTTTATTACCATATTTAGAATAAATGTGTTAATAGTATATAAACCTTACGCAAAAGTAAGAAAATACAGAAAAAAGTATTAAATATGTGTTTGGTGTTATTATTGTTAAGAAGTAAATTCAGGGAGAAGATAAAAATGAATGAAGAAAAAACCAGACAAGTTGAAGTTGAGATGACTTTGGAAGAAGCCTCTGAGTTATTTGATAAAGCATTTAAATGGAAAGAGGAAGAATGGTCTTCAAACTCTAGAACTACTTATCCTGCACACTGGACAAACTTTTTTAGAAAGTATGAATTTTCTCCACAGACGCTTTCAAATTTAGCAACTTATTTAGCCAAACCAGAAATCTTGCAAAATGGAACGTTAACCTTTAATGAAAACCGTTATTCCTCAGGAGATTTATTTATTGCAAGGAAGAAAAAGGTAAAATTGAATTTGTGGAAGTTGTTTATGTATCTGAAAATTTTTGGAAGGGGAGAGATTCAAAAAGATTTAGGACAAATGGTATTTCCGGCTCTAAATTAGCTTATTTTATTTATAGTAATAAAGATCTTTTGGATCTAAACAAGCTTGCGGAGTATCATTCTGGAACGTGGTGGGATATTAAAAAATTTGAACTTCCTGAGAATGGGGCGGTGACCCTGCAAGATGCTTCTAATCTGCCTATTTGGGAAAACAAAGAAGATTATGAAAAATTTATCCGTGACGAAGAAGTTTTTGCTTTGATAAATTGGATATAGCAAAAATTGAAACTAATCAGTGTTATACGAGGTGAGCGATCAACGGGAGCGAAAGTGCAACGTCCCGAGCAACCGTAAGGTTGCGAAGCGTAGCCGCCGAGCGCATTTTTAATATAAAGTCGCACCCCGCCTTTTAGAAAGTTTTTTAAAGAATTAAATCTAATAAATAATAAGTATGAACCTAAATTTTAAAAAAAAAGGATCAATTGCAGTTTCATTTATCGTATTTTTATTTGTGATTCTCCAAACTGCTTCTGCTTATCCAATAACTGGAAATGTTGTAAAAACTGA
>JBBILB010000018.1:0-13394 GCA_037445145.1 Candidatus Woesearchaeota archaeon | reverse complement strand
GGAGATGCACAGGGCTTGTTGCGCCGAAGAAATAACCGGCTCAGCGGTGCTCTTCTGCCTCTGCCTTGTCAGCCTCGGCTTTTGTCTTATGAATTGTGCCGTCTGGATGGTTTGGCGGCGAATAAACAGTGTACAGCTTCAGCTTGGCTGTCTTTGAGACATTAATCACATTGTGGTAAGTGCCTGCAGGGACGATTATAGCATCACCATCTTTTGCAGTATGCTTTTCAGTGTTGTTGAACACAAACAATGCTTCGCCTTCCTCAATGCGGAAGAATTGGTCAACATTGTTGTGCACCTCATTGCCAATTTCCTCACCCGGCTGCAAACACATAACAACCAGCTGGGCGTGCTTTCCTGTAAACAAAACTTTTCTGAAAAACTCGTTCTCAACAGTCTGCTTTTCAATCGGACCAACATAGCCTGTATTTTTTTACCTCGTATAGCCCCGGGCGGATTCGAACCGCGCCAAATCCGTTGGCTGGGTTCAAATCCGCTGAGCTGATTTTTTTTTGAATGACTTTGTCGCTTAAGTTTTATAGCCCCGGGCGGATTCGAACCGCCGTCAACAGGGCCAAAGCCTGTTATCCTTGACCACTAGACGACGGGGCTGTATCCTGTTGGACAGAATGTGCGTATAAAAAGCTTACCTGAATTGTTGCAAGAATTCCTCTTCCATAAAGTGCAGCCTGCCCGGAACAACAAGGCAGTGCACTGGCTTGCCAAAGTCAATGTTCTGCAGGTCTTTGGCTGCTCCTGCCTTGATGAGCTGGTCTTTTGCTCCAATCCTTGCGCAACCAACGCACAAAGTATCACTTGTGAAAACCTTTCTGTTAAGCCTGAGTTCGAGCTTCAAGAGATAATCAATAGCATCATTTATTGTCATGAACCTGTTTTCCTCAGGCTTGAGGTCAAGCAATAACAGCGTGTGAGCTCCTATTTTTTGGTTTTCCTCAATCGTGAGATAAGGTGTTTCTGGCAAATAATCTTTCTGCGCAAAAGGAATGCTTGTTGTCTTGCCAAACTTGTACGCCTGCAGGCCAGTTGCCCCGATGGCTGACAGGATGCTTGCGTTGTGGACAATTTTTACAGGAATGCCTTCTTTTTTTGCGCGCTGGAGAATATCAACGTGCGTTGTGGCAACAAGAGGGTCTCCAATTACAAGCAGGGCACAATTGCCTTCTTTTGCTGCCTGAAGGATTGTTGCTTCGGCTTTCTTCTCGACAACCTCGCGGTTTGCCGGCTCTATTGTTTTGCCGATAAGCTTTTCTATTTCCGCAACAGGGCAGTTCAGAACGGATGTATAGCTTTCCAAATAAACCTTGTCGGCCTGTTTGAGCATTTCAAGCCCCTTCAAGGTAATGTCATCAGCATCACCAAGACCTATTCCGATAAGGAACAATGCCATAGAATAAACCATAGACGAGGCGTTTAAAAAGCTATTTTACATCTTCGTATGCGGCAGTATTTTCTTCTCCACCTTGCCGAACCATAGAATGAGCATAACAATTATTGCTGTTGCTGTTGCAAAGGCATAAGCGCCAATGCCGACCATCAGGCCTATTGCTCCTGCAACCCAGATGCTTGCTGCTGTCGTTAGCCCATGGACGGTGTCCTTTGTCTGGAAAATCACGCCTCCGCCGATAAATCCCAGCCCAACAACAATCTGGGCGGCAATGCGCGTAATGTCTGCGTTCAAGCTAGTGAACGTAAGCGAGGCAAGAGTGTAAAGCGTTGCGCCCACACTGACAAGCGCGATTGTCCTGAGCCCTGCAGGCGACTTGTGGAGTTCCCTTTCAAAGCCAATCAGCCCGCCAAGCACGAGGCTTATCAAGAGCCTCATCAGCCCAATGCTAAGCTCAATCGCCATTAGTTCACCTTAGGAAAACAAAAAAAACCCCTCCTTCGCGGAGGGGCCGGGTTTTTGCCTTCATATACGATGGGGGTGGTATAAATGAAGGCAAAGAATGTACACCACCAAAGACCAAAGGGGGTGTAATCATCAGTTGATGAGCTCGATTCCGAGCTCATCTTCAATCTGCGCCTTCTTTGTCTCCCTGACCTGCTGCCTGCCAAGTATCCAGGGCGAGGTGACTCCTGTAATGATTGTCATCACCATCAGCTTGCCCTTCATGTCGTCAGCAACCCTTGCGCCCCAGATGACGTTAGCATCCTCGTCAAGCTCTGCAGTCACGAGCTCTCCTGCGCGGTTGATTTCGTCAAGAGTCATGTCAGGACCGCCAATCACGTGGATAAGCGCGCCTGTTGCGCCGGTGTAATTTATGTCCAGCAGCGGGTTTTCAAGCGCGCCCTTCACCGCCTCCTCAACCCTGTTTGTCGTGTCAGAGCTTCCCACTCCAATCGCGGCAACACCGCCATTGGTCATTATTGCCCTGACGTCTGCAAAGTCAAGGTTGACAAGCGAGGGAATTGCTATTGTTTCCACTATGCCCTTTATCATTGTCGCAATGAGCTCGTTGGCAACTGCAAATGCCTGCTGTATTGGAAGATTACCTGCAATCTGCACGAGTCTGTTGTTGTCAATCACAATGACAGTGTCAGAATGCTTGCGCAACTGCTCAAGACCGAACTCTGCCTTTTCAATGCGCGCGCGCTCAATGTTAAACGGCATCGTGACAGTGCCTATTACTATTGCGCCAGAATCCTTTGCAAGGTTTGCTATCACAGGAGCACTTCCTGTTCCTGTGCCGCCGCCCATTCCTGCGCAAACAAAGACCATGTCTGCACCTGAAAGCGCGGCTTTGAGCTCTGCAATGCTTTCCTGTGCTGCCTCCGCACCCTTTTGAGGGAATCCGCCACACCCAAGCCCTCTTGTGACATCCTTGCCGATTATGAATTTCTTGTCAGCCTCTGAAACCTGCAAATGCTGCTTGTCAGTGTTCACCGCAATGATTTCAGCGCCCTTGATTCCGCGCTTGTAGAGCCAGGTAACCATGTTGTTGCCCGCCCCTCCTGCGCCGATAACCTTGATGTTTGCCTGCCCCACTTTCAGGTCATCAACCTGCATTTGGCTGTTTTCAGCTGCCTTCTGCACAATCAGTTCCATTTGTCATCCCCCCTTTTAGGTCGGTCTTTTATTATGTCCTCTAACATACACATTCCATTGCATTTATCCCACATTCGAAATGCTTATATGGATGTGCTGTTTTTTGTCCTCTCAGAAGTCGGTTGATAAGGTTCCGCCAAGACCCTTATCACGAACGCCAAAAAGACTTCAACGTAAGAACGCCAAGTTCAACGTAACATTCATACACCAAATTTTAACCCGAGTCCGCCAAAACTCGTGTTAAAATCAATTATTTTTCTTATGTGTGCTTAAATGATATATAAATACTTCTGAACTCCAAAATAAATATCTCAGTATATAAATAAGCAGTATGTTATATGCAGTGAAAAGGCAGCCATTTATTGCTTCTCCGAACTCGCGAACCTTGAGTATAGAATAAAGTTCTTACTTGCTCCACTTCTCCAAGAACCTTCCAATCATTTCCTTGGCATACTTTGCTGTCTTTGCAATATGGCTTGAGTAGTAGCCGACAAAAGCAGCAAAATCCTTTATCTTGTTGCCCCAGCGCTCAATAAACACAATTGCCTCAAGCGCATTCTTCCTTGTGCGGGCAGGCTCCTCGTCAGGATAGCCGATTGTGAGGATTGCCATCGGCTTAGCGCTGTCAGGCATCTGCAAGGCCCTCCTCACCATATTCTCCTCAAACGCACCCACCCAGCACGCACCCAATCCTTGGTCATGGGCTGCAAGAAGCATGTTCATTGCAGCATTCGCGCAGTTCTGAATCGTGTAAAGCTCCTTACCACGCTTGCCATACATGCGCTCATCACTCTCAGGAACACTGCAAATAACTATGTGCACAGGCGCCTTTTCCATCCAGTACTGCTTCATCGCAGCCTCTGCCAATTGCTTCCTCAAATCCTGCTCTGTGACAAGAATGAAGCGCCAGTCCTGCAAGTTGCCGGCGCTCGGAGCAACCCTTCCAGCATTCAGGACATTGCCGAGCTTCTCAAACTCAACAGGAATGTCAAGATAAAGCCTGCAGCTTTTCCTGGACTCAATGCACTCAAGCGTCTCCATTGAAAGGTTTTTAAAAGGGCTTGCTATATAATGTTTTCTATGCGATATTGCGAACTTGCGGGGGTATATGCCAAGCTTGAGAAGACAACAAAAAGGCTTGAAAAAACAGCAATACTCTCTGAATTCATAGCAGAAACACCAGACAATGAGCTCGGCCACGTAATGCTCCTCCTCCAAGGAAGGATTTTTCCCCACTGGGACTCGCGCGAAATAGGAATGTCAACACAGCTTTTGCTCAAGGCAATAGCCCTAGCAACAGGCACGGCGCAGGAAAAAATCAGCGAGAACTGGGCAAAAACAGGAGATCTTGGGCAAACAGCAGAAGCTTTTACCGGCAAAAAGACGCAGTCAACATTATTCTCGCAGGAACTCACAACAAAAAAAGTGTTTGACAACCTGCACAAGATAGCGACAACAGAAGGGGAAGGAACAGTAGACAAAAAGCTCGCGCTCTTCGCTGAACTACTGACCAGCGCAAAGCCAGAAGAATCAAAATATCTTGTCAGAACCGTGCTCTCAGAGCTCAGGGTGGGGCTTGGCGAGGGAACAATCAGGGACGCAATAACATGGGCTGCATTTGGAAAACAGCTCGGAATAAAATATGACTCTGGCAAAAACGAGCTTGTCCTGCCTGACAACAACCGCGAGTCATACGAAAAAACGCTTGAGACGGTGCAGGAAGCGCTTGACGTATCAAATGACTTTGCACTAGTGGCAGCCACGCTAAGGAAAGGGGGACTTGAAGCGCTGAATACGATAACACTAGAACCTGGTCGTCCAGTCAAGGTAATGATGTACCAAAAGGCAAAAGACATCCCTGACGCATTCGCAACAGTCGGAACGCCGGCAGCAGCTGAATACAAGTACGACGGATTCCTGATGCAAATACACAAGCATCAAGGAAAAATAACACTCTTCACAAGACGCCTTGAGAACGTAACAGCACAATTCCCCGACGTTATCGAAATGGTTGAGAAGAATGTCATTGGCAAAAGCTTTATCATTGAGGCAGAGGCAGTCGGAATCGACCTAAAGACAGGAAAATATCAGCCGTTCCAGAGCATCTCGCAAAGAATAAAGCGCAAATACGAGATAGAAGAACTCGCAAAACAACTGCCAGTCGAGCTCAACATTTTTGATGTGCTCTATTACGAAGAAAAAAACCTCCTCAAGGAGCCGTTCGCAGAAAGAAGAAAGCTTGTTGAAAAAATAGTCAAGCCAATCCCGCAAAAAATAAAGCCGGCAATGCAGGAAATCGTCAACAGCCAGGCAGAAGCAGACAAATTCTACCAAAAATCACTCGCAGCAGGAAACGAGGGAATGATGATGAAAAACCTGCAGGGAATCTACAAGCCAGGGCTCCGCGTGGGCTACGGCGTAAAAATAAAGCCTGTAATGGAGCCCCTTGACGTCGTAATCGTCGGCGCAGAAAGAGGCGAAGGAAAAAGGGCAGAATGGTTTGCCAGCTTTGTAATAGCAGTGCGCAACAATGAAACAGGAGATTATGTAGAAATAGGGAGAGTTGGGACAGGGCTAAAGGAAAAAGAGGAAGAAGGACTAAGCTTCAAACAACTGACAGGACTTCTTCTCCCGCTTGTAACCCAAGATTTGGGCAAGGAAATAAAAGTCAAACCGTTCATAGTCATCGAGGTAAATTACGAGGAAATACAAGCATCCCCAAGCTACAGCTCAGGATACGCACTCAGGTTCCCAAGGTTTGTCAAGCTCCGCGAAGACCGTTCTCCAGAGGAAATCAGCACAACAGAAGACGTCAAAAAACTCTACGAAGAACAAAGGGGAAGGAAGAAATAAAACGCCCCTGCGGAGATTTGAACTCCGGTCGACGGGATTCTGCAGAATGCTCCTCCGCAACCCGCCAGTCTATCCAAGCTAGCCTACAGGGGCGTAACATAATTGACGAATAATGGGTTTAAATAGCTTCTTATTCCTTCTCCCACTGCGCAAGATTGTTAGGAGCAGGAACAGGCAAATCCTCAACTTCAGGAATGCTCTCGCCGACCTGTTTCTTGATGCTCAACGCAATCTTTTTTCCAAGAACGTTCTCAAGCCTGCCAAGCTCTGCATTCCTGACGTCTCCAAGGTTTTTAATGCCTGCCCTGAAGAGCGTGCGCGCCCTGACCCTTCCAATGCCTTCAAGGCGGAGCAATGGCAGAAGCTCTTCCTTGACTCCATACCGAAGCCTGAAGCGCACCTTGCTGATATCCTTGATGAGCCCCATTTTCTGCCTTATCCGTGCGATTTCTCCAAGGGCATACAGGAGCCAGTCTCCTGTCGTAAGCTTTGCCCTTGTCTCGCCAGGGCGTATGTCATAGTGCTCGAGCAGGTATTCCTCGTCCTTTTCCTCAATCCAGTCCTGAAGCATCAAGGCAGTCTTGAAGCCGTGCAAGTACTCCTCAAACTCTGGCTCAAACATGGACGGCTCTGGCATAAGGAAATATTTGCCGTAAAGCGCCAACTGCCCCTGGATTTCGTCGTATTCCCTTGCCCTTACCTTGAGGTGCGGCCGCATTTCAAGAGTGCAGCCAATCAGGTGCAGCCAGGAAAGGGGGATTGGCTTCATCTGCGATGCCCTGTCCACTCCAAGCACAAACTGGTGCGCCGTGAGCGGGTCGATGTAAAGCTCTGCAATGCGCTTTCCCAGCACAGTTGCCCTGTAATTGTCATCGGTTCTGCCGATGAATTCCCATTCCTCCAGCATTATCAGCATTTTTTCTATTATTTTGTTCAGCTTTTTCATGTCCCTGAACTGATGCGCCCAAAAAGTCCTTGAGAAAAACCCCATAATCTGTTCGCGCGACTGCACAACCTTGGCCGCTATGAGAGATAAAACATACGTTCTCAGAACCGGCTCAACAGCAAGCTTTGAATAAATATCCTCCGGAAAGCCCCTGACATACTGCTCAAACAACGATTCCTTCTCTGCCTCTGAGCCTGCAACAACAATCGCCTCGCCATATGGGTCAAAGCTCGGCCTGCCAGCCCTTCCAGCCATCTGGTGAAACTCAAGCACAGGAATATTAGCCATTCCATGCCCTGAAAACCGCTTCACGTCGCGGATTATTCCACGAAAAGCAGGAAGGTCAACGCCTGCAGCAAGAGTCGGAGTGCAGCAGATAATCTTGATGGTGCCATTGCGGAAATGCTCCTCAACCAGCTCTTTCTGCCTTGGGTGCAGTCCTGCATGATGGAATGCAATCCCTTTCCTGACACATTTTGCAAGCCGCTCGCACTGCTGTGTCTGCTTTTGAAGCACTTTCAGTATTTTCTCAGACAATTCAATCGTGTGCTCTGTTTCAAGCTTTGACTTTTTTGCAATGTCTTCTGCTGTCTTTTCAGCAGAGCGCTTTGTATTCACAAAAACAAAAGCTTGCTTATTCTTTGCAAGAGTGTCAAGCGCGAGGTTTATCGCCGGCTCTGCAGCAAGAGGCTCAAGCTTTACAATTTTCCCCATCACCTGCCAAGAGAATGCATAAGTTTAAAAAACCATCTGGAGTTCTGTCGTCTACATGAGCCCGTAGCTTAGCCTGGTGGAGCACTCGACTGATAATCGAGCGGTCCTGAGTTCAAATCTCAGCGGGCTCACTTATTTTCATACCAAACCTTTAAAAAAACACGCACTGCACCATGCAGCAATGAGTGAAGCCACAATCGGCATTGACGGGATAGGCGGAGACACCACACGCGAGGGCCCTCCGCACGTGCGCGCGCTTTACGGAGCCAGCAAGGCAATGCTTGAGGATGTTACATACGTCCTTGCCGTGGAGGCAGGCGCGCGTGTGCCGTACAGGCTTCCAAACCTTGAAGTGCTTGAATTTTCTCCCAGCCGCGAGGCAATCATCCAGGAAAAAAAGCTACCAAGTGATGCATTCTTCAAAGTAAAACAGCAGGACCTGCTCAGCCAAGTGATTGAACACTTTACAAGAAAGAAAATACCCCTTGTCACGGCATTCAACACGCGCATCGGCCTGCCAAACAGCCTGCGCAGCCGCATACCCGGTATAAGGCGCATAGCACTCGCTGTTGAATTCCCACGCGAAAACAACAGCGGAAATTATCTCGCCCTTGACATGGGCGGAAATGCAGACCTTTATGACATCAAGGACATTGATGAGCCGCCAGTACTGCCTGATGGCATTGGCAACGACCTGGCGGATGTGCGCGAATACGTCGCCCAGCACCCTGCCGAGGTAAGCGAGTATCTTCTCAGGCAGAAGGCGTACAATGACAAGCTCATGAATATATTCATGCCGAGCAGGCAGTACTCCCGGAACGCAATGGATGTTTTGAAATTTGCAAGGCTTGGCTCGCTTTACATGAGCATTTTCAAGGGCGTCCAAAACCCCAGAGTCGGGCTGGTAAACATAGGCACAGAGGAGGACAAGGGCTCGCGGTTTGTGCAGGCCTGCCACTCCCTTTTGGAAACAGAAAGGCAGCAGAACGGGCTTAACTATCTCGGGTTTGCAGAGCCTGATGATGTTGATTCCAGGCACATTGATGTCATGGTGATGGACGGCTACAGCGGAAACCTCGGGCTGAAGTTCATAGAAAAGACAGTCCGCATAATCAAGGCGCACAGCAAGAAATCCCTTTTCGGGAAAATTGCATCAGCCATAAAGCACCTTAATATTTCCAACAGCATCGACGCATCCCAGTACAGCGCAGCATACTTCCTCGGACTGACTGACACCATAATCAAGGAGCACGGCACCGCAACTCCAAAAGACTTTGCAGCAGGATTCCGCAAGGCAATGGCATACATGAAGCCTGTTATTGTAAAAGACCAGAACGACCCGAATGTTTTCCGCAGGTACGACTTCCTCAGTCAGGCGCTTTCTGCAGAATACCAGCGCAAGTACTGCTGATAAATCAGAAACCTTTTAAACAATACCGCCCACTGCCTGCCCAATGGAATACGACTTGGAGCTTGAAAGAGCGGCAGGCGAAATAAAAAAGTCCAAAGCCAAAACAGTCTGCATACAGCTTCCTGACGGCCTGAAGCCAATGGCAGGGAGCATTGCCAAGGAGCTTGAGGAAAAAACAGGGGCAAACATACTGATATGGGCAGGCTCGTGCTACGGCGCGTGCGATGTGCCAATGTCAGTTGAGAACCTTGGAGTTGACCTTTTAATCCAATGGGGGCACAGCGCATGGGAATCCTGACCCTACTTATTGCACTTGCACTTCCTGCGCTCGCGCCGCTGACAGGCTACTTCCTCGGCAAAACAACAAAAGAGGAATTAAAAGCAGGCAAAAAGTACTTTATGGGAATGCAGCACGTGCTCTTTATCGCGATTGCAGCTGTCTTTCTCTATGCAGGCAAATGGAACCTTTACGTTGTTGTTACAGGGCTTACGATTGTGTTCGCATACCTTACTCTCAAGCAGGCACGCAACCCATTTGCATCAGAAGCGCTCTTCGGAATCGCCTTCTCGCTCGCCGTAAACGCAGAAATAATTTTCCTTATCAGCGCGCTCGTGTTCCTTTACGGGCTCCCAACAGGCTCGCTTTTCGTCAAACAAAGGAAGGGGCTCTGGAAGGCAATCGGAGCAGGAATATTGTTTGCCGTTTTTGCTTGGGGGACTGGCTTCGTACTATAAAAGCACGAAAAGAACCTGACCCACAATGCCTGCAATGACAGGAACTGCCAGCGCGTCATCAATCCTCAAAGTAACTGCTTCTGCAATTGTTGCCGCAACACCCATTAAGACGCCAATCCAGCCCAGCAAATACCAGCCGACAATCACGCTCAACAAGAGCATTGCATTTGTCTTCCAAAACCAGCCTTTTCTGCCGGCATACATCCCTACAACAGCAGCTGCCGCATCGCCATAAACCAGCATAGAAATTGCAGCAATTGCCACAGGAAGCGCAAAAAGCTTGTACGCAATAACGCTTCCAGCAAAACCAAGCGTTGCAGAATGAAAACCCTCCACCTCATGCGGCCTTTGCAGCCAGTGATAAAAAGGCAACTTTTTGCCATAATCAGCAATGAGAATGTCGCAAACCAAAAGCCCTGCAAGGACAATGCCAAGAACAATGTCAAGAAACAAGCTGCCGTAAGCGCGCAACAACAAATAACCTCCAGCAAGGCAGACAGTCCCAACTGCGACATGCGCTGCCTTTCTCCAAAGCTCTCGTGCGCGCTGCCTCATGCTACAATTGTCCTGTATTAAGTATAAAAACATTTCTCACAGAAACATTTAAATAACAACCTGATAAATTCTGCTCATAAAAAGAGGACAACATGCTTACAACATATGACTGGATTTACGGCAGCGGACAAATAGGGTCCGTAATACTTTCTCTTGTCGCCGGAATAATTGCCCTGACAATGTTCAGGCAGGCAAGGCAGAGAAAATCCCTGAGAGCATGGAAGTATTTGCTCTGGGCGCTTATATTTTTTGCAGTTGAGGAATTTGTGGGAGCGCTCAAGACATTCGGTATATGGAGTACGCCATGGCTCACGCATGTAATACCCAGCATAATACTCGCTTTCCTTATCATTGCGCTGATAATCCAGATTCAGGTCACAAAGGGGTATGAATAATGGTGGAGCTAGGAGTTGCGCTTGGAATGATTGCACCGTACTACAACCTTGCACTGGTTATCATCGCGGTTTCCCTTTTCATTGCGCTGTTCAGGACAGAGCAAAAGGCAAAAGTCTTCCTTTTCCCATGGAAGCTGGTATTCTTTGCTGTTGTCATTTTCATAATTGAGGAAGTGCTCACAATACTCAGGGCAATAGGAATCATTGACATACCAATACACATCAATGCTTTCTTTGAGCTCGTAATGATATCAGTATTCATTTATGCCCTTCTTTTGCAAAAGGAGTATACAAGAAAGAGCTTTGGCTGATTATTTTTTTCCAACCTTTTTCTGAAGCCTCCTGTGTGTCTTCTTCAGCCTGCTAAGACACTTGTCAATATTTGCAAGCCGCCGGTCAATCATCGCAAGGGCGCGCCGGTCTGCAACAAGCCTTGCAGGCTGCTCAATCCGCGGCAATTCCCTCTTTTCAGGCTCCTTTGGCTGCACAACAGCAACCGGCTCTGGCTCTTCTTCTGGCTCAGGAACCGGCTCGGCGGGCTCATATTTCTCCTCAGGTTCGAGCAACGGGGCATAACGCCCTTCTTCCGGGATCTCTACCAGCTTTTTCTTCCTGCGCCCAAGATCCATAATGATTGCAACAACAATAATTATCACAATTAAAGCAAGTATTGCAGGCAGGATATATGTCCTGAACAAACCAGCCTGCTTTGTTTCAGCAAGGTATTCTATTGACAAGGGCGCAAAAGGCTGTTCCTCAGGCAGCACAGGCTCTGGAGAAGGCATTGCCGGCTGGCACTCTCTCTGTGTTTGAGGCATAAGCCTGCGCGTGCCGCACGCATTAACATCAGTGCACGTGCGCACCTGCCTGTTGTCAGCGCACAAGCCCCAATCATTACACTGCCAGCTTTCAACACATTCCTGCCTAACAATAACCTCTGCAGACCCGCTTGTGTTTGTGGCATTCCTCCTGCCGTAATATGCAGAGCTCCTGCTTGCCCCGCCTCCTCCACCGCCACCCGGCTGGGGCGGCGTTGGCACTATAATTGTTGTTGTTTCAGAAGCTATTGCACTCATGAGTTGCTCTGACTCATCCAAGTATTTTGCATTAACAGTGTTGTTAATGACGGTTCCACTTGGCGCAGAGGCAGAAACATTCACTGTAATGTTGATTGCGATGCTTGTTCCTGCAGTAAGGTTGCCCAAAATCCAGGTGTTGTTTGTCCCTGCAAGAGGCGCTGGCTGTGAAGAATCATAAATGACAAGGGCAGGATAAGTATCATTAACAACCACACCTGTCGCGTTCATATTTCCTGAGCTTGTCACGATAATTGTGTAAGCCAGCTGCGCCCCCGGAGCAACAGGATCAGGAATGCCTTCCTTTATTATTGTGATGTTGCTGAAATTATAAACAGGCGGGTTAAGCACAGTTGTTTCTGTCGTGACAATATTGCTGAGCAGGCCGCTTGTTTCGTTCTGGAACGTCACGTTAACAGTGTTGTTGATTATTGTGCCATTGCTTATGTTCAGCACGAGCACTGTTATGTTAATGCTGAAGTTCGTGCCTTGCAATAAGTTGCCGAGTATCCACGTGTTATTTGTTCCAGCAACAGGTGCAGGCTGGCTGTCAAGGTAAATGACTTGCTCGGGATAAGTGTCATTCACTGTAACATTGTATGCAGTGCCATTGCCTGTCACACTGACATTAATCTGGTATGTCAGGTTGGTGCTTGCATTGACTGGGTCAGGCAGGTCTGTCTTTGTGATACTAATATTAGTGAAGTTAAGTATTGGCTCATTAAGTACGGTTGTGTTTTCAGTGTCTATTGCGCAGAAGATTGCTCCTGTTGTGTTCTGGAATGTCAGGTTTGCCGTGTTGTTAATGAGTGTGCCATTGGTGATGTTAAGCACAAGGACTGTTATGTTGATGCTTATGTTTGTGCCAATTGTCAGATTGCCAAGTATCCATGTGTTGTTCGTTCCTGTAACAGGGTCTGGCTGGCTTGTCAGGTATATTATTTCAGCAGGGTAATTGTCATTTACTGTCACGTTGTATGTTGTTTCGTTGCCTGTTATGCTGACATTAATCTGGTATGTCAGGTTGGTGCTTGCATTGACTGGGTCAGGCAGGTCTGTCTTTGTGATTGAGGCACTGCTGAAGTTGTAATACGGCGGGTTGAGGATTGTGGTGTTCTCGGTGTCAACAGCGCTGAGCAGTGCGCTTGTCTCATTCTGGAATGTCACGTTCACAGTGTTGTTGATGACAGTGCCGTTTGGCTGGTTGGTTGCCAGGACTGTGATGTTGACTTGTATTGCTGTTCCAACACTCAGGTTGCCCAAAATCCACGTATTGTTCGTGCCTGCAAGAGGTGCTGGCTGGCTGTCAAGGTATATTACCTCATTTGGATACGTGTCATTGACTGTCACGTTGTAAGACGCTGCGTCTCCATTGCTCGTCACGAGTATCGAATAAGTTAGGTTGTTGTTTATCTCAACAGGGTCAGGCGAGTCTGTCTTTACAACTGAAATGTTGCTCCTGTTGATTACGAGCGGGTTAAGCACAAGGGTGGTTATGGTGTCAACCGCGCTCAGCAGGCTGCTTGTTTCGTTCTGGAATGTTGCATTCACAATGTTCGTGATTATTGTGCCATTGCTTATGTTCAGCACGAGCACGGTTATGTTAATGCTGAAGTTCGTGCCTTGCAATAAGTTGCCGAGT
>JBBILB010000017.1:0-17452 GCA_037445145.1 Candidatus Woesearchaeota archaeon | reverse complement strand
TTATAGCGATGCTTGTCAAGGCATTCGGCGGTGGCGGTGGAACCGCAATTTAAAGTTCTGATTTGATTGAATTTTTTTTAAATTTATGTTGATTTGAATATCTAATAATTTTCTCTTGTTCTTATTCTTCCTTCTTCTTTTAATTTTCTTGTTTTTAAATTCATTTAGATGCCTCCATTGTTTTTTTTAATGTTATTTAAGAATTTGTTAATAGTTTGTCTTATTTTTGGGTTGTTTGCAAGTGTTTGGCAGATGCGGTCTATTTCTGTTGTGGGATTATTTACGCCGAGAATGTTCTTGTTGAGGTTTGGTGGTTTGAATTTAACAATAGTTCCATCGGCTCGGTCAGCTATGAGCTTTTTGACATAGGTGTATGTTGTATTGAGTTTTTTGTGGCCCATAAATTGGCTGCAACATAATAATACATCGCTTATTCCTTTTTCTAATAAGGTCATTGCATACCAGGTTACTCGGCTTTTGCGGAAGGCATACATTGAGAGCCTATGTATTGGATTAATTTTTCCATTGCCAGCATATTGCGTTTTAACTATGTCCATGGTCCAAGAATATTTTATAGGGTCAGTTTTATACATTTTTTTGCGCAATTTATCAAAGAGAACGACCATTGATTTGCTTTTTATATGCCCACCACGATTATTTGGAAAAAGGTAATTGTTGCTCATTGTTTGCCAGTTTCGCCTTATGTATTCTTCAAAGTAATCTCGGACCCATAATGGAATAAGGCGTTTCTTTTGTTTCATATAAATAACTGTCAGTAATTTTCCTGTTTTGTCATAATAGTATTTGGGCTTGGATTTTGTGATGAGATTAAGAATACAGGGGTTTTGTCGGTCTTGGAATAATAGATTGTCTATTTTGGCTCTGCAGCATTCTAAGGGCCTGAATCCTGTGATTCCGAGGTATAGGCAGAAAGCTTGCATTTTTGAATACATTGGTAAGAAGTTCAGGACTTGCTTAAATTGGTAGTATTCTAAATATCTATCTTCATCAAGGTTATCAAGGACTTCTATTATGGTTTTAGAATTAGTATCCATATTCCAAATATTTTTTTTATAAAGTATATGGTTTTAAAAAAGAATTTATGGGATTTTGACTTTAAGATAACATCGGGGGCAGTTTGTGTATTCCCCCTTTTTCTTTTGTCCTTTATACTTCCATATGTGGCCATTAGAGCATTTTAATTGTTTTTTCCTCATTAATATCACCTCTTTTGTTCAATTCTCTTTTATTGACTTTAATCGCAATCCATTCTTTCATATCTTGAATGTCATTATTCATTATGAGTTTAGTTAGTGGGTTATTATTTATAAATGTTTTGCTTGCCAGCTTGCCAGCTTAAAACCAGCAGGCCTGCCTTAAAACCAGCAGGCCTGCCATAAAGTTCGCCAGTTTATCGTCTATTTGGAGTTTTTATTATGTTTTGTAAAACCTATATTTTGTAAAACCAATAAGTTTATATATTCCTGCCTTTTATTAATGGGTAGAAGCTAACCAAGTTTTCTCAAAGCCCCTAAAGGCAATATTCATTCGCAATAATTTTGCTTATAAAGCATTCGGTGTTTTTGAAATTTTCTGGCACAAAAGCCAAGAATATATAATTTATATAAAAAACACAAAATTTAAAAAGAAACCCAGCAATCCTGCAGTTTCTCTTAAGTGAGGGAGGACTGGTTTAATGAGCTTAGAAGCAATAGCAATGCAGGCAGCGCCAAGAAGAAACACGTACACAGGAAACAACAGCACAAAATCCTTGCTTGACCCGTATCTTACAAAAAACCAGCTCTACTTTCACAACAACAATTCCGCAATCCCACGGACAATCGTGCAAATGCTTTACGCAAGGGCGTTCAAGAAGGCTGTTGACAAGGCAGCAAATAGCAACAATATCAGGATTGCAAAACTCAAAACGCCACCGTATGAGCTCTGCATTTCAGCATTAAACACCAGAACAGGCAGGGAAATAAGGCTCTATGCAAGCATTTTTGTGGACCTGCCGGAAATGCCAGAGTATTCTGCTGTGGTGTATAAGCTGGACGGCGAATCATTGCAGCTTATGAACACACTTAAGGCAAACAACTCCAAGAAGCTGAGTGCGCAGTACAAGGACCTCAAGGACCGCTTGTACAACCACATCAGGGGACCTTGACGCAACCTAATCAAGGAGAAACATTTTTATAGCATTCTGTGTCCTTGGAGGAGCATGTTCCAAAGAGTCAAGGGCACAAATGACTTCTTTCCAAAAGACTACTTTGCACACCAGCAAATAATGGACCAAATGGCAAAGGTGTGCAACAAGTACGGCTTCCTGCCTGTGCTTACCCCCAGCATTGAGACTTTTAAGCTTCTGTCTGCAAAGTCAGGTGAGGAGATAAAGAACCAGATATTCATGCTCGAAAAGCGCGGCGCAGAGGAACTTAGCCTGAAGCCAGAGCTAACACAGGGAATAACAAGGATGTTCACAGGAATACAGCGCAAAACACCAAAGCCAGTGAAATGGTACTCTGTAGACAGAATGTGGCGTTACGAGGCACCTCAAAAAGGGCGCGAACGGGAGTTTTTCCAAATAAGCGTTGAACAGTTCGGCTCTGACAAGCCAGAAGCAGATGCAGAAATCATCAACCTGTTCATTGACTGCCTCCTTGCAACAGGCTTGAAGCCAAAGGACTTCGTTCTAAAAATCAACAGCAGGAAACTGCTTGAGGGAATACTGGAAGATCTCGTGCCAAAAGGCAAGATGGAGGCAGTAATGCGCATAATAGACAAAAGCCCAAAAATTGAACACTCACAATTCATTGCGGAAATGGCAAAAGCAGGAATAATTGCAATAAAGGCAGAACGCATCAGGCACGCAACAGAAATAAGCGGCACGCTTGCAGAGGTGGAGAAAAAGATAAGCAGCCATATAATGCCAAACAAGACTGCAGAGGAAGGCTGGAAGAACCTTAAAGAAATCCTTTCAATGGTGAAGCATAATAATGTCAGGATTGACCTTTCAATAGCCCGCGGCTTGGCATACTACACAGGCTGCGTTTTTGAGGCATATGACACTGAGGGATTGTTCAGGGCTCTTGGCGGAGGAGGAAGGTATGACCAGCTCGTGCAGTTGTTCGGCGGAGAACCCTGCCCTGCAACAGGGTTTGCAATAGGATACTCAACACTCTCCCTTTTGTTGCAGAATAAAAAGATATTTCCAAAGCCTGCATTCGGTCCTGACTTTTTCATCGCAACTGTCAAAGAAGAAATAATTCCAGAAGCTCTGAAAATTGCGCATGAACTAAGGCAAAAATACACAGTAGACATCGACCTTATGCGTAGGAAGATAAGCAAGCAGTTTGAGTACGCAAACTCAATCGGCGCAAAAAAAGTTCTTGTTGTGGGTCCTAAGGAGCTGAAGTCCAAAAAGTTCACGATCAAGGACATGAAGACAGGCAAGGAAGAAAAAAAGAAGATTTCTGATATTTAGCCGCTTGCGTCAGGAGACATTGCAACCTCAAGATTATAGTGCTCCCTGCACAACCAGTGCATGTCCATAAACACGTATGCCTCGTTTCCGCACATGCAGCAGCGCTCAACCATCCTGCACAAATTACGCATTCCAAAAATAATAAACTTTGTATAAGTTTTATAAACTTCATCACGTTTAAGCGCTGCATGGGTTTAGGAAACCTTCTTTTAAGGGCAAGACCGCTTGTGGGCAAGGAAAAGAGCTATGTCAACCAGATAGAGGAATTATTGCCCTACAAGGACTCAAAAGACATTGCGAAATACAAGAAGCAGTTCAAGATAGAGTTCACAGAAACAAAACTCGGCACAACAATAGCAATGAACCCCGCAATACCCCAAATAATCGCAAAAGACAACTCGCTCAAGGATTTCGCAGAAGAAACAAACAAGAAAATCAGGCAGGCAGTAATGCGAAAAATCTTCCGGGAATTTTCAAAAGAGGCATTTGAGATGATTCCAACCATAATAGCGCCAAACATAACAGGAATGGATGACGTCAAGAGGGCAGCAGCACTTCAGCTGTTTGCCACAGAGCCGGTGCACGTGCTGCTTCTTGGAGACCCTGGGACAGGAAAGACTGACATACTCCGCGGCGCGTCGCAACTGGCCCCAATCAGCGCTTTTGGGCTTGGCTCTGGCACAAGCGGGGTGGGGCTCGTAGCAACTGTCAAAGGCAAGGAAATACTAAAAGGGCTGCTCCCAATGGCAGACGGCGGGCTATGCGCCATTGACGAGCTCAACCTGATGAAGGATGAGAACAGGGCAGGATTGTACAACGCAATGGAAAAAGGCTTTGTCACTTACAGCAAGGGCGGCACTCACGCAAGATTTGACGCAAGAGTAAATGTGATTGCAACAGCAAACCCGAAAGGCGACAAGTTCGTAGGAAACGACCTGAAGGGAATAAAGAAGCAATTGCCCTTTGACTCTGCCCTGTTGACAAGGTTCCACCTCATGTTCATTATCAGAAAGCCGGACATCAAACAATTCTCAGAGATTAGCCGAAAGATAGTCAGAGGAGAGAAAAAAAGTGTTGCACAGGAAGACATTGACTTTGTCAGGCAGTACGTGAGTCATGCGGCAAAAATAAAAGTAAGCCTGCCGAAAGAGCTTGAGGACGAAATAGTTGCGTTTGCTGAAAAGCTCAAGGCAAACGAAAAGCAGTACATCTCAGAAATATCACCAAGGATTGTTGCGGGAATAATAAACCTCGCAAAAGCAGCAGCACGGATGGAGCTCCGCGACAACGTAACGCAACAAGACATGGAGCGCGTCAAGAAGATTGTTGAAAGCAGCCTTTCTGCCTAAATACTTAAACAGGCATCTTCCAAAGCATTCATTTTCTGGCACAACGTGTCATAAATGAATTCAGCCTTTTCCCGGGAAGTGCCTTGCTCTGGCGCAACAACCATAGACATGGATACCTTTATGCTATGCGACTTAAACGCGTCACAAAACTTTTTCGCAATATTTTGAAGGTACTCAGAGCCCGCAGAAAGCAACACAAAATACCTGTTCTCAGGCGCCTGCCTTACAATCCAAGCAAAACCAGACCTGCCATTTGTTTCACAAAGCACATTATGTATCAGCTTGCCCAAGTGCATTTCCTGAAGCGGGTTTTCCGCAGCGGCTCCAAAAGAGCTGACCGGCAACCCGTTACCGGCTGATTTTTCAATCACCTTCTGCATAAGCGCCTTGATGTCAGCCGCATCAGCAAAATATGCCTTGACTGGTTTTGAGGTCATCACCCACCTCCGATAGGTAACCCTGCTTTGTAAATGAAAAATAATAACTAAATGGTCTCTATTCCGAGATCGTCGTGCAGGCGCTGCGCCTTGGCAGCCACGTCCTTTGCAGTCGGCTTCCCAAGAATCCAGGGGGACGAGACGCCTGTGATTATTGTCATCACCATTATTTTTCCTTTCATGTCGTCCTGCACCCTTGCACCCCAGATAACATTTGCATCCTCATCCATAGTCTCTGTAACAAGCTCGCCAACGCGATTAATCTCGTCGAGGGTCATGTCAGGACCGCCAACCACGTGGATGAGCGCACCTGTTGCTCCTTTGTAGCTTATGTCAAGGAGGGGGTTTGAGAGCGCGCCGCGCACTGCCTCTTCAACACGGTTGTTTGTGTCAGAGCTGCCAACGCCTATCGCGGCAACCCCTCCGTTCGTCATTATTGCCTTTACATCTGCGTAGTCCAGGTTAACCAAGCTTGGCACTGCAATTGTCTCAACAATTCCCTTTATCATTGTTGAGATAAGCTCGTTTGCGACCGCAAACGCCTGCTGCACCGGCAGGTTGCCAGCAATCTGCACAAGCCTGTTGTTGTCAATCACCACAACTGTATCGCTCACGTTCCTCAACTGCTGCAGCCCGAATTCCGCCTTGTCAATCCTTGCCCTCTCAATATTAAACGGCATGGTCACTGTCCCTATCACGATTGCTCCCATTTCCTTTGCGACCTGCGCGACTACCGGCGCAGCTCCCGTACCTGTCCCTCCGCCCATGCCGGCGCACACAAACACCATGTCTGCACCGCGCAGGGTTTCTTTCAGCTGAAGCATGCTTTCCTGTGCTGCCTCTGCACCCTTCTGCGGGTATCCTCCGCAGCCAAGGCCCCTTGTCACATCCCTTCCAATAATGAACTTCTTGTCAGACTCTGTAATGTCAAGGTGCTGCTTGTCAGTGTTAACTGCAAGCACTTCTGCTCCCCTGATTCCCTTTTTGTAGAGCCAGCTGACCATGTTGTTGCCAGCCCCTCCTACTCCGATGACCTTTATGTTTGCCTGACCGAAGTCAGCCACATCCTTTGTAATAGTTTCCTGCGCCAATGCGCTCTTGACGAGCAAATCCATATCCCTCTCCTCCTCTTTTTTGTTTCTCTGGTGACTTTAAAAAAGAAGGACTCTCCAATGTGGGTTTGGGGGTGGTTATGAAGAAACAGTGGAGAGCCTCCTTTTTGAACATCACGCCTGTTTCAAATACCGTATCGTCGAGGTACGGTATCATAAATGTCATATTTTTGTATACTAATATCCTACTTGTATATAAATGTTTCCTTTTGGCGGCTGAGTGACATTTTCCGTGTTCTAGTATCGGAAATCGTAACATTTATATAGTAAGTCCGCTCGCGTTATCACATTGCAGTAGGGGTGTGGTGGAAGAAGCAGGTGGAGATATGGTAATCTTATTTGACCGGTTCAATTTGCCAGAAGACATCTTTGACATCATTTTTTCTACAAACCAGCAAAAGATAGTTGCAAAGGAGCTTGTCAAGTACATCATCGGCAACAACGGCGAGATAACAAAGACAGAAATGAGCATATTTGCCACCCAGCTTCACGACGGCAAGTACGAATGCGTCCTCGAGGAAGCGCCTTACAAGGGCAAAAGGGTAAAGCTCTCTTACAACAAGAGGCAGTTCTATGACCGCATCCTCACGCCGATGAAGGCAATGGGCCTCATAGACTACGACCTGTACAAGAAGACATACAAGATAAGCACAAAGTTCTCAAACGACCTTATGAAAGTCGGGCTGATGTGGAAACAGGCACTAAGGCAGATGGGATTTAATGCGGTGTAAATATTCTCTATTGGAAGCAGTGGTTTTTAGACTGTAAAAGAAGGCAGGGTTTCTTAATGGTTCAAAATCTTCAGAGCGGCTGTTGATGAATGTGGTCAGGCTATTAGATTAATTATAATCAATTGAATTGCATATGCCCTCGGCCAATTACAGGGATGGAATCTTGAGCTGGTTCACAGCAGCAAGGGCGGCTGCCGCATTTTTCCTTAATTCCTCCCGATTGGCATAAGTCGGCTGCCTTTCAAAATCCTTTGCTTTCACGAGCGCGGCAGTAAGATAATTCCGCACCATCACAATGCCTGTTTCTGAAGATATTATGGTTGCCATTTTTTATTTCCTCCTTTGGTAAGTGCCCATCAGCGAGGCTTCTGCAAGGACATGACCTCTCATTGCTGACAAAAGAGACGCCTTGTTTGAGCCCGCAGGAATGTCCAGCATTGTGTCAAGCGCATAAACCTTGAAATAGTACCTGTGGGTTCCTGACGGAGGGCAGGGTCCTCCATAGCCAGTCTTCCCCCAGCTGTTCTTTCCTGCAACCCCTTCTGGCTCTGCATCAATGCGTTTTGTTTCAGGCGGAATGTTCCACACAACCCAGTGGTCCCAGGTACCCATTGGCGCATCAGGGTCGTCCATGACGAGCGCCAAGGACTTTGCGGTGGGCGGAACGTCTGAGATTTCCAAAGGCGGAATCCTGTCAGCGCCATCACATGTGTAATCAGGGGGAATTCCTTGCTTGTCCGCGAATGCAGGGCTTGAAAGCTTCACACTCTCACCAGCGGGAGAAGGTGAGCACGAGTATAATAAGATTATCATAAAAACCAGCGCGAAAAGCTTACGCATGTTCCGGAGAGTATTTGCGGATTATTTAAACTCGCCGGAAGAAAACCGTGCAAAAGCGGAAATAAACAGCAACATGCCGGAAAGTTTCCGGTTTTGCCGTCGAAAAACATATAAATTCAGGCATCTTTCCAACATTCGTGAAACAAAAAATTTCGTTTTGGCAATGGGTGTTTTATGTTTCGTGGTCGATTCTTGGGATATGGATACTGCTGAAGATTGCTGGCATCATAAAGACACCATTATGGCTTGAGTTTGGGCTGCCTGCAACAAGCGCATTCATTGCCATCCTTGGGCTTTATCAGAACATGCTAGAGCAAATAACAAAAGTTAGCATTGGGCTGGCGGCATTGGCAGCAAGATTTGACCACGTGCACGAGAATGTCAAAGTCCTAAATACGAAAACAGATGCCCTTGGCTCCAAAATGGACCATATTGACAGGGATGTTGAGTCGCTTAAGAAAAACAAGTGCTGATCTCACAGCCCGAACGCATCAGTGAATTCCCTCAGCTGCCTGTAGTCCGCGAGGAATTTTGCGCCTTGTTCCGTAAGGACAAAAACAGTCTTTCCCTTGCGCTCTGACTCCGCAACAAGCGCCTTGACCTTCAGCTCCTCGATGTACTGCTTAAGCCTGCCGTGCGAAAGATTTGACTTGTAAAGCAGGTGTGTTGGAAGGATGGAGCCTCCCTTGTCCTGTATTGCCTTAAGCATATCATACACTATGTCCATTTTTGTCCTGCGCCCTGTCATCTTTTCTTTAGCACCTTCACCAGCGCGAAAAACAACAGCCCGAACACAGCCAAGTGGAGCAAATGCCCCACGATGTAAAACCTCTGCTTCACAATGTCCACTATAAAAGCCACGTGGGTAAGTGTAAGCAAAACAAAAGAAATGCACACCAGAAGCGCGCTCAATGACTTCTTCTCAAAGTAATTCCTTATGAAGTGGTACGCAATGAACGCGAGCAGTATTACAGATATTGAGTGGAATGAAAGCCTGTACGAGGAAGAAAGCAGCACGAGCACGAGCGAAACAAGCAAGAGCGCAACAACAGGAGCCCTCTGCTTAATCTTCAATGTCAGGGCAAACAGGACAATTATTGAGGCCAGCGAGAGCCCCATATAGCATGCATAAAGCATCATAAGCACAAGAGGGTGCACGCTCATGTCAGCATAAACAAAAAGGTCTGCAAGAGCCCTAGCAATAATGCCAACCATCATAAGCCCGAAAGCAATCCCGAAAGTCCTGTAGCGCTTGTCCTTTGTGAGCTTGTACGCCTTAAAGCTGAACAGCGTCACAAGAAGCAAAGCAATAGCGGCAAAGCCCTCAAAAAGGCTGTCCAGCCCAAAAAACCACTCAGGACCCCTGACAACAATACTCACTCCCATGTGTTATTCCAGCGTGACATGCTTTATAAAGCTTATGCATACCCTGTCCTGATGCAAATTCTTGACCGCCTTTTCATAATGTATTAATAAATGCCTGCCCAAGAGAAATGCATGATTGACAAAAAAACCAGCACAAGGAGGTGATGGTTATGAAAACATACACTCCCAAGAATGCCAGCAAAGACCTGCAAGTAATAGACTGGCTGCTGAAGGCAGGCGCAATAACACAAAAGGATGCACACGATATGAGAAGGTATGTGCAGAGCCTCTTGTGAAAATCATAAAGCTCAACACCTATTTTTGCGGAGACTTACCGCCTCCGCTTTATGCTCACTCAAACACCTCTCAGGCGGAGAACCGCTCTCCGCTTTTAGGCTTACCACACCTCTCACGCAACCAGTTAGTCCCAACCAACTGAATTCTAAGGCCGGCCCCTTCGGGGCTGAGCCCATTTTTTGGGTAGAATCAGTCAAACCTTCCCTTGACCTGATACTTCTCATTTGTAAGAAGGTCATACATTTCGCGGCGGTAAGCTGCTGTTATTGCGGTTTTCCTTGCAAAACTGCGGAATAAAACATAGCAAAGATATGCGCCTGCAAGGATTAATACTGCAACACTTATGTTCATCCAATCACCTCAAGTATCTTCCTAGTATGTGAGAGGTCTTTAAAAATGTAATTGGGCTTTGCTGCCAAAAGGGTCTTGCGGTCGTGCTCTCCTGTCAAGACACCAATTGTTTTCGCGCCATTGGCTTTTCCCGCAATAATGTCCCTTGAACTGTCACCAATCACCCAGACCTCAGACACCCTGCCTGATTTTTTAATAGCAAGCCTTACCATTTTTTCCCTTGTTGGAGCATCATCTGCTGTAACAACAACAGGAAAATACTCGGCAAGCCCTGCTTTCTCCAGCACAATTTCTGCAATTGAGCGCAAGTCTCCTGTCACAACAGCCAGCTTGTGCTTCCTGCTCAATTCCCCAACGAGCTTTTTCACACCAGGAAGAATGTGCCTATTGACGTTTTTCAGCAACATGGCAAAACTCATCTCATAAACCCTTACAGCCTCAGCAATGTTCATGTCAATCACTGCATTTGGAACATTCTCCTTCAAAGCAAATTCCCTAATCAGGTCAGGAATCCGCTTGCCTGCATAATCAATCCTCTTGTAGCACGCATCAATGTTAAAAACATCCCTCATAGTATTATGATACGCATTGTCATGCACGCGGAAAATATTCACAAGAGTCTGGTCAAGGTCGAAAATAACTAGCTTCATAACAAAATTGTTTGCAGAGTTGTATAAAAGATTTCCGACAAAAAAAAGCCAAACCTTTAAATATTTCAAAAGAGTTATACAAATCCCAAGCACGCATGCTTGGGGGGTCATGAAGGTCTTTAACAGGCCATCATTCTCAAAAAAAGAGGGCACAGGGGTCCTTACGCTCTCCTGCTTTGCCGGAATCATTCTCCTCACAATCTTGCTGCATGGCTGTTCATCGTCGAAAATAACAGCCCAACCATTAAGCAAGGAAACAAAAGCAAGCCTTGCAGGGCCTGAGGCAATTGTTCCTGAAGAAAACACAACACATTCTTCACCAACATCTGCCGTTGTCCTTGACATTCAGCGCCCTGTAATACACCCGATTGTCGAGCAGGAAATCAAGAAGAAAAAACAGAACGAGCGCGTACGGGTTCTTGTCGAGGCAGAAGATGACAAGGCGCTTGAAGAGCTCTCTAAAGCAGTCGAGTCAGCAGGCGGAACTGTCACGAACTCATTCAGCATAGGCGACATTGCAGTAATCGAGATTCCGGCAGAAAAAGTTTCTGAAGTCGCACAGCAGGCAGGAGTGCAGGAAATCGCGCCAGAAAGAGAATATGTAGCATTATTACAAGACAGAATCCCGGCATTCTCAATAGACACAACCGCATGGGCAAACAACATCACAGGCACTAATGCAACAATCGCAATACTTGACACAGGAATAGGACCGCACAATGCAATAAGAGTTACGCTTGCAAAATCATTTATTGCAGGCGAAGACCCATCAGACCAGAACGGACACGGCACGCACGTCGCAGGAATCGCGCAGGGCATTGCGCCAGGAGCGCGCCTGCTTAATGCAAAAGTTCTTGGCAGCAGCGGCTCAGGAACAACATCTGGAATAATCGCAGGAATAAACTGGGCAGTTGACCCTGACGGAAACCCTGCAACAGATGACGGCGCTGACATAATCTCAATGAGCTTTGGCGGAATGTTCACAGACCTTGACGGCCCCCTAGCATCTGCCGTCAAAGAGGCAATAAGCAGGGGAGTTGTGTTTGTCGCAGCAGCAGGAAATTGCAGGCAGGGCTGCGGAGGATTTTACGGCGTTGTGACACCCGCAAACATTAAGGAAGTCATTGCGGTCGGAGCAGTTGATGACAACAACATCGTGGCAAGCTTCTCATCAGGAGACTCCTTTGACAGCTACATCAAGCCAGACATCACTGCACCAGGAGTCGACATCACGTCAGCATGGCTCAACAACGGCCAAAAAACACTCAGCGGAACATCAATGAGCGCGCCATTTGTTGCAGGAACAATCGCACTCCTCATCCAAAAAGAGCCAGGACTAAGCAATGAAGAAATAAAATCCCGCCTTGAAACCACAGCAGAAGACCTCGGCGACATTGGGAAGGACACGAGTTATGGGGCAGGAGTGGTGGATGTTGCCAAGCTGCTCAGCCAGCAGGAAATAAATCCCCCACAAAACATCACGCCGATTGAAAGCCCGCCTAAAACAAGTCTTGAAGGCTATATCGCATTTCCTGCAGATGCTAACATCACACCTGCCTGGATAACAACAGAGTGCCCAGAAGACCTTGCATATTCGCCAGAGCTGAACATTACCCGAGAAGAATTCTTCATGATATATGAATACTGCATTCAGCAAGTGGTGGAAAAGGAAACAGCCTTCGAAGAGACGAATGTTAATGAATCAACCAGTAACAAAACTCCACAAGTGCCCCACATCTACTTGAAAGGCAAATTTTTTGACCCTGACGAAGTCAAGCCTGAAACAAATAATTCAATTACAAATACTGCCTTTGCGCAGTCACTGAGAGAAAAGGCATACACCCTGCAAGCGCTGAACTTTTCAACACTAAGCAATCCCGAGCCGATTAACGGCTTTACCACCCAAGCTGCTACTAAAATCAAATTCGATGACGATTATGACTTTGCCGGAACAAGCACAACAGACGCAAGGGTGTGGAGCGGCGGCTACAAAGCAGGAATACTTGGAAACCTGCCTTCAGGCACACAGGTTGTATGCTATGATTGGTGCAGCGAATTTAACCCCTCATATGACCACTGCTTTTCTACAAGCTCCACAAGCTCAGGAAGAGCAACTGATTTCCAGCAGTGTTCTGCCAAAAGCAGCAATGTGGCAGCAATCTGCAATGCAGGCCGTTGCGACATAGAACAAGAAGACTGGCATGTCATTCCCACCTGCGGAAATGACTTGTACCCGCCATGCTCGCCAGGGTTTGCTGAGAAATGCACTTGGAAAGCGCAATATTACCGTAATTGCGGAAGCGGAACTTATGAGACCAATTCTTACCAGAGCCCGCATTATACTGTTAAAAAAAGACAATATCGTTGTGATTCGGTTGGCGGGCTTTATGATGATTTGGGTGACTTCAATGGCGGCAGCACATGGGTTATTTTCCGCAGTAACCTCGCTTGTCCTTCAGGATACGGATGCGACTATGCAAAAGACCTTTCACACACTGACTTTGGACTTTTCGGCACAACACTGCCTGATGAGCCATGCAGCCTCCTTAATGGGTATGGAGACTGCAATTCTAACAGCGACTGCGTCTCAGGCCATTGCTCATTTGTTTCAGGCACAGACTACTGCTGTCCTGTCGGCGAAGAATGGGATGGCAGCAAGTGTGCAGTGCCCTGCACGGATAATGATGGGGACGGTTATGGCAACCCTGGCTCGTCATCATGCTGGAAAGGCTCCTCGAAGACGGACTGCAATGACTGGAACAGCGCAATTAACCCAGGTGCGACAGAGATATGCAACAGCGCAGACGACAACTGCAATGGACAAGTTGATGAGAACAATGTCTGCAACCCCATATGCACAATTACCAGCGCCCAATGGGCGCCATCAGGCACTGTGGCAGAAGGAACAACAGAGACTTTGATAGCATACGGCACAATTGGGTGCGTTGGAAAATCCCTGACTTTCAAAATCTATGAGGATGAACCGATTGTTGCGGATACGCTAATGAAAACAACAACTGGCGTAACTTTTGATGGCAGTGTTTTTAAGACAACATGGAATTCCGTATGGGTTGATGATGGATTGCTGCAGGGTGATCCTGAATATTATTTCACCGCAACACCTAACGATGGGCAAGGTGCACAATCAGAACTGCTGTCTGTCATGCAATTGCCCTGCTCTGACAATGACGGCGACGGCTACGGCACCATCGGCTCTGGCTGCGAGGCTGGTGACACGTTGCGCGACTGCAATGACAACAATGCCGCAATCCACCCTGGCGCAACAGAAACCTGCGACAGCGTTGACAACAACTGCGACGGCAGCATAAACGAGGGCAACGTCTGCTGCGGAAACGGCGCCTGCGATCATGGAGAAACACCAAACACCTGCAGCAAGGACTGCTTTGGAGACTTAAACATCATTCAGATAGTTAGCGCGCCAAGCACAGTCGACCAGGGCCAAACAGTGCAGATTACTGCGCGCGTGAAGAATGCAGGCACATACACCGATACGCTCAACATAGAAGCAGGCATTGTGCCGGATTACTGGGAGGGAACCATATGGAGCGAGGAAGCAGGCATACAGAGCTATTACTCGATCGGCAAATGCTGCGCAGGCAATGATTATTATGACGCAAAGCGCATAACCCTTGGTGCAGGGGAAAGCCAGGACGTCGTATTCACAATCAAAGCGCCCAGCGTGAGTTCAATTGATTCCTGCTGGTCAAGCACGCAATACAAGTCAGCATGGGACACAAGCCACGAAGTCCTTGTAGGACTGTACCCTGGCTGCCACAAAGGATACAAGGACAGGGACACGCGCGATATTAAAGTCAGGGACAAGCCGTGCACGCTGCAAAGCCAGTGCGGGGCAGGAGAATACTGTAAGTTCATCACGTCAACAAGCGGCATTTGCTGGCCAAAACTGTGCACTGACAAGTGCACAGCAGGAGCGTACAGCTGTAGCGGCCAGACAATAAGGCACTGTGAAGACACCAATTCTGACTATTGCGTTGAATGGAAGGACAAAACCACCTGCGGAACAGGATACTCGTGCATTTCAGGCCAGAGCACGTGCCAGGACACATCAATTGACACATTGCTGAGCGTTGAGGAAGCAGGCAACACCGTAGTCCTCGCGCAGACAGGAGACATAATCTCTGTAAAACTGGACCACAAGACAACAGAAACAATAACGCTGGAGTATGATTCAAATGCTTTCACGCTTGACACAAACAGCTGCCCAGGAAGCACGTTCACAATAACGCGCGACATGACCTGCAATTTCACAGTCAAAGGCACATCAGGAGACCACCCATTCAGGCTTAAGTACGGGACAGGAAGCGGAACAGTGCGCATAACCTCGTATCCCTCAGGCATAATCATCACAAACAAGCCAAAACTGTACCAAAGATTCTCAAATGCAGAAGAAGTGACAAAGCTGCTGCGCAAGGCATACGAATATGCCAAAAACAACAATTTAGTAATCTATGACGTCGGCCGTTACGTCAGCACGCCAAACCCGTGGAAGCAATTCTCAGACTATAGGGAAGGACCCTTCAATACGTTGCTCACCAATAACGACCATGCATTGGACATTGGAAACCTCATAAGAGAAAAATGCAACAAAAACGGCTGCAAAAACACAATAATACTCGGAGACGATTTTGTTGTGCCGCACTACAGAAGAAACATCAGCCTGCTCAACTGGTACTACTTCCTTCCCTTCCTGCCAGACTCAAAAACAAACACAGCCTTTACTGAAATCGGGTACATACAAAGAAAAACTAAAACATTCGCTGATTTTGATAAAATATTCTACAGAAATGATTACGACAGAACATACGAAGGCAAAGACGTAATCATAATAATTCCTGATTCACCAACTCCCGAACAAAGGAATGAAATAAACTTCTTAAAACAAGTGCTGAATGAAAAAGGATACAAACCTGATTTTAAAGAAAAGAAAAGCTCAGAGGTTTATTGCAATGATCCGCAATTGTGGGACAATTTCAATGGCGCCACATTATTCGTGTTCGGCTCAGAAAACACAAACAAGGCATACAACTGCTTCCCATTCCAGGCAGGGTTTGAAAACCACAATGCAGCATTCATCGAGATAAACCCCTGGGACAGCAACAATTATGCAGTCATCATTAATACAGATGACGCGCAAGTCATCCATGCATTCACCAAACTCATAGAAGACAATGGCTACAAGAGCCTCAATTCTGAGTCCGCATACTTCTTCAGGGTTGGAGTGCAAACAGCAGGATACATTGCGTTGGGGGTTTCTGCAGCAGCACTAATTGTTGGAACAGGAGGAACCGCAACGCCTGTAATACTCGCAACTGGCTGGATGATTACAGAAGCAGCAATTGATGCAGCAGATGCAGTTGACACTTGCATTGTTAATCCAGAGGGACTTGGGTGGTGTACCACAGCAACAGCATTTGCAATAATTCCTGGCGCGAGTTCTGGAACAAAAAACGCAATCAAAAAACTGGCTGATGATGATGTTGTTAAAGCGTTAAAACCTTTTGAGGACTTGTTCAAAAAGCACAGAAAGAATCTGCAGGATCATTTTGGTGACGTTCTAAAAAAAGTGATTAAAAATGCTGATGATGAAATCGCGCTTGTTAGAGGCACAGAAGTTTATGAAACAAGACTTGGCAAGCAACTGCATGAGATTGAGCCTACTCTAAAGTCTAAAGATGTGTGGAATGCTCACCGTGCTGAAATAATAAAACGCGCTGGCAAAAATGCAGATCTTTTCCTGAATAACGGTTGGGCATACACTAAAAATCCGGCAGTCCTCCGAGGAATTTATGGAGGAGAAGCAGAACGGCTGAAAGTATTCAAAAACGGCCTTAAAGCCCCTGACATGACGCGCACATCAAATGAGGAACTGATTGCACACATCGTCACTTCAATGGACACAGCATTCACGAGCACAACATTGTCCTGGAAAACCGCAATCAAATTTGCAACAACTAATGGCGATGAAGCAGGCTGGATTTACAGGATTCGCAATCGCGGCGGCCAAGCGATAGACCTGAAAAATACGCCCGCAATTGAAACGTCAATCATCCACGGCAATACTGATCTTTCAGAATACGTGTATGGGGAAGAGGGGGTTATTCCTCTTATAGGAGACATTGACCCAAGAGATATTGAGGGCGCATGGAGGGTTGATGCAAAAGGAGTGATTCACGAATGGGTGCCGAATGACAATTTTGTTGGCATAGCTGGACCTGGTGATTTTGGGGGGTTTGAACCATGAAACTTGATGGACTTATGGGTATTCGCAAGAAAACAAACACACCTGTGCAAGATGCTCAGGCGCTTCTGCAGTACATAAAAGAAAAAACAGGGGACAAATGGAGCACATACGTCCATGAAGACACCGCCAACAGTGCTGCAATATTTGCCGACCTGCCAAAGATATTCACAAAATGGAAACAAGTTGAAGAAGGGCAGGATATTTTCACCACGCAATACATGCACGAAAAGAACCAAATACATCTTGAATATTGGCAATCAGGAATGTTCCGCAATACCTTGTCGTTACACATTGAGTTCGAAATAAACGACGATAAGTTAGAGACTGAAATAATCTCCCTTCTATTTGCAATTGCAAAAACATTTGCGGGTATGAACCTATCCTTCACGTGCTATGGCCGGGAAAATACAACCAACGTCACGTGGATCGGGCGATACGAACCCAACCCGAACATTGTGAAAATGTTCGACCGGCTTGTTGCCGCACGGAAAGAAATGATTAATGGAGTTCCCTTTGTCGTGTTCAAACAGGTTGATACAGAGATCGGAAGAGC
>JBBILB010000016.1:0-19297 GCA_037445145.1 Candidatus Woesearchaeota archaeon | reverse complement strand
ATTATTGGATTGAGAACTCGGGCAAAAAGCTTGTTGTGGACTCGTATCCTAAAGAAGGAACGCTTACCAGTGCGGCATCATTTGATATAAACGATGTAAAAATGTGGAACGAAGAACTTGATGCAAATCCATCATTATTCGTGGTAAATTCAAAATATTCAGGACTCACATTGCCCAATACAGAAAGCATTGGAAATTCTCTCGCACCGCATGCCGCAATAATTGCGCCAACAGCATACACAAGCCAGCAATTCCTTAGAGCAATAGTCTGTAATCTTGGAAAAAACAGCCTGCGCCTAGGGGATGTATTTGCACAGGCACGCAACAATTACCACTGGAACATTAAGGACTCAAATGAGCTTGTCGGGCTCACATTATTGTCTTACGCGCTTTATGGAAACCCATTAGTGAAAGTAACAGTGCCTCAATACGAGAATAATGCGCGCGACAGATGGTGCAAAGGAATCACAGAGCAATTCACACTACAGTCTGCAGGGGACTACCAGATACAGGCAGTTGGCGAGGCATACACAAATACAATCACATTCACAATCCCGTCATACGAGCTGGAACACGCTGAGAACTTCACATTCATAACAACGCCTGAAACCTGGCCGCAGGAAAGCCCTGAAGAATTAGCCCTGCCATTCCGCACGCTGATAACAGAATTCCCGCTGAACACAATCGTGACAAAAGTAGAGCTAATTAGATTCTCAGACCCCGTAGACATCACTGCAAACGTGCCTATGTGGGACGGGTTTGCTTATACAGACCGCGACTGCAGCATGCCCAATTCCAGCGCGCACATTGACTTCTCGCACACATACTCTGATGAGAACAACATGGTTCTTGCGCGCATACGTCCAGTGGATGTTTTGGACTGCTCTGCAGGACAATTCAGGCTCTACAGGACAACAATGTACAACATAACATATTACCCGTTCTCGCCAGTCCGCATAACAGCAATCGAAGCGCCGGCAAACATACTACCTGGCACGCTCAATCAAATAACAGTCCATATTGAGAACACGCAGGACGAGCCAGCCGCAGGCAACATTTCTCTTTCGGACTCAACAGGAACAGTGCTCGCCGCAATGGAAATCAGCAGCACACAATCAGAATACACCCTGGAACTGCCTGCACCAACAGAGGAAGGCACGCACACATACTTTGTTGACTTTGTCCAGGAAGGGCAGGAAAAGACCCGAACATCATTTGAAGTAAATGTCAGGACTCTTGAAGCAGCCCTTAACATCCCTGAAGTCATTACAGGAACAGCAGGCATCAATGTCAGCATTACAAATAATTGGGAGTCAGCAATAACTGCAAATATAACTGCAGAATTATCAATGGACGGAGAACAACAACAGGCACTAACACAACACACAACACTTCAGCCGGGCGAAAACACGCTTACATTCGAATTTGAAGATATAGACCAGGATGACGGCGCGTATGACGTGCTAATAACAATACAATACGATGGCCAGACCCTGCTTTTCAGCGGAGTCCTGCTGCCAAACCACGCGCCAGTCATACTTAACACGAACACGTATGCAAATGAAACAGATACAATAAACATACAGGCAATAACAAAAGACCTTGAAGGTGATGAAGTTGACATTACGATTGATGCCCCATTCAGAGTTGACGGCACACATACCTTGACATTTGACGAAAGCGGAACATACCCAATCAAAATCACGGCAGATGACGGCATTGATGTTTCAGAACGCACAATACTGCTCACAGTGTACAACACAAACAGGCCGCCAGAGCTTGACATCCCCGAATTTCAGGAAGCTGCAGAAGGAGATGAATTCATGCTTATAGCAACAGCCACAGACCCTGACAACGAGAACAGCGTTGACAATGATGACAACAACCTGACAATAATTTATGGCGCGCCGCTTGATGAGGAGGGCATGTTTGTGCCCGATTATGACAGCCCAAGGCAGCTCAATGTGTCTGTCACTGCCAATGATGGCGAATTCAGCGTTACAAAGACAGCGACCATCAATATTGCCAACACCAACCGGCCTCCGCGCATAGAAATCCCTGAAACACTCACTGCGGATTATGAGATTGATTTGGCTCCGTATGTCAACATAAGCGACCCTGACAATGAGAATGAGGACCCAAGCGATGACAACAAGCTGAGCATCATTTATGCGCCGCCGTTTGACTCCGGCGGCCGCTGGATGCCGCCACAGCCAGGGATTGTGTTCACAACAGTCAGGGTCTCAGACGGCGAATTTATCGTCGGCAAAGGCACCCAGATAGCGGTCGGCTCGGTCAACCCATTGCCCCAGCCGCCATACATATACCCTGAATACAATTACACCCTGCCTGTTGAGGAGCCTCCTGCAAACATTACAGAAAACCAGACCATGCCGCAAACAAACCAGACTCCTGAAATTAACGAGAGCATGCAGCAAAACCAGACAACAAACGAAACCCCAACACAAAACGAAACACCTGCAACAATAATGCCAACAATAACCAATGGCCTTGAAATAGAAATAACCGCAAAGGCAGGCAAGCGCACAAAGAAAGTCAATGGCGGCACCTCGCTAAGCGTGGACCCTAATGAAGAGGTCAAGCTGAATATCGCGCTAAAGAACAACGGAAACGCAAGCAAAAAAATAACAGTTGAGGCAGAAATTGACGAGCTTGACGAAAAGGAAAAGGAAACAATTGAACTAAAGCCAGGCGATGTTGAGGAGCTCAAGTATGAGTTCTTCATCCCCAGGCTTACTGAAGAAGACAGATACGAGCTGGAAATCACAATCCGCGAGAACGGAATCAGGCTGAAGAAAACACTCACGCTAAAGCTTGACAAGCCGGCGCACGAGCTCTCACTGCGCAGGGCAAAAGCAGAAATATGCGGCGACAACGGAAGGATGACAATACGCCTTGAAAACACAGGAAAAAATGATGAAAAAGGCATTTTGCGCCTGGAAAGCAGAACACTCGGGCTGGAGCGCGAAATCCCATTCTCGCTTGATGAGGGCGAATACAAGACCTTCAGCGAGCCATTCCTGGTTGAAGAAGGCGCACACACAATCATTGTGACAGCAGAATACAACTCGCGCTCAATCACAAAGGAAGTTTATGTGGAAAACTGCTGATTCTATTTTGCAGTGCACAAATCTTTAAATGCACATGGCTTTTTTTTGCCGCCATGATGGGGGGCTCCGCAGGTTTACGCAGTGGAAAAATGCGGCAAGACGATGTATTTCTTTGCAGGAGGCGGGTACAAGCAGACAATGCCCCTTACGTGGGAAGACCTTGCACAACGCATTGAGCAGTACCTGAACAGCTACTACAATCCAGCCATTACAATGCACCTGCCAAAAAAAAGACCTTGAGTCCCTTGTCAGGTACGAGCAAAGGATGTGTACAAAAGCCGCGCTAATATTCCGGGAAAACGGCGCTCTTGAGCTAACGCGCAACGGCAGTGTCGTAATATACCGCGAGCTTGACGGCAATGAAGTCAGCCGCCTATCGAAAAAACGCCCAGCAGGCAGTATACCTTGCCGACGGCAGGACGCCTGCGCTTTCGCACACTGAGCAACATTTATAAGCCAGCTCGCAAAACCTTCCAATAGAGGTGGTCTTTAATGGTTGAGAACAAAGAGCCAATCAACATACAAATAATTGACGGAGAGCCGTTTTTCGCTCACGAAATGACAGCAAACTTCACACCAACACAGTTCTCGTTTGACTTCAAATGCATCACGCCAAGGGTCGACCCGCGAAGCAAGAAGCCAAGCTTTTTGCTCAAGCACAATGTAATCATGGTTGAGCCATATCATGCAAAAATGATACTCAGCGTGCTCAACAACGTGGTCAAGAAGTACGAGGAAGAATATGGCGCAATAAAAAAGCCAAAAGCAATTATAACAGCCGAAAAAAAGCACAAAAAAGCCATTGCTGCTGCAAAAGACACCATATCAGAAACCCCGACTTATCTCGGGTGACTTACCAGTCAAACAATTCTGCCAGCAAGTAGTACAGCACCACACCGAATACCACAACGAGCAGTGTTATCATCCAGCCGCTGAGCTGCATGCTGCCTGCGCCTGCTGTAACACTGCCTGTTATGCCTTTTGCAGAATTCCACAGCCTGCTCAGCCAGCCCGGCCTGACCTCTGCCTTGATTTCAACCTCCTGCTGGGCAGGCGGCTGCACAACAGGCACGGTTGGCTGGACTACCGGTTTGGATTCAGGAGCAACTGGCTTTGCAGGCTCTTCCTTTGGCTCCCAGTTTTCCAGGCCAGAAGGCAATGGAAGAACATTCATTCCCGGAGCATATTCATGTGTCGGCTCAAGCCTGAGCTCAATCCGTGTGACGTAGTTCTTTGTGAACGTGAGCACAAGGTCATAATATTGGTCATTGTTGAGGTTGTACTTGCGGACCTCGCTCGGAACAAGCCTTGACTGCCTTCCTATAATCGTGAAGTTCGCGTGGTCGCGGGCAATCCTGATGTTCTCAAGCGGATAAACAACGTCATTGTATTCTATCAGCAGGCTGTCAAGCTGTCCAAGAGTCATCAGCTGGGTCTTGCCTTTGCTCAGGTTGTAATAGAACACCCTGCCAATTCCGCTGCCTCCGCCACCGCCGCCTCCGCCACCGCCACCACCTCCACCACCGCTTGGCGGCACATAAACGCTGGCTGTTATTGCGCCAGAGGCAGTGCTTGACATGCCAAAGGAGTCAGTCACTGTAAGGTTGAATGGGAATGTCCCTGCCGTGTTGTAAACCCTTGACGTGGCCGCAACATTTGACGTTGTGCCGTCGCTGAACTGCCACAAGTAAGTCAGGGAGTCATTCAAAGGACCTGGAATGTTCGGGTCTGTGCTTGTTGACGTGAACGTCACGTTTGTGCCAGTATAAACAGATGAGCCTGGTGAAAGTACGAATGAGGCAGCAGGAGGCAGTTCCATATAGCTTGTTAGGTTCGTGTTGTTGTTGGAAAGATTGTAAACAACAGCACCAGTGCACACAGTCACGTTTCCATCAATCAGGATATTGTTGTCAATGTAAACACCTGTGCCATTAACGCAGTTCAGATTGCTGTTTGTTATTGTTGAATTTGTCAAATTCGTGTTTATGAGGATTGTGTTGTTCACCACGCTGTCAAGGATGTTTGAATTGTTCCTGACACTGCAGTGCATAAGCACGCCATTGCGGATTGTTGAGCGGTTTATCGTGCAGTCAATCACTATAGAGTCCTCAACGTTGCTCAAATCAATTGTTGAGTCAACAGCAGTGGACCAAGTGACGTTGGAATCAAGCGTCAATGTGTTTGACAGGGTGCTTCCTGTAAGGTTGCTCGGGTCAACAATGCTGTTGATGAATATGCACTCGCTCGCAATGATGTCCTTAACTGTTGAATTAATGACGATGCAGTCTGTAAGGATGCTGTTGTTTATCAGGGAATTCTCAGCATACACAGAAGTGAGTGCGCTGTTGAGAATCCTGTCATAATACAATTCGCTGTCAAATATGTTCGTTGTCGGGGTAATATTGACCCACCTGACAATGCTCCAGTCAATGAATGCAGCATCAATGTTTGAGTCCTCAATTATGTTAGAGACATTGTAAGTCAGTTCTGCATTTGTTGCAGCAGTGTCATTAATGCATGCAACATATACTGTGTGCAGGCCCAATGGCTCAAGCCCTGTTACCCGGCCATAATGGAATGTCAGGGCGCCGTTGAATGCGTTGGTCATTAAGTCATAATCAATGTCTGTCAGCGCCCACCTGCAGGTTGAGTTAAGGTTTGTGCTGAAGTTCATGTCAACATAGCTGGTGTTCAGGAAAGTGCCGTCAGCAGGGAAAATGTTGTACTTGACAAGGTTGTCTCCGATAAAGACATAGTGGGTCTCGCTTGCAGCGCTGTAGTTTGTGTTGCCTGTAAAGTTAACCATGACAGGGAACGCCCCAGGATTGCCAAAGAACTGCGACACTGACTGCGGAGAAGCCCCTGTCGCGACAAGGGTTCCATTGACATAAACATCAACATTGCCCGCGCTCGGGGTTACAAGCATTCCTGTAATGTTTACTGTGCTGTTCTCAGGCACAATCATGTCAGCATCAGTGCCATTCAGGAGCAAATTGACTGTTGCAGGGGTCGGGATTACTGTAACAATTGCTGACACTGGCGCAGGAGCAGTGTAGTTCTGCGTTCCAGCAGCAGTGCAGGAATAATTGTAAACACCGACAGCAAGCACTGAATTGTCAGGATTGCTCACAATAGTGCCGTTCCTTGCCAAAACAGGCGTGATTTGCGTTGTTGAAGCAGTACAACCAACTGTTGTATCTGTCCCGATAACAACAGTATTTGACGGCGAAACGCTGAGCGAAAGGGTTGGCGTTGCTGCAGTCACGCTGTAATTGAATACAGGAGACGCATTGACATTGTTGCGGGTGTCATTCACAATCCACCTGTACGTGTAATTGCCGACTGCAAGAGGTGCAAGTTCTGCCACGAATGACCCTGTTGTCGTGACGTTTGCGCCATTGAACTCAAGCACTGCATCGTCCACTGCAATATTGTCTGTCCAAGTGCTTGTGAACAAATAATTCTGAATTGGCGAATAAACAACAGGCGAGGCAGGAATCACGCCATAACTAACAGGTGCTGGCGGAATGGTATCAATTATCTCAAGGAAGTGCGTGTCTGTTGAGATGGTATAGTTTTCATTGCCATCATAATATACAGTAACATTGAACACACCCACAATGCTTGTCTCTGTAAAGCCTGCGTCAGAGAAATACCCTGTTGAAGTATAATTAGAAGACACAGAATCGCAGTCAGCTGAAGTACTGCTTGCATTATTCCAGCACAAAGTCAAAACCTGTCCTGGCGGCGAAAATGTAAAAGAGTAATTAAGCCAGTCACCTGTGCCAATAGTAATATTCCCATCCATTCCGTTAAGGAGCATGTTAACAGTTGAGTTTGAAACTATGACATCAACAAACCTTGTTATGCTTGTGTTCGTGTAGTTCTGGTTGCCCGCATAAGTTGCTGTGAGGTTTACAAGCCCTGCAAAAGACCTGTTGTAATACGTTGTCAGATTGATTGAGCCATTGCCGCTGGCTATCAGGGCGCCGTTCTGGAACAAGCTAATCAACTGGCCTGCAGGAATGTTGAGCCAGGAATAAATCTCAATCGGCACGCCAGTGAACAAGGTGATGTTGCCCTCAGTGTCGTTAAGCGCCAAATCAATGCTTGAGTTTGCCTTCATCACCGTGAAGTTCTGGAGCAGGCTTGTGTTCGCGTTGCCGTAAATGTCAGCAAACAGCCACGTGTAAGTATAATAGCCGGCTGCAAGGTTGCCAATTGTTGCATTAAACAGGCTGTTGCTTACGTTCTGGGTGTCAGGGAACAAAATGCCATTGAAGTTAAGCAAGGCATTTGCGACACCGCTGTAATCAAGCAGGTTAATCCAGAACGTGTAATTCACAGTCTCGCTGAATATTGACGGGTCTGGCGGCTCAATCAAGCTAACAAGGCTTGGCGGCGTAATGTCAATAACTGTTATGTTGAATTCTCCGCTTGCGCAGCTGTTCGGCAGCCCTGCATCGTCGCAGACAGTTGCATTGATTGAATGATTAGTTACTGCAAGGAAAGTGTGATTGATAAGCCCTGTTGCAGGGTCTATTGTGAACTCAGTGCTGTTTGTGCTGAAAGTAAACACAGTCGGGTTGTCAACATCGCTCGCATTGATGTCATACAGGAAAACACTGCCAAGGAACGCAACCTTGTTTTGCAAAGGCGGATTGAACCATGGCGCGTCATTCACAGGCGTGACATTAATTGTTGCCGTAATGTTCGTGCTGTTAAGGCTGTCTGACGCAATTATCAGCAGCGGGAATTCGCCTGTGTAGTTCCTTGTTGAGGAAATGTTCAGCATTGTCCCTGGCGAGACAATAACAGTCGCGTTTGTGTTTGTGAACACGAATGAGTACGAAATTGCGGCAGGCCCGTCAATGTCAAAGAAATAATTGCTCAAATTCACTGCATCATTATACGTATCTTCAGGAAATGCAATTACAGGGAATGTGAGGTTGTTGAACGGCACATCATTCACAGGAAGCACGGTTACTGTGACAAGCCTTGTGTCATGCAATTGGCCGTCAGAAACGCTCAGGTTGACAACAGATGTTCCTGAGCTGTTTGCTGCATTGACAAGGCAGTCAAGGAAGCGCGTTGGGCTTGCAGAGCAGTTCACAAGGCTCGCGTTGCTGTCGGCAAGCACTGTGTAAGAAAGGTTGTCCGAAGGAGTCTGGTTGTCTTTTGCAAACGCACTGAGGTTTATCAAATTCAGGTTAAGCCCAGAGTCCTCGTAAATACTCACGTTCGCAGGCAAGCCAATCCATTTTGGCGGAGTGTTTATTCCAAGGAAAGTCACGTTAAGAGGCGCTGTCGTGACAAGAATTCCGCTGTTATCAACAGCACCAGCATGATACGTGTGGTTTGCTGCAAACACGTATGAGAATGCCCTGCTCAGTGCGCACGTTGTTGCTCCCATGCACAATTTTGTGTCAGCAATAATGCCATCCTCATACAAAGTCATGTTGACAATGCCTGCATTATCCATGACATCAACAGCAGTTACTGTTATCGCGACAGTATCATTAACAATTGTGCCAGGTGCTGCAGATATTGATAAAATAGGCGGCGTGTCAAGGGCAAGGGCTTGGGCTGCAAAAACAGCCATCAAAACCGCAAACAATACTGCAAGCCTGTTCATGGCTTAAAAGTCCACCCCGCCGTTAATTCCGAAAATCGGCGCACTATCATGCAGTGCGCCATCCACATTGTACCTTCCGCCCCAGAAGCCAAACCGCCAGCCGCCAGGCAGCCTGACATTCAGCCCTCCCCGGATGATTTCCTCAATGCCGACCTTGTCCCGCAGGCCGTCAAGCGCAAAAATGACTTTTTCGCCTGCAGGAAGCACAAGCGCGGCCTGTGCTGTCCAGTCGTATTCGTGCTCGCCAGCAACCTCGTTCCTGCGGCACCCTCCAAACAACAGCAGGCGCAGTTTCGGGTCAGCTGTCAGCCCCCTTAAGAGGTCGTAATTCAAAAGGTCCATTTTAACCTTGCGCTCCTCAGGCCCGAGTTCCTTGCTAAGCTCAAGCTCGTGCCACGCGCGCTGGTTCGAATAGTCCATAAGAAGCTTAACCGCATTTCCTCCCCCAATCACAAGCCCTGCACCGCCATACGGCTGGTCAAGGCGCCAGAACGAGCCGAACACAGTGGCAGGAACAGGAATTCCCAAAGGCTCGCTCAAAAGCCCGTCCAGGTCTGCTGCGGCATTTGCCGAGCCGTGCACCCTGCTGTACCTGCTCTGCTCCTCTGCATCCTCAATCAGGCGCGTGCCGGCAGATGCTGACGCGCCCCATTTCGCGTCCTTGCCAAGCAAGTCCAGGATGAAATCAACGCGCCACGTCCTGTATTTTGAGTCATTAAGGTCTATGTCAATCTGCTCAACATCGCCGACTGCCTTTGCCCTGACACTATCCAAAACACAGTCATCTTCCTTGAAAGCCCTGTCTTTGCCAAACCAGAGCTGGGCTCCGCGGGTTGTGATGTCAAAATCCTTTTCATCAACGATTGTGAACGGGTAATCGCCAATCGGGTCAGGGCTGTCAACAAAGCCATTGACTATTGTCGTGATATTGTTTGCTTCTGTTGCACTGCGGACTGTTCCGTGAATCCTGAAATCGCCGAATTTCAGCCCGCCTGTAAGCGCGTAGTATTCGCGCTCAGCCTCCTCAAGCCCTTTTGTGTCTGTCGTGATTATGACTCCGCCGGATGTTGTTTCGTCATGCTCGCCTGATTTCCTTCTGTACTTGCTGTAGCTGCCTGTCAGCCCTGCATCAATAAAGCCGGTGTCAAGGAATGCGTGGCCGCCAACCCCTTGTGTCCTGCGCGGGTCTCTGCTGACTTCCTCCTTGTTTTTCCTTATGTGGCCCTGTGCATAAACATCAAGAAGCCCTGTCCTGAGCACTGCTTCTGCTTCCCGCGTCTGCAATGACTTGTAGCTTGCTGCCTCAATTGTTGACCAGAAAAGAGGGTCATTAGGAAGGATAAGCCCTGACTCTTTCTTCTCCTGGGCAGGAGGCTGAGTTGCAGGAGGCTGGGGCTGCTGAGGCGGTTTTGGCGCAGCCGGCTGCTTACTTAGCTCATTGTCAACCTGCTTCTGTTCCTCATCGCTCAAATCATAATAGCTCACTCCTTTCACAATATGGGAATATGCATTGTTTATCTGCATTCTTTTGAAGTCATACTGGATGCCAGGACTCATTTCCTCTGTGCGGTTAAGCAATGCAGATGCCTTTTTCAGCGACGCCTTGCGCTGTTCAACTGGAAACTGGTCAATGGTGCCGCGCAGGTATTCATAATCTGCTTTCCTTACAAGGTCATCCTCTGTGCTTTGATGGTCCTGCAGGACAGCATAAAGGGCTGCATCAGCAGAGTCTTTCTTTTTTTCCTGCGCGTCAGCATTTCCTGAAAGCACAACAAGGACTCCTGTTGCAGCCAAAGCGCCCCTGACAAGAGGGTCATACCACTGCGGCAGGCGGCGGCGCTTTGTCTTGCCGCGCTCGGAAACAAGGATATAGCGTGGCTTGGAAGCGTCAGTGTGAGCGTCAGCAGGCAGCTGCCCGCACAATATTGCTGATGCTACAGCAAGGTCAAGAGTTCTGTCTTTAATACGAGAATTATAAGGATTATTACAGGCATACCTGTTGCTTCTTGTGGAATCTCTGTTATATGCCAACCCAACTCCCCCTTGTAATCGCGATTAGAATACAGCTATTTATAAAGCTTCGGGAAATGTTAGCACTCACGAGGAACAACTAATATTCTTCTTCGTCCCAGGCAGGCTCGCTGTCGCCGCCATCGCCAGCGTCCTCCTCCAGCCCCTCTTCCTCGTCCTGAACGCTGAACTCCTTCAGCTCTTCCTCATCAAAGAAGTCGTCCTTGGACTCTGGCGCATCCTCAACAACAGCATCCTTCTCAATTGGCGGAAGCAGCGCAGGCATTTTCATTTCCTTGGGCGGAGCTTTTTTTCCTGCCTTGCGGGCGCGACTGCCTGCCTTTTTGCAGGAAACTCTGCGCTTTGGAGCCTTGTGCCTTGCATTCTTCCTCACCATCAGCCATCCCCTCAGTTGTTTGCGTCCTTGCTTGGGCGCAGGTTCTCAGCACCCTTGCCCTTGTGCATCAGTCCGCGTATCTTCCTCCCGGCAGAAGTCCGCCCCCTGAACACACGGCCTCTCTGCGTTGACTTTACAATCCAGCCAATGCGTTTGTCTTTTGCAACTGCAGGATTGCCGCGGTCTGCAAGGATGACCTCATACCAGTAGTGCTTGCTGTCTCCGCCCACGAAATACGAATTAAGAACCTCACAATTCGGGTACTGCCTGTTTGCCCTTTCTTCTGCAATAAGCCTGTAATTCTTGGCAAGGATTTGTGTCCTGCGGAAGTGCTTTGAGTGCCTTCCGCCCGAGAAGTCAGGGCGCTTGTGACTGCCTGCACCAACCCTCTGCCTGACCACGATTATTCCCAGCTTTGCCTTGTAGCCGAGCGCCCTTGCCCTGTCAAGCCTTGTCGGATGCTCCAGCCTGACTGTGGCAGGTTCCTTTCTCCATGCAATAAGGTACTGCCTGTACTGCGCAGGCATTCTCTCCTTTGGCTGCTTCCACAATTCGCCAATGTAACTATACAGCCCCATATTCGTCGGGGGAGCAGTGAAGGATTTAAAAAGCTTGCGATGACGGAAGCACAATCAAGTCAAGCGGCACAGCATATTCACAAATGACACCAGCCGCCTGATTCGCACGTTTACATTAATGCAGAAAAAAAGCCAAACAACAAGTCACTGTCTGTTTTTAGGTAACGCAAAGAAAACGTTTAAATACAGTCCTGCACAATTGGAGGATAAAAGGGGTGGCAGATGGACCAGCAAAGAAAATACATTGTTGATTTCGCGCAAACAGCCAAAGGGCTTGATGACTACAACAGGCTCAAGCTGATTCTTTTTGCAACAGGCGCAAAGCCGGCCACGTTCATCCAGCTGAAGATAAACCCGAAAAACCTTGATGAAAAAGAGCATTTTGAAAAGCATCTCAAGCAAGGAAGAATACCCTTCCTTGTCAGCAGGCCCAAGACATACGAGGAAATAATAGCGATAAAGGGAAATGCAATCAAGTGGAAAATAATGGGCACGTGGTATGGGTACGACCTTTTTGACGACGACAAAAGCTTCAGGCTGTTCCAGCAGTACCAGAAACTTGTCAAGAAACAAAGGCACGCACAGGCAGACCGGATTTCAGGAAAGCTGTATGACTACCCAAAATGCTGCATTGAGCATTACATAAAAGAACACAACCTTGCATTCCTCAGGAAGAATTACACCCACTACTCGTACTACAAGCACCTGCACGATGTTGAAAGAGCTTTCCCGCTTGTAATGCACACCCCCTGCTCGCCTAAGTGCAGGGCAACAAGAAAAATGAACGCAAAATACGCTGCAACAATCAGGCATTTTGCACCAAAATTCTGGAAAAATTTCTCAGCAACAAAAAAACACTTCACAGACGTCATTGTCGACATTGAATCAGAATTATTGCAGGACACTGTGTATGGAATAAGAAGCACAGCGCCGGTCTTTCCGGTCAAGGACGGGCACGAATACAGCCTGATAACCCTCAAGCTGCTTGACAACCACCACTACATACTGAGTTACCTAACCAAAAAACACATTGAGCGCGGCACAATAATCCCTGCAAGAATCAAAAGCAGGTTCAACTATGCTGACGTAAGGCTCGGAAAGCCAAAAAAAATCATCAAGGACCTGCACCACGAGAGGAAGTTTGTCATTCCATGAGCATTTCATTCAAGGAGCTGGCAGAAACTTTTGAGAAGCTTGAGAAGACATCTTCTGGCAATGCATTGAGGAGAATCCTGTCAGAACTCTTCAAGAAGGTGCCGAAGAACGAGATAGACAAAGTAGCATACCTCACCCTTGGAAGAATAGCAAGCGATTTCGCAGACATCAATCTTGGAATGGCTGAAAAAATGGTCCTCAAGGCGGTTGCGGAAGCTGCTAGAATAAGACAGCCAGAAGCGCTTCGGCTTTACAAAAAGCTCGGCGACATAGGGCTGGTGGCAGAAGAGCTTGTCGGCAAGAAAAGGAGAGAACTTTCAGTGACAGAGGTGTTTGATACGCTGCACAAGATTGCCTCATCATCAGGGCCAGGAAGCCAGGAGCAGAAAATAATGCTTCTTGCAGGCCTGCTCAGGAATGCATCAGCAAAAGAGGCCCGCTACATCGCAAGAATCGTGCAGGGAAATTTACGGCTCGGAGTTGGCGACAAGACAGTCCTTGACGCATTGTGCATCACGTTCACAGGCTCAAAAGAGGCAAAAAAAGAAATTGAGCATGCATTCATGATTTCGCCAGATGTCGCAGTCATTGCGCGCACAATCGCAAACAAAGGGCTTGCAGGAATACGCCAGATTGGAGTCACGCTTGGAATTCCAATTCAGATGATGCTCTGCCAGCGCATCAAGAACCTTGGTGAAATCCCCTCAAAGATGGGAGTGCCTTTCGCGGTTGAAGAAAAATACGACGGCGAAAGAATACAGGCTCACAAGAAAGGCGACAAGATAGTTCTTTATTCAAGAAGGCTTGAGAACATCACAACACAGTTCCCGGACATTGTTGAAGCGATAAGAAAGAATGTAAAAGCAAAAGAGTGTGTGATTGAGGGAGAAGCAATGCCTGTTGACAAAAAAGGCAATTTGCTGCCATTCCAAATATTAATGCAAAGAAGGAGAAAATACGGCATTGGCGAATATGTCAAGAGAGTTCCTGTCTGCATATTCGTGTTTGAAATGCTATATTATAATGGCAAATCACTGATTCACGAAGCATACCCAAAAAGGTATGCAATCCTGAAGAAGAGCATAAATGAATCAAGCGCAATAAAGCTCGCACAACGGATTATCTGCGACAACCCTGACTGCGCAGAAGACCTCTTTAACAGGACAGTGGAGCACGGCGGGGAAGGAATTGTTGTAAAGAGCTTAAAGCCGGACTCAAGCTATCAGGCAGGGGTGCGCGGATGGCATTGGGTCAAGTGGAAGCCGGAATATGTCAAAGGATTAAGGGACACTTTTGACCTTGTGGTTGTTGGCGCTTACCGCGGAAGGGGAAGAAGGGCGGGTGTTTACGGAGCCCTGCTTTGCGCTGCGTACAATGATTCTTCAGACAAATTTGAGACATTATGCAAGCTCGGCTCTGGATTCACTGACAAGGACCTTGAAGAGCTGCCAAAAAAATTCAGGAGATACGAAATAAGCCACAAGCCGGCGCGCCTTGAGATAACAAAGCTCATGATTCCTGATGTCTGGTTCAACCCTGCTGTCGTTATTGAGGTGACAGGCGCTGAGATAACAAGGTCCCCAAACCACACGTGCGGTCTTGAAAAAGGGCAGGGCTTGGCATTAAGGTTCCCAAGATTCCTGCGCTACAGGCCTGAAAAATCAGCAGAACAGGCAACAACCACAAAAGAAGTTCTCAGGATGGCGAAGAGATAATCCCGAAACTTAATAAACACCAGGCAAATACCTTTGTTCATGGGTGCAGATAAACTGCATCAAATCGAAGACCTTCTGAAGCAATACGCATTGCTCGCTAACAGCCGCGATAAAAAGCGGACTGAAAAAGAAGAAAGAGAAAGGGAAGAACGGCGGCAGAAAAACGCACAAAAAGCACGCGAATACGAAGAAGCAAAAACAGCGCTTACAAGCGAGCTGTATGCAACAACAAACGGCGAGTACACCCACACACTCATCAAGATACTTAATGACCAGCCTCACAAGGCTTTGCATCTGGGAAAGTTCACACGCGAAACCCAAGGCGCCACAATACAGACACACGAGCACAATTACGGCATCCGCAAAAGCAGGCCAGGTGATGAAAGCCAAATCTTGTTCTATGTGGACGACATGCACAGCCAGGTCAATCCAATATCCGAACATGACATGCTTGCTCTTGTTACTGTCCGCGGCCTTGATGACCTGCCAAAGCTCGTGCTTACAGCAGAACAATACAAACAAGACCTGACAAATGCAGTCAGCACTGCACTGGAAAAGCTGAAGGAAGCAGAAGGCGTACAAGAAAAATAATCAGATTCTATGCGGCAGACAGGATTCGAACCTGCGTAGGCACTAAGCCACTGGCTCTTTCCGAGCCTCAGCGAGGAAAGCTCTTCAGCTTTGCTGAAGCACGCCTGAAGCCAGCCCGTTTGGCCACTCCGGCACTGCCGCAAATAACTCCATTAGAATTCTCTGATTTAGTATTTAAAAAACTATCCTAATTCGGCGCCTTAACAGGCGCAGAGACATAACGATTGTTCAAGTTCTTCATCGCCTTTTTCTTTTACTGCTTCGCTCAAAATAAACTGCCAGCTTTTCTGTGGCGTATGATATCGCAATGCCGAGAATGGCTCCTGCAATGACATCAGTCCAGTAATGAGCGCCAAGATAAATCCTGGAAATCGAGATAAGAACAGCAAATGCGCCTGCAATCAAGCCCAATGCTCGCTTGTGCGGGATTGTGGAGGTTGCCAGTGCGAAAGATATCGACGCGTGCTTGCTTGGAAAGCTGTAAACATCTGCAGGGGTGTTGAAAAACCAACCATTGACAGCTTCCTCAGGCCTTGGTCTGGCAACAACAATCTTGAGAACATCCGTAAGAAAAAAGGCCAGGACAAGCGCGACTGCAGCGCGCAAAACCTGCTTTTTGTCGCTCATAAGCAAAACACAAATTACCGGCACAAAAATCCCCCAGTCAGAAATCCAGCTCATCAGGGAGTCAATCATCATGCCAGCCCGTGGGGCGGTCCTGAATCGTGCCTGCGCTTTGACGCCATAACGTGCTTGTGCAGGAACTTGAGAAGACCGCACAATTCCTTATTCGCGCTCACAAACAGCATCTTCCTGAAGCGCGTGTTGATTTTTATGCCGTGCTGGAGAAGGTCGCTCGCAACACGCTCGCAAACAACATTTCCTGCATGATTCGCATCAAAAAGCAAGACGCACTCGCGACCAAGACCAATAATCCCGTCAATAAAGCGGAAGTAAGGCTCCTGCAGATAATGAACATTCCTCACGCCAAGATTCGCGAGGACGTCAGCATCTGCCTTGTGGCCCACAACCACGATTCTTGTTTTTGAGGCATTAACCAAGTGCTCAAGCCATTCCAAGTAGTCGCCTGCCTCTGCTGTCGCCTTGCGCCTCACCCTCGGCTTTCCCCTGCGTCCTCCCATACTCACCTCGCTTAAAAAAATGACTTAATAAACTTAGCGGTTAAAGCAACCCTGAGCAGCAGCATTCCCCAGAGCACCACAACCATGACGAACATCCCGACAACCTGCGAGCAGGCAAGTTCAAGGTCAGAAACAGCAGCGCAGGTAGGCGTCAGTTCCTTTGCCCCCCCTTGTAAAGCGCCAAATATCCTTTGAGCAGGCACCCGCTTCACCAAATTGTTGTCCATTATAAACAGCAGTGTTCCGATAATAAATGGTTATGATGGAATCCGCGCTGAGAAACAGCCACATCACAACATTAATATACCAGCAAAACAGCGACGGGGACAATGGAACTGCTCGAGATAATACATGCACTACCCCAGCAAATCCGTGAGGGAGTGCAGCTTGGAAAGGACATCAAGATTGCAGGGGAATTCTCAAGCATTGTTGTCACAGGAATGGGCGGCTCAGGAATACCTGGAGACCTCCTTAAAAGCATCCTGCACGACTGCAGAGTGCCTATAATTGTCAACAAGGACTATTCCTTGCCATGTTTTGTTAACAAAAACACCCTTGTCTTTGCTGTTTCACACTCGGGAAACACGGAGGAAACAATATCCGCATTAAAGGACGCGCAAAAAAAGCGCGCCACGATTGTTGTTCTGACATCAGGAGGGAAGCTGAGGGAGCTTGCAAGGGATGCAAAAATGCCGATGATTGTTGTTCCGCAAGGGCTGCTGCCAAGGAGTGCAATTGCATATTTCCTTTTTCCGATGCTCGTGGTGCTGCACAATTCAGGAATAATAAGGCTGAATGCTGCTGAAATCAAGGCAACAATTGAGGCGCTGAAAAACCCTGAGTTTGACAGCAAGGCAAAAGAAATCGCAGGGCACTTGAAGGGAAAAATACCAATAATTTATGCAGGACCCCAGCACGAAGCAGTTGCGTTGCGCTGGAAGCAGGAATTCAATGAGAACAGCAAGGTGCACGCGTTCTGCAATGTCTTTCCAGAGCTTGACCACAATGAATTAATGGCTTACGAAAAGGCAAAAGACAATTTTTACGTCATACTGCTGAGGGACGAATGGGACACTGCGCAGAACAAGAAAAGAATGGAGCACCTGAAAGGCATCCTTAAGGCAAGAAAGATTCCTGCAACAGAAATAGTCCTGAAAGGCAAGCAGCACCTCGTAAAGACATTCACCGCACTTTATATGGGAGACCTTACTTCTTATTACCTTGCAGAAAACTCAGGCATAGACCCTGTTGAAACAAGCCTGATTGAGGAACTGAAAAAGCGGCTCTGAAAATCAATGCTTTGCCTTCGGCTCCTTTGTCGAGCCGCCCGTGCATATGCACTGGTCAAAGCCGTAGCCGCAGACAGGGCATGCTTTCTCAAGAGGAAGATTGCAAACAGGGCACGAGCCGGCCCTCTTGCTTGTCCTTCCACACTTGTGACACTTGAACATTGCCTTAACCGCACTTTATGCCTGCAATCTTTGCTGCAAGCTCGTCAATCTTATTGTGGAGCGTGTTTATTGCCTCTTCCGGCAAATCATACTCCTTTGCAAAAACAAAGACCCAGTTCTTCAAGTCCCTAACCGCATTCTCGGCTTCCTTGACATCAGGCATTACTGCCATAATACCACCTCATTTGTTTTCAACAGTAATAATGGAGCATTTGCAAGGCACCTTGTAGCTGGCGCGCTTCAATGCCTTGCGGGCAATACCAATGTTTTCTTTGTCTATATGGATTGTGAACAGCGGCTTGCCTGCCTTCACCTGCGCAGCAATGCCTATTGATTTTCCAAAAGAATGCGCCATTCCAGTGCTCAAGCGGTCTGCGCCAGCACCTGCGGCAAGCGGGTTCTCGCGCAAAACATGGTGCGGGTAAATGCGTGTCATGAACATGTACCCGCCCTTGCCCAGAGTCTTTTCCAAAAACCTGTTGCTTGTCTGCCTTGCGCTCTCAATCGCGTTGTCACGGATCTGCAAATCGCTTTTGCTCACAAGATGCAAAGTGAAAGGGAATGACTTGGCAACATCACCAACATCAAAACGCACAACCTTGCAAACAGGCCTTGAGCGCACGTAAGAGAGCTTCTTGTACTTTGAAAACCTCGTGTAAGGCCGTTCAAGCTCACGATATGCCACAAACTTGCGAAGCCGCGCCATAAGGTTTAGTGGAACGCAAGGGGTTTAAAAAGATTGCGTCTTGCGCGGCTCTGGTGAAAAACTCGCATTAAGTTGGCAGTTCACGGCTTGCAGTCTGCAGTTCCGCTATCCCGCCGCCTCGTTAACCGCTAACCGCAAGCTGCAAACCGCTAACTCCTGCCCATTGCAAACTCAAGACTTTCACCAGAGCACCTGGAATCACAATGTTTATATCCACCAATGCCTTATGATATGCAGGGGAGAGGACGCAGGATACAAAACTTGGGCGCTGTAGAAAAAGTCTTGGATTAACAAAGAAAGATTCTGAAGGATGATTCGTGCATAAACTTCTGCGCGCTGCGTGCGCGCAGTGCGGCAGCGGAGACTGCCGCCAAAGCGTTGCTTTAGTCTTGAGAAATAGCCCTCGACTGTTGGTCTGCGGTGATATGTTCTGAGGTCAAAATGTTTGCGCATTTTCTGATGGTAGAATCCTTGCTTCCAGCCTTTGCGTGGTTTGACAACAGCAATGATGTTGCGTTCATAGCAAGGTTCAAAAACGTTCTGTTCAGCATCGTACGCGCTGTCCGCGACGAGCTTCTTGGGCAACTTGGTTGCGTGTCGTAAGAGGTACGGCACGTCGCGCGCGTCATGCGCTGGACGCGCACGGAACCAGCACGCGAGACAAGTGCCAGTTCTTGTATCGACGAAAACACTAAGTTTTGCTGGGCATGTGATGTGTTTGTTGACCACACCGGTGTAATGCGCACTTGGGTTGGTAAGCGAAAATCCTGTTCCGTCTGCTGCAGC
>JBBILB010000015.1:0-19970 GCA_037445145.1 Candidatus Woesearchaeota archaeon | reverse complement strand
CTCGTCATGCAGCCAACAGAAACAACAGCCCAGGCAAGCTATCCTGTAAAGCTCATTGCAGTCGTGGACAAGACAGGCACAGAATACACAAAAGAGCTCACAGTCATCCTGAAAAACCCGACATTCGCGGACAAACTGTTCGCAGAATACCTTGTTTACACAATAGCGGCAATCGTCCTGTTCATCGTCCTTATTGTCCTGATTGTCCGGGGAATTAAGAAGTATAATACCCCAGAGGCAAAGGCAAGAAGGGCTGAAAGAAGGGCAGAGCGCGACCGCCTCAGGAAGCAGCGCGAGGCAGAACGGGAAGCCAAGCGCAGGGAGCGCGAGGAGGAACTAAAGCGCAGGGAAGAGGAAAAGGAGCGCAAGCAGAAAGAAAAGGAAAAAGAGGAAGAAATGCGTGAGAGAGAAATTGAGAAGGAACGGCTGAAGGCGCGGAGGGAATATGAAAAGCAATTGCGCAGCGAAAACATCATAATATCAAAGGACTCAATACTGCCCGGCTTCAAGGCAACAGGAAAGCGCTTCCTGAAATTATTGCTCGTGCTGATAATAATTGCAGCAGTTATTCTCGGAATTGCCTACAACAAAACACTGTCAGAGAACGCAGTTTACTTGCTATTGGGAATAATCATACTGCTCTTGATACTTGTTTTGCACCGCATAAGAAGGCAAAGGTTCTGCCGCAGGAAATGGAAGCTCGTGCTGGCAAACAAGCTTTTGCACTTTGAAACAAAATGGAAGAAAGGACTTACAGAAGTCGCGTTCAAGCTCAACAATGTTGTTGAAAATCTCGCTGTTACAGCAAGGCGCAGCAAACCCTCTGTGCCGCCGTACGCTGACTGCATCTACCAGACATTTGTTGTGAGTGCAAACGTCGAAAACGACGCGGTGTCGCAGGCAAGGATAAGGTTCATGGTAAAAAAGTCCTGGCTGCACAGGCACAATGTCGCACCAAGCACAGTCAGATTGCTGCACTTGGGAGCTGACAGGTGGAACAGCATAGTCGCAGACCCTGTGAGCACAGACGACAAGTACGTCTACTATATGGCAGACGCTGACGGGCTTGGAGAGTTCGCAATCATAGGCAAGCCGGGCAAGAAGGCAAGGAAGGGAGGCAGGCTTGCAAAGTGGGTATTGCCCGCGATATTTGTCATTGTCGCACTGATAGCACTTGTTTCGCTCATGATTATTGTCCAAGTAAACAGGACACCAACAATAGGAATCCCGCCGCAGGTATGGAAGCAGGACACCCAGCACACCCTTGACCTCTCGCAATACTTCAAAGACCCTGACGGAGACACACTGACATACAGCTCAGGAAAGGCAGAAAACATCGAAATAATGTTTGTCGGCGACAAGGCAATATTCACGCCACATTACGGTTGGCACGGAACAGAACGCGTTGTGTTCCTTGCTGACGACGGCAAGGGTGGAATAGTCAAGAGCAACCCTGTTGAGCTCGTTGTTGAGCCTGACGTCATACCGGCCTGGTGGAAGAGGAATGCTGCAAAAGTATTTGGAATATCCGCAGTTGTGCTGATAGTCCTCGCACTGATACTCTTCAGGAAGCAGTTCAAGAAGCTGATAGGGCTTGAATAAGCAGGTTTTCTTAAGGAATTAAATGGGCGCGCTCGGATTCGAACCGAGAACCGCCGGTCTGGAGCCGGCTATTTTGCCGTTGAAACTACACGCCCTTAATGGAGAATAACGCCCTGTGCCCTATTTAAAGCTTATCACGCACGCGGCTCAGTATGCGGTTTTTGTAGTGGGAAAACGTATTTCTTGCTGTCAATGTCATAGAGCGTGATTTCCCAACGCCCATTGCCAAGGGGGATTCCCTCAAGCCTTACCAGACTGCACGCAGGATAATCATTGTTTTCAAGAAAATTGCCCGCCCTGCGCAGGCTGTTGTGCTTGCGCGCCCTGTGCTCTGAGCGGTACTGCGCCTGCCTTAAGGGCTCGTCAACCTTGACAAGCATTTCCGGCGTGACAAAATCAACTTCCGTGATTACCCTGCAGTATTCCCTGAACTGCACCCCCTCATAAACAGCATTTATGCCAAAAATCTCCTGCTTGTGGTCGCGTACGTAATTAAACAGGGGAAGTGTTTTTTCTGATCTTCCTGCCCATCCTGACTGAAACACTGTGCAGTAAGAGTTAAAATCAAGGATTTCGTGCCTGAAATGAATTCCGCAATACTCGCTTTTCAGCCTCTCAACCCATTCCCTCACCCGTTCCTCAAGGGCAACAGGGGTGCAGAAAATGGATGCGCAGTTGCGCGATTCGCGCAATACCGCAGCCACTGCCCATCCAGGAATTCCCGTAACCCTCTCAAAATTATTGCGCCGGACCTGCCTGAAAATTTGCCTCTGTATTTCACTTATCGACCCTGAATATTGCATCAGGCAGGGAATTGCAGGGTCTATTTAAAATTGATGATGTCACCGACGACAGTCCCGGACCTTGCTATCGAGCCCTCAGGAAGCTCAACCACGAACATTGCCTTCTGCTTTGGAGTGCAGACTTTCCAAGGCTTCAGCCCCTTGACAAGGCTCACGACCCTGTGGTTTTTGTCAAGGAACAGGACATCAATGCCTTTGTGCACAAAAAAAGTGTGGATTGAAGCAGTGCTTGGCTTCTTGAAGGCAAGGATTGTTGGCGTAATTTTCTTTTTGAACATGAGCCCAATGCCTCTTGTGAGGAAACTGCTGCAAATACTGCATTTATTGGCGAGAATTCTGTTTTTCGTGACATCCTTAATCATTTGACATACTGCAATATCTTGTCCTGCACGAGCTTGAGAATGTCCATTCGTTCGGCGCATCTTACGCGCTTGCGGTTCATTGTGGGTCCTGCCTTGCTAAATTCCTTGAGGTCATTCCTGCACTTCTGAATTTCAACATTAAGCCAGTGGCGCAGGCTCTCAGGGCCTGTTATTTTTGCATCAGAAATCATTTTCATTATTATCGGGAATTCAGGCGTTTCCTGCAGGTAAGCAGGAACCTTTTCCTTAAGCACGTCCTTGAATGCCATAACCAAAGCCTCTTGCCTACTTGCTTATATGCTTTTCGAACTTCTTCCACGGCAAAGTGTTTATGATGTCTTTTTCCTCTGCCCACCCGCGCCTTGCTTGAGCTATGCCAAACCGCATAACCGGCAAATGGTTTGTGTTGTGGGCGTCAGTGCCAATGCAGAGCTTTGCGCCTGCCTCAACAGCAATCCTGACGTGAGCGTCCTTGAGGTCAAGCCTGGTGGGGAATGCGTTTATTTCAAGCGCAACACCGTTATCTTTTGCAGCCTGAATCACTTTTTCAATGTCAATGGCGTAAGGCTCCCTTGTGCCAATAAGCCTGCCTGTCGGGTGGCCAAGCACGTCCATCTGCCCTGTTTCAATCGCTGCAATTATGCGCTTGGTCATAACATCCTTCTGGAACTTGAATCCAGAATGAACCGAGCCAACGACCCAGTCAAGCTTTTCCAGCAGTTTTTTGGAATAATCAAGAGAACCGTCATTCATTATGTTCACCTCAGAGCCGCAAAGCACTGCAATCCTTCCCGCATACTTCCTTTTGAGCCTGCTTATTTCAGCAATATACTTCAGCAGCCTTTTCTGTTCCATTCCGTGGGCAATGTGCTCGCTCTTGCTGTGGTCTGTCAGGCAGACATATTCGTATCCCATCCTTATTGCCGCCTGAACCATTTCTTCAGGGGTGTTGACGCCGTCGCTCCATTTTGAGTGAGTGTGCAGGTCGCCCCTGATCGAGTTGTAGCCGACCAGTTTGGGAAGCCTGTTAGTTCTTGCCGCTTCTATCTCGCCGGTATTCTCGCGGAGCTCAGGGGGCATCCACTTCAAGCCAAGCTTTTTGTAGACTTCCTCTTCTGTTTTCCCAGCAATCTGTTTATTGGCCCTGAACAGGCCATACTCATTGAGCTTCAAGCCCTTCCTTATTGCAATCTGCCTTAATGCAATATTGTGCTCCTTGTTGCCAGTGAAGTACTGCAGGGCAGCCCCAAAACTCCTTGGCTCAAGCACTCGGACATCAGCATTCACTCCGTCTTTCAACTGCACGCTGCTTTTTGTCTGCCCTTTTGCAAGCACCCTTACCACGTCAGGCATTCTGGTGAACGTGTCCATGACAACATCCGGATTGGACGAAATGACCAGTATGTCTATGTCGCCTATTGTTTCCTTCATCCTTCTCAGCGAGCCTGCCGGCTCAATGACCTTGATTTCTTTCAGCTTTTTCAGGTGGTTGATGATGTCCTGGCTTGTTACCCAAGCCCTCCAGAGAAGGATGCGCTCCTGCCCTGCCCTCAGGGTTGCAATTCCTTTCAGGATGTCTTCTTCTGTTTTTGCACCAAAGCCCTTAAGCGAGCGTAGCCTTCCCGCCCTGCATGCCCTTTCAAGCTCGTCAACGCTTTTTATTCCCAACTCCTTGTACAGTCGCCATGCCTTTTTTGGACCCACGCCCATTATGTGCATCATTGCGTGCACTCCTTCCGGCAACTTTTCTGTGAGCTTTTCGTACTCCTTTATTCTGCCTGTCTCAATATATTCAATTATCTTGCCGGCAATGCTTTCGCCAATCCCGGGAATTTCCAGAAGGGCTTTTCTTCCCCCCTTTTGCAGGATTATCTCAATGTCCTCTGCCGCGTCAACAGCCCTTGCAGCATTCCTGTACGCCCTTGGCTTCCACTGCACGCCCTGCATCTCAAGCAGGTCAGCCATTTCGTAGAATATCTCGGCAATTTCAGAGTTTTTGGTCATACGAACCTTGACAGTCCCTCTTTTTCCTTTTCTCAATGAATTTTTGCGCCTTCCTCAATAATTCCCTTGAGTCCTTGTGCTTTAATACCTTTTCTGCTTCCTCAAGCGTGAACCAGCCTGCCTTTATGTGCTCTGCAGAGATTTTTGCTTCTTTTGTTTGCGTTTCTGCAAGGAAATACGTGACTGTCTTCTGAGTCAGCCTGCCCTCGAGCTTGTACCACCACTGCACTTTTTCCTCAAATCCGTGCACAAAGCACAAATCCGTGATTCCTGTTTCCTCGCCTGCCTCGCGCTCTGCGGTCTTAATCGGCTCCTCGCCCTTTTCTATGTTTCCTTTTGGCAAATCCCAGTATTCTGTCTTGTACTTCTTGAACAGGAGGAGGAAAAGAATTCTGCTGTCCTCGCGCCTGAATATTATAACCCCTGCGCTCTTTTCCTTTTCGGGCATACTGTGGCAGGGAAAATCGCTTGTTTTATAAATGCCTACCCTCTTTTTTGGGGGTATGCGATGGGCAGCTATTCTTGTGCTGGCAATTCTCCTGCTTGCGGGCTGCAGGGAAAAAGAGTTTGTGCCCATAATCCATGGCGAGCAGGTGCCTGTTAAAAAAACAGCAGAGCTGTCCAACGCGACTTTGCCTGTTGTTAATGAAACTCTGCCTGCTGCCAATGCGACTGCCCCTTTTGAGGAGATAGTGTACAAGCCGGCAACTGAAACAGAGCCTGCTGTTGGACAGCAGCCCGAGATAAGCGAGACAGCGGATTACGAGCCGCCTGCCGAAGCGCCACCAAGCATGGCCAGGTACCAAGCAATATTCAAAAATAATGTCAAAAATTACAAGTTCACTTACAAGAATGACCTGTGGTTTGTGAGCGGCAAGCGCGCAAAAATGGTGCCGTTCAGGGTTCTTGAAAACATGTACCACGCTCCTTTCGTTGACACCCTTTACTTTGACCTTGAAAACAAGACAGTGGTTGGGGTTTGCGAAGGAAGGGACACGCAAATAAAGAGGCAGTGCGCCCAGATTGGTGTTTTGGGCAAGAAATACTCACTGCCTTATGTCCAGTTCAAAATAATGCTTCCTGAGGACTGGTTTGCCGAATACCAGGGGCTGCACATGGTTGTTGCAGACAGCCCAAAGCTTGCTTCTCCGGTTGAAACAGTGCATTTGAAGCACCAAACACAAACAAAGCGCATTGACATTTATTTTGATCCCGTAATAGGGCTGCCTGTTGCTGTTATTGACAACGGAGTTGAATACCATTACGAGCTGTTGTCCAAGAACTCGCTTGGCTTCCATGAGAGCGTTGTTCCGGAGTAAGATTAATATAATACGAAACACAGGAGGGGATTATGAAAAGGCTTTTTGCGTTAATGGTCCTGATTGTGCTTGCGTCATGCGCTCCCACTGAGCCGGCAGCGCCTTCTGAGCCTGTTGCTGTGCCGATTTCAGAGCCCGCAGAGCCTGCTGTTGCGCCTGCTGAAGAGCATGTGGCAGAGCCGGCTGTTGCGCCTGCCGATGACTTAGCAGAAAGGCTTGCCAAGGAGCAGGAGCAAAAAATAATAGAGTCGCTTTCACAGCCCCAGCATTTGCCATTGCGAAACAGGACAACAATTGTCGGCGACATGTGGGCAGTGTACCAAAAGCTTGACTCGTACCATTACAAGAGCCCGAAGGGGCTGGTTCTCATAAGGGGGGACAAGCTCAGATATTTGCCTTTCAAGCAAATACACCTTGTTGATGTGGTGTATGACGGAAAGAAATACAATGACGTGTTTATTGACGAGATAATCTTTGACCGCGCAAAAAAGACAGCAATAGGATACTGCTCAGGATATGTCTCTGACATAGCCAAGCAGTGCATCACGCTCGGGCTTTCCGAAGTCCCGTTCACGCTGCTGTATGACCAGTATTATCCAAAGACGCCTGACGATTGGTCAAGGGAATACATGAACACGCCCGTTGTTGACGAGGAACACGGCAAGTACTTCATCAACGGCATCGAAACAGTGCGCGTTAAGTTTGAGGACGGCACAGAAATGTACTTCCACCCGTCTGTCGGGCTGCCCCTCAAGATAGTGAAGGACCCCCTTGACGTGACAGAATATGAAGGCGTTATTGCAAATAGGGTAAGGCCAGAGGACATCGTCCACCGCCTTAAATCATCAATCCCGCCAATGGATGCATTCTACAGGCAGATTTACTGAAAAAAATGGCGCGGCTGTACGCAACCATTCCGCCTGAAATCCTCAATGCCCTGAAAAAAGAGGCAAGAAAAAAGGAAATCGCTGTTTCCGCGCTTGTCAGGTTTGTCCTTGCCCAGCACGTCTGGAGGAGAATGAGAAAAAAAGACAAGCAGCACTGGCTTGAAGCAATTTATGCAGGAAAGGCAAGGCGGAAGATAAAGGAATTTGAGGACTGGTTCAGCGACTGAGTTTTTCTATCGCTTCAAGCGCTTCTGGTAGTTCCTTCATGCTTTTTTCGCTAAAATGCCCTTTGTTGTGCTCTATTATTATCTCTGAATTTATCTCCTTTTTGTAGGTCTCTGCCGTGCTTATCGGAATCCAGGGGTCATTATCAGAGAAAATTGCAATGCTCTTTTTCAGCACTTTCCTGATTCTTGCCGAATCAATCGGGGTCGTGAGCCACGGCCTGAAAATTGCGCGGTCATCATCATTTTCAAGCTGTTCCTCATTTATTGACAGCCAGAACCCTGCAACGAAAACAGCTCCGCCCACCTGCGCATCAATCGTCTGCAAGTACCTGAGAATTGCAGGGCAGCCCACGCTGTGGCCGACAAAATAAGTGTCCTTGTCAGGCTTGCCAATAACTTTTGCAAGCATGCCAACCCACGCGTCAATCCTCGGGCGGTTAGTGTCAGGCATCTGTGGAATTATGGCCTGAAAACCCCTCTTTTCAAGCTCTGACTTAAGCCACGGACGCCATTTCTCGTAAGGATGCCCGCCCCATCCGTGGATTATGAAAACGCGCCTCACTTTATCTCAACAGGTATTATCTTTATGATTTTGCCAAGACCCTCAAGAATGTCAGTGCCGCTGTAGCCTGCAAGGAATGCCAAAGGCCTGCTGATGCTTGTCAGGACTCCAAGAATAATGCCGATAATGACTGCCATAAGGACTGTGATGCAGAAATAGCCCCACCTGATTTTTCTTTTTGCGGCAATGCTTTTCCCAAGCCCGACCAGCGCGCGCAGCAATCCGCCTGCGCCACCAAGCAATGCACCGCCAAGCAACACGTCCATAACCGCGTGTCAGTGGGGAATATTTATAAACTTTATCTGAGGAGATGCCTGCATGCCTGACGAAATCAAGGTTTCACCTTCAACACTGAACCTGCTGATTGAGTGCCCGCGCTGCTTCTGGCTCAAGATGGTAAAGGGAATTGACCGCCCGAAAGGAATGATGGCCGGCATTGCAATTGGGATTGATTCTGTGCTCAAGAAATACTGCGACTCGTACCGCGAAAAAGGGGAGCTTCCGCCATTATGGAAGGGCAAGGTGCCTGGAAGGCTTGCCTACCCAAAGCCCAGAGCGCTGAAATGGCTTGACTCTGCGACAGGGCTTTTGCTCAAGGGTGTGCTTGACGACTGCATAGAAATCAGGAAGGGCATATTCGCCCCTCTTGACCACAAAACAAAGGCAAGCGAGCCAAGGGAGATATACCCAAGTTACCAGGTTCAGATGGACATCTACACATTCTTGCTTGAAAAAAACAGCATGCCCACTGAAAACAAGGCATTCATAGTGTATTATTATCCAAAGCGCGGCGAGGTGGAAAAGGGGCTTATGTTTGACACGACTGTTGTTGAGCTCAGGACAAACCCCGATGCGACAATCCCTCTGCTGAAGCAGGCGAGGGAATTGCTTGGAAAAACATCGCCGCCTGCACATGGAAAAACATGCGAGTTCTGCAATTGGAAAGGAAGATGAGCCGCACGCTAAGAACAATCGCTGTGAAAATCAGGCGCTGCCGGCTCTGCTCGCTATACAAAAATGCGCGCAAGGCAGTCCCTGGGGAGGGTCCTGCCAATGCAAGGATTTTCTTCATCGGACAAGCGCCTGGAAGGGAGGAGGACAGGACAGGAAGGCCTTTTGTCGGAAGGGCAGGAAGGTTCCTGACAGAACAGCTTGCACTGCTCGGAATTGACAGGAATAAAGTGTTCATAACATCTGTTGTCAAGCACTTCCCGCCTGCAAACAGGATGCCTGCAAAGGATGAAGTCAATGCGTGCCTGCCTTATTTGCTTGAGCAGATTGAGGCAGTCAATCCAAAAGTGGTTGTGCTGATGGGCAGGCTTGCGCAGTCAATCAGGAAAGACCCGGTGCTTAGGGGACGCAAGGTTGTAATGCTACCACATCCTTCTGCTGCAATGCGCTTTCCAAGGCTCAAAAAGCACTTTGTGACTAATTTGAAGTATATTCTGAAGTAGCTGATGTTATGTTTATAATAAAATGAGGGTTGTGTGTAAAGCAAGGGCAAAGATTAATAAACCAAGGCAATTCTTTGGCAGACCATGGTAAGGGGAGAGTTTGAAAAAGAAATGGAGCAATACATTGCCCAGCGCAGAAGGGCAAAAATAAAACTCCCTGACTTTTTCAGTGTATTCAGGAGGAAAAAAATGCCAGAGCCAGAACTGCCGCCAGAAGTCCAGAAGTATGAGGAAGGAAGCCCTCCAGAAACTCTTGAAGTAATGCCTGGCGAGGAAGAAGAAGCGCCAAAAAAGGGCGTTGTCACAAAATTCCTGGAGTCAATCGGGCTTGTGGGCGGAAAAAAGACCGCTGAGCAACTGTCGCAGGAGCAGGTCCAGCAGATGCTTGCAAAAGACGAGCTCAGCAAGGACATGAAGGAAATAGCCAAAATCGCGCTTCATGTCACAAAGCAACTGCCTCCTGAAAAGCTCTCAGAATTCAAGGCCTCGCCTGAGTTTGAAAGGCTGAGAGAACTCCTCAGGAAGCACCAGCTGATAAAGTAATCTCGCTGTATTCGTCCAAGAAATTCCTTGCAGTGCTCAAGTCATGGATGATTAATATGTTCTCGTCATTTCTTTCATTGCCTGACATCGTCGGGTTGTAAGAGCCCGTAATGACTGTCTTTCCGTCAATAATGAAGACCTTGTGGTGGATGCTGCTATTCCTTGCAAAAGGAAGGGCTTTCAATGCCTCTTTTTCTGACTTGTCAATAATGCCTTTGACCTTTATGTCAGTCCTCTGAAGCTGGCTGATGACGTCCTTGTCTGTGATATCAGCAAGCATAAAAACGATTTCCTGCCTTGCTGCCTTTAGCTGTTCCAGAACATGCTCCTTGCACCTGTCCTCAGGGCAGAAATAGTTCTCTATCATTACATTGTTATAGCGGACTTTGGGGTAGATTGTGTGCTTGAATCCGCCAGGAAGCTCGTTGTACTCGTCGATATAATTGCGGCTCAAGGTCTGCGAGTGTATGATTACCACATTGTTTGCCTTTGTTGTCCTCGTCGGGTTCCACGAGCCAGTCCAGACAACGCTGTTATTGATTACGCAGAACTTGTTGTGCATCAAAGGCGGCTTGTTGTCCTCTGTCTTCCACTCAATGTTTTTCAATACCTGCAGTATTTCAGGCTGGCTCACGTCGTAAAGAGCGCATTTCGCCTCACCAGCATTGGCGAGAAGATTTGCAAGCATTATCGTGCAGTTGTCGCGGAGGCAGAAATAAGTTTCAATTGGAGGACCTGTTTCTATCGGAATGTTCTTTGCGCAGGCCGTGAGGAGGAGCAGCAGGACAATCAGATGCTTCATTGCATTAGCCTCCTGCTTTTCTGCAGTGCAAACATTATTCCGGGGTATTTGTCGTCGAGGGACTCAAGCGCTTTCCTGAGGACGGACTTCGGCTTTTTTTCCTGCTTTATGTGCTCTAATTCGCAGTACTTGTCAAGCTCTTTTGCAGTGATGTTTGCAAGGATGTTCAATGACCTGCCTTTTTTTTGCTTTTTCAGTTTTCCTGCAAATACTTGCTCGAGGAACTCAACTGCTTCATCATCAGCTGTCCTGCCTTTGATGATTACCTCTGCCTTTGCCTTTGGAACATATTTGAGGGGGAGGCCTGTGACTGCCGCCTTGAAAAGTGCTGGCAGGGCTCCTTTGCCGTCGATAAAGACTTTCTGGTTTGGCTTGAGCCACCCAAAGTCCCGAATTGCTTTTCTCACCCTCCTCCTTAATAAAAGGGCAAAGCACTGCCTGCAAAGAGGGCTCAAATGGGGAAAAAACACATTGGCGGGCTTTCCGCACTGGCAGGTCGTTTTGTGCATAATATTTATATAGTAGAAAGCCCATTAATAAGCTTATAGGGGGTAGGAGGCAGACTGAGAGAGCAAATAGGGGGCTCTGCTCTGCAACTGTGATACTACTTCCAAGTAGCATATAAATCGAAAGATTTATATACTACAATGCTTATATCAGAGGGTATAAGGGGGTAATAGACAAAATATCATACTGCTCAAAAATCATTATCTATCACCTCTTTTTCCCGCGCAGGCGCCTTCGGGTGCCTGCGTGGGTTTACATAATCATTAAAACAGCGCAACGGAAACACGGAAAAATACAAATCACCTCTTTTTCCCTGGCAGGCGTTCGCAAGGACGCTTGCAGGGGTTTAACAAATCCCAGCGCAAGCACTAGCCACTGGACACTGCCACGCAGGGCTTTTTAAGCAGGAGATTTCCGGATTTCTAATGCAGCAAACTGGCTTAGTCTCACTGCCATTGCACGGCGGAAAATGCCCTCACTGGCTTTTTCCAAGGATGGTAAAGCTGTCCCGCGAGATAGCAACACTCATTGTCAATGAGTATGGCACTGCAGAATTCATCCAGCGAATAAGCGACCCTTTCTTTTTTCAGTCATTAAGCTGCGTGATAGGATTTGACTGGCACAGCTCAGGAGTCACAACAACCACCTGCGGGGCTCTCAAAGAAGCACTGAATGCAGAAGAGCACGGCATAATCGTGTGCGGCGGCAAGGGAGGAATGTCAAGGAAAGCACCTGAAGAGATAATGGCAGCAGCTTTCAAGTTTAATTTAGAAACAAAAAAAGCGAATGGGCTTGTCAAGGCAAGCAGGATGTCAGCAAAAGTGGATTCAGCCCTGGTGCAGGACGGGTATCAGCTTTACCACCACGCGTTTTTTGTTGACGAAAAAGCGCACTGGGCTGTTGTCCAGCAGGGAATGAACGAAGGAAACGGCTATGCAAGAAGGTATCACTGGCTCTCTGACAACGTGAAAAGTTTTGTTGAGGAGCCGCACTCTGCCATTTGCTGCGATGCGCGCACAGAAAACGCGCTGAACATGACTGCAAAAGAGGCATGTCAGGCAAGAAAAGCAAGCATTGACGCAATAAAAGACGGCATCCTGCTCAGGAGGCAGAGCACCCTCTCAGAATTTTTCGGAAACACGAAAAAAATAATAATGCCAGGCAGGCACGCTTTGCATTTTGAAGACCTCTCTGCACAATCGCAGAACGCCTTGAGGCGGGCTTATGACCTGCAGCCGAAAAATTATGAAGAACTTGTTTCATTGCAGGGAATAGGACCAAAGACAATAAGAGCCCTTGCGCTTGTTTCAGAGCTTGTTTATGGCGCTCCTGCATCGTGGAAAGACCCTGCAAAATACTCATTTGCCCACGGGGGAAAAGACGGCTGGCCGTACAGGATAAGCCAGCAGCATTATGACAAGACAATAGAAATCCTCAAGGGAGCAATTGCAGACTCAAAACTCGGAGAAAAGGAAAAGGCAAACGCAATAAGGAGACTGCAGGAGTTTGTGAATGCCGGCTAACGCCTCTTCCTCCTTTTTTCTTCCATTGCCTCCTGGAAAAACTCAACAATTATTGAGACAAGTATGCCGAGCACGATGCCTCCGAGCACCCAGAGCATATGGGACTCTATTGCCTGCCAGATTGTGAGCATTACTGGCTTTTTTCTCGCGAAATAAATGTCCATGTTTGAGAATTCAAGAGCGTATTCTGCGAACAAGAGCGAGGAATACTTGTCAATCGGCTTTAATGAGCCAGCATACTCGTAATAACTGTAGCCGATAATTGGGAAAATCCCCTTTTGCCGGCTCCTGATAATCGCATTGCGGGCAATATTTAGCTTGAGGTCAATAAGGTCGTTAATCCCTGCTGCCTCAACACCGACAAGGCTGAGGATAACATCTGCTTCTGCCTTTGTCTTTGACGCCTTGTACAAACAGATAGTGTAATTTCCGCTTTCAAGGTCCTTGTAAGCGCTGTCAAGCTCCTTTCGCGCATCAGCAAGGGCGTCAGGCAGGAATGAGCGCACATAATTCAAACGCTCCTCTGACTCTGAAATCTTTGCCATGCAGGAGGACTTCAGGCTCGCAGAATCAATCATGAACTTCACATCATTATTGTTGAAGAAACGCGCCCAAGTCTTTGCAGAAAACAACCTTTCCTCTGCATACGCAATGCGCTGGATATTGTCAGCTGTGCTGTTCAGGTTTGCCGCAATGTCAAGGATTATCTCGTCGACATCCGCCAGGCGCTCCTTCACCGCCATGTAAGTCTGCAGGTCTGTAATCGTGCTTATGTCCCTCGCGTCCGTCTTACGGGAATAGTCTGCCATTCCCTTTTTGAGCGTGAGAATTGCTGATGCAAAGTTCTCTTTTGTCCAGTTTCGCTGCATTGCAAGGGCGCGCTTGTAGGCAACATTGCTCCTGAAGCAGAAAGAGGCAGATGCATAATACTGGCCTGAATCAAAAGCCGCAGAAGCCATTGCGCTCATGTTGACAGCCTCTTTTTCAAGATCATCAATACCTGTAATGTTCTTTTTTTGCTTTTCAAGAGAGGACTTTATGGCTTCTGTCCTGTTGCATAAGCCAACCGCAACATCCCTCATTGTCTCAAGATAGCGGGGCTCAATAACAAGTTCGCCTGTGACATTGGGAAAGTCCCTGCCCGTGTATTCTCGCAATGCATCAAAAAGCGTCGCCACCTCAATGACCTCAATACCAAGAACTTCGCCGTACTTGAAAAGGTCTGTTGTGGTGTTTGAGCCATTCAGCTTGCGCGAGCCGTGGGGAACAAGCACGCGCCTTATCCCGGAGGTTGCGGCCGCCTCCATCTTTTCCCTTACGCCTCCGACAGGACCAATGATTCCGCCTGAATTAATCGTGCCTGTTATTGCAGTATCATTTCTTAAGGGAAATCCGCCGATTAATGATGCGGTAAGGACTGCTGCCGCACTTCCTGCGCTCGGACCTCCAACAACACCCTGCAGGGCGCGGATTGTGAAGAAAAAATCCTTGTCAGAACAGTCAAAGTCCAATTCCTTGCACGCCACCTGCTGGGCAAAACGCATTGAAATCTGCGTGGTAATCTTTGTCAATGGAAAAGTTTCCAGATAAACCCTGTTTTTGCCCGGCTCAATGCGAAGGTCAAGATCAGCAACAGCTCCTGATGACCTTCCATTGCCATCTTCTGAAAGAGCAAGAAGCTTTATTGTTCCAGACTGCGCAAAAACAGAAGGTACAATAATAGCAATCACTGCAAGCCACACGAGCAATTTCATCATCAAGGAAACTTTGGGGCTATTTTTAAGGTTTTGCAAGAAGAACATTCAGAGAAGCAAACCCCTTAAAGGCGCTACGGCGCATAATTACACTCCTCACCCATGTGCGGCTAACTCCGTTATGCCGCACGAGTTCGGAGAAGAATAATAGAAGAAGGTTTTCTATTATTATTGGCAACGCGACTGTAAGGAGCCCGTTTTAGTATTAGTCATTAATGCAGAATTATTTGGCAGGCTTCTTCTTTGCCTTTGTTTTTACTACCTTCTTTTTCGGCTTTGGTTTTGGTGCTACGCCCTTTTCCTCTTTCTTCACCCTTTCAATATACCTGCACTTTGGGAACCTGTTGCAGGCAATGAACTGGCCGTAAACGCTCTTCCTGAGGACAAGCTCGCCCTCATTGCACTTCGGGCACTTCCTTCCCTGCTCAAAAGGAATCTTCTTTGAAGGGCAGTCAGGATTTATGCAGACTGCCTGGGGGCGCTTTCCCTTCCTAATCATCACAATCATAGGATAACCGCAGTGAGTGCAGACTTCCTTGCTTACCTCAACAAGCCCTGACAATGGAAGCTTGAACGTGGTTTTGCACTCGGGATACTTGTTGCACGCTGCAAAACGCCCAAACTTGCCCTTCCTGAGCACTATTTCGCCTTTTTTGCACACAGGGCAGGGGCCTATTGTTGTCATTGCAGCCCTTGTCTCTGTGAATGTTGTCCTGAGCTCATTGCCAACCTGCTTTTCCTTCTTCCTGAAATCGCTAAGAATCTCAAGCAAAACCTGCCTTGCCTCTGACAAAACCTGGTCTTTTTTCTTTGCGCGCTCCCTTATGGCTTCCATGTCAAGCTCAAAGTGCCTTGTCAATTCCTCATCAATGATTTTGGGCGCGTACTTTTCAAGTACTTCAATGACGCTTATGCCAAAGTCAGTTGCTGTTATCGGCTCTCCAATCACGTAATTGCGCCTGAAAAGAGTGTCAACAATTTCAGCCCTTGTCGCCTTTGTCCCAAGATTGCGCTTTTCAAGCTCCCTGATTATTGATGAAGGCGTGTAGCGTTTTGGCGGCTGGGTCTCGCGGTCATGCATTTGTATCTTTTTGACCTTTACCCTCTCATTCTCATTCACGTTTGGCAATTCTATTTCCTGCAGCCTGACATAGGGCTCGTAAAGCAAGTGCCAGTTCTTCTCAACAGTCCTTGTGCCTGTTGCCGCAAAAAGCTCATTGTTGACGTCAATGTCAACATTCATTGTCTCCCTCAGGGCAGGCTCGCCAAAAGTGCTGAGGAAGCGCTTGACAATCAAGTCATACACCTTGAACTCCTTGTCCTCAAGATGCCCTGGCTGTATCCCTGTCGGGTAAATTGCAGGGTGCGCAGGGTCTGTCTTTGGGCCGTTGTAAGGCTGCAGTTTTGGCAGCGAGAGCACTTTCTGGCACAATGGGGCATAGCGGCTTTGCCTTGCGAGCTGGTCAAGAATTTTTTTGAAGCCAATCGCAGGAGGCAATTGCTGTGATGATGTCCTCGGGTATGAAATAAGCCCCTCTGTGTACAGGTCCTGCGCGATTGCAAGGGTTGCCTTTGGGCTTATGCCAAGGCACTTGTATGCCTCTGTCTGCAGGGTCGTGAGGTCAAAAGGGTGCGGAGGGTTCTGCCTGAACTTTTTCCGCTCAACCCTTGCTATGACGCCCTCTTTTGCGCCGTGCACTTTTTTCATCACTGCGTCCGCATCGTGCTTTTTCCAGAACTTTCCAGCCTTGTGCCAGGCAGTAATCATGCCATGCTTCGCCTCTGCATTGAGCTCTATCTCCCAGTACGGCACTGGCTTGAATGCCTTGATTTCCTTCTCGCGGTCAACAATAATCTTCAGCGCAGGACCCTGGACGCGGCCTGTGCTCATTATCTTGAACATGCCAGCTGCCTTTATTGCAGAAGTCAATGCCCTTGAAATGTTAATGCCGTAATAATAATCAAGATAGTGCCTTGTCTCGCCTGCCTCTGCCTGACCCCAGTCAAGATGGCTGGCTGCCTTCTCATAAGACTCAATGAGCTCGTCTTTTGTGAGGGTTGAGAACTTCATCCTTTTCGCGTCATTCCTGTGGCAGATGTAGCGAATGACATTCAGGCCTATAACCTCGCCCTCAACATCATAGTCGCACGCAACAGTATATGTGTCAGCGCCCTTGACAAGCTTTTTCAGGGTGTCTGCGTATTTCTGGCTGAACTCGGCGCCTTTTGATATTTCAGAGACAGGCACCCACTCAATGTCAAACACAGGATACTGAAAGCCCTTCTTCTCCTTCTCAGCAAGCCCGAACAAATGGCCCACTGCACAGCCCACAACAATGTCGTTTTTGCCGTGGGTTACCCTGTAGAAAGGCACGCCCTTGTAGTTTTCCTTCACCGGCTTGCCGTCTGCCAATGCCTCTGCGAGCTTCTTTGCAGCATTCGGCTTCTCTGTAATAATCAATTCATATCCCATATGCCAGCAGGTGGAATTCCGTGTGAGGTTTAAAAATCTATGTTTTGGTTGTTGTTTCAAAGTTCTTTTTACAGCGCCGCGCCTGAAAAAGACAGCACTTAACGCCGCTCTGGTCCTGTCAAGAACCGCCAGTAACCAATATGTTTGTGGCATGCTCGGAAAGCTTTGCTTTCCGACATGTGGACTTGTTTTTCCCTCCCCGCACTAAGGCAAGGGGAGAAAAAACCCACCTCGGGCGGAGCCGAGGCAGAGCGGCGTTTGGAGCAAACAATATTCATGCACGGTCTGCTTTCCTTCCGGGTTTATGGTTGCGAAACATTTAAATACCTAAATTTATGCAATAACAATAATCAGGATTAACAACCACCACCAATAATTAACATTGATAATCAAAATAAGTAACTAATATCGATAATCAACATTAATGAGCGACATTGCACAGACACCATGAGGCAATCGAAAAAAGAGGCGGTAGTCCAAATTCTTAGAAAGAATACTGACGGCCTCACGATACAGGAAATAGCAGCAACACTGAAAATATCCCGAAACACAATCGCAGTTGCCCTTGCAGAGCTCAAAGGAGCTGACTTAATCCGGGTGAGAAATGTCGGAATGGCAAAACTGCATTACTGGAAAGGGGGCAGGGCGCAATGAAATGCCTTATCACCGAGCGGAACGCAATCCTGATAATAATTATTGCAGGCATTGCAGGGCTCTTATTCCTCCTTGCCAGCACAGAAACAATACCGCTCGCAGGAGGAATAACAGGCCTTGCCGCAGGAGACCCTGAAAATGAAACCGCTTTGAATTTGCCGCCTGAATACACTCCAGTAATCCTCACAACACCACCTGAAAAACCCCTGACAGTAGACCTTTCCCACTATTTCAGCGACCCAGAAGGCGACGAGCTTACCTTCATAGTGGCAGAAGAGGACATGGTCAAGGCTTCTGTTGACGGAAGCATTGCCACGTTCGCGCCAGAACCGGGATTTGCAGGCGAACGGACGCTTACTATAGTGGCAAGCGACGGCACAAACGTTGTCAGGGCTCCAATGAAGCTCTTTGTTGGAAGCACAACCGCTCCAGAAGCTAATGCCACGATAGAGCCTGTGATTAATGAAACCCTGGCGCCTGCAGTGGATGAGACAGTGCCGGCAAATGAACCAATACTGCCTGCAGAAGCCCCTATCCTGCAGACAAGCGGGTCCGGAATAATGGATGTCATTGATGGCTGCCCTGTCACCATAAACACAAGCACGGTCCTGACGCAGAACATTGCCTCTGCAACTTACTGCATCATAATCAACGCGAGCAACGTAACCCTTGACTGCGCAGGCTACAACATTATGTACGGCACAGGCGGCGGCAATTACACGAACGGCATTATTGCGGGCCACCGCAACAACATAACAATAACAGGATGCACAATCCAGGACACTAATGCAACAGGAAGCGACGGATACGGCATTAACTTCACAAACATCAGCAACAGCCTCATCATAAACAACACAATACTGACAAACGGCACAACAAACAACCACGGCATTTATTTCACGGAAACCAGGAACAGCACAATCGCAAACAACATCATCCATGCATACGGGACAGGAAACACGAACTACGGCACATACCTGACAGGGGCTTCTGACAATTACATATCAAACAACACGATCACAGGAAACGGCAGCGCAAACACAAACATCGGAATCGCGCTCACAATAACCAACAACACAAGAATCATTAACAACACGATCACGGGTGCAGGCGCAGCAGCATCAACAGGAGTCAGGGGGGCATACATCACAACAGGCTCGCTTTACAACGTGATTGAGAACAACACAATACGCACTCTTGGCACGACAAGCTTATCAAGCCATTACGGCATCCAGGCAACTGCCAGCAGCAAAACAAACATCACCGGCAATTTGTTCATTGTGGGGCAGGGGGCAACACTTGTTTATCTTGAGACTGCTGCAGCAAACAACTCAATCATCCGCAACAACATGACCTCTGCAGCAGGAGGGTATGGCATACGCATCGTGTCAGCCCAGAGCAACAACAACACAATTGCATTCAACATCATAAACGTATCAACTCCCTCAAACAGCGTCATATCCGTGGAAACAAGCACTGCATACACCACTGTGGAAAACAACACGATTGATTCTTACGGAGGCTCAACCTATGGAATAGACATTGGGGGCTTTGGGAATGCAAGCATACGCAACAACATCCTGATACTCTACGGCACCAGCAGGCAGGGAATACACGCCACTGCAGACGGCAACTGCTTTGACAACAACACAATAATACTAACAGCATCTTCAACAGCAAACTACGGCGTTTCCATTGTTGACGGCGCAGAATACAACACAATCAGCAACACAAACATAACTGTTAATGGAACAAGCTCAAACATCGGACTGCTTGTCGGCGCCTCATCAGCGGCTGCGCGCAACAATTTCACGAACACAACAATTGCAATCAGGGGAACCAGCACAGGAAACAACGGATTGCAAATGCAGGCATCAAGCCACAACAACACGTTTATCAATACAAAGATAATCACCAATTCGTCAGCCAGCCACGGCATTTACGTGCTGACAAACAGCAGGGACTCCAATTTCCACCACACAAACATCACAACATATGGCGCCAACAGCCACGGAATCCAGTTCACGAGCACATACGGCCATTTATTCAACCATACTGCAATCAAGACTTACGGCACAGGAAGCACAGGGATATACTTCAGCACGTCAACAGACGCAATACTGTTCAATGACACGCTCTTCAATAACACTGCCGGCGGCTGGATATGGCATTTGTCAGGCACGCACAACTTCACAAACACAACGTTTGAGATGCCTGATGGAAGCATAAACATCCCTGATAACCTCACCGGTTACAACGTATCAAAGCTGCGCCTGAACATAACTTACAACAGGGCGTTCCTGAACTCGAGCAACCTGACATACCTGAACACAACAGGAATCATAACGCTTTACGGAATTACAGCATCAGACCCCAAGCCAGTGGTTGACTGGGATGATGACGGCACTTATGAGGACTGCCCAAGTGATGTGTGCACTGAACTGAGTTATTCTGATGGGGTATTCGTGTTTAACACAACGCACTTCACAACTTA
>JBBILB010000014.1:0-22124 GCA_037445145.1 Candidatus Woesearchaeota archaeon | reverse complement strand
GCCTGCCTCCATAAACGCTCTATCTTTTTAATCAACCTCTCTCTTTTATTCATGGGAATCGCCTCTCGATTCCCAAACCCTGTGCAGCCTAACGGCTGCCGGGGTTTTTATGATTTTCTACAGCGCCGGGTCTATTGCCATAAAACATTCAAAAAAGGCAAAAAAAAAACAAAAACAACTGTCGATTCTAAGCTGCTATGATTAGAATCTCTTGCGCTTCCTAAAGCAATCCTTGCAATAGACCGGCCTGTCTGCTGCAGGCTTGAACGGCACTTCTGCATCTGCACCGCAGTCAGAGCACTTTATTTTGTGCATCTCGCGAGGAGCTGCACCTTCTGCTTGATCCATTTTGCTTATTCACCCGTTGTATTCCTTATACCCGAAATTCCTGAGAACTCTGGTATATGGCAATGCAAAACAATTAACCGGTTTATAAAGCTTTGTAAGAAAAAAGAGAAAAAAAAGCTTGTTCAGAGCCCGTGCACAGGGCAGGTAGAGCAGCCCTTCCGCTTTATAATCCTGCCAATGCAGAGCACGAGAATGCCAAGTGCATACCAGAATGACACCTTAATCCAGTCAATGCTTCCTGACCACTGCATCTGGAGCCCCTTGACAAAAGACCAGACGCCCAGCGCCATAACAATAACGCCTATAACGAGCCAGACAAATCCTGCTGGCGTGCACTTGCATACTGCTTTTGCCATAATAACATCACCTCTACGACAGAAATATTTCTAGGGTTTATAAACATTGCTGTGCGCATCCTGCACGCAAAAAACATTTATAGGTGTAAGTGTTCAACAAAAGCATGACTGTTCCAGGTGCGGGCTACAGAGGATATGTTCAATTAAAGACAATTGTGGAAAAAGGGGAATTGTTTGCCGAAAAAGTCTACTTTGAGTTCAAGAACAATGCCGTATACGCAAATGGAAGGGTATTGCAAGGACTGGTAATCATAGGCAATCTTGCACGAATTAATGGCATTCATTACACGTCGTGGGAGGCAGCAACGCAAATACGCTCAATGACGCGCATAGAGCCCTCGCTTGACGACCCCTTTGTTTACATAAGCGCGCCCGGCGCAATGAAAGGCTGGCCTGAAGAACTCATAAAGAAAGAGCTGGGCGCAAGTGCAGCAAGCACAGAAGTCCGCCTTATTGTTTTTGTTCCTGTTGAGCGCGTCTGGGTTAAGGCATCACGGAATGTTGTGCATTATGCAATTGCCGGCATTCTTTCAAGTCAAGAAATCAAAAAGCTTGATATTCAGCAGCGCAGGCGAGATATGCTTCGCGTGTCTTGATTGTGGGAGAATACCTCTTAAGCCGCCCTTTGTCATCAAGATGTCCTCTGGCGATTGCGCGCAATGCAAAATTTGCAAATAAGTCATCGCGCGAAAACAGGTATGCAAACGTGATGACTTCGTCAAGCAACTGCTTCTGGTTTTCTTTCAAGCCATTGCGATAATCAAGCATTGCTGCAACCTGTTCGTGTGTGTAAGTAAAATGTTTCTTGTTGAAGGGCGGCAGTGGCGCGTCCTTAAGCACGTTGAGCAAGTCAACAAGCAGCGCTGCATGAGAAAAGGGGCTTGACAGGTCATCAATGTTTCCATTTGAACCAATATCATACACCACAACAGGACCTGACTGCAACCGCCTTTCAAGGTCATCCTTCACTGCTCCAAGCCCATTGTTCACGGCGTGATAGACATAAGCAGGCAAGTATATCTGCCTGCGGGCAGTGCGGTAGTCAAGGACGTCTTTGCCAAAGAGGTGCCCTTGTGTTTCTCCACGCCGCTTGCGCGGCCTGCCAAAAAACAAGGAAGTGTCTGTTGCGCCATTGATTATTTTCAGCCCCTGCCAGATTCCCTCCACAGAATGCGCACGCAGGCTCTCATCACCCGGCACAGGAATCTGGTATGCCTCACTGTGGGAGAAAGGGCTCAAGCAGCGGTAAATCTTGCAGCCACGGCTGCTTACATCAATGCCGCATTCCTGCCTTCCTGCTGCTGTCGGCACCCATTTGAATACAGTACTCATGCAATTATTTACTTTTTCGCTATTTAAAAGCCTTCGCAGCATTAATCACAAGCTTTATTAACGAGTGCCTGTTTTTGCGCTCTCTCGTCGTGAGGTGAGTGAGGATGGGCAAGCATGACACTGACTACAGGCTTTGCACAAGTGAGCTGGAGCGGCGCGTTTACAAGGTTGCTGAAGACGCAAAACTTCCAGAGGAATTGACACGAAACATAATAAATGCAGGAAAAAGGATGCTGCAGTCCAAACCAGTGCACTCGAGAGATGCAAGGATTACTGCAAACGACCTTGTTGACCTTCTTGAAATGCTTTACGCAAAAACAGGTCCGCAATTTGTTCCAATAATAAAGCGGCTTGCAGAAGGCGCGCTTTCAGTGCCTGCTGAGAAACTGCGCGACTGGTATACTTTCGCAAGACAGGTTTCAAGCGTTTACACAAACATTACACCGCAAGAGCAAAAAAGAATCAGCGACGCGCTGTCAGCCAGCGAAAGCCCTGACATCTTGCGCAGGGGTGTTGCAGCAATCCACCACGAAGAAATCAGGCGTATACTGGAAGAGCATCCCTCGTTGGCCGCCGTCAAGAGAAATGGCAGGATAAGCGAGCACGCATCAAGGACAAAAAGCCCGTGGAACATGGGCAAGGAAAAGGAAATATGAGCATTTCAGGCAGCCTGCCCGCCTATCTTTGCAAGAACCATTTCGTGCATTCTCCTCAGGAATTCGTGCTTGTCCTCAATCTTTAGGATGTCCATGTAGCCCTGCAGTGCAAGGTTGAAGGAGAACGGCGAAGGAATCTTGGTGTCAATTTCCACAATATTGATGTTGCCGTCATGAATCATTTTTAGGATTTTTTTTGTGTTCTCAATATCCATAAGGTCCTCCAAGCATTCCCTTCTTGCCTCCTTGAGTATGCTGAAGTCAGGATTGATGCGCTTCAGGGCAGACATCAGTATCATTGAGCTGACCTGCTGTCTTCCTACGCGCTTCTGCCTGCCGAGATAGTTGCGGAGAATCATCAATGCCCTTGTCGCGCAATGTCTGAACCTGCGCTTGTAAACCTCGCTTTTTTCAATGGCTGCACTCATCACAAGGCCAAGCTTTTCTGCCTTGAGCATCTTCAGCGCCTCAACAGCGCTTATCTTCCTGTCGCCTGAAATGTAGAAGCCATTGTCATTGATTCCAACCTCAACATCCTTGTGCAGGGTTTTTGAGATTGCAAATGCGACTGCGCGCGAGAGGCAGTCATTAACCCTTCTGCCAAAAAGCGTGTGAAAGATTATCTTCTTGTCCCGCTCATCGTTGTAATACTCCACAAGGATTGTTTTGTCATTGGGAATTTTTCTTGCATAAGAATACTGTTCCTTGAAGTATTCATAAATTGCTTCTGCCGCATTTGTATCAACATAGAGGTATTTGTTGATAAATGCAATTATTTCTTCGCGCCCGACTCCACCGGTAAACTTCTCAAGCATCAGGCGCCTGAATTTCCCTATTTCGAGGGCAAGGTCAAAGCTCAGCGGCAGCATTTCAGAAACCCAGCTCGGCACTGTAGGCGGCCTGTTCGCTGATGCACTAACCTGGGCAATCATTCCGCGCGAATACCTGAACTCATAAGTGTCTCCGCCAAGCACAAAAACATCACCCGGCTTGAGCTTTTCAAGAAATGCCTCGTCAAGCTTGCCAATGGTCTGCTCCCCAACCTTGACTGTAATGAATGTTTCGTCAGGGATTGTGCCGATGTTTGTCATGTAAATTACCCTTCCAAGCTTTCCACGCCTTCCGATTTTGCCATCTTTTCTCCAAATTTTTGCAAAAATGTGGCGCTCCTCAAGGTCAACAAACTTTCCAGCGAGGTATTCCAGGATTTCATCGTAGTCAGACCACTTCAAATCCCTGTAGCAATAGCTTTTCTTGATTAAGTGAAATAGTTCTTTTTCATCCCAGACCTGCTCCAAAGCCATGCCGTCGATTTGTTGTGCAAGAACGTCCAGCGCATTTGTCGGAATATGAATCATGTCAATCTTTTTCTCAACAGCAGACTTCAACAGGACAGCGCACTCAACAAGGTCATCCCTGTCCATGACAATAATCCTTCCCTTGACTTTTTCATGCAGCCTGTGGCCTGCGCGGCCCGCCCTTTGCAGGAACCTCGCCACTGATTTTGGCGAGCCAAGGCAGATTACCAGGTCAATAAATCCAATGTCAATGCCCAATTCAAGGCTTGTGCTGCACACAACACATTTCAGCTCTCCGTTTCTCAGCCTGTCTTCAAGGCGGTGCCTTAATTCTCTACTCAAGGAGCCGTGATGCGCTCCGATGTTGTTTGTGTAATTCTTTGGGAACTTGTGCTTCAAGTGGTCAACAACGCGCTCTGTTGCAGCCCTTGTGTTCGTGAAAATCAAGGTGGTCTGGTGCTGCTGGACAAGCTCGTCAATGAGCTTGTACATTGCGTGGTGCAGTGAGGCGTGGTCGGCGTCAACAAGGCTGCTTACGGGGCTCATCACCTGCAAATCCATCTGCTTGATGAACTGCACGTCAACAATCCTGCACTGCCTTCCCGCTCCCACAAGAAAATTGGCAACCTCATTCAACGGCGCAACTGTTGCTGACAGCCCAACACGGCACATTGCAGGGCTCAGATACTGCAAACGCTCCATGCTAAGAGATAAGTGCACTCCGCGCTTGTTTTCGGCAAGGGCGTGGATTTCGTCAACAACACACCAGTCAACTGCTTTCAGGTTGTCCCTGAACTTTTCAGAGCTGAGCAGGATGGCAAGCGATTCTGGCGTCGTAATCAGGATATGCGGGACTTTCTTGAGCATTTTCTGCCTTTCAGAAGTTGAAGTGTCACCAGTCCTAACAGCAACCCTTATGCCCAATTCTTTTCCTGCAATTGCCTCAATCTCCTTTAACGGCTCAACAAGGTTTTTCTGAATGTCATTGTTAAGCGCTTTCAGCGGAGAAACGTAAACACAATAAACCTTGTTCTGAAGGATTCCTTTTTCTGCAGAATCAACAAGCTCGTTCAGGATGCTCAAAAATCCGGTCAGTGTCTTGGTTGCCCCTGTTGGCGCTGAAACAAGGATGTTTTCGCGCTGGTGGATTGGAACAACACCATGAAGCTGAGGCAGGGAAAAGCCTTCAAAGCGCGAAAAAAACCATTTCTTTACAGCAGGGTTTAGGATATTTTCAACTACTTCTTTCTCAAACGGCTTTTCCTGCACTGTTACCAAATCATTTTCTTTCATATTGAAAATAATTACTTGTGACCTTCATACAATCTAAATATACTGAGAGAACAAATAACAGGAATTGCGGTGGCTTATATATCTTGTGACTCCGGGATTTATGTGGCCAGTGACTTACGCCCTGAAATAAACGCCCACAAACCGCTTGAGGCATAAAAGGAATGAGTTCTTGTGCTCTGCATGATAGCCGTGCTCTGGAAGCGCTTCATTGAGTGCAGAAAGGTTGAGCTTGTGGCGGTCAAAGAGCATGTCAATCTTCTTGAAATTTCTGAGCCTGAGAAGCTCGTCATCACGGACATTACAAACAGTTGGATTGTTGCCAAACTGCATTTTTATTTCAAACCTTGAGCGCGAATAGCTCGCATAAACAGGCAAAGCAGTGTCAATAAGCATGCCTTTTTTGTGTAACTGATAGACTTCGCCATGCACCCGCATTTCATGAGTTACACAGTCAGGGCTGGAAGTGTTGTTGTCAGCCAGCTTCCACACGTATCTCGCCATTCGCTCATCACTGCTTTTCTGCCTTTCTTCCTCCTGCAAATCTCGTCGTCCTTACCTAGAACTGCAAAATGTTCACGCGAATAATGCCTTTATTAATGTTGCGGAGCTAAAAGCCAGAAAAATGCTTGCCAGGAACACAATCATGTAAACAATCTTGTTCCACGCCCAGACCTTGCTGCCATCAATTCCGGGCAAAGGAAGCATGTTGAAAAAGCCAAGGAAAAAATTGATTTGCATGCCATAATAGCCAATGGGCTTAAGCCAATAAGGCAGTACAAACAGCACGGCAGCGAAAGCAAAGCCAAGCGCAAGGTTTGACAACGGTCCTGCAAGCGCAATTATACCATTCTTGCGCCAAGTAACATGATTCCTGATGTAAACGCCACCTGGAGCGGCAAAAATAAAGCCGAAAAAACTGAACAAGACCATAAGCCCGAGCATGAAGTCATTAGCCCTGAACTCTGCCCAGCAATGATGCTTCTGCGCAACAAGCTTATGCATAAGCTCGTGACCGAGAAAGCCGATTCCTGCAGTAATCGCGGAAACAACAACAGCTATTCCGAATTTTGCATCAAGCGAAAAGCCGGAAAAGGCAATGGCAAAAGCAATGCTCACAAGCACCCACGCCCTTAGCAAATGCCGCAATTCTGTTTTTGAGAAGCGCATCAGAAACCATGCCCCGCATTCTTGCAATCCATTTTCAAATCCTCGTTAATTCCTCAACTTTTTCATCAACAAGCAATGTATTCTCGTGCACAGCGACCATTCCATTGTTTTTCTCAACCAATGGCGGATAGCTGTGCAAACAGCCGGCAAGATTTAATTCCCTGACTGCAAGGTTTGCCCTTCCAGGCCCAAATGTCTTTGCAAGCCACCTTGTGGTGAATGGAAGACTCCCGTATGCTTCATCGATGAATTTCATTGCGTCGCGGGCATAAGGCGAGCGCACAGGCTTCTTGTTCACGAGCGAGAAAATGTTTGCCCTCTCAGACTCCTCAACAACACCAGCTCCTGTCGTCGTAAAAGGCTCAATAGCAATAACCTGCCCCTTGACGAGCTCTGTTTTTGAGCCGTTGTCAACATTAGGTATTGAGGGCGCATCATGGATTACAAAAGGTCCAAGGGTGTGGCCTGAAAGGTTCCTTATTGGCGCAAATCCTGCTGAAGTAATCGCGTCCTGTATTGCCCTGCCAATGTCGCCAAGCTTGGCGCCAATCGCAACCACTCTTTTTGCCGCCTCATAAGCCTCTTTTGCGGCATTTACAAGGTCAGAATACCTGCCGGAAAGGTCTATTGTAATGGCGCAGTCGCCAATGCAGCCGTTTATGTGCGCTCCGACATCAAGGCAAATCAGCTTGTCATCACATAAAGCATTGTCGTCATGGTCAGGCGTGAAGTGTGCTGCGACCTCATTGCAGCCAACCTGCACGGGCCAGGCAGGCTTTGCGCCGAGCTCTATTATTTTTTGCTCAACAGCCTCGCAGACATCCCTGAGCAGAGCCCCTTTTTTAATCAGACCTGCTCCGTGCTGAAGCGCCTCTGCTGCAATTCTCCCTGCTTTTCTCCAATCGTTTGCGTTTTCTGGTGTGACTAATTCCATTATGAAAGTGTGTTGGGAGTGCGGTTTAAATGGGTTGCGGTTATAGATTAATTAAGTCAAGTTACGTGAGAGCTGCGCCGAGCCGACCGCGGTCTCTGACTGAGCGAGGCTCAGGCGCGGTCGGCTTTCCCACTTAACTTGACAGCACCCGGTTATAATCACGCCAAATGCCAGAAAGAATTCAGCTGAGCAGATAGCTTATCTCATTGACAATCAGGTCCACGTAGTCGATTTTCTCGCCGGCAGCAATCTTGTGTGCCGTATTAAGCGCGCACTTTTCAAGAGCAGTAAAAGGAAACTGTTTTTTGCAGTTTGAGATTCCTGCAAGGCTTGATGACAATTTCAGGATTTTTTCTGCCGGAACTCCTGCAGAATACTGCCTGCCTTGCAAGATTCCGAGAAGCAGGACATATCGGGCAATTCCTGCATTCATCGGGTGAAGGGAGTTGATTGCACGCATGTTGTTGGCAAGTTTTTCGTACTGTCCCGCTGTTCTTGATGAGTAAAATGATTCCCATGCACGCTTTACAGCATCAACACTGGCATTTGCGGGCTTGAAAAAACTAAAAGGGATACCCCTCATTATTTCATCAAGCGAGTCTGTCATTTTAGTACAACACCCCAACAAGAACCCTTTTTACCATATTAAACCTTACCTTTACAGGGTCTGGCGCGGGATTGTTGTCGCCCTTGACAATAGCATACCACCCATGCTCGTCATTTCCTATGCCAATAACCCTGTGGATTATGATGCCGTAAGCGCCTGAATCATAGCTTATGACGTCTCCGACGTGAATGTCTGAAGTTGAGAGCGGGACAATCTGTATTGCCTGCGAGCCCTCATCAATAAGGGGGTCCATTGAGTTTGTGTCTGTAAAAATTGCTGTCTCAAAAGACCTTCCGGCAATGCCGTCTATGACAACCATGCTGTCTGTGACATGGACATCCTCGAGCTTCAGCCTGTCTGCAGGAGACGGCCTTTCGCGCGGTTCAGTGCTGCCAGAAGCAGGGGTCACTGCGGCAATTTCAGCACCTGAAACAGGCTCTGCATTGGCAGCCCCCATGCTTGTGAAGAAGGCGTTTGAGAGCCACCCGAGTACAAAGACCGCTATTGCCAGCATAATAAGCTTCTTTATCATACATCCCCAATATATAGTCACTTAATAGTGACAACCTATTTATAAAGCTTTGCTTTTTGTGTTTATCAAACAGTAGTAATATAAAGGGCAGGAGGGCAAGCACTGCCATGAGCATTGACACAATTGCCCTGCTTGCCTCGCTCGCACTGCTCAGCATTGCCCTGCTTTTGAACAGGAACAGGCTGAAAGTGCAGTCATTCCTGAAAGTCTTCTATTTCTGCATGTACAGGACAAAACTCGGGATGAAAACAATGGACAGTATTGCAGCAAAACACAGAAACCTGCTCAAAAAGCTCGGATACGTGATGATTCCTGCCTGCTTTATCGGAATGCTCATCATGATAGAGGAACTATTGCGGGGTCTTGTCCTGCTGATAAATAAGGCAAACGCGCTCACAGTCGGGGTCGTGCTGCCAATACAGGCAAAAGGGGTCTTTTACGTGCCGTTCTTTTACTGGATACTATGCATAGCATTCATAATGATTGTGCACGAATTCAGCCACGGCATGCTCGCAAGGGCGCACAAGGTCAAAATAAAATCAACAGGGCTTGCATTCCTCGGAGCAATAATACCCCTAGTGCCAGGGGCTTTTGTCGAGATTGATGAAAAACACCTTGCCAAAAAATCAAGGTTTGCACAGCTCAGCGTTTTCTCTGCAGGACCTTTTGCAAACATTGCTTTCGGTCTGCTGTTCTGGATGTTTTTCCTCGGAATGCAGCATTTTTCAGGAGGGCTGGCAGAGGCAGGAATATGGGCTTCTTTGCTCAAATGGATTTTTGGGCTTGTTTTCTGGCTTTTCGTGCTAAACCTCGGAGTGGGCCTGTTCAACCTTGTCCCTCTTGGACCTATTGACGGCGGAAGGATGTTCCACACAACACTTGGGCATTTTGTGCACCACAAACACGCAAAAAGAGTCTGGCACACAGTCAGCATTTTGATGCTCGCAATAATAGCAGTGACAGTGATTTCTGCATTCATATAATCCGCCAGCCTCAAACAATTAATACTAATAACGGCGCAGTACCTGCGCAGATACCAACGATTGTTCATTGCAATTCCATTAATTCCGACGAGTTTGCACGACTGAACGTGGTTCGGAGTGCTGAACGAGGAGTGTCTTGTTGCGCTGCAGCGCCTTGATGCAATTATCTGCGCATAATAAAGAAAGAAGAAAAAAAGAAAAAAAAGTCTGCTGTTTTCAGCAGCCCTGGTTAATGTATGACAATTCTGTGCTCCAGTAACCGGGGAGGGTGTCCCACGGGTTTGGAAGCACGTCATTTGTCACGTACACATACCCTGCGTTGTTGTTCTTTGACCTTGTTATTGCGCTCTTCATGTTCTTTGATGATGAAGTGGCATAGACAAGGTGCGTGAACTTGCTTGCAGGGTAGCTGAATACCCAGCTTGGCGCACTCCATGTTTTGTACGTGTTGTAACTGCCCTCAAATATGACAGTAGTGTTACCGAGCGCAACATAACCCTGGTCAGGAACAGTACCCGGGTTCAAGGCAACATAAGTGCCGTTGGTTGCGCGGATGTGCGCAGACACATTCTCGTAATAAGGCAGGTATGATGCACTGCTGCTTACCTCATCAAGGAAAATCCCGTCAACACCATACCACTGCTTGTACAAGTCAACCTCTCCCTTTACAACATTGATGTCCCTTGCGCCATAGCTCGTGTGCACATAGCCTATGACCTTTATTCCTGCTGCCCGTGCATTATTCACTGCTGCCACATAGTCAGGATTCTGGCTAGTCCCTGGACCGCTTGCAGGGTTCATTATCATCACATCAACAACAGGCGCGCCTGAAATTGCCTGCGTCCAGAGAGAGCCCGGATAAAAATAAGCCGGAATAAACATCTTCTGGCACAAAACAGCCTTTGCGTCAGGCGACTTTGCAGCCACCAGGAAGACAAAAAGCGCAGCCAAAACCGCGCACTTCAAAACCAATCTGCTCAAATCTTTTTTCATTGTGTTAATCACCTCTTTGTTTAATTCTTTAAATCGTGTAATTCACAAGCAATGCAGGCCTTCTTGAGGCTGTTGTGCTGTCACTGCTTGAAATATCTTTCCTGTTATTGTTCGACTGCGAAACCAGTATGATTCCGTAGTTCTGGTATGTGCTGTTGTGCCAGGACCTGACAAGCTGGGTAATGTCCCAGAAATAATACTTTCTTGAAGCGCCAACAGGAGTTGAAGCCCACACCGTGCTGCTGTAGTCCCCTCCTGCTGTGGTCCAGCTGTTAGCTCCGTCATACTTGTTCCACGTAACATTGTCTTCATACCAAATCCTTGTAATCCTGTGCGCATTGACAGTATTGCCTGAGGTTTTCTGGACACTTGGCACATAAAGGCGCATTAAAGCGCTTGAAATATCTGCATTTGCAGGAATACTGCTCAAATCCCACTCTATCAGCGCGCGCAATGAATTTGTCTGCACCTTCAGCGGATCTGCACTGCCATAATTCTTGTTCGGGCTTGAGGAGGAAATATAAGCATCCTTGCCTGCAGCAGCATCAGGCTGAATTATTATGCTGTATTCCTGCTGTTGTGCTGGCGGCGTTGTGCTGTTTGCCAGCATCACTGCAGCCAATGCATCAACCCTTCCTGCGCCTTGGGTGTTTACATCATAGCCCAAGTCAATGCTTGTATTGTGAATTATTTCCTTGACAATCGCTGGCAGAATATCCTTCTGCTGAAGCATCAATGCCACAACGCCTGCAACATGAGGCGAAGCAAAAGACGTGCCTGAAAAATCACCAAAACCCCCTGTTGAAGACGCTGCAGTAATTCCTGTGCCTGGCGCAACAACATCAGGCTTTGGAAGGCCGTAGTCAGTTGGTCCGCGGGAAGAATAATCCTCCACAGCATCGCCATTTGAAGCACCCACAGTTAATGCATTTTCTGCACAACCAGGAGTCCAGATTGACTGGCTTGAAGGACCTCCGTTTCCTGCAGCAACAACAATCGTGATGTTTTTTCCGCTGTTATTTACTGCAACTGCGAGCGCGCTCTGGTAGCACTGGGAAACTGCGCTTCCAACGCTAAGCTGGATAACCTGCGCGCCGTGCTCAATAGACCAGTCAATGGCAGCAATGGCATCGGACGACAAAACACCGCAACGAAGCGGGTTTTCGCTGACAACCCTTGCAACTTTGGCATTAAACATCTTAACACCAGGAGCCACGCCAGTGTAAGTGCTGTCAGTGCACCCCACAACACAAGCAACAGGGGTGCCGTGGTTGCACAAGTCATCATTTGTCCCGCTGCCTGTAAAGTCATTTTCAAGTATGACCTGCCCGGCAAGCGCAGAATGCGATGTGTTTATCCCGCTGTCTATTATTGAAACATTGATTCCTGAACCATTTCCAAAGCTTTGCCATGCTGCAGTTGCATTGATAAGAGGCACTGTCTGGTCGAGTAAAAGCGAGAGAAGTTCGTCCTGCCAGACATAATTAACACCTGCTGCTTTAGCAATCTGTTCTATCGCGCCTGCAGGGCATTCTGCGCTCATTCCATTCAGAACCTTTAGCTTGTGCCTTGACTTGCACCCAAGCGCTTTCAAAAACTGCCTGTCAGGGTCTGCGCCGTCAGCATACTGTATTATTACAGGCACAAGTTCTGCGCCTTTTGCTTTTTTGAGCGCAGGGTGGATTTTGTTCGTTGAGTCTTTCTCCGCAGCAACACCAAAAGCGGACAAGGCAACAAAAAGAAATAATATTAATGCAATAGTTTCTTGTTTCAGCTTCTCTCACCTCTCTTTTAACTCAAACTGAGAATAAAGTAGTATAAAATTATTCGTATTAACTCAGTAGTAAAAAGGCAAGTGCTACAAATCAAGTAAAAAAGAAAGGATTTTATACCCTTTTTGCAGAATTCTCGCCATTGGGGGAGGCAAACACTACATACAGAGTATTCACTCTGCCCAATAGTGAAACAATACCACAAAAAGAGTAAGTGATATTGTGGGCTGGGAGAAGGAAAAAGGGGAAAATAGGGCAAAAGAGCTACAAAAAGAGATAGCAAAATTGTCTGCTGAAGAGCTCAAGAAAATACACACTTATATACAGTCAGAACTGAACAAAAAACAACAAATACTTCCTGAACAAATTCCTGTTTCTATTTTTTCAACCCGTTTGAGCCCAGCAGAAGCAGTTGTCAAATACCTCAAGGAAAACCACGGGCTTGCATTCTGCGAAATTGCCCGGCTGATAAACAGGGACCAACGCGGAATATGGGGCTCGTATTCGCGCGCAAGGAAAAAGCACCCTGAAACATTTGAAATTGGATTTGGGATGCATACAATCCCTGTTTCCTGCCTTAATGACCGCTCAAGATCAATACTTGAGCACGTTGTCACACACCTTAAAGATAACAAAGGGCTCAAGCCTGCTGAAATCTGCTCCCTTCTCAACAAGAAAACCAGCACGATATGGACTGCGTACCAGCGCAGCAGGAGGAAGCAGAATGCGTAAGCACCTCCTTGCCTTGCTGATGTGCATTGCAGTCGCCTGCTCAGCAATAGCATTGGCAGAGCTTGATGATTTTACAAGCCTGCTGAAAGACACTGCACCAAAGCAAGAGGCACAGCAGATTCCTGCGCAAGTTCCAATTGTTGCAACCCCCGCATCACCTGCGCAGGTTGCACTGCCTGCACCAAAGGATGTTGTAATTGAGTCAAAGCCGGCTCCAATGCCTGCACATACTGTTAAGCCTGCTGTTGAACAGGCGCCTATTGTGATAATAATTAATGCAACCAAACCAGTGCCAGCTTCGAAACAAATTCCAGAGCCTGCACCTGTTGCACCAGAACTAGTTGCCCAAAAGCAGGTTGAAGCCCCAATGCCTGTGCAGGCAGGCGCATTACCAGCACCTGCAGAAATTGACATATTTGCAGGAAAAACAGATGCGCTTGTAAACCCGCCTGAGCTGGTTATTGAAGACCATACAGGAACACAGAAATCAAGAATTAGGGCATCAATAACTGACTCAGTCACAGGAAAACCAGCAAAGCTTGAGAGAAACAAGAGATACAATATTGCATTGAACATATCAGAAGGAAAGAAAATAACAGTCAAAGGCGTGCTTGTAAAGGGGGAAAAACTGCCTGTCAGGGCAGAAGACCTTGGCAGCAGGAAAGGCTTCAGGTCAATAGTTGCAATAGACCTCTCAAACATTGACTTTGCAAACGCAACATACTCATTGAAAGCAAGCGGATATGAATTGTTCAAGTGCAAGGAGTGGAATTTCGCGGCCCAGAACTGTGACGGAAGCTGGGTCAAGATAAAAGACACAGTGCCAGGAAGGACATACACAATAAAGCTCGGACCAAATGACCCTGCGCTTGCTGAGGGCGAAGGTGTGTTCTTTGACGGGTTTGAAAACAGGCTTGGCGCAAATAACTGGACAATAAACGGCACAGGCAACAAGTGGACAGCAAACACCACAAACCCGTACAATGGCACATGGCACGCACAGGCAAACCGGCCGACTGCAGGGACAACAATGCGCATAAACATAAGCACGCAGAACTACACAAGCATCACCGTCAGCTATGCGCGCAGGCTCATCAGAATAGATTCTGCTGACGAGTTCATGGCAAGATGGTACAATGGCACAGCGTGGCAGGTGCTTGAAGCAACAGGAAGCTCAGCAGCAAATGATGCAAGCTATGTTGTCAGGAATTACACCCTTGACCGCTCTGCAGAAAACAACACAAGATTCGCGCTTGAATTCACCTGCCAGGCAAACCTTGCAAATGAATACTGCCGCATTGACAATGTGCGCGTGAACGGCTCAAACAATGACAAAACACCGCCAACAGTCTGGTGGACAAATACCAGCAGCACAATGCCTTTTGTGGGAGACTCGCTCTGCATACTGGCAAACATAACAGACAAATCTGGAATAAAATCAGTAAGCGCACAAATAATGCTCCCAAACAGGTCAAATCTCACAATCCCCTTATATGACGGGCTAACGTGCAACAGCGAACCCAATGACAGCGTGTATTCAAACCACATAATTATCCCGCTGGAAGGAACATACAACTGGACAATCATCAATGCAACAGACAATTCCAGAAACACCGGGCTGACAGCAGTTGGAAAGCGTTTTGACGGAATTCTCGAGCTTCCGCAAATACCCTCAGGAACTTCGCTGCCAAACCTTGCAAGATATAACAACGGCACAATAATTGACCCTGCGCTGATTAACACGTCAAACAATGTGTATGCAACACAAAGCCTTCCAAAGAACTCAGTCACTTACGCATACTTCAACTGGACCCTGAACATCACAGACGAAGTTCTCACAAGCAATGTGACAATAGAGCACAGCTACAGCCTTGCATCAGGGGTCACTGTTGACTTACAGGCAAAGAACGGAGCAGGCTGGCAGAACATCTGCTACCTCACAGTCTCAACAAGCGACACAACAGACACCTGCAACCTTGCCACATTTGTGAACGGCAATGCAAGCAAACTCAACAACCTCGAGCTCCGCACTGCCGTAACAACAGGAAACCAAAACCGCGTGCAAAACATCGACTATGTCGCGCTGAATTATGAAACTGCCCCGCCCGGCTCACTCACAAAATGCGGAGATGTAAACACATCAAAGACCCTTGAGCGGAACATCGCATCAGACAATACCTGCATCACAATAGGCGCTGACAATATCGACCTCAACTGCAATGGCCACACAATCAACTACAACTCACAAGGAGCATGGGGAGAAGGAATAACAGCCACAGGACGAAAAAACATCACAATAAGAAACTGCATAATCCACGACACAAACTCACTAGGAGAAAGCAGCAGAGGAATACTCCTCGACAACACCAACCAAACCAGAATAATCAACAACACAATACTCACCAACGGAACATCATACGTCCACGCAATACTCGCACAAGGACACTCCACAAACAACATAATAGCAAACAACACAATCACAACAAAAGGAACAAACATATTCAACACAGGAATATACTTCACAACAACAGCAACAAACAACACAATCACCTCAAACACAATAACCACAAACGGAACATCAAACAACCACGCAATACTCCTCCAAAACGCAGCAAACAACACAATAACCAACAACACAATACACACACTCGGCACAGGCGCAACAAACATCGGAATTTACCTACTCACAAACGCAACAGGAAACATCATCACAGAAAACAAGATTAACACATCAGGCACAACAGACAACACAGGAATACTCCTTGAAAACAACGCAAACAACAACATCATCGAAAACAACACAATAAAAACACACGGAACAGGAGCATCAAATGAAGGAATACTGCTCATAGGACCATCAACAAGCAAAAACCACATCACATGGAACACAATCACCTCAAACGGCACAACAACAAACCACGCAATACAACTCGAAAACAACGCAAACAACAACAAAATCACAAACAACACAATCACCTCAGGAGGAACAACAAACTACAACGTCGGAATCCTACTCCGCTCGACGTCACAGAACAACGAAATCTCAAACAACACAATCAGCACAACAGGAACAGACAGCAACCACGGACTATTCATCTCAGAAAAATCAGACAACAACAGCATAACCACCAACACAATAACCGTGCTCGGAACATCAAGCTACGCAATAGGAATAGAAAACATCACCACAATAACCATTGCTGACAACACACTCACCAACAGCAACTTTGAACTCCACATCTTCAACACAACAAACACAACAATATCCGGAGACTTCGGCAACTACTCATTCGAAAACGCAGAAATAACCATCGAAAAGAAAAACAAAGCAAAACTAAAATTCCTAGAAAAAATAACAGGCAAAGGCAAATCATTCAAGACAAGCATCATTTTGGAAGACGACAGCATATTCGTAAACAACACAGCACCAGAATTCAACAAGTCAGCAGAAATAACATTCCTTGACATGAACTATTCTGACATCGTGATTGAGGCAGACTTCTGGGACAATAATTCATTCATTGAATGCCCTGCAGAAATATGCAGTCTGACTGAAAACAACCAGTCAGCAAAGCGCGTGCGGTTTGATGCTGCACACTTCACAAAATACCAGCCAGTCTTCCCCCAAGTCAGGGTAATCCTGCACTCTCCGCTGAATGGAAAGGAATTCCTGCTCAATGAAACAATCAATGAAACCGTAAACGTCACGACAATACGCAGCAGGCAAATAAGCGAAGTGATTGCAAACATAACACTCCCTGACGGCACAATTGCTGAACTCCAGATAAACAGCACAACAGGCATTTACGGCCTTGTACTTGGCAGGAATGACATAATCCAGCGCGGAACCTACCAAATAAATTACCTCGCAAACGATACAAAAAACACCAAGAACACGTCAGTCATTGACACATTCACGCGCAAGGCATACAAAATAATTGACATTGCGGACAGCAACGGCACATTCCTCCAATACACTCCTGCCACAACAGCAAACGAATCCGGAAAACTCAACCTGTCAGTCACGCTGGCAAACAGCAGGGTCAAGGCAATAAGCGTTGAGAACCATCACGAGAATTCCCCACAAAGCATTATTGTTTTTGACGACCTTGAGGGAGAGGGGCTGGTCAGCTCAAGAAAGGCAGTTGATACAACAAATTTCAACTTCACGGAAATAAACATGGTCATCAATGCCACAGGAACAAGCGTCTTCAAGTGCACAGACTGGGACATTTACAGCCTGCAGTGCATTGGCGGATGGCAGAAAAAACTGCACACAATTCCTGACACATTGTACAACATCAGGATTGACGAGAAGGGCGCATCAGCATATGCAGAGGCAAACAACACCATTGACGTGCTTGACACCCAAGCAGTCCTGAAAAACTTCACTGAAATATCGCAGAACAACCCTGACGGCACAAAAAACATCACGATTTACGTGCCGCAACACCCCATCAGGAAAATCGAGCTCAAACACGCAAACACAGCGCTTGCAAACGACTTAAGGATAGACAGCGTTCCCCCGCCACCGAACTTCAAAAAGGACATCGTCCAGCAGTACGCAATTGATACCGGAAGCCTCAACTTTACAAATGCAGAAATAACTGTGACCGCAAAAGGAACACACTTGAGGAAGTGCGCGCAATGGAACATCACAACACGGCAATGCAATGGAGGCTGGACAACAACGAGAAGCATCACTCCCGGAGAGGACTACACAATAACAATATCAGCAGGTGACCCTGCATTCCAAGAAATAAACGCTTCTGACGCATGGCATCTTGACACGAACAGGCAGATAAAGGAAATAGTGCACGTGAACTACACCCTGCTCGTCAACATTTATGACAACATATCACAAACAGATGGAATATTCTCGCCAAGAATAATGACAGGCGAGTACGCGCGGGTGAAATTCGCCGCAAACCTGACAAACGCGAACACGATTGACTTTGTTGCGCGCGCAAGCTCTGCAAACGACCTACTTGTTGACATTTACGCAAACAACTCAAACACCCTTGTTGGCAGGTCACAGGTTATTGGCACAGAACCGCATCATTATTACGCCCTCCTCGGGCTTCCTGACGGCGCTTCTGCTGACACGTTTGACCTCAGGACAGTAAGCCAGTCAGGAAACCCGAACGCATTCATCGAGTACGACTTCATACACGATGAAAGCGAGAAAGAACCGGGCATACTTCAGGTTTACAAGGGTGAAACAAACATCAGCGCAGGAATCACATTTGTTCCAATAGGCGCTGAAATAAGCAATTCAACATCAATACTCTTTTTCAGCACGAGAAAGAGCTCAAACGTACCAACTAACATCCACGTGGCAGCAGAAATTTTCAACACCACACACATACGCTTTGTCAGGCCTGCAGACGCCACTTCAGTCGCGGTCTCCTGGCAGGTTGCGGAATTCGGTCCTAACATTAAAGTCCAGCGCGGAAACAGCATTCCGGGAACAACAGAAGCGCTTGTCACGCTCGGCTCAGAAATAAACACAAGCTCATCATTCATTGTCCCTGCAGGGTACAACAACACAGGAAGCATATTCGGCACGGACGACGCAATAAGAATGCGCATTGTGAACTCAACCCATATAGGGCTTTATGCGCCCGGCTCGGCAACAACAGGCGATATTGCAGCATGGCAGGTTGTGGAATACAACGGCTCAATGGTCCAGAGGGGGCTCATAAGCATGCCCAGCACAACAAAAATCGTGACTGCAAACCTCACCACGCCAGTCAACACAAGCCGCTCATTCCTTATCGCAACATACGACATTTCAGGCACAATGGCAGGAACCAACGGCAACGTTCTTTCAAGGATTGTAAATGAAACACAACTCGAGTTTGTCAGGAACGGCACAGGAATATACGTCAACATATCATGGGAGGTTGTTGAGCTCCCAACGCCAAATGAAGTCCAGAACGGAATTGCATTCTTTAACACAACAGTCTCAGAAGCGAATGCAACGCTGGCAGCTGTCAACACGAGCCAGAGCGTGGCTTTCGCATCATCAGCACCAGCAGCAGGACTCTCATTCGGAAACTCAAGCTTCTCGTCTGACGACAACCCTGGCCATGGAATGTTCACGCTCAACATTACCAGCGCAACAAACCTGCAAATAAGGCGGGAAGTTGCGGAAAACGCAGCATCAGTCCAGTGGTTCGTTGTTGATTTCGCGCCAACAATAGTGCGCTACAATAACAGCAACATTTCAATAACAAAAACAGCAAGCCCAGACCCCTCATACGCACTCACAAACATAACATATCAAATCAACGTGACAAGCAATGGAAACGGAACAGCATACAATGTCACGCTCACCGAAACGTATCCTGCGCAAGTCACATACCTGACAAGCTCCCCTGCGCCCCTGACCGGCACAAACAACACATGGGTGCTGGGCAACCTCACAAACGGCACAACATTCAGCGTGAACATAACAGTGATGGTAAACTGCGTTGCAAACAACACAGTGATCAACAACACAGCAAATACTACCTTCCAAAACGAAACAACACAAGTATTGCAGAGCAGGTCAGCATCGCTAAGCACCACAATAATAACCCCTGTGCTTGAGATAACCCTTGTTTCGCCGCCGCCTGATGCGCGGACAAATGTCACGCAAAACACAACTTTCAACATCAGCGCAACAATAATTTGCACCGGCAGTTCTGGAACATGCGGAAACATTACCGCCTATGCGCGCTACAACCTTACAAACTTCGGAAGCCATTTCGGCACAGGCGCTGACGGCGCTCTCACAATCACATTGCCAAACACAATAATTAACAATTACACACACCTCACCCAGAATGTTTCATCAGGAGCAATGTCCGTGCTTGTCAATGATGCCGCAGCATTCTCTGCAAATGACGAAATACTCATTATCCAAATGACTAATGCGAGCGACGGTATTGCAGGCATTTATGAGTTTTCAAGAGTTGCCTCAAAGAGCGGCAACAACATCACACTGCAAAGCGCACTCACCAATACGTATTACACCGGCGCGCTGAACACAACAAACTCCACGAGCGCGCAAATAGTCAGGATACCCCAGTACACAAACCTGACAGTCAACACAGGCGCATCTATAACAGCAAAACCATGGGACGGCTACTCAGGGGGAATAATAATTCTCAAAGCAACAGAAACAATAACAATCAACGGACTTATCAATGCATCAGGAGCAGGATGGCAGGAAGGAAACGGCACAAAAACAGCAGAAGAGCCCCAGTACGCATACCAGGGAAGCTCATTCAGTGGGCACGGAGTTCAGGCAAACGAGGCAAACACAGGAGGAGGAGGCGGGGGCTATAACGACCTAATAATTGGCGGGTACAGCGGAGCATCAGGCGGCGGCGGCGGATATGCCCGGACAGGACAGGCAGGGGCAAACTCACCAGAGGCAAACCCGGGCGGAGCAGGAGGAACCGCATACGGCAATGCAGCACTCTCAAGGATGTTCCTCGGCTCAGGAGGCGGAGGCGGCGGCTCTGACAACAACGGCGCATATCCCGGAGGCGACGGAGGCAGGGGAGCAGGAATTGTTTTCCTCATGGCAGGAAACATAATCGTCAATGGAAACATACTGGCAAACGGAACAAACGGCACAGAAGGAGCAGTGTTTGAGTGGTCCGGCTCCGGCGGAGGCGGCTCAGGAGGAACAATCTGGCTTTCATCACTCAATTTGACGCTTGGAAACGGGCTCGTGCAGGCGCTAGGAGGCATGGGAGGGTGCCAGAACAACAGCGCAGGCACAAGATACTGCGGAGGAAACGCAAGCGAAGGAAGAATACGCCTTGACTTCATGAACGTGTCCGGACACACAATCCCTGGCTCTGGCTACAACAGCAGCCCATTTATATTTGACTTTGTGAACATAAGCACCCTTAACGGCGCAACACCATTCTATACCCAGACAAACCCCCAACACTGCGTCCTTGATGCAGGCCAGTCCTGCACCCTGAACTGGACAGTGAACGCAACAGGACCAATCGCAAGCCTCCACCTCGTGCAGGTCAATGCATCAAGCAACTGCTCAGGCATAATTCCCGTGAACAGCAGGAACGCAACAATCAACATCACAACAAGAAACAGGCCTCCAAACATAACCGCAGTAATCCTGAACAGCACAGAACCCCTGAGCAACGACACAGACCAAAACCTGACTGCATACATTATCAACGCAACAGACCCTGACAATGACCCTGTAAAAAACATAACAGACTGGCAGCTTAACACCAGCAACGGCTTTGCCTCGATTGCAATCCTAAACATGCTGTTTGAAGGCGGGTCAAACAGCACGTTCACAAGGGACTATTCGACATACGGCAACAACGGCGATGTGATTAATGCAACTTGGCTGTCGACAGGCGGATTTGACGGGTGGGGCACATATGAATTCAATGGAATTGACAGCAGGATTATAATTCAGCACAACCTGTCGCAGAACATAAGCACTGAAGGCACTTGGTCGTTCTGGATTAAAATCAGGAACAACAACACCTGCCAGGCATTCCTGTCAAAGAGGGATTCATACCTTTTCAACAATGCCTGGGGGATGGGATTCCAGTTTGCTGGACCTCCAAACATAAGGTTTGAGTATTCACCAACAGGCGGACTGCACAACTTCACAGTATTCAGCGGTTCTTACCTGCCTGTCGATACTTGGACAATGCTCACCTTTGTTTACAATGCAAATGACTATGTGCAAAATGCAAGATTGTACGTCAATGGAATAGAGGTCGCGCCTGAATATTATGAAAACGCGAATGCAAGCCTGTATCTAAGTAACAGCGATATGTATATCGGTGCTGTCAACAACGGCTCGCATTGCAGGCTGAACGGAACAATAGATGATGTCAGAATCTTTGACAGGGCATTGTCAGCAGAACAAATACTGCTCCTCTACCAGAACCAGACAACAACAATCTCCTCGAGGGAAGTAAATGATGCTGATATCTGGCAAATGTGCGCGACGCCCAATGACAAAACACAAGACGGCGGCACAGTTTGCAGCAACAACGTGACAATAAAGCCCCGTCTGCGCTACAATACCACGAACATTTCCCTGACAAAAACAGACTTCCCAGATCCTGTCAGT
>JBBILB010000013.1:0-22149 GCA_037445145.1 Candidatus Woesearchaeota archaeon | reverse complement strand
AAACTTCCACTATGGTTTTGTCTCTGGGTCTGTAAGACCCCATAATTTGTGGTTATTGTTTATCGCACCGTATAATATTCCCTTCAATTGAAAATTTTACTGGCAAAAACTTCTCAACAACGTAAATGTTTGTTATTGTGTGCTTTGTTATCTTCTGCGCCTTGATCGTGCTTGGCGCAAACAATGCCATAAATGGAATTAAATTGTCCGCAAGGTGCGCGTCAACTGGCGCTTTCGAGTCGATTGCCTCAATCAGCCTCTGTGCAGCTGCTTTCCCGACTTCTTCTGCAGGCTTTGCTTTTTCCCCAAGCTCGTCAGCGCCTATTATAATAGGGCTGGAGACATCAATATCGTCTTTTTTCCTTGAGAACACAGCCCAGAGTGTTATTCCAGAGCCTGTAGAAAGGGAATCTGAGTATTCTGTGCGTATTGTGACAGGACAATTGCAATTCCCAAGCGCTTGTTTTGCAGAGTTTGCCTGCCTTTCAGCCACTCTTGCCTTCTCCAGGTACTTTGATGCGTGCGAAACCCCCTTTATGTGCATCAGGTTGTGCTGTTCAAGGAGCTCTATTGGCTTTTTTTCCTCTTTTGGCTTTACCCGCACCACGATTTTGCCGTTGCCTTTCGGGTAATAGCCGCGCTTTTCCACTTTCACGTCAATCTCAGCCCATCTTTTTAACTGCGGGACAAGGACTTCCCTGAAATAGTCAGCAGGCATTGACCACGCAACATCTGTCCCTCCAATGACTTCTATCTTCATCTGCATGCCTGACATCATGCACGGCAGCAGGACAGCCTGCAGGAAAAGCGTTATTGAGCCTGCTGTCTCAATGTCAACAGAAAGACTTCTTCCTTTCAGTGGCGCGGGGGTAAACGTGAGCTCTGTTGAGCCAAGCTCTGCCCCTTCTGCTTTTGACCCTGAAATCTTCTGCAGTGCTGTTATGCAGTTGAGGTGCTGCATTTTCAGCCCTGGCTTGTCCCTTCCTGACCGGATGTTTGCAGCGTGGAACGGCTGCTGTGTTATCATTGATAGGGCAAGCGCTGTCCTGACTATCTGCCCTCCGCCTTCCCCAAAAGTGCCGTCTAGCTCAATCATTTAAAAAAAGAAAAAAAGAAAAAGGGTATAAAAGCTTTTACTGCAGCTCCAGGGTCTGGATGTCGGCAAGCTCCTGGTCAAGAGTGTCCAGGTCTGCCGTGTCCATGTCAGCGCTTATCAAGTCAACATCAGAGATGTTTGCTGATATTGCGTTGACATCCTTGTCTGTGCCTGTGGTTGCTGGAAATGCTGTCCCTTTCGGCGCGCATCCTGCCACCACGAGCAGAGCGAGCAATGCAACAATAACAAGTGCTTTTCTCATTTAACCACCTGGGTGTTTGAACTGGCCATTGCTATTTAAACCTTTCTTTAGGTTTAAGCAGCAGCACCTGCCTCACTGCTTTCTGCTTCAAGCTCCTGCGCTCCGCCTGCTCCGCGGATCTCCTGGACTATGCTCCTGAGGAACTCGTTTGCGCCCTTCAGTTCCTGGTGTGCAGCCCTGAGCTTTTCATTTGCCCGTGAGCGGTCTCCTGAAGCAATCATGGCCCTTGCCTCTTCCTGAAGCGCCTTTGCAGAGTCAAGCTTTGCCTGGTATTCTGCCTGCTTTGCCTTGAGCGAGGCGACATCCTTGCCCTTTGCCTCAAGCCTGGCAATTACCCTGTCAAACTTTGCCGCGAGCTTGTCCATCTTGACAACAATCCCGCTGACGCGGTTGCTTACAACAGCGTCCATTGCTGTCTTGATGTCCTCCTTTACCTTGCCCCACAGCTGCTTGACTGTTTCTGCAGCAGTCCTGAGGTCTTCCTTTGTGGCGTTCTCGCCAAGCCCTGCAGCCGCCTCTTCTGCAGCATCCATTTCCGCAACGTCTGCGTCAAGGGTTGCTATCAGTGAGGCTTTTTCCTCTTCGGAAAGAGCTGAGTCCTGGACACGCTCCTTTGCCTTTTCCAGTACTGCAATGATGTGCGCAGATGCTTTTGTCAGGAACTTTCCTGCCTGCACCTCTGCCTTTGTCCTTGCTTCCTGGCAGTCAGCAGAGTCGCTTCCCCTGCATTCTGAGAGCTTGCCTTTTGCCTGGCCAAGCTCTGCACGCGCCTGTTCGCGCTCCTGCTTAAGCTCGCCGCGCTTTTCCTTCCACTGCTGGATGAGCTGCTTTCGCTCTTCGCGAAGCTCCTTGCGCTCTTCCTTCAATGCGCGGTATCTCTCCTGGAATGACTGCTTCATTCCCTCTATTTTTGTGCGGACCTCCTGGCGCTTTGCCTTGAGCTCTTCGCGCATCTTTTCCGCCGCCTGGATTCTTTCCTGGCGCGACTTTTCAAATGTACTTGGTGTACCTGCCTGTTCAGTTGCCTGGACTTGCGCTCCAGCACCGGTTTCTGCCGGCTCGCCTGCCCCCTTCCCGCCCTGGCCTTCTCCCTGGCCTTGAGCTGCTGCAAAGGGGGCAATGCTGACAACGAAAAGTGCAAGCACAACCAATGCCCACATTTTCGCTCCTTTCATTTTTTTCGCCTCCAAAAAGTTTTTCTTGAAGACGATTACGCTGTTGTATTTTATAAATACACTTTCCTGAATGGCAAAATAAAGGTTTTTTTCGCCTTCTAAAGCTTTACAGAGCCTGTTTCGGGCTTCTTTTCCTTTACAAAGATTTATATATTCGCTCAGGGTAATACTTGCATATGAAGGCGTATTGGGGGATATATCCTTTATTTCTGGTTTTGCTAGCAGGCAGTGCTTTTGGCGCGGTCATTCACGGCTCAATATATGATTTGGACCTTAATCCTGTCAATCAGGCAGTAGTTGAAATCAGCACAACGCCAAGACAGGTAATGGTTTCTGTCAATGGGACTTACAGGTTTTCCGCACTGCCAGGAAATTACGCAATTACTGCAAGGCATGCAAGGCTGGAAATGAGCGCGTCAGAAAACATCTCAATCAGCCAAGAAGGCGATTATGTCCTTGACCTTATTTTGTTTCCTGAGTTTAATGTTGAGGAGGAGCTATTGAACGAAACCCTTGATGTTGCCGTGTATGAGGAACCGGCTGTGATTCCTGCCTGGCTTTATGTGCTTGCTGTACTTGCCGCGATTGCAGTCGCTGCCTCAATCCTGCTGAAAAAAAAGAAAAAAATGCCTGAGGAAGAAGTGCAGGAAAAAAAGCCAACACCAAAAGCAGACCTTGAGCAGGTGCTTGAATTCGTGAGAAAAGAGGGCGGAAGGACAACCCAAAAGGACTTGAGAAGAGCAATACCTTACTCAGAGGCGAAAATTTCATTGATGATTGCAGAGCTTGAGCATCAGGGAAAAATCAAAAAGATCAAGAAGGGAAGGGGGAATATTATCATACTGCCATGAAAAAGCTTCTTATTGCAGGAATTGACCCTGGCACCACAGTCGGCTACGCTGTCCTTGACACAAACGGCAGTCTTGTGGCTGCAAAGTCAGCAAAAGAGCTTGACCGCGACACTGTTATTGCAGATCTCAGTGCGCTCGGAACGGTAATAATTGTTGCCACAGACAAGTCCAAGGTGCCTTCGTTTGTTTCAGAAGTTGCCACAAAGCTCGGGGCAAAAGTCTGCAGCCCTGTTGAAGACATTCTTGTTTCTGACAAGCGCAAAATCACGAAATCGGGAGGCTACAGCAACAATCACGAGATGGACGCCCTTGCAGCAGCGATTGTTGCGTACAAGAGGCACGAACGGCTGTTCTCAAGAGTCAGGCAGTTTCTTTCTGACAAAAAACACCCTGAGCTTTTCAATGATGTTGCAGAACTGGTGATAAGGCAGGGCATCAGCATCAAAAGTGCTTTTGACTTCCTTACAGCGCCAAGGAAGGAAGCGCAAATCCTCAAAAAGGTTGTTGAGCAGAAGCAGCTGAAAGAGGAGGACTACTGGAAGCTCTATGATGCCCTTGTTGAAGTCCAGCAGGAAAGGGATCTTTTGAGGCAGCAGAATGCCAAACTCGCAAAAACTGTTGCGAAGCTTAACAGGAAAACAAGCGAGCTTGGCAATGCCGTAAAGCCAGGCACAAGAATAATAAAGCCGACTGCAGAGCTTGAGCACGCAAAAAGGCTTCTTGCAGACCTGAAGCACAAGCTGGAGCAGACCCTTTCCCGCCAGCAGAGATGGCAGCACGTGCTTCTCAATCAGGAAAAGTATGCCATTGCGAAAAAGCTAAAAAACCTCGGGCAGGACGAGTTCAGGCGCATTTCCCGCGTACTTGGTTTCAGGAAAGGCGACATCCTCTTTGTTGATGACTGCAACATGCTCAGCAGGAATGTCATTGAGTCTCTTAAGCCGTTTGCTCCGCTCATCATTGCGGTCAAGAGCATACACCCGAAGATAGCAGAGCGCATCCCTTTCACGATAATAAACGCCTCAAATGTCTCGCACACGCAGGATGACTATTTTGCTTTCCTTGACAGGGCGTCGCTGGAAAAGGCAAGGAAGGACAAGGCGTTGCTCAGGAGAATTATTGCTGACTATCAGGCAGAAAGAAAAATCACTTGATTAGCTTGTGTGCAGCCACCCTTGTTTTTTTGCCTGACAGGACGTTTTGTAATTGCACCTGTTTACCTGCTGAAAGGACTCTCCACTGTTCGCCTATGTATTTTATCACATCCCCTTTTTTGAACGGCAACTGCCTGAAAAGAACAGTCAGGCGATGAACATCCCTGCTTGTTATCGGGTCTCGGGTGTGAATCTTTGAGGTAATCTTCAAAATGCCGCCAAAGCGCTGCTGCAATTGCCTTCCAAGCGATTGCAGGTAGCGCTGTGATGAAAGGTAAACATCAATTCCGCCTCTGACTTCCTTTACTTTTGCTATCCTTGCCCTTCCTGCCATTATTATCTCGTCATGCGCCCAGTCCAGGACCTCGTCAGAACACCCTCGCAATTGCAATACCCCTTCAAAATACGTTGCCGGCTTTTCCATGAGCAGGCATTCGTAATTGGCGTATTTAAATATGACGATATCCAAAAGCTTTTAAACCCTGTCTTGATGGATTCTGCACATGGATGGGCAGAAAAGTTTCTGGAGAAAGCTTTGGTGGTTTATCTGGGAGGACAACAGTATCTGGAGCTGGCTCGCAAACATAGTTATTGCCTTTGTGCTTATCAAGTTCGTGATTTACCCGGGGCTCGGGCTCTTGCTGGGCACGAGCTATCCGATTGTTGCTGTTGTCTCAAGCAGCATGGAGCATGACGGTTCTTTTGATGACTGGTGGTCAAGGCAGTACTGCTGCATGGATGCCTCATGCTCAGACAGGATTGCTCCATCTGACATCTACTCAAAGTACGGCATAAGCAGGGATAATTTTATGGAATTTCCGTTCAAGAACGGATTTAACAAGGGCGACATAATGATTCTCAGGAGCCCAAAGGAGCTTTCTGTCGGCGACATACTTGTTTACTGGACTGACACGCGCAAAGAGCCAATAATCCACCGCATAGTGCAGGCAAGGGGCGTTGCAGGGGATAAAATTTACACGACAAAGGGGGACAAGAACTGCGGCTCTGCTGACTTTGAGCAGAGCATTGGTAAGGAAAGGCAGATTGGAAAGGCTGTAATACGCGTGCCTTTCCTTGGATGGATAAAAATAGGTTTTGTCGAGCTGCTTAAGATGCTCGGGCTGGTGGGCTAAAATGCTTTTCTGCCCGAAATGCAAGTCAATAATGATGCCGAAAAAGGAAAATGGCAAAACAATTCTTGTGTGTTCGTGCGGCCACACGCAGAGTGCTAAGGATGTAAGGCTTTCAGAAGTCAAAAGAAAGGAGGAAAAGCGCGAGATAGCTGCTGTTGAGAAGGAAATAGAAGTAATGGCAAAGACAGAAGCAGACTGCCCGAAGTGCGGCAACAAGGAGGCGTACACGTGGGAAGTTCAGACAAGGGCTGGAGATGAGCCTCCAACAAAGTTCTTTAAATGCACGAAGTGCAAGCACACATGGCGCGACTACAAGTAAAAGTCAAGCCGGATGCTAGGAAGACGGAAATAATCTCGCAGGAAGGCAGCAGGATGGTTGTTGCTGTTGCAGCACCTCCTGAAAAGGGAAAAGCCAATCTTGAGCTTGCCAAATTTCTCTCGAAAAAGCTGAAAAAACAGGTCAGGATAGTGTCTGGTTTCGGAAATTCTTCCAAGATAATCGAAATTTCTGATGATTGAGCCGTAAAAACGCGCTTTTTTCTGCCAAAGTGCATTTTAATCCGAAATTCTTTACCAAAATCATGTCTTTTGTCCACCTCATAATCATACACAAGAATAGAGTATACGCCCTGAATTTGCATTACCGCACTGCATTGAGGATTCTTGGGCAGGGAAGCTGCGAATTCACAAGATTCCTGCCTGGCAGATATAGGGATGCTGGCTACATCGTCATAGACTACGACAAAAAGACAATAATCAGCTCACAGGACGCGTCAAGGTGCCTGCAATAAGGGGGCTTGAGGTTGTGGAGTTTTAGAGAGTTATAAATATGAGTTATAACTATTCCCATGAGGCGGATAATTACCAGGCACGCAAGGCTGCGCATGATTGAGTACACGGGATGCTGCAAAGCGACATTGACCGCGCGCTGAGAAAAGGCAGAGCGAGGGCGCTCGGCAGCGGCAAGTTTAGCGTGTCATTACTCGACGGCAAGACCAGCTTCAGCACGGTTGTTGTGATTATCAAAACAAACATGTACGAAAAGGTCGTAACAGCATGGCAAAAGAAAGGAAGATGATCTGCACTTGCGGCGGATGGATGAAGCCCGCACAGCTCAAATGGCTAGGGGTGGCGCTATCCGGCAGAAGGTGCGTAAAATGCGGCGAGGAAACAATCAGCGCAACGCAATCCTTGCTGCTTGACAAAAAGCTCAGCCTTGCAAAAGCATTGAGGCGCAAAAGGAAAATCCTCCAGGTCGGCAACGCGATAGGCATAACAATCCCCGAAGAGCTGAAGAACATAGGTTTCAGGGTTGGCAGGCGCGTCAGGACAGAGCTTGTCGGCGAAAAAAGCCTCAAGGTTACTGTTGAGTGAAGCAGCGCTAGAACCTTGCGTGGTGGATTATTTTGATTATTTCCTGGTAGACTGCCTCAACAGGCAGTCCGGCATTAATCTTGTGCACAGGGCATTTTCCTGCATAATACTTCAACAAGTTAGGGGTGAGCTCATTGTGCTGTTTGAACCTTTTTTTGAGCTTTTCAGCAGTGTCATCCGCCCTTTGGATTATCCTGCTTCCGCACTCGTCGCAAATGCCTGGTGACTGCGGCAGGACTTCTTTTCCGTAAATCGCGCTGCAGTTTCTGCAGTAAAGCCTTCTGAGCCCCCTCTCCAGTGCAATGCTTTCAGGAAGCTCAAGCACAATGATGTGGTCTAGTTTTATTCCTGATGACTCAAGCGCCTCTGCCTGTACAGAAGTCCTTGGAAACCCGTCAAGCGCTGCATTGCGGACATTGTGCAAATGTTTTCTGATCATTTGGAGCACTATGTGGTCTGGCACATAGTTTCCTGCACCCCAGTAGCCGTATGCCTCAAGCCCGAGCCGTGTTCCCTTTTCGTATTCCTCGCGCATAATGTCCCCTGAGCAGATATGGGCTATTCCGCACCTTTCTTCAAGCAGCCTTGCCTGCGTGCCCTTTCCAGAGCATTGTATGCCTGACAAGAGTATGTTCATGAGAACACGTCCAGCTTGCGCTGTTTTTTGTCAAACTCCTCAAGGTACTTGGGCGGCTTTACTGAAACAAATGAAAACCCCCAGTCCTTCAGCATTTGTTCTGCATTTGGCGTTATTTTCGGCGCAGCAAGGATTCCGCGCACTTTTGTTATGCCTTTGCTTGCCGTCAGCTTCTCAACATAGCGCCTGAGCTGTGTTACTGCCGCAAGGTCTGCGCAGTAGCGCTTGCACTCAACAACCGTGAGCGTGCCGTTCCTGTCAGTTCCGAGAACGTCGATGAAGCCGTATTTTGTCTGCTCTTCCTGCGAGACAGGCCTGAAACCCGGCTCAATGAGTTCCGGATTCTTGTAAATCATGTTTGACATGTCCTCTTCTGTGCCTGCAACAGAAATCACCTGGCTGTCATACAGCTTGTGTGCGCTGAAAAAGTGCATCCTGTAAATTGTTATTTCCATGTTTTCCTTTTCAGGGATGTTTGATGCCTTAAGGACAAGCTTGTTGTCATTCATGCGCACAACGTAGCCCGTGCCTGGCTTCATGTAATTGATTGGGGCGTTTCCTGTCGGCTGGTGCACGAGCAGGGCATTGTCTGATTTTATTATCACCACCCTGTCGCCCTCTCCAAGATAGCTTTCTGCCCTTCCTGAATACCTTATCGTACAGTTGCACCCGAACACAATTGTTTCAGTCCTCTTGAGAGCGTCTGCAATCAGGGTTATGTAGTCATTCAGCCCGAACATGACAATCCACCATTACTGGTTTGGGTATTTCTCGACTTCGTCGTATAGGACATCAAGTTTTACGCCTGCCTTTTTAAGAATTTCCCGCGAAAGCTTTGCTCCGTGATATTTTTTCTCGCACACAACCCTTTTTATTCCTGCATTAATTATCATTTTGGCGCAGGTGTAGCAGGGCTCCATCTTGCAATAGATGGTTGCGCCCTCAATTGCAATGCCATACCTCGCAGCCTGAACTATTGCGTTCTGCTCTGCATGGGCAGTCCTGATGCAGTGCTGGGATGTCGTGCCGTCCGGGTTTGTGACTGTGTGCATTTCGTGACCCATTTCGTCGCAGTGAGGAATGCCCACCGGCGAGCCCACGTATCCTGTTGAGAGCAGTCTTTTGTCCCTGACTATCACCGCTCCTGACTTCCCCCTGTCGCACGTGCCCCTTTTTCCAACCTGCTTCACTATGCCCATAAAGTACTCGTCCCAGTCCGGGCGCCTGTCCAGCTTCGGCTTCCACACCTTGAGGAACCTGTCAAGCTTCTGGTACAATTGCTCCACGGTGCCGTCATTCCTTATTTTCAGGTTTGCCATCCTGAAAACTTTGTGCAGTTGCTGTCCTGCAGGGTCTTGGTTCATTTCTTTTTTCTCGCTTGCCAAAAAGTCAGTGAATGTTGGCAGCTCCTCTCCGGGCTTTTGCCTTTCTGCCATCCTTCTGAACCTTTCCTTTGCCGGCGCGTCAACATAGATGAGGATGAAGCCCTTTCGTTTGCGCAATGCCTCGACCTCAGCAGGGTTCCTTATGGAGCTGACAACATATTTTTTATCAGCGTCCATTGCCTCAAGCGCCATGTTTGCAAGCGCTGCGTGCCCAAACTTCTCGCGGAGCTCTTTTCCCACTTCTATCAGGTTTGCGCGCGTTATCTCCTTCTTGCGGAGTCTGAGCTCTGCCCTTAGGAAGTCAGAGAGCGAGATGTGTATGAATCCCTTGTCGGCAAGGTACTGCGCAACAGTGTCCTTTCCAGAGCAGTAACCGCCTGTTACCCCGACTATCATGTGCTTGAAATAGCAAACGGTGTTATTTATAGCTTCGTGTGATAAATTTGTCAAGGGGCGGTGATTAAAAACTCTGCACAAGTGATATAAACGCTCAGGCAGTATCAGGAAACTCAATGAAATGCCTTAAGCGCATTCCAAAATGGTATTTTACAGGCGCCATTCTGCCGAACGTGCCCCTGTCCCTGAAGTACCGCAGGATTATCGGGGTCATAAAAGAGTTCGGCAGAGTTCTTAATGAAAGGATTGCTTTTTTGGAGGAGGAAGAGCCTGCCACAAACAGGTTTGACCTCATGATGAGGGAAATTGATTCCAGCATCGGCTTGATTGCTGATATCACGTTTCAGTCAACAGACGGGCTGCATATTGATTATGCAGTGCGCTCGGGAAAGCCCGTGCTGCTCATCAAGGAAAGCGAAACCAGGACTTCCTCAATGCTGACCGACTGGGCAAAAACGCCAATGCCTCCGCCAAACCTGATCATCAGGAAGTACCGCTCAAATGACACTCTTGAGAATGTTGTGAGGGAATTCTGCAAAAAAGCCATTGAGGAAAACCCGCCTCTTCCAGGCGCGTACATTGTGGTTGAGGGCGGCGAGGGATGCGGAAAAAGCGTTCAGCGCGAGCTTCTGGGAAAATATCTCCGCGAAAAAGGTTATTCTGTTGTTGAAAAACGCGAGCCGGGCGGAACAAGGCGCGGCGAGACTATAAGGAAATTTTGCAGGATCCTGACATTGCAGAGCCGGTGACTCCAGAGGCTGAACTGTTTTTGTTCTCGGCCGGACGCTCCCTTCTTCTGGAGAGTGAAATACTGCCTGCGCTTAAGCGTGGCGACATTTTCCTTTCTGACGGGTGCTTTTACGCAACCTGCGCTTATCAGGGGTATGGCAGGGGGATTGGGCTGCAGGCGATTGACCTGGTTAACAATGTTGCAATGCGGGGAACAAGGCCTGACCTTGGCATCATCATCGACATCAACCCCGAGATGGGCTTGCAGAAGGCAACCACTGCTGAGTTCGGTAAAAAGAACAGGTTTGAGCAGGAAAATCTTGACTTCCACAAAAGGGTGAGGCAAGGCTATCTTGAGATTGCCAGGCGGGAAAATAATGTGCACGTCGTCCCTTACATCCTGAACGGCATTGAGGAAATGCAGGCGCAGATAAGGGGCATTGTTGACAAGTTTTTGTCAGAAAACTTTGTTGAAAAATAAAAAAAAGTCACGCGGGAATTTCTATGTAATCGTCTGATTCTTCGTCAACAATGAAAAAGTCGCCGAGTTGCCTGTTCCTTCTGCCCTCGTGGTAGCTTACCGTCATCACTCCTCACCTCTTTTTTGTTTCCGCAAAAAAGAGGCCAGCGAAACCGCAGTTTCGCGCTGCCTCTTTTTTTTATCCCTGCCAACGCCTTTTGAGCGTGATGCGCGAGGCACAAGGCCCGAAGGCCCTGTTGCCCGTATATCACCTTTTTTCCCGCGCAACTGGAAAACGTGAAAAGTGAATGGGTATTTAAACACTGCTGAAATCAAAATATCATTTCATAAAATATATGCTTGAGTTTGTATGTTGTTACTTTCAAGGAATTTTTTATCCAAATGCGGCAAGCGTTTCGCAGCTGTGATGCAGAACTTTTCCGTTTTCCGTCGATATTTTTATGTTTATTGTCCTGAATGCTGCTGTGAAAAATGTTATGTTGAATACCTGCCCGTGTGCCTCAACCACTTGTATTATGAAAAATGATTTTGCAACAATTTCTTTTGGATAGTGCTCCTTGCGGTGTTTTTCAGCGAGCTCAAGCGCTTCCTTGACTGTCAGCTTTACTTTTTCCGGCTCAAGTATTGCTATCTTGTGCTCTGACTTGAAAACTTCCTGGTCTGGAATGACTTCTATTTTGCCAGAAGAGGCCACAAAAGTGCTCATCAGGCTCTTATCAGCATCATAATACCCTATCTGCCAGGAGTCCTTGTTTGCCTCATCCAGCATTACAAAAGCATGGGCGAGATACGCATTTTCATGCGTTTTGCGCCATGTTTTGAACTCAGAACTCTTTTTCACTCCTGCAAGAACTTCCTTCAGCTCCATAATGCCACAAGGGATTTTTGGTGTTTATTAAACTAATGCCTATCATGATTTCTGCCTTATCCTGTACATGCTGATTGGATACGGCCCTTTGATGCGGCTGAATTCATCTTTCATCCTTTTCACAACGACTTTTATTGCGTGCTCCATGCCGTGCAATGGATGTATTGTGATGACATGGGCAAACACTTCGCCGATTGGGTGCTCTGCGCCTGCCCTTTCTTCGTGCAGCCTTGCAAGCGCAAACGCAGGCAGCACTCTCAAAACTGTTGCTATCGCGAACACGAGCGGGATTCCCGAGAGTACTATTGTGAGTTTGTCTGCAATGAGCCCGCCTATGACTGGCGCGATTATCATTGGTATGCTTGTGAGGAAGTTGAATTCAGCCACCTGCAATGCCCTTTTTTCCTTGTGCGTGAGGTCAAGGAGGAGGTTCCATATTGACAAGTCCATTCCTGCCCAGGCAACTCCTGAAAGCATTTGTGCAGGTATTATGAGCCAGAGTGTTTCTTTTGTGACAAATACGAATGACAAGGGCACAAGCGCTGTGCCAATCATGCAGATTATCCCGACAGGCTTGTCGCCGTACTTGTCAGATATGTAGCCGAAGTGGGGCTGTGCGAGAATCCTGCACGCTGTTGCTATTGCTCCTGCAAGCACAAAGTATGTGTAGCTCAGCCCAAGGTCATTGAGCATGTACGCGTTGAACAACGGCGATGCAATATTCACACCAAAATAAAACGCCATTGTTATCCAGCAGTACTTCCTGAACTGGCCGTCAACAGTGAAGAATTCCCTTATGCCGTGGTGGTCGTGGTCCCTGTATTCCGGCTCTTTTGCTTTTGACATTATTACTGTTGACCAGAGCCCGATGATTATTGCAATTCCGAACATTGTTGCAAAGCCAAGATGGCTTTGCCTGGGGAAAAGGTCAAGGTATGCTCCTCCAAGCAGTACCGCAATCATTCCTGCTAGCGAGACAAGCATGTTTCTTTTTCCCCAGAACGCCCCCCTTATCCTGTCCGGCACTATGTCTGCTACCCAGGATGACCAGGCAGGGTCTGCTGTGTACTCAATGCACCTCATCAGGAAAAAGAATCCGCCCACGAACAGCAGTGTGTATTTCTTGAACAAGTAAGGAGTGAGCAGTATGAGCAACCATGTGCATCTTGACAATGATGTTGCGATTACGAATATTGTTTTGCGCCTGAAGTATTCAACGAGCTTTGCGCCGGGAAATTCCATCAGGACGACTGCCAAATAAGGAAGCGCTCCTAGGATGCCCACAACTGTGTTTGAGGCGCCAAGGGAGATTGCGAACACTATTAGGAATCCTGCAGTCAGTGCTTCGTAGAATGACCATACTGCGCCGTTGAGCATCAGTTTTTTCTGGTCAGTGTTCCATCTCATTGTTTTGAGCCTTGCCTATGGGCAGAACTTAAAAATGGAAAAAAACAAAAAAAATTCTCAGGACACGTAGTACTTGTCCTGCATTCTCTGGTCATTGAATCCGCCAGAGCCTGCATAGCCAAGCGGGACTGGCAGGCTTGTCCTGCACTCTGCGTCATTGCTGATTATCGGCATAAGCGCGTACTTGACTCCTGCCATCTTTGTCTCTGCGTGGGTTTGGGCGCATGCTGCTGCGCAGTCAGCGACACGCACGTTCCTGAAGAGCACTTCTGTTGTCTGCGGCAAAACAGCGCCTCTCAAAGTTGTTTGTGCCCTTGTGCACGTGCAGCATTCCCCTGTCCAGCCGTATTGTCCTGGGCTTTCCCGGCTTGCAAGCTTATAGGAATATCCTCCTTCCTTCAGCAGGAAAACAACACATATAATGGCCAGGATTATAACTATCCCCACAACAAGCTTTGTTGAGTTGTCAGCCATTCTAATTTCATCTCTTTTTTGCAAACATCAGCTTATAGACGGAAGGAACTCTTGGATATATAAATTTATCGTGAAGCAAGTGTATAGTAGTCCTGCAGTACAATCCTGTCAAGGTTCTCAAGGTCCTGCACTATGCTGAACCTTCCTTCGCCAAGCCTTGCCATTTGTTCTGCCAGGACAGTTCCTTTTTTGTCAAGCTGTATTCCGATGAGCGAGATTGTTATGCCGTTTGCCCTTGCCGCGCTGACTGCCTCAAGGGTTTCTTTCTCCGGCTCTTTTCCAACTGTTGGCAGGGCGTCAGTAAGGATTATCAGGTACTTTGTGCCTTCTGAGCCGGAAAACAGTTCTGTTGCCTTGTGTATCATTTTTGCAAAGTCTGTCTGCATTGATGCTATTATGCACGTGATTTTTTGCAATAACAGCCCGAAGTCGTCTGTTGGGGCGACAAAGTCCTTCACTTCTGTGCCAAAAACAACAAGCCCCACCCTGTCCTTTTCAGAAAGTGCCTTGTAAGCAAGCGCAACCCCTGCTTTCTTGCACGTCTCAAGCTTTTTGCCTTTCATGCTTGCGCTTGCATCAAGCGCATAAATGATGTTGATTGTGCCTTTGGACTCCCTTTTTCGCACAGCCAGGTCCTCAGGAATTATTGAAGCATGGCCGCGCTTTACTGCTGTCTTGATGCTTTGCCTTACTGAGATGTCCTTGTACTTGTCTCCTTTCCTGAACTTGTGAGCATCTCGTGGCTCTCCGTAAACAGACTTTTGCCTTGCCCCCCAGTAGCCAAGCATTCCTCTTGGCATTATGTGGTCCAGCTCCTCAACGCACATTACAAGGCTGGCAAGCTCAATTCCTTTCTGCCCGACATGGCCGTAATCGTCAACAAGCCCCTCTTTTTTTAGCTCCTCAATCTTTTCAGTGATTGCCTTTTGCAATTCCTTCCTGAATTCTGGTATTCCGAGGTTTTTCTGGACATAGCCAGGGTCATATCCTGTCAGTATGCGGAGCATTGTTTCGCCGTAAAGCTGTTTGGCGATTGAGAAATTCTTGACAATGTTGGCGAAAAACATGTCTGGCACAAAGCTTCCGATTGACTGGTTGAATGACTCGCTTATGAGCTTTCCATTGTCAATTGTTGTCTTGTCAGCAGAAAGAACAGAATGCATGAGCTGGTCTTCAACAAGCCGTGTTGCGAGCTTTCCCTGCGCCGCTTCTGCCTGCGCAATCTCCCTGGCCCGGCCTTCCACGCTAAAGGCCATCACCACGCTCAAGCTCCTTGTGCTCCTGCACGAATCGGGCATATTCCTTTGCAAGAAATTCCTCTGTTGTCTGCAAGTACTTGATGGACGGCTTGAGCTCTATGCGGTGTGACAAAACGCTGACAACAGCGTTTGCTATGTCCTCTGCAGAAACGTTTTTTGACTTGCGGAGCATTGCGTTTGCCTGAGCTCGCTCGTACAGCCCTATTGACGCCCTTACAGAGGGCTTTTTTTGCAGGTCTTTGCTTGAGCGCAAATCGCGGACAAATTGTATTGCGAGCATTAAAAGCTCGGGTGCAAAAACCACGCTTTGTTTTCTGCCTTTTGCAAGGACAATCTGCTGTTCTATCTCGACAGAGTCAGGGTAGGTCATGTGGATTATGTCAAAGCGGTCCATCAGGACATCGCTTAATTTCTCTGTTGCTGCTGTTTCTTCAGGGTTCATTGTGCCGATAAACACGAATTTTGCAGGGAAGTCAACAAGGTAATTTCCGATAGTTGCTTTTCCTTCCTCAAGCACCTGCAGTAATGCGTTCTGGACTTTTTCAGGGCACCTGTTGAGCTCGTCAAAGAATAATACCCCGCCGTCTGCCCTGAATATTTTTCCAGGGGTGAATGCTTCTTTGCTTGAAGGACCGAACTTCAATGCCTTTATCGGGTCAATGTCTCCAAGTAGGTCTTCAACAGTCAGGTCAGGGCTTCCCTGAACCCTTACGAATTTGTCTTCTTGTGCGCCAAGGATTTTTGCCACGTTCTTTGCAAGGGTTGTCTTCCCAATCCCGGGCGGTCCGATAATCAGGACGTGCCTATTCATTAGCAGGGCTGATTTTAGCTGTTCTTTTGTTGCTGCAAGCCCGAGAATGTCTGTGAATGGGTCTTTTCCCAATAATGCCTTCTGGAATGAGCTGTCCATACACTATTATGCCTGTTTGCGGTTTATAAAACTTATTAGCGCTTCCTCGCCTTCCTGTATTCAGAAAACTGTTTTTTCTTTTTAGCAAGCGCTTTTTTGACTATTGGTTTTGCTTTCTTTAATTCCCTTTTGAGTTCTGCCATTATGAACTTCCTTATCCTGTGCTTTTCCTGCTCTGCCTCTTTTAGCGCTGCCTTGAGCATTTGTTTTGCTTCTTTGCGGCTTACAAGCCCGCTTTTTTCAAGGGCATTAAGCTCTTTTCTTATCCTCTGCCCGACAGCTTCAGAGACTTTTTCTGCAATTTTGAGCATTCTGTCAAAGTTTTTTCCCATAAATTCCTCCTGCGTCCTGGTGGGGGTCAAACTGGGGGTTTCCCTCGCGCCACACGCTCACGACAAGCGCCATGAGCAAAAAAGCCGCAATTATTATGCTGGCCACTGCAAATATTGAGTACGTGCCGATTTTTGGAGGCACGTCAATGAGCATTGCTGCAGTAATCAACAGTGCAGCAATAAGCATTGAGTACGATATCCTGTTGCTGCTCCTGTTCAGATCCATTCCCAAATGCTTTATGTCTGTTTCCTTCAGATTCATATCTATTGTGCCGCGCTTTATGCGCTCCATTACGGCTTCTGCCTGTTGTGGAAGCCCGGCTATGAGCCCTGCGTATTCTTTTGAGAGCTTGCCAAACTTTTTGAGCAGCACTTTTGGCTTTTTGTGCTCTTTCAGGAGACGCATCACCTTCGGCTGGGAGTACTCGACAAAGTTGAATTCAGGGTCAAGTGCAAGGCAGGTTCCTTCCACTGTCACGAGCGCCTTGCCGAGCAGTATAAAGCCCACAGGCATCCTTATCTTATGGCTTACAGCGCTTTCAAATAATGACTGCATCATTTGCGTCACCCTCACCTTTCCAAGCTCTGTGCCATACCAGCCGTTGATTATGGCTTCAACATCGTTTTTGAAGTCGTCAATGTCAGCCCCTGGTTCTGCAGTCCCTGCATTCAGCAGGACTTTTGTTATTGCTGCAGGGTTTTTGTCAACAATGCCTGCGTAAAGCGCGACTGCCTGCCTGATAAGCGTTTCGTCAAGGTTTCCGACAATACCAAAGTCCAACAGCCCGATTCTGTTTCCGGGCAGGATGATTATGTTTCCCGGGTGCATGTCTGCGTGGAACAAGCCGAGCTTCAGGACCTGGTCAAATGCCGCGTCAGCAATGTTATGGGCGATCTGTTTGCGCTGCGCTTTTGTTGTTTCAGAAAGGGCTTCTGTGAGGGTTTTGCCCTCGAGATAATCCATTGTCAGCACATTGCTTGTTGTTGAACCCCAGTGCACCTGCGGAATCACAACCTTGCCCGATTTCTTGAAGTGTTGGTAGAACCTGTCAATGTAGCGCGCCTCAATCACGAAATTCAGCTCCTGCGCAGTGTACCTTTCAAACTCTTTTACTATTGTTACAGGTGAAATGGCAAGCCCGCCAATCCTGCGCTCAGTCTTGTGCGCAATGTAATACATTATTTTGATGTCCGCAAAGAACTGTTCCCTTGCTTCTGGCCTTTGGACTTTCACGACAACATTCCTGCCGTTCTTCAGTTTTGCGCGGTGCACCTGCGCAATGCTTGCTGAGCCGATTGGCTGCGCGTCAATGTGCGAGAAGAACACTTTTGCGGGTCCTTTGAGGTTTTGCTCAATGACTGCCTGCACTTTTGAATACGGCATGGGGGGCACATTGTCAAGGAGCTTCTTGAATTCATCGCAGTATTCCTTTGGCAGAAGGTCTGGCCTTAATGCCAGGAACTGCCCGAGCTTCAAATAAGCGCCTCCAAGCTCTTCCATTGCCTTTCTTAAGCGCACAGGAAGGTCTGTAGGCAGTTTTCCCTTTGGCGAAATCCTCTTGAAGAACGGCAAATGCCATTTCAGCCCGAATTCGTGCACAAAATACCCAAGCCCGTGCCTGAACAGCACGTTCACGATGTGCCCTGCCCTTTTGAGGCTGTTGTTCATCGTCATAAACCTTCTTTATTTGGTATAAATAATTTTACTTCATTCGGCCTTTGTCAAGCAGTTTGAGCTTTTTCCTGAGGCTTCCAAGCTTTGCATCAATGTCTTTTATGTCCTTAAGCAGTTTGTCTGAGGTTAATTTTGGCCTGGCAGGCAGTTTTGGCACCACTGGCTTGACCGGCTTTGGCTCTGCTTTTTGAATCACTGGCTTGGGCTCTGCTGGCATGGGCTGTATTGCAGGCGCTCTCTTAATTCGCATTGTTGTTGGGGTTTCTATTTTGGCAGACATTTTCGGCTCTCTTTTGTATGTTCTTGCAATGCCCATAAAGACAAACACGAGCAGCACAGTGCATACTATGGCGAATATCAATGGTCCAAGCCATGCCTTGAACAGGCTGATTGATGCCTTTAGCGGTATTGCAACCGCGCCTTTGACCACTTCAGGGATTTCGGCTGGCTTTTCTTCCTCTGTCTTGGGAGCCGGCACGCATGAGCGCTCGGTTGCGGGCATGAACAATGTTGTGCCGCAGGCATTCAGGTCAGTGCAGGTGCGCCTTTGCTTGTTGTGGAGGCATTTGCTCCATTCTGTGCATTGCCAGTTCTCAGTGCAGTTAACTGCGGCCTCTTTCTTCTTGAGCTCCCTCTTTACTCCTCCGAATCCTCCGCCTCCGCTTCCTCCTCCTGATGGCGGTGTTGGCGGCACAACTATTGCGACTGTTGCTGAGCTGCTTGTGTTGGCGCTGAGCAGGTCGCTTGTTTCGTTCTGGAATGTTGCGTTGACTGTGTTGTTGATTATTGTGCCGTTGGTGATGTTTCTCACGAGCACGGTTATGTTAATGCTGAAGTTCGTGCCTTGCAATAAGTTGCCGAGTATCCATGTGTTGTTTGTTCCTGGTTCTGGTGGTGGTAGGGCGTCAAGGTAAATGACTTGCTCGGGATAAGTGTCGTTCACTGTCACGTTGTATGCTGTTCCGTTGCCTGTCACGCTGATGTTGATTTGGTAAGTCAAGTTAGTGCTTACGTTTACTGGGTCTGGCTCATCAGTCTTTGTTATGCTGATGTTGGTGAGGTTATATATGATTTCAGCAGCAATATATGCAGTAAAGTGCGATACGTTGAACACAACTATTCCGTCAGCATAACTTAGCAGTGTGCACACATCACTTGGGCATTCCTCATAACTGTCATCATCATCCCAGTCAACCATTAGTGTGATGTTGTTGAAAGCAAGCCCAGTTAGAATAATTCTGGCTGTGTTGTTAAGCAGTGTCAGATTGCTTGAGTTAAGGTATGCCTTGTTGTAGCTTATGTTAAGTACTGAGCGGGTTACGTTCGTGCCATTTTCCATTAATAAGGAGGGCAATACGGTAATGCTTCCGTATTGTGTTAGGAATGTTGTGTTAGTGAAGTAGAGGTTATATCCGCCGTATGATTCTGCGTTTACAAACAGCCAGTTCTGTGAATTGCTTAGTGTGTTGTTTTCAAACCAGTCGGTGTTTCCACTCTCAACGAATATTGCATAGCCCTGTAATGATGTGATGTTGTTGTTTGCAAAAAGGTTAATGCTTCCGTTGTTTTCGTATATGCCGTGGCTTTGGGTGCCATTTACAAGTATTATGTTGTTGTTGATTGTGTTGTAACTGATTTGCCCTCCGTACGCGTTTATGAAAGAGATTGCTATTCCGTGCGCGCCTGTGCCCAGCCCGTTTGTTGTTATTGTGTTGTTCTCAATCAGGATTGAATTGATTGAGCTTCCGCCAGTGTTTGTTACGATTAAGTTTATGCCTTGGCTGTTGTTGCTTCCTGAAACATAAATTGTATTATTATTAATTATGGAGGAATATGTATCTTCACCAATACGGATTGCGGCGTTATCAATACCTGTCGCGTTAATCATAATGTAGTTCTCAGTGACATTAACCCCGCTCTGCCATGAAAGAGGTATGCCGTAGTTATCATAAGAACCGTAAACTGTGATATTGTTATTGCTTATTTGACCATAATCAGCATTTGCGTCTATGCCAATATTATATTCTTCTGTGCAATTAAGTAATACATCATTGTAACTGACTATTTGTCCATCACTATAAATGCCATAATTATCATATGTGCAATTTAGTAGGCTCAGTTTGTTACCAGTTATCTTTGAGTTTGCATCACTACTAATAACGTAATTGAATTCTGTGCCGTATATTGTGACGTTGTTATCGCTTACGTTCGCATTATCTCCAGTACTAATTCCAGAATTATTCGCGGCTGTTGCCAATATTAGTATTGTGTTGTTTGTGACCACAATGTTATTATCCGGCCAGGCTTGTACTGCATAATTGCTTTCCGTGCCAAGAATTGTTATGTTATTGCGCTCTATTCTAGACCCATCTCTAACATCAACACCTTGGTTATATCCTTCTGATGCATTGATTTGTATGACATTATTGATTACTGTTGTATTATAATAGCCGATTATGGAATCGCTGTATCTTCCTGCAGCAGTTATGTTCAGTATGTTGTCAATAATTCTGTTATTGTGTCCTGTTGACATTGTTATTCCATACGAATAATAACCTTTTTGGTTTAGTGTGTTATTCGCAATGGTGTTATTATAGAAATTGCCATATATGCAGTAAGATCCGCCATCAAAGGGATTTGCAAGAATATTTGCCGTGTTGTTTATTATTTGATTCCCATGGGTTTTTATTATCAGCCCATAACAACCGTCATTACATGAAACATTCAAATTGTTATTGGCAACTTGGTTAAAAGTATGACCCTCATTGATTGGTAAGTATGCGTTCTCGGAAAGAAGTATGGCCGTAATGAAGTTTGTGCCATTAATTAGGCATGTGTTATCTGTTATGTTGGTGAAATAAGCTTCGTGTGCATAAATCCCCTCTGCTTCATGAGACATGTTATTTATTATCCTGTTTGATTTGATTGTTGTGTAATTTGTAAAATTCATTCTTAATGCATTACTCCGACTGGCACCAATCAGTGTAATGTTGTTGTTCACGATATTATCGCCCAGTATATTATACATCTGAATCCCGTAACTATAATTTTGGAGATTGACCTCAATGGTGTTTTCATTAACAGAATTATTACCGCCAGTTAAAAGATACATTCCGGTATTATTAAATGTGCCATTTGCCCTAATCGTGTTGTGCAAAACTCTGTTGTAATTAACATTATTTATTAATAGAATTCCTGCATTATTGCCACTGCCATTCACAATTATTATGTTATCAGTAATGTTATTATTATTGATGTTATTTATTAAGTAAATACCTCTTGCATAGTTTGTTGCTTTGCACAGGATTGTATTATTTATTATTGTATTCTCAACAGTTTGCATGCCCTCTATTCCTGAGATTTTTCCTGATGCATTAATGAAAATGTTGTTTTCCAGTATTCTTGTAAGACTTGAGTTCGGCATTAAATACATTCCGAACACATCAATATTGCTGGTATTTATTGTGATGTTGTTCTTGTATATTGTATTGCCGCTAAGTTCTTGTCCGACAAAGATTCCATACTGTTCAGCACGCCTGCTGTAGACTTCAATACTGTTCTCTGTTATGCGGTTAACGTCACTTTCCTGTTCAAGGATTACCGCACTTCCGTTAGTACCCAAACCATAAAGCAGTATGGCATTGTTTGTTATGTTGTTTTGCGAGCTTTCCTTCAAGTAAACTGCATAATAATTGTTAGTAAGCATATTGTTTGTTATGGAATTGTTAATGATTGTATTGTTTCTTGAGAAAATCAGCCGCACCGCCGGAGTTTTGTTTACAAGTATTGACTCGTTCAGTATTGAGAATGTTGTGTTCACAAAACTGACTGTATCGCCAGCAGTTATGTTTTTGATTGCTGAACCAACACAACTGACAAGCGACACGTGCCAGAAATTAGAAGCATCTATCTCTGCAGGGCATGGGGGCGAGCTTCCTGCACCACCGTAATAATTAATTATCCTGCCATCAGCACCCTTGTTTGAAGTGTCAATGTCATGAGTTGACCAGTGCTCAACAATTGTTCCTTCAACCCTGAGGGCATCCCCTTGTGTGTTAAGATTATTATTTCTCAAAACCGCAGATACCGAATTCTCAAGCAATACACCATATGAGTATTGCCCAATGCTTGTTACGTTGTTATCAGTTACAACAGCATTATTTACCCCTGTCAGCTTGATTGCATGCGACTCGTTAGAGTACGAGTTGTTATTCACAATAAGGCAGTTCTGGATTGTAGTACTATTTACATTGCTTGCCAGGATGCCGTAATACATGTTCCACCCTGCAGCCTGGTCATAATAAATTGCGTACCCGCGGCAGTCCAGTGTGATGTTGTTATCAAGCACTCTAAAGCAAGTGCCGGTAGATGACACATTATTCATGAGGTAGAATGTTCTTTCAGTCTCCCCAAAGTCAAGGGCGAGGTCTCCGCAATCAGTAAGTTCTGCTGTCGCGTATGCAGTGAATGATGAAACATTCATTCTGAAAATCTTGCTTGTGGCAGAGTATGATGGGTTGTTGCACCTTGGCGGCAGGCAGATGTCCCAGA
>JBBILB010000012.1:0-22720 GCA_037445145.1 Candidatus Woesearchaeota archaeon | reverse complement strand
GCCTGCCTCCATAAACGCTCTATCTTTTTAATCAACCTCTCTCTTTTATTCATGGGAATCGCCTCTCGATTCCCAAACCCTGTGCAGCCTAACGGCTGCCGGGGTTTTTATGATTTTCTACAGCGCCGGTATTCTGGCAGAATTGGGGCTTTTGAAGGCTTTTAACGCCTGTGCGCAAAAACAAACCTGTAAGGCAAGTCCTGGATTAAGAAGTTCCTGTCAGTTATTACTGTGACGAGCGTCTTTTCAACAGGAAAATGCGTGACATCCAAATCACATTCAGCATCAAGGTCAAACAGGCCGCTGTTTTTCCTTTCTGACTCAACAATGTCTTTTGCCAACTGAACCATTTTTTTCAAACGCACTGACTTTATTGCAGGCAAAAACTCTGGCTTTGTCACTGCACCGCCCTTGTTTTCCTCAATGTCATAATCAAGCAAAAAAGTGACCTCGTTCTCGCCAATAAGCGCTGTTGCCCTTGGCTGGGACCTCTCAATCACTGTTATTCCCTTCTTTTGCAGTAATTCAAAGCTGCCAATGCACAGACCAATGTGCTCATTAATGTAATCTGACAATTCCTGAGCTATTGCGTCAGGGTCAGGAACATTGTTCTCGCCCAGGTCGTACAAGTACGCTGTTTTCAAGGGCTCAAAATGCGTTATCGGCAGGTTTGCAAAACCGCCCTGGCTTCCAATGACCAAAAGCGCATCCTCTGCAACAACCCCAAGGCAGTACTCAACCAGTTGTTTTGCGTCAGAAGCCTCAACAATTCTCATTCCGGCACGGGCCTGCATTATGTCTGACAGGTAAAAGACAAGCATTCCAAACACAAGGACAACCATGCCCATAAGAATGAAAAGCGCGACTTGTGCCTTTCTCATTTGAACCTCACTTTTTGCTCTCCCAATGAGGACAGTATTGCAGAGACCTGATTGCTTTCCGGCGGCAAAACACTCACGCGGCAGGAAGCCTTCTGGTATTCAAGCATGTTGTCAACAATTGTTGTTTTTGAGTCAGAATAAACACTTGCGTACCTGTTAAGCCAGTTTGCTGAAACCCTTGCGAGCTTCTCATTTATTCCCAAAAACCTGTGCGTGGGAAAGCCTGAGATTTCTTTCAGCACAATGTAATTGCTTGTTTCTGTTGTTATTTCAGGCGCGTCCTGGCTGATGAAGACCTCTTTTTTGTCCAGGTCAATGATGTTTTTTCCAAAACCCATTGATTTGAATGCTGTTCTTTTGTTGCTGTCAATCAAAGCACTGTCATAAACATATCTTGTGTATTCAATAACGCCGTTCAGAGTCAAAACATTGTTTGCCAAATCCACAAGCCCGCACAATGGGCAGTCTGCGACAAGTTGCTGTGTTACTGCTTTTTGTATGCAGAGCTTGTAAGCATATTCCTTGATTACAAATCCAAAACTGTCTTCATACCTTCCTGTATCAACGTCATAAGTGCTGACTGGTGTAAGGTTCACGCAAACAACACCATATCTTCCATCTAATTGAACTTCACCAGAACCATTGATTAACTCTGTGTAGTTTCCTGTTTTAGTGTTCAATTCCATTGCTTTCACTTGGTAAGTCGGCCTGCGGCACGCTGTTATGCTTCCTGAAAGAGTGCTGTTCTGCTCTTTTGCAGAATAATCCATCTTTGAGCTATGGTCATAAACAACCTTGCCGCCTCCGCTGGTAGTCATCATCATTGTCTGCCCAACAACAAATTCTGCATTATTTACGTCCTCAACCAAGAAACACCCTGCCTGCACAGCCGAAGCACTGCCCACACTAAACTTTTTTCCATCAGCAACAAGCTTAATGATATCATTGGAAGTGCTTCCCTTGTAGTCCATTGAAGCGGCACTATCGGCTGTAAGAACGCCGTTGTCCCACACAACATTCTGCGCATTATTGAGGACTATTATTCCTTGATTAAGCTCGCCAACCTGATCCAGGCGGTATTTGTTTTTTCCTTCTGCTTTTGCGCCATTGCCGTTGCTTGCTTTTGCTCCGTTTGGCATTGTCAGCGAGCTGTATTGCTTGATGTTTCCGCTTGTGTCTATTACCACATTTGTTCCTTCATACTGCTGTCCGTTAATCGTGACCTGCCCTGTTATGGTGATACTTTCAGCATCTGATGCCAAAACCTGCGTCCCAGGCCCTGCACTTCCAGGAATGTTATTGTCCTTGAGGAATTTGTTAGTCTGTTCGACGCCGGTTGTGGTGCGTTCGCCACCTTCTTCAGGCACTGATTCGGGTCCTGCTGCAAATCCTACCCCTACAATTAGAAAAAAGATTATGATTGCGGAAACTAATTTATACATCATTTTCCTCTTTTAAATGGTATTCTAAAGAATCCTATAAAAACTTATTGTTTGGCTAGTTTTGCAATTTCAGATAGTTTAAATGTATTATTATAACGATAGATTTTACCATCGTTGTCTGGATTAGGGAGATTCAGAAGATTAGGCTTAACCCAATAGTTTGTAGAATTCCTGACAATTATAGGCACGCTTTTATTTAGTCCCGGACCGCCTCTGAGAGTATCAATGCGTTTGATTATTCCATCATTGTTGTTTGGTTTTTCTCCCATTGCAACATCAAATGGCGAATACATTGCAATAGATGGGATGCCAAGAATGTTCAGCCTTTTATTAAATCCATCATAATTATTAGCCGCCATTACCGGATCCGAATCAGCATCATAACACACAAACTTTACTGTGCCTGCAAATTGTTCTGATATCTTTCTGAAGATTATTGCATTTCTTTGGCTAAAAGCCTCAGGTTTGTTTGGTGTTGTTGGGTCCTTATTATGATAGAACAGCACCAGCACCGGTTTCCTCTCCTCTGGTTTGAGGTGTTTTTGGAAGACTAATTCGTCGTAGTTTGTTGTTTTTGTTATGGGGTTGTATTTGACAAATTCAACATTTGCTCCTTGGAGTATTTCTTCTACTGTTTCTTTTTTCATCAGTTCTGCTATTTCTTGTTCTGTTATTTCTGGTGTTTTTGTTTCTTGTGCGTATACGAGGTTGCTTATTGAGCCTGCTGTGCTGAGCGCAAGGGCTGCTGCTGCACTTTTGATGAACTTGCTTAGGAATCCTCGTCTTGAGATTCCTTCAGAGCGGTAATCAGGATGAGATGTGACCTTGCTGATTGCCTCTGGGATGTGTTTTTGTATGCTGTCTTCCAGTCCGTGCAGGCTTCCTGTAATGCGGTATTCTATTTGGTTCAGGGAGTCATTGCTGACTTGAACACCTGCAATTTTTTTGGCAAGTGTGTCTTCGTGCAAGGCAACATCATTTCTTATTCTTGTTAGCATTTTCTTTCCTTCCTCAATCAATCGTGCGACTTTGTTAGCGTCATAACCTTTGTTTTGGATTTCTTCAAGCACGTTTTCATCAAGTAATTGTTCTGCAACATTTAAAATTGCTGCAATGTTTGCTATTTCGTCAGTCAGGATTTTATAGTTGAACCATAATGCCTTTTGCGCCCTTAATGGTCCTGCGTGTTCTTCATCAACAGCAGCCTTTACTTGCTTGTTGATTTGCACAAGCCTGTCCCAAAACTCCTTGCTTGTGATTCTGCCAATCCTGCGCTCCCTGCACTTCCTGAACGTATCCAATGCTGCCGTGATTGATCTCACTGCGCCGCTAATGCTAATCATGTGCACCTCTTTGGAAAAAGAGGTGCAATATGTGTATATAAAGGCAGCGGAATATTTAAATCCTTGTCCTACGACAACTGCATTATGCGTCTTGTCTTGAACATTAAGAAGTCAATTGAAAAAAACGCTGCTGACTATTTTGAAAAATCAAAAAAAGCCAAAAGCAAGATAGCAGGGTTAAAGGCAGCATTAAAGAAATTCGAACTGCAGAAAGAAAAACTGCTCAAGGAAAAAGAGTCAGTCATTGCCCGCCTGGAAAAGCCGAAGCAGGCAAAGCCGGAAAGAAAAAAGGAATGGTATGAAAAGTTCAGGTGGTTCTATTCCAGCGAAGGATTCTTGTGCATAGGCGGAAGGGACGCAACAACAAACGACATAATTATCAAGAAACACACCCAGCCAGGAGACCTTGTCTTCCACACAGAAGCCCCAGGAAGCCCATTCTTCATAATCAATGCAGAAGGAAAAACAATCGGCGAGGCAACAAAAGAGGAAACAGCACAGGCAACAGCATCGTACTCAAGAGGATGGAAGCTCAACCTCGGCACAATGGAAGTCTACCACGTCACGCCAGAGCAAGTCACAAAAGAGGCAAAAGCAGGCGAATACCTGGCAAAAGGGGCATTCATGGTCATTGGAAAAAGAACGTATTACCATCCAAACCTTGAATTAGCAGTCGGAATCCTTGACGACGGCAGGATAATGGGCGGCCCCCTGCCGGCAGTCAGAAAGCACTGCAAAAAATACGCAATAATAAAGCAGGGCGATGAAAAGCCCTCTGACATTGCAAAGCACCTGATCAAAATCCTGGGAGCAGGAACACCTGATGAAATAATCCCTGTCCTTCCAGCAGGCGGGATGCGGGTTGCCAAGCAGTGAATGCCTTCTAAAAACCAAAAGCTTTATAAGTAATAATGAATTAGTATTCAAAATTAGTAATGAATAACAATTCATTACGGAGGTAAAACAAAATGCCAGGAATGGATGGAACAGGACCTGTGGGCTTGGGGCCTATGACAGGCCGCGGGCTCGGACCCTGCGGAAGAGGGCTCATGCTGGGGCTCGGAAGGGGCTTCTGTTTTGGCCGTGGCTTTGGCTGGAGGTGGATGCAGAACTCCGGTTTTGCAGATGTCAGCCTCTCAAAGGCAGAGCAGAAGAAAATCCTTCAGGAAGAGCTCAAGGCGCTTGAAGAGGAAAAGAAGGCAATTGAGCAAAAGATTAAAGAACTTGCCTGAAAACCGCTTTGCAAATGCCAAGACCAAGGCTTTGCAGGAGGATAAGGTTCAGGCCTGACGTAACATACTTCAAGCCGGCAGGGATAAGGATTGTTGAGCTTAAGGAAACAGTCCTTGCTCCTGACGAGCTTGAGGCAGTGCGTTTAAAGGACCTTGAGGGGCTTGAGCAGGAAGAGGCAGCAAGAAGAATGAACATTTCCCAGCCAACCTTCCACAGGATTGTCACGTCAGCAAGGAAAAAAATCGCAGACGCAATCGTGAAAGGAAAGGCAATCAGGATAGTGAAGCAGGGGCAGCAATGAATGCAAGCTTTATGTAGTTTGCAATAAACTTGGTGATGGCGCTTTGGCTTGTCTGAGCAGCAATGTTTTTATACAAACTTAGCAATCTTCTCCCCAAAAAAAAGAGGTGAATCGATGGCGAAGAAGAAGCGGAAGGCAAAAAGAAAGACCTGCCGCTGGTGCTGAGCTGTTTCGAATGGACACGCACGCATTGCCAGTACTCGTGAGAATCGGAAAGGCAGGAATTACTGAAACAGTGCTTGAGGAAATCAGGAAGCAGGTGAGAAAACGCAAAATCATCAAGGTCAAGTTCTTGCCAGAGCACGCAAAAGGAAAGGACAAGAAGGCATTTGCAGGAGAGCTTGCCAGCAAGACAGGGACAAAGGTTGTCTCACAGGTCGGGTTTGTTGTAACCCTCAAGGAGTCAGTGCAAAACATAACAGGGCAATAATTGGCGGTGCCCTGCAGGATGGCAAAACAAGGCAAAAAAAGCATAAAAACAGGCTTTTATTTGCCACAATTTAAATACAACTTCATCATAAAACAGCAGTAAAAAGAGTGATACCATGCCGGAGATGCCTGAGGACGTAAAGGGAGAAGGCGCAAAAAGGCTGATAATGTTCGGATTCTACAACAAGAAATTCAAAAAAGACTATCCTGACTGGGACAAGTACGACGAAAAGAAGAAAAAAAAGGTCCTTGACTCAATGTCTGCCGAGAAGGCAGAGGGTTACGCAGAACAGGACGAGATTGAAATCCAGAAGGACCAGATGATGCGGCTGCCTTACCCAAAGCCATCAAACAGGTATTACCTTATTTACGAGGTGCCTCACGAGAGCATAGAGCCAGTGTATTACTGGTGCCTTGGCCACCTGACTTATGACTGGGGCTTCCCGATATTCCACAAAATATCTGACATTTTCACCGCGGCAGAACATTCCTCCTTCTACGGCGCATCAGCACAAAGACTTGGGCTGGCACAGGACAAGGTCTCCCAGTATTTGGCAACCATTGGCAAAATGATAAAGGACATGTTCCAATTGGTCAGGGAGCTCAGGTGGATTGACGAGCGCAAAAAATATTACGAAGATGCAGAAGCAGGAAAGGAAGGCGCTGAAATCGCGCTCAAAGGATTATGGACAGATATGGTGGACGGCGTTGTGAACGGGCAGAGAACCTCAAGCAACCTTTTCGTGATGGCGCAGCAGCTCCAGTTCTCAGCACTGCCAGACCTTTTCTTCAGCATACAAATAACAAAGCCTGTGGTTGCAAAACTGAAGGGCAAAAGCCCTAAGAACGTCACAGACGAGGAGTTAAGAGCTGCTGTCGACAGCATCGTTGAAAAGCAGGCATCAGGATTCAACAAGGAATTGAGGAACATACTCAAGCGCAAGCTCTACCAGTACCTTGTCTGGAAGTCAGAAACCTGGCTGGAAATACAGAACAGGAGGAAATTCACGCTTGACTATCTGAGGCAGCACAACGAGGTCATCAAGATGTACATGACATGGGTCAAGCCGTACCTGAAGCACATCCAGAAGCTTGGCGCAGACATCCGCAAGCTCAGCAGTGCAGAACTCATTGCAGCTTTTGAGGGATCGCTTATAGAAATAGAGGTGCTCGGGCAGAAAATCCACGAAAAAAACAAAAAAGTCTACTCGTGCGTGCTGATGACCTTGCAGTACAGGACAAGGCCCGAAATGCAGTTCGCGCAGGAAGGCGGATACCACAGGGGTCCACTTCATCAGGGGGAAACAAGGCTTTTCCTGCGCTCATACGGCTGGACAGAAAACGAGATAGAAAATTACAAGAAAATGAAGGACGCGGAAGACATGGAATTGATAAAAAGCATTGATGCCTCATTAAAGGCCGCCATGGACGCGCTCGGCGAAGACCTCGCAAAATACCTTGACGAGGCAAAGGCAATGCACGAAGAAAAAAAGGAAAAAGCACCTGCAAAGCAACCCGGCATTTTTGAGCCCTTCAAAGAAATAGGAAAGGGGTTCAAGAGCACCTTCACGGCATTCCTGCCAACCACGAAAAAAGGCAAGGCAAAAGAAGACCTCTCAGAAGAAAAGTCAAGAGCATCAAGCGAAGCAAGCAACGCAATCTGGCAAACGTACAAGAACTTCAAGAAAGCCCACAGAATGCTGTCGTGGTAATTCTCTGAAAAAAGCCCCTAATAACGCGCCTTTGTCAAATTGCAATTGCTGCGAATTCTCAAACCCGATTCAGCTCATTCAGCAGCACAAACAAATAAAGAAAAAAGATGTCACTTATTGTTGGTATCCTCGACCGGAAGAGCTTGTTTTTGCACCGTTCTTGAATCCTTATAAATTATAGAGCAACCCATTTAAGGTCAGCGGTCATCGTATTATGCATGGCAAACGGGGTGTTTTCGCACAGGCACGAGGAAGACCTTTCGTGCCCCAGTTGCGGGACGCCGATAAAGCACGGCGTCACAACGCAGTATTTGGACGACCTTGACGCGGAAATATGCGCGGTGTGCGAACAGCCGCTCAGCTACGGCGAAAACCAGCTGACGGCTGCATCACTGCACAAACAGTAATTCTGAGCGGTTTTGACAAAGAAGTGAAGACCCAAAAAGAGGCATTGCTGTGCTTTCTGAAACCGAATGTTTATAATATGCACGGCATATTCCAACATGCGTGAGTGGAGTATGTAAGGACAATACTTTGAAGTTCATGAACGAGGGAGGCAGCTACATTGAGAAGCGCATTGTCATGCAGATGCCCGGGGAAAAGCGCAAAGACGCACGGCCGCGGACAGCAGAAATCGTTGCAAATACAACTGCAGTCATCACACAATTCTTCACGCAATGCTATGACGCACTTCTCGCAATCGAAAAGGAGCACTGATGGAGCGCATTGACTTCAACAGGATAAGGAAAATGCCGCCAGACAGGCGCATAAAAGCCCTCAAGGAAGTGCAGGAAGAACTTGACAAATTCATCAAGGAAAAAACAAGAGAAATAGAAGAAAGCCAGCAGGAAATCAGGGACGCGCAGGACTTCCTCAGCGAGGCAGAGGCAGAACTGCAAGTCCTTCAGGAAATGCAGGCAGAAGCCCCCAAAATAAGAAAAATAGACGTTGAAAAGCTCTTTGAACCAACAAAAAATAAAAACGAAAAAGAGCTTGAGGACATAGCAGAAGAAGCCCCAAGACTCCAGACCCCCTCTGAGCAGGAAGCATACATTTCTAGGCTCGCACAGCAGCCAATAGCAAATATTTATGAGAGAATCCGCGCAATCAGCGACGAAATAAGAACAACAGGCACAATCTCACAATACCAGCAGGAAAAGCTTGGTGTGTTTGGCGAGGCGATAAAAGAAAAGGAAGACGCAATAAGAGCCGGCACTTATTCTCCAGGAAAGAAAGCAGAACACCTCCTTACTGCGGCTGAAAAAGCAATAATGTACGCAAGAGGAAAATAAGCGCTTCTAAAACCTAAAGCTTATAAACCCAATATACCTTTTTGTATACCATGGTTGAGTTCAGGACAGAATACTACACGCCGATGGACCGCGGCTACCACGAACGCATAGAATTAGAGCCAGCTAGGCCAGAAGCCTCACTCGAGCAGCCCGTATTCCCAATCACGCAAATAGGGCAGACTGTGCCGGAGCACGACCCCACAGGCAGGTTCAAGAACATGATACAGAACGTACAGGCAGCAATAAGGGCAGGCACAGGCAACATTCAGCTCGTGTTCCAAACACCGTTGGAAAACCCAATAGGCGGAAGGCCAAAGGCATACGGCAAGGAAGTCCGAAGAGCACTAAAAGAAGTCGCAATGGCGAACGAGGTGTTGTTCACAGGAATGGAAATGCCAACATCATTGTCAAACCTGTCAGGGTTGGACATGCAAAAAGAAATAATTGACGAGGAAAAAAGGCGGAGGGATTTGGACGAAGTAAAGGAAATGATAAAGTTCGCTGCAGAAGTAGGACAGGGCGGCGGGGTTGACATCCTCAGCTGGGAATACGACCGCCCAATCCACCGCGCAGAATGGTGGAAGCCCTGCTCAAAAGAGGAAAATGCATTCAAGCGCCTTGCAGACGAGGAAAAAAGAAAAGAGGAAATCCGCTTTGTCGACGTGCGTTCAGGACAAATAATCCCAATACCCATTCGCGAAGGAATACCAATGTTCATGAGGAAAAAAGAGGACGGATTTGCCAAGATAGACCCGACAAAAGTTGACGAAAAAACAGGAAAAACCCCATCGCCTGTGCTCTGGACATACGCGGACTTTGAGGAATACGCCAAGTCAGGCAAAGCGCCTTACAAGGACGTCTCCGAACTCATCAAGCGCCACTTCCTTGACGAACAAATCAGAATGGCAGAAGCACAGGAGGGATACTACCTCGAGAGATACGCAGACGCCATTAAGATAAAAGAGGAGTTTGAGGACATGGCAAAAAAAGCAAAAGAGGGAAGAACAGACGAACTGCCTGAAACATTCCAAAAAAAGCCCCTTGAGTTCTTCAATGAAAAAATCCTGTTCTACGGCAACCTCGCGAACTCATTCCTCTCAGGCATACATGAGCAAAAACGCGTACAAGTCCAGGCCCAAGAGCGCATAGAACACTGGAAGCCAATCAGCGAAGTAACTGTCCAGCGCAGCAAGGAATCATACGCAGAGGCAGGAATTACTGCAATGCAGACTCAGGATAGGATGGGTCCAAAAAACATCAAGCACGACCTTTACGTCGGACCCGAAATCGGCTGGCCCCAGTTCTACGGAAGCCACCCAAAAGAATTTGTTGACCTGATACGCGGCTCAAGGGAAATAATGGTCAAAATGCTCACGAACGCAGACGAATACAAAGGCAAGTACAAGGAATTCGGGCTAAAAGAGCCAATGACAAGACACGAGGCAGAAGAAGAGGCAAAAAGGCACATCAAGGGAATGCTTGACACCTCGCATTTGGGAATGTGGCTGCAAAACTTCCACCCCGAAATGCCATGGGACAAGCGCGTAAAAGAATTCAATAAGTGGTACAAAGAACAAATAGAATGGCTCGCAAATATAAACAAAAAAGAGCAAATCATTGGCGGAATACAGGCAGTTGACAGCGCAGGAGCAGCGCACGGCCACCTGCCCCCTGGACAGGGAATACTTCCTGTAAAGGAAGCTGTTGAAATACTTAAGCAAAAAGGCGGATTCACAGGATACATCACCTCAGAAGGCCATGAGGAAGAAAAATTTGGCGAAGGAAGAATACTTCTGAAGACCTGGCAGCACTTCAACGCCCCACTATCATCAGGCTACGGTCCGGGAATGCCTGTCCGGCGATGGGGAGACATCCAGCACGCCTACTTCGGCAGGACATACTCGCCGATGTTTATGTTCGGCGCATACGCACCAAGCAACGAGTTCAAGCTCTGGTCAGAAGTGCCGTTGGAATAAAAACCAAAAAAAACAAAAAATTCTTTTTCAGTGCAGTCCTGAATCAATCTTCTGCGCAAGCAAAACAAGTTTGTCAGCAGGGCACAACGCGTTCATCGCACCAAGCCTTGTCAGGTACGCTCCCCTGACCCAGACAACATTGTGCCTTGCAATCTCATCATACTCGTAGCTCCGCTCGCCAACCGCCTTTCCCTCAACAGCGCCCTGTCTTACACGCGCTCTGAGTCCGCGGTCAAACTCTTCATTAGCTTCCTTTGCCTTCTTCCAGTCAACCACCACAAAGCCTGCGGTGAGCTTGTTGTTCGCCTGGTCAGCGATGTTCATCCAGCACCCGCCATCGCTTATCTTTGGAGTCAGAACAACATTCTTGCCATAGCTGCAAATGCTGACAAAATCCTCTGCAGAAAGCAGTCCTGTGCATGCACTCTCAATGTCAATCTCCCTGTATTCCTCTGCAGAAGCTGCCTCTGCAGGCGCGGCGGTCTCGGCAGGAGCCGCCTCAGGAACAGACGGCACTGCCTCCGGAACAACAGGAACATCTGGTGTTGCAGGAGCTGCAGGCGGCGCTGCAGGCTGGCAGCCAACCAATGCCAAAACAGACAAAACCGCAAACACAACCAAAATTCCTTTCATTAAAAATCACCCTGCAGGAAGCAACAAGTTGTTGTTTATAAATCTTCCGAGAATAAAGAAAAAACAAAGTCATCGGAGGTCAGAATGCGCTCGTGTGGAGCAGCGCCGACTTCGCTATTGCTCGTCGGCTGGTCCCACACTCACTGCTTGAATTTTTAGCAAGAATAAAACAAAGTCATCGGAGGTCAGAATGCGCTCGTGTGGGGGAGTGCTGCTGGGTCCTCCGATTAACTATGTTAGAGCCATGATACAAGAAGGGTATTTATAAAGCTTATGGATTTGTAACCACTTGCGGGTAACTAAAATACTGTTGACTTGATTGAGTAAAGCAAAAACCGCATTGCAAAGCCGATGGAAATCTTGTAATTCTCAAGCCTTTCAGCAGCCTCTGCACTCTTCGGCAGGTGTGTGTTGCTTATCTTCAAAGTATTTGCAATCAGCTCTGCATTCATTTCCCTGTCAAACGCCTCTGCAAGCTCCAGGACATAATCATTAGCAGAATAGCTGACCTCTGGCTCGTCATCATCGTCATCAGCAGCCCTGTAGCCAGAGTCCCTGTAATTCTCAGGAAGCTCAACAACCTCAGTGCGGTAATTTGCAGAATTATCTGAATAGAGCACAAGCGCTTCTGCAACTGATGCCTCAATGCCTTTAACAGGCTCTTTCTCTAATATGCTGTCAAGCGAGCCGCCTGAAGACGCCTCATCAATAGCAGCGCGCACCTCTGCCTCAACATAAAAGTCAACCGAATACGGCGAAATCCCCTCTTTTTCCATCATCCGACGCGTTTTGCTGCCTTGTTTTTATTGTTTTCGCTGCTGCAACATTCATGATTCTGCAAATATATTCATTAACAAATAGTAAACAAATCTTATATATGCTCGGAAATGTGTTACCACTATGCAATTCAAAGTCAGGCAGCGAAGGCATCCGAACGTGCCCCGCTATCCCACTGATGATTACCACCTTGCAGAGAAATTCTCAGAGCTCCTGAAAAAAGAGCTCGGCGACTTTGTCAAGGCAATAGTGCTTTTCGGCAGCGCGGCAAGGGAATCAATGCATCATGTTTCTGATAAAAGGCTTCACGAGCACGACATTGACATCCTTGTCATCGTGAACGACCTCACAATGGTAATGTCTCCAGAAGTGGTTGAGGCATACCGGGTAATCACTGAAAGCACGGCTGCAAAAGTAAGCAGGAGGCTGCACATAACCACGATGAAGCTTACCAGCTTCTGGGAATACATGCGCAACGGAGACCCGATAGCAATAAACATGCTCAGGGACGGAGTGCCATTGCAGGACGTGGGCATCTTTGAGCCGTTGCAGATGCTTTTGTTCCAGGGAAGAATCAGGCCGACAAAGGAAAGCGTGTGGAACTATTACGCGCGCGCGCCTGCAACAATGGCAAACGCAAACTGGCACGTCCTCCAGGCAACAATAGACCTCTATTGGGCTGTCGTTGACTCTGCGCACGCAGCGCTCATGAAAATGGGCGAGGTTCCGCCAAGCCCGGAGCACGTGGCAGACCTGATTTATTCACGGCTCGTCAAGCCAGGCCATGTCGCAAAGCGCTATGCAGACACAATGAAATTCTTCTATGAGCTGAGCAAGAAAATAACGCACAGGGAAATCCGCGACATACCAGGAAAGGACTTTGACCGCTACCATGCGTTGGCAAAGGAATTCATAGATGCAATGCGCAGGATAATAGAAGGAAAATAGGTTTTATATAAAATATAAATTTCCAAAAAGTTTAAATATTTCCTCCGCTTAATAGGTAAAATGGAAGTGAAGATGTTAAAGCTTGCTGATGACCCTTGCTTTGGCAAGCATTACGAAAAGCACCCGCAATGCACCCATTGCTGGATAAAGAATTCTTGTTTGGTCAGCTTTCGCAATAGGAAGTAAGCTTAGCCTTCATTTATCCTCACAATTGTCCTGTACTCGCCAAATTCTGCATTCTCAGGAATAGCAAGCCTTACGCCAAACTCCTTTGTCTCCTTTGGCAATATTGTGCTGCCAGAAATCTCAAGGTTCTCAAAAGGAATTCTCTTGTCGCCCAAAACAAGGTCAGAGCCCTGCCATGATGCAGTAAAAGGGACATTTCCCTCATTTTTCACAATTATTGCGCCAGAGGCAGTGCTGCCTGGTGGTGCGTGCAAAAAAACTGTTCTTGTCTCAATTTTGGCAGCCTTTAGCTCAAGAATCGTGACAGGAATCGTCAAGTTCCGGGTGTCAGCAAGCACCAATAACTGCTGCACTCCAGGACTCTGCCAGCATTCAAGCAAAAGCTCGCCGCTCCACTTGCCGCCGTCTCTTGCAAGACTAATTGTTTTTCCGAGCCATATTGCGCTTGCGCTTGTGCCATTGTAATAAACCTCAAGGTGCAGCGCCCGCGTGCCTCCTGCAACCGGCCTGAGCTGCACGCCCGGCTCTGCGCTGTCATCGCCGTCCAGCGCAACACCAACAGGAAGGTGCGGTGTGCCTGTCACGTTCACGGCAATAACCACCCCGTCGCCTGAAAAAAAGGCAGGCTCTGCGCTGACAAAATCAGCAGCATTATTGCCAGTGTCCTTAGTCCTTATGAGCGCCTGCCCTGCCTGAACAGGCGAGGCAGGCATACCCTCAGACAGCCCTGCAGGAGGGCTCCCCCACCCAACAGCATCAATTACAACCCCTGAGGAATCCTTTATTGCAACTCCTGAGTTTGTGTTTGCCATCGTGACCGTTTCCTCAAGGTCTGCATTCTTCCATGCAGGATTGTCCTTTGAGGAATTCCAGCCAGCGTCAGCAATAAGGAAAACAGCGCCCGGCTGGAGAATTGTGCTGTCAGGAATGGTTGCGTCAGCGGCAGAAGCGCCTGTTGCCAACACCCACTTGCTTATGTTCACTGCAGTGCTGCCGTCATTCCTTATCTCAACAGCCTCCCCGCCGCTCTCGGTGCCCAAAGGATCGTACAACACCTGCGATATCACCACGCTGGCCTGCGCTGCATTCAGGAGCGCGAGCAAAGCCAAAAACCACAAAACCATTTTCATGAACTGCACTAATGCAGCCGGTTTTAAAGTGCGTTTCGGGCAAAAAACACGCGTTTTTTCGGCAAAAACCGCAGGAAATTACGGCACGGCTGGAAGTATTTTCAGAAGGGCTTAAAAGGAGGCGCAAAACATTCAGGTTGGCTGAAAAGAATACAAAAAAGCAAAAAAAACTAAAAAAAGTCAGGCGTTTTTTACAGCACTTCCTGCCTTGGCTTGCGGAACGCAACCACGAGCAGGATTATGATTATTGCGAGCAAAACAACGCCAATCCCGCCAAGCAGCCAGACATACGCAGGGCTGTCAGTGAACTTGCTTGTGCTAGTCACGCGCGCCCTTGGCACTGCAACCGCACTGCCTGCCGGCGTTGTGGGCTGGGTACCTGTTGTTGGCGTGACTGTCGCGTTCTGCTGCACAGGTGTTGTCACAACAACTTCCTGCTCCTCGCACTTCTCGACCGTGAACTCAAGCGCCTGCGAGTTGCTTGGCGCAGTGTCGTCAAAGAACGTGCTCAGTGTCGCGCGGTAAATGCCCGGCTTTGTGCCTGCGGGCACGTCAGCGACAAAGCTCACTGAGGTGCTGTCGTCAGAGTCAAGCTCTATGTCAGTGACGCGCTTCTCATACTTTAGGTCAGGGATGCTGAGCTCAACAGCAACAGCGTCCTCGTCCCTCTTTCCAAAGTTTGAAATGCGCGAGACAATGCGGACAGTGCCGCCGTCGCATGCGCTGACAGTTGCCGGCGACAAGGAGTACGACCTTATCTGCACGTCGTGCGAGAGCCTGTTGACGTCAAGCTTGATAACCCAGTGCTCGCCGTGGACTGCGCCGTTGTCGTCCTCGCCATACACGTAAATGTCCACTGTGTATGTGCCGTCATCAGTTTCTTCGTCAATGTCAAATTCAATGGTGACAGTGTCCTGGTCATCAGCGCCAAGGCCGTCAAGGTCCTCGTCCTCGCTGAGGTCAAGGTCAGAATCGTCAGACTCGACCTCGACACTTACCGTGTCAAACTCAATATCGCCAATCTTCTTGTCAGTGCCGTCGCTGTACTCGTCATCATCCTCGTCAAAATTGTTCTCAACGTCAATCTCGAGCGTGCACTTCATGTCAGGCTTCAGGTCCTCGACCTTTTCGCCGTTGTCAAGCGACTCTGTGTTGCCGTCGCAGTCAATGCGCGCCTTTTTCAGGTTAAGCTGGTTGACTGCCTGCATTTTGAGGTCAGATGACGCAACAACAGTGCTTCCTGACTTTGCCTGGATTTGGCCTATCACGAATGCCTTTTCTTCAAGATAGTCGGATGAGCTCTTTGAGGTCTCAACTGCATTGAAATCAAGCGGGATGTCTGCATAAACCGCGATGTTCTTGGATTCGCCGGCTGCAAGGGTGACAGTTGCCGGGTCAAACCGGACATTGTATTTTGCATCTGCGGTTGACGACAGAGTCAGTGTTACAGAACTTGTTTCGTTGTTTGTTATTGTAAAGGTCTGTGTTGCGTTCTTGACGCGGTCTGCATTTTCGCCGCCGATTGTCACTGCGCCGAGCTGCAAAGCAGAAACGCTTGCTGCAAGGAGGACAAACAAGGCGACAAACAATATCATTGTCGCAAATTTCTTCATTTTTATTGCCACCCCACTTGAGTATTTGTTTGTTATGAGCGTAGAGTGGTCACATTCTTTATAAAGCTTCTGTTTTTAATAACCACTCCAAACTCTATTTTGCGATATGATGTTCGTAGAATATAAATGTTGGGGTTTTTATTCCCTTTCTGGATTCTCTTCCTGCAATTCCTCTGCTACGTCTATGTTTTCCTCAACAACTCCGACATCATACTCATTCTCAACAAGGTCATCCTCAAGCTCTTTTGCTTCCTTTGCGTGCTCCTCGTGGAGTTCTGCATCGCCTGCCTGCTGCTCCTTGAGCTCTGCAAGCTCCCTCTTCAGCAGGTTAAGCTCAACCTCTTCCTTTTTCAGGAGTTCCTTTGCCCTTTCCAAATCCTCCTGCGTCACGCCCGCTTCCTGCATCATTTCCCTGATGCTCTTTTCCTGCCCCTGTGTGGCGGTTCCGAGAATTATTTCCCTTGCCCGCTCATACGCTTCTTCTGAGGAAGATGCGAGGTGCAAGTCCTTCAGGTTCTTCGCGAGCTGGCTTATCTTCTCTGCAGTTTCAGCATCCATGCCTTGTGCCGCATAAACATTACTATATAATATTTTGTGTGGGGCAGTATAGTATTAGTCCCTTGTTGTCGTGAACCTGGTGCCGTCAATGTGGAACGGCCGCTTTGCATCAGAATGAACTTCCTCCTCATGGAGTATTTCGCCAAGGAACAAGATGTGGTCTCCGACGTCAAACTCTCCCTCAACACGGCACTCAAGCCATGCAACAGAGTCCTTGATGCGCGGAATGTCTGTCAACTTCTCGCAAGGAGCCCTTTCAAGCCCTGTTGCGGTGAACTTGTCGTGGAATGCCCCGTGAAGCATGCCTGCCTTTACAATATGGTCAACATGCGAAAAAGGCATGAAGTTCACAACAAAAGCACGTGAGTTCTGAATCAATGCCAAACCAGGCGCCTTCTTGCTCACGATAATCAGATATTCTTTTGGCACTTGAGAAGCAGGCGAATGCCAGTCAAGCGGAAAGATGTCCTCAATCTCCTCATCCCTGCCAAGATGGTGGAACAATCCCCTGCAGGAAACAAGAACCGTCTGGCGCGGGTTGTAAATCATTTTTCTTCTTTCCTGTTGTAATGAACGCACAATGACGCCCCAACCGCGAGCACAGCCAGCACTACAGCAGGGACGAGGTACAGTTTGACAATGCCTGAAATGTTCAATATCGGAACAAGCAATCCCGGCTTTACTACCCCAAGGATAACCTCTGCAAGCAAGGGAAGTGCGGAAACATAACAGCAAATCACGAACAATTCCTTCCATGTCCTGCGCCAGTGTGTCAGGTCAAGCAAAACAAACAAGATTATTGACAGTGTAACAATCATCAGAAAATACTTCAGCCATACCATAATGAACGCATAAAACAGCACTGATGGCAGGACAAAGAACACGAGAGCTGCAAGGAACCTCTTCACGTTCTCCCTGTTCTGCTTCAGGTCCTTCAACTGCTCTGTGTACTGGAAGTGCGTCTTGATGAACGGTCTGTAAAATATTTTTTCCTTCGTGACCAGCACGCGCTCTGTCGTCAGCTCTGTATAAGCGCCGCTTGTGTCAAACACAAAGAACGGCTCTGACTTTGGCAGCTTTATCGGCGAGCTCATCGTGAAATTGCCAGAAAGCTGCAGAGCGTCAAACTTGCCAAGCTGGCTGCTGATTTCTCCCGGCATTTTCACAAGCACGGGAATTGCGAGCAATATCATCAGCAGGAATGCAAGCAAAAGCATCTTTGAAAAGAAAACAATGCCGTTGCCCGCTGTCCTTTGGCTGATCTCAAGCCAGCGCGACGGCAGGAATGTCTGCCACAAGTCCCTGAAAAACTCAGCCATAAAAAACAAAATTAGTCAAAGGGTTATATAAAATAAGCGGTTATTCCGCCCTTTCAACAGTCCTTTGGGCGCGCTTTCTCAAAACCTCAGTGGCGCGCACATTTGCATTAGCTAGCAGGGACTCAAGGCTCTTGTCCTGCGCAATGACTTTTTTGCCATCCAATTCCGCAGTTAAGAGCCGCTGGCAGACTGCTTTTGCATCATACTTAACGCCGTGGAAATAAAAGAGCATTCCATCGTGCCTTATGAATTCGGGGTGCGCCACGCCGGGATTGCCATATATCTTGTGCTCGGGAACTGCATCAGGACCGAACGGGCACCGCTTTAACATCACGTACACGTTCTCGTCAAACCGCAACAAATAGTCAGGTTCTGCCATCTTGTCTACACTCCGAATCCCTGTAAAAAACTGGCAGGGTCTATAAAAAGTTTTATATTTCCGCACTTATAGCCAATTAGTATGGAAACCCATTTTATGGAATACCTCATACCGGCACTATACGAGAAAACACCTGCATCACCCCTTAACTTCTTTGAGGAGCGGCTGAAGCAGATATGCCGCGAGGAAGGCTTTGTTTCATCCTTGAAACAAATACCCGGGATGGCGCCCACAATATGCCTTGAAGTAAAGTCAACCACTGCAACCAAAGTATTTGGCATGCGGTATCACATCGGATATGCGGTAATAGCAGGAAAGCCCCAGATATTGTCAAGGCAGTACCTTTCCAATGGAAAGCCAATGCCAAAAGCACCGGGCAGGTTCAAGGAAAGGCTGGAAATCCTTGACGCAAAAATAAGGCGGCTTTTTCCAGACGAGCCAATATTTTTTAACGCGCCTGCATAGTCATTCAGGCACCCAGACCGCATTATTGAATGCAAAAGCCCTGCCTGAATTGATTGTGAACAAGTGGCGGTGCATATAAGGAACCCTTGCTTTGTAACTGACAATCCCGCCGTCCATCTCTGTAAACTCAAGAATTGCGCAGCGCAAGTCCATTACCGCAGGATCCCTGAGCTTCAGCTCAAGATAATTGCGCTTTACCTTGTCCTGCGCAGCAAGCTTTGCCATCCGCTTGAGTTCGTCATCACTGATGCCCATGCCCACAAGCCTTTTCACCCATTCATACGTATTTTTACGCACGCATATCTGGTGCGCATAATCCATTTCCCTCATCGCATGAAACAGGTCAATATACGTGTCTGCCATTAGCGGGTTTCTAAGCCGCGAATGCACGCTATCGGGCCTTATTTTCCTCCTGTCCCCCCAGAAATCCTCAAGCTTCTGGAACTCCTCGACAGAAACCTCCTCAAGGCAGATTGATTTTGTGTTCACAGAACAACTGCTGCCTTGGTGCTTATAAAATTGCCGAGCTATTCGCAGAAAAGAATGAAGTCCTTTAGGTCCTCAAGCATTTCCCTGACTTTGAACGTTTTGCTGACCAGCCTCATCAGCTCATCGCAGTTCTTGGCACGCTTCAGAATAGAAATTGCGAACTTTCCCACGCCAACGCGCTTCATCTCAAGCAAGGCCCTGGCAGGGTCTGTGAAATTATGCAGCGCTGTCAGGCAGACAACAATCTCAAAAGAATTGTCCCTGAAAGGCAATTGCTCAGCAACACCTTGGACAACAGGCATCCTTGGCTTTGCCTGCTGCAGGAGCTCAAACGCTGGGTCAATGCCGAACTTCTGGCACGTGAAAAGCAATGAGCTCAGGCCTGTGCCGCAACCAACATCAAGCACTTTGTCTGTTTTCTGGAATGGCAGGCGTTCAATGATAATCCTGAGCTTTCCCAATTGCTCCTCCTTGTGCAGTTCCTCATAGCCCTGCGCAATGCCTGAATAATACGCCATGCCTGCATGATATCGCCGGGTTTATAAAAACCTGCCCATTCCACAGGACCATGCCATTCAATTACGTGATTTCGCAGAAGGCTTCCCTGTCAAAAGACGGCAGAATTTATGTCCCTGAATGCATACGGCAGATGCTTCCTCAGTCCTTTGCGCCCGCATTGAGGAAAGGGAAAAATTAGGGAGGTGCATTGCATTTTACATGAAACTGCACTGCAAGATGCAGGGGGTGTTTCCATCTCTTCCGACGGATACATCAGCATAGGCCGGATTTGTGAGAAGGCAGGAATTGCCCCGCCGCAGGTGTGGCGCGCGTCAACAAACCCAAGAGGGGTTCTTGAAGAGCTCCTGCTGCATTATGATGATCATGCATGCAGTCGCGAGGCAACGGACTCCTGCGCGAATTTTTAAGGAGACAGGTGTGTTCTTTTCAAAATGAAATACTCGGGCTTGTACGAAGCAAAAATGCACGGCAACTGGGCAGTAATTCATCCAAAACTGCCCTGCTGGCCCTCTGGCACGATGTGGGTTACGCTTTGCCTTTCAAGCGCAGGAACGTTCATTGCAGGATTTGAGCGCGAGCCATGTTTGCGCGCATGCCGCGCCATGATGAAACGCGAATACGCAAACATGCTTATAAGTCACGGCGAAAAACCCGTTGATGCCCGCAAGCACGCTGATTACTACGCAAAGCAGGTCATCAGGTTTTCGCCGGTCAAGGTCGGGGGTGGCAGAAGCGTCAACCTTGAGGGTTTTATTGAGTCAGCAGGCCTCAAGCCGCCCTTTGTGTGGACGGGCTCGCCTTTCAGCCCGCCAGACAGCCAGGGTGGCATTGAAGGGATTGAGTTCTGGAGCAGGGAGCGCTACGAAAAAGAAATGCAGGCTGTTGAAAAAGAGCTTGCAGCAACAGGCAACAGGCGCATAGGATGGGTTATGCAGCAGTAACGAAATATTTTTAACTCCTTGTTGCCCTCTCAGAGCCATGGCTCTCAAAATGCCCGAATCAATGGACGAATGTGTGTATTTCACAAGGCGTTCACAGCCGCACGTGGTTGCCTGGGTGTTCCGCGAAAAATGCCCAAAATGCAAAAAGGCGCTAATGGGCAAGCCAAAAGACAGTTCTGGAAAAGTCAAGATTCGCGCAAAAGAATACGTGTGCCCTGAATGCGGGTACACAATGGAAAAAGGCGCATACGAGGACACACTCACAGCAAACATACAATTCACGTGCCCGAAGTGCGGCTTCTCAGGCGAACACCAGATGCCATTCAGGAGGAAAAAAATCAGAATATTTGACGAGGAAGAAGGCAAGGAAACAATGGCAGATGCGCTGGTGTTCAACTGCCCAAAGTGCGGGTACAAGATAGCAATCACGAAGAAGATGAAGTAATTCCCCAAACCACAAGCATATTAAGCATAAACTTCTTAACATGCATCAATGCGGTTGTGTGATGTCCAAGAAGTTCTGTTTGAGGAAGTGATGCAGAAATATTTACAGGATTTTGGAACAAACAATGAATGGGAGATTGAAAACCTGAAAAGCGCAAACCAAAAATTCGGCAGGTGGCTCCACGCAGTAATTCCAAAATCAGACATTGGCGAAGTCATTGTTCCTTTCCATAACAGGGGCGGAGCTGCCATAACACCAGAATCAGGGACCACGCTTGAGGAGGCATTCAGGAATTTCAAGGCAAACCGGCAAATGCTTGAAGTCCGGAATGCATTATTCTGCAAAAACTTTGAGTTCCACAAGTCAGACATCATCAGGAACGGAATAAGAGCAGTCTACCTCAGCCAGGAACCGCTGCTTACAGGACCGTCATATTCACAACTTGGAGCATACCAGGGCAGAATAACGCACCTTGACGGATTCCACCGACTAATGGCATGGATGGACCTGCCAAAGCCTGACCGCGTGGAATGCTACATTGCAGTCTATCCTTCATTCAGGATAACCTGACCTTTGTTAACGTGATCACAGGTAATCCCAAACGTCGACATCATCGCCAGAATTCCTGCCAAGGGATTCTTCCATCGCCCTGACGATAACGTTTGCAACTCTTTCAGGAGGGACGCCCCTAAAGCCGGTCATTGCAGTTGCTGTAGCACCCGGATTGACCGCATAAGTCCTGATGTTTGGAGGCAATTCCATTGCCAATGCCTGCGTAAAGCCCCTCACGCCGAACTTTGTTGCGCAATAAGGAACAAGCGTTGCATGGCCTCTCTTTCCAGCGCCGCTGGCAATGTTTACGATGACCGCCTCGTCCTGCCTTTCAAGCACAGGAAGCACTGCAAGGGTCATCTTCATAAGGCCTGTAAGGTTGACCTTGACCTGTGCCTCAATGTCTTTTGGCTTCTGCTTCCTGAAATACTCCCATTTGATTATTCCTGCATTGTTGTCAAGAACGTCAATCCTGCCAAACTTCTTTAGGACAGCACTGACTGCCTTTTTGATTGAGCTCTCCTTTGTAACATCAAGCCTAACAAGCATTGCCTCGCTGTACTTTCTGCATTCCTTAAGGACGCTTTCACCATCCTTTTTGCTGGTCAGGTATGTAATGACAACCTTTGCGCCTTTTTTTGCGCAAAGAACCGCAGTCTCTTTGCCAATCCCTGAGCTTGAGCCCGTGATAAGCACTACTTTGTCCCTGAGCTCCATACACTCCATGTTTCACAAAAAGGATATAAATGCTTTGCTGAGAATCAGGCAGAGACCGCAGGATTAATTCTTCTTTTTTTTGCAGCCAGCATTGAATTTCTCGATCAGGCTCTCAAGCCTTCCGGTGTCGTCAGTGTTTAGAATTATTGTCGAGTTCTGAATGCTGATGACAGCATCAGAGCCCTTGTTGTAATACCGCCTTGCACACTTATATGTTTGCAGGGCAGTTCCCCTGTCCCTGAACTGATATTCGTACAGCATAAGAAACAGGCGCAAGGGCGCGGCTTATAAATTTATTTATTTGAGATAATAGGGCGCTGTAGAAAATCATAAAAACCCCGGCAGCCGTTAGGCTGCACAGGGTTTGGGAATCGAGAGGCGATTCCCATGAATAAAAGAGAGAGGTTGATTAAAAAGATAGAGCGTTTATGGAGGCAGGC
>JBBILB010000011.1:0-26411 GCA_037445145.1 Candidatus Woesearchaeota archaeon | reverse complement strand
GCCTGCCTCCATAAACGCTCTATCTTTTTAATCAACCTCTCTCTTTTATTCATGGGAATCGCCTCTCGATTCCCAAACCCTGTGCAGCCTAACGGCTGCCGGGGTTTTTATGATTTTCTACAGCGCCGCCATAATACAAAACTTTTTATACCCGTTGCTGTTCTTTTGGATTGCAGAGAGGGTGGTTACACTGATACGGATTCCTTTTGATGACATGCTTGCAAAGATCGAGCAGAAGTCAGGCCTTTCCCGCGACCAGATTCAGGAAAAAATCAATGCAAAGCTCAAGCAGCTCTCAGGATTGATAAGCAAGGAGGGCGCTGCGCACATTATTGCAAACGAGCTTGGCGTGAAGCTTTTAGAGAATTCAGGCAAGATAAAGGACATTTATGCAGGCATGCGGAATGTTGAGTTTGCCGGCAAGGTGCAGGCAATTTATCCGCTTAACACATTCTCAAGGCAGGACGGGTCTGAGGGAAAGGTTTCGAGCTGCATGGTTGCTGACGAGACCGGCGTGATACGCGTTGTTGGCTGGGGTGAGCATGCAGAGCTTGTGAGCAGGCTTGAAATCGGCAGTGTTGTGAAGGTTTCCGGCGGTTTTGCAAAGGACAACAACCGCGGCTATGCAGAAGTGCACCTTAATGACAAGTCGCATTTGGTTGTGAATCCTGCCGGAATCACTCTTGGCGAAGTCAAGGAATTGCAGCAAAGGGCTGCTGCCACAAGGAAGGAAATAAAGGCATTGCAGGACGGCGACGAGAATGTTGAGTTGCTCGGCACTATCGTGCAGGTTTTTGACCCGAGGTTTTTTGAGGTCTGCCCGACGTGCAATGGAAGGACAAAGGAACAGGGCGATGGCTTGTTTGTGTGCGAAAAGCACGGCGTTGTAAAGCCCGATTATGCCTTTGTCATGAACATTTTCCTGGATGATGGCACTGATAACATACGCTGTGTCCTTTTCAGGCAACAGGCAGAGCGCTTGGTTGGGAAAACACTAGACCAACTGCTTCCACTCAGGCAGACTCCTGAGCAGTTTGAGCCCATAAAGACAGAACTTCTTGGGCAGATTGTGAAGCTTGTCGGCAGGGCAAAAAAGAACACTTTCTTTGACAGGCTCGAATTTAATGTCCAGATGGTCTTCCCAAACCCAGACCCCAAGGAAGAGCTTGCCAGGCTGCAAGCAGAAGCGCCAGCGCCTTCTTAGTAGTATTCTTTTAAGGCAGCAAATTTTTCCAATGCAATTCTTAGCCAAACAGTATACTTGTGAGGGTTCTTGATGACGTCCTGTTTTAGCTCTTTTATAGGAACCCATTTGTAATTCATTACTTCTTTAGGATTTGGTCTTGGTTTTCCGTCAAACATGCCAACAAGGACAGAATCGTGTTCGTTCTCAACCAGATCGTTTTGAAAACGAGTGTTGTAAATGAAACAAAATGCCTTCTTGAGCCTGCAGTCAAAGCCCATTTCCTCTTTAAGCCGCCTGTGCGCTGCCTGCTGATAATTTTCGCCAGGTCTGGGGTGGCTGCAGACAGTATTGGACCACAGCCTGCCAGAGTGGTATTTTGTTTTGGCTCTTTGCTGAATTAGCAGTTCCTTTTTGGAATTAAAGACAAAAATAGAGAATGCCCTATGGAGTTTTCCTTCATTGTGGGCTTTTATTTTTTCCTCTACGCCAATCTTTCTGTTGTTTTTGTCAACCAGGATTACCAGATCCTTCATGATGACAAGCAACCGCCCTGATCTCTTATAAACCTATCGTGAATTATATATAATAGTGTCCCAATCAGGCATTTATGCTCGCAAAGACTCACATTGCTTTTGGCATTCTTGCTGGCCTCATAACCCTTAGGTACACTAACGTGTCAAATGAGCTTTTGTTCATTGCGCTCGTGATTCTTGGAGTTTTCTTGCCTGACATTGACCATCCTGAAAGCAAGGTCAACAATTCCCTGAAAGTTACAAAAGTGATTCCGTTGTTGTTTGCTCACAGGGGATTTTTTCACAGCATTTTTGCAGTGATTATTGTTTTTGCAGGATTGTGGTGGTGGCAGGGATTTATTTACGGCTTTGGGGTATCAGTCGGCTACATTTCCCACTTAATCAGCGATGCACTGACTGTTTCAGGGGTGGGTTTTCTCAATCCTGTTGCGCATTATAAGATGCGCGGTCCTGTTCAGACAGGCACGATAATGGAAACACTTGTTTTCTTCGTTGTCATCGCGCTTGACGCTTGGCTTTTGGTGCACTGAAAGCCCAGCACAAGAACCGGTTTGTCAAGAAGAACATCAGAATAGCAATCAAGGGCCATAGCGTGACGTAATAAGGCAATCCATTGAGAAGAGTGCAAGCAGAATGCACGCAGTTCACGTTGTAGTCCGGCGTGATGAAGTAGTACGATATTATCCATAATATTATTCCGTGTGCTGTTGTGCCAAGCCACGCCCATTTTGCCGGCTTTTTGAGCAGGTGCATTGCGTAAAGCATCAATGGGACAGTAAACAAGTGCTGCAGGCTCATCAGGTTGTTCCAAACAGACCCTTCAAACATATAAGTCGTGACGCCGAAAATAAAAACGCCAAAAACAACCCGGACAATAAAATCAAGAGTCCAAATGCTGACAGGTATGACTGCCCAGTTCAGCATTGCAGTAAGCCAGAAGCGGTTTCTGTAAATAACAGCCAGGCCTGTGATGATCATTGCGTGATTGCAGAACCAAATAGCGTACCGCCAGTTCTGGAAAACAAGATGTCCGCATACTGAAGCAATGCCAAGTAAGAGGAAAATCCATCCAAGAATGTCCAAAATGCGCTCTTTCTTAGCCATTTTCTGGTATTATTCCTTACCACTGGTCACTGGACATTGCCAGATAGCGTATTTAAATGATTCGGTCTTTCATGAATGTGTTGCCAACCGCAACCCCCCGGTAGCCTTCTGCCGGGGGCCACCTCCTCTCTTTTCCAAGGGAGAGCTGAGAAAATATGCGAAAAGCAAGAGGTAAATGAAAAATGCAAGCAACACCAATGGGCCAGAATGGCCAGACAAGTACAGGGCTGCCCCACGTGCCTTCTGAGTCAAAAGGGCCTGAGAAAAAGTTCAGGGCAGGCGCTGTGTGCGCGACAATCTGGAAAAATGACCGCCAGCGCGCAACAGGAGAGCGCTTCTCCTACCACACCATTTCCCTTGAGCGGAGCTACAAGGACCAGTCAGGGAGCTGGAAGACTGCTGGCTCAATGAGGCTTCAGGACCTTCCAAAGGCTGCATTGGTTCTTCAGGAAGCCTTCCGCTACCTTACGCTGAATGGCGCGCAGGCAGAAGAGGTGGTCGTGGAATAATTATTTTCAATTTTTTTAATTTTTAAATCCGGAAATTATCCGAACCTTTGATGGAAAATCATATAAAATGAGGTGCTTAACATGACACAAGTGGTAGAAATCGAGATGGATGAGAGCGGTCCGAAAGTTACAGCAAAGAAAGTGCAGTCTGTTTCAGACCTGCCTGGCATTGGTCCTGCAACAATAGAAAAGCTTGAGGCAGCAGGATTCACTGACCTTATAAGCATTGCAGTAGCCACGCCAGGGGAGCTTGTCGGCGCTACAGAAATGAGTGAAGTGACTGCGAAAAAAGTGATTGCGATTGCGCGCGCAAACCTTGAAATGGAGTTCCTCTCAGGCACTGATGTGCTGAGGAAGCGCGAGCAGTGCATCAAAATCACAACCGGCAGCAAGGAATTGGACAAGTTGATGGGTGGCGGCTTTGAGACAGGCAGCATTACAGAGGCATACGGCCAGTATGGTGCCGGAAAGTCGCAGATTGCGCACGTTCTTGCAGTGCGGTGCCAGTTGCCTGTTGAGAAAGGCGGTGCAAACGGCGCCTGCGTGTTTATTGATACAGAAAGCACTTTCCGCCCAGAGCGCATTGTTCAGGTTGCGAAAGGGCTTGGGCTTGACCCTGAGGATGTTTTGAAGAACATCAAGGTCGCGAGGGCTTTCAACAGCGACCATCAGGCTTTGCTTGCTGAAAAGATTGAGGACTTGATAAAAAAGCAGGGGGTTCCTGTCAAGCTAGTTGTTGTTGACTCGCTTACTGCGCACTTCAGGGCTGAATTCATCGGCAGGGGCACGCTTGCAGACAGGCAGCAGAAGATAAACAAGCACATGCACTCCCTGATGAAGCTTGCTGACAAGTACAATCTTGCTGTTTACGTGACAAATCAGGTTATGGCAAAGCCTGACACGTTCTTTGGGGACCCGACAGAGGCGATTGGAGGGCACATTGTCGGCCACAACTCAACCTACCGTGTGTATTTGCGCCGTGGCAAGAAAGGCACAAGGGTTGCGAAGATGGTTGATGCTCCAAACCTTGCCGAGACAGAGGCAACATTCATTGTTGAGGACTCCGGGATAAAGGACGTTTGATTTTTTATTTTATCCGCTAAAACAACAGCTACAAAAGGCGCTGCGGTGCATAAAGACGCTCCTCACTCCTGTGCTGCGAACTCCGTTCAGCAGCACGAGTTAGGAAAAAATAATAGAACAAGATTTTCCATTATTGATGCCTGTCTGCAGACAAGCCTGATAATCCCAGACGAGCTTGCGAGTCGGGATTATCCTTAGTAATGCGACTGTAAGGAGCCCTTTTATGGATTATTTTACTACTACTGGTTTTGAAATACACAACTTTTAAAAACCACATTATACAAAACCGGTTTTATCGCGGTATAATGCTGCGAGAATAAATTATATCGGTAGGTGAAAAGAAAAATGTACGGAAATCGAGGACGTGGAGGAGATCGGGGAGGCTATGGCGGCGGTGGGTATGGCAGAGGGCAAAGCACTGCGCCGGTAAAGGTTGGCGACGAGCTCGAGGTGACAATTGAGGCAGTCGGCGAAAAGGGTGACGGAATTGCCAAGAAGGATGGGTTTGTCCTGTTCGTGCCTGGCGTAAAACAGGGCGACAAGGTCAGGATCCGCGTCACAAAAGTTCTGCGAAAGGTCGGATTTGCAGAAGTTATTGGAAAGGGCGGCAGTGCCGCGCCTGCAGAAGAGGGGGCGGCAGAGGAAGCGCCTACAGAAGAAGCAGCCCCTGAAGAGGTAGCTGGGGAACCTGCAGAGGACACCGAAAGCTTTGGTGAGGAAGAAGGCGGGCAATAAAAACGCCTTTTTTAATTTCTTTTTTGATTGTTATGCGCTTGTTTGTTTCGTGCGAAATTCCGAAGGAAATTTCTGATTACGTTCGCGAATTGGCAAAACAACTGCCAGAAGCAAAACTGACTGTTCCTAAAAACATAGACTTGACAATAAAGTTCCTTGGTGAAGTGCCTGACACAAAAGTTGAGGAAATCAAGCAGAGACTGTCAGAAATGCGGTTCAAGCCTTTCCGCGCAATGCTTAACGGCATTGGCGTTTTCACAGAGGAATTCATCCGTGTTGCCTGGGTTGGATTAACGCCGTCAGAGAAGTTTGAGGAGCTTCACATGATGGCTGACAATGCGCTTGAAAAACTGTTCCCAAAGGAAAAGCGCTTCCAGGCTCATTTGACAATTGCCAGGGTCAAGTATGTTGAGGACAAGCAGAAATTCCTTGAGGGATTGAAGAAAATAAAGGTTGAGCCGCTAACATTTGAAGTTAACAAGCTCATTCTTTTCAGGAGCCAGCTCAGCCCGAAAGGAGCAACTCACGAGCCGTTGTTGGAGATCCGGGCGCAAGGCTTATAAACACCCCTCTATGTTTTGGCGGTATTGCCAATGCCTCTGCATGTGCTTGGTGCAGGGCAAATGCCGCGTGAGGCAACAAATAATCGCGGCGGAGAAAACAGAAAATGACAACAGAACCGCAATTCCTTGTTGCGCAGGATACTTATCTAAAGTCAGGCATACACATAGGCACAAAGTTCAGGACAAAGTACATGGAGCCGTTCATTTACAAGACAAGGCCTGACGGTCTCTCGGTTCTTAACCTGCAGAAGATTGATGAGCGCATACGGATGGCAGCAAACATGCTTGCACAGTACGAGCCGCAGGACATTCTTATATGCTCGAGAAGGGAAAATGGGTGGAAAGCAGTCAAGGCTTTTGGGAAAAACACAGGCTGCAAGGTTTTTGCAGGAAGGTATCCGCCAGGCATACTTACTAACCCGAATCTTGACAGTTATATGGAAGTCAAGCTTATCCTTGTCACAGACGCATGGCTTGACAGGAATGCAATCAAGGATGCAATGCTTGTCGGAATTCCGGTAATTGCGTTGTGTGACACAAACAACCAAGCAAATGAGGTTGATTTTGTTGTTCCGTGCAACAACAAGGGAAAGAAGTCACTTGGCTTGCTGTTCTACCTTCTTGCAAGGGAGTATTTGCGAGGCAGAGGATTGCTTGGCAAGGATGAGGAGCCAAAGTTCACAATAGAGGACTTCACAGAGGAATAGATGGAGCCGCTAATCATAGGAGCAGTAGGCGGTGCAATAATCCTAATCGCATACTTGCTCGAGCTTTTCCATCACATAGACCCATACAACAAAACATTCCTTGCAGCAAACATTATAGGAAGCACCTTGCTGGTCTATTACGCATACCTGCTTAACAGCATTCCATTCATAATACTAAACACTGCATGGGTGCTTGGGTCAATTTATGAGCTTGTAAAGAATTGGTAATAATCACTTCCCGCTGATTCCCTTATCAACTATTTGGAACATTGCTTCTTTTTCACCTGCAATGCTGCGATGCTTTCTCAGGATGACTTTTCTCCAGCCAGAAGCCAAGGGCTGAAGCTCAAGTAGGCACTTGCTTCCATACTTCAGGATGTCCCCGCCGACCATATTCACGCGGTTTGTTGCGAATTCGGAATAAACCTGGTTTGTTACGACCACTGGTATCTTGTGCTTTCTGCAAATCTCATTCAAAATGCCGATTTGCATTCCGAGCTCCCTGTTAATCTCGTGAATGTCTTCATTGCTTCTTTGCAGTCTGTATAGCATTGTGATTGTGTCAACAACCACAAGCCCGATTCTTCTGCCATTTATGTTTTTGAGTTTTGAAAATGCCTTTTTTTGCTCCTCAAAGCTTGTCGGCCGCAGGAACATTATTTTTTCAATCACTTTTTTTGGATTAGGGACTATTTGTTTGAGCCGCGCCGCAGAAAATCCACCTTCTGTGTCTATGTAAATCACTTTTTTGCCTTTCAAAGCCGTAGAAACCGCAGCAAGAAGTGCAAGATTTGTTTTTCCCGTGCCTGCAGGTCCATAGATTGTTGTAATGGCGTCTGTCTCATAGCCTCCTTCAAGCAGTTCATCAAGAACTTCTGTTCCGGTTGATATCCGACCCTCCATCAGGATTGTTTTTATGTGCCTGGGATTAAAAAGCCTTTCGCACGAATAGTTTATAAACGACTGCCTGCTGGCTTGTATTATGAAGCGGGCAGGATTGTTGTTAGCGCTTGCGTGCATTGCGGTACTCGCACTGCGCCTGTACATTGCCTTCAGCAGTGCCGGGCTCAGCACTGACGAGGCATACTTTAACCTGCGCCAGATAGAGCATATCCGCAACACAGGGCTGCCTTTATACGATGACCCTCTGAGTTGGGGTGGCAGGCATTATTTCTTCACCCCTGTCTTTCATTATGTTATTGCAGCAGGATCTTTCGTGATGCCTTTGCAGACTGCTGTCAAAGTTATCCCAAACTTTTTTGCGGTTCTGCTGATGCCAATACTCTTTTTGATTGTTAGACGGCTGTCAAGGCAGGACTTTGTCGCACTTTTTACATCAGTCTCTTCTGCTTTTGTTCCTGTCTGGTTTGGGCAGACAATAAACACTCTTTCGCCGCTCACCCTTGCCATTCCCCTGCTGTTTTTTGTGGTTTATGCCTGGCTGCGCGTGCAGGAGCAGAAATGGCGTTACGCTTATTTATGCGCCCTGATTGTTTTTGCATTTACCCACCCGCTCGTGATATTTTTTGTGCTTGGGCTTATGCTTTACATGGTTCTTGTCATTGTTGAGCGCGTGAAGCTTGAGCGGCGTGAGATTGAGATAACGCTGTTCTCTGTGTTTTTCGTGCTGTGGAGTCAGTTCTTGCTTTACAAGAACTTTGTCCTCGTGCACGGGCCTGCGGTTATTTGGCAGAATATTCCCCCTGCCCTACTTTCAATGAGGTTTTCAGAAGTCACGATACTGTCTACAATATACCAGATTGGCATTCTGCCTGTGCTTTATGGCATTTTCGTGGTTTACCGGTATTTGTTTCGGCGCAAGCACAAACTGACTTATTTCCTGATTTCATTTGCGCTCATTGCCGCCGTGCTGCTCTGGTTTCGCCTGATTCCCATCAGTCTTGGGATGATTCTTCTTGGAATGTTCCTTCTTGTCCTTTTCAGCAGGTGGGTTGATTTCTTCCTTAATTACATTCCAACCACGCGCGCGCACAAGCTAAAGCCGTTGTTTATTCTGGCTTTGATTGCGGTATTTGCGCTAACAGGCTTTTGGCCATCATTGAATGCTGCATGGGGTGTCCAAAAGGACGTTTTGCCAATCGATGGTTTGAGGGCATACGAATGGATACGCACCCAAACCCCAATTGCTGGAGCAGTGGTTGCCTCTGTTGATGAAGGTCACCGCATTTCAGCGCTTACAGGCAGGATGAATGTCATTGACAGCCATTTCTTCCTTCAAAAGGATGCAAAACAGCGGTTGCATGATGTCAATCGCATTTTTACCACAACCATAGGAATTGAGGCAATCGAGCTTATGGAAAGATACAATGCAGGAATAATTTTTTTGTCGCCTGAAACAAGCCGCAAAATGCGGATAAAAACCCTTGCTTACGCAGACAAATCACGCTGCTTTAACAAGACCTTCTCAGAAGGCGGCTATTCTGTCTTTGTCAAGCTTCCATTCTGCAAGGTGGAGGTTGTCTCATGAAGGCTCTTACCAAATGGATAATTATTTGCGGGATAGTGCTGCTTCTTCTTCCTTTGGCGGTAAGGATGCTTAATGGGATGCCTTTGATGCCCGGAAGCGAGGGATACGGTCACGCGCGCATTGCAGAATTAATTGCAAAAGAAGGGATCCCTGAATTTGACCCTGCAATGCCAGAGCGCAAATACTCTTTCAATATCTTTAACTTTGTGCTTGCAGGTTTTGCGAAATTAGCCGGAATCAATACTGCTGCTGTACTTTTCCCATTGCTGCTTGGGATTGCAACGCTTTTGTGCGCGGCTGTTGCAATGCGAAAATGGAAGCTTCAGGCAGGAGCTTTTGTGCTGCTTGTTTTTGCATTTTCCCCATTTTTTGTTGATGTCTTCACGCAGGCAGTCCCTCGAGGACTTGAGCTTTTCCTTCTCGTACTTTACCTTGTTGTGCTTTCGCCGGCTGAAACTTCGCGTTCTGCAAGGACAACACTCACTCTGGCGCTTGCAGCAGTAATTATTGCGGCATTGCTTGCATCATTAGGAGTTGTGCCTGCAATTGCGGCATTTGTGCTGCCAATGGTTCTCCGCACGATCAGCCGCCGCGTTCAGCCAATAATGCTTTCAGCAAGCATTGCCGCGTTTGTCGTGCTGGTTGCATTTTCCCTGCCGCTGTTCCTGCAGAATGAAGAGGTGCCTTTTGACCGCCCTGTGCCTATTGTGCAGGCAGTAAGCGACTTCGGAGGCAGCTGTGGGCTAAGCATTTTTGCATGGCTGCTTGCATTCATAGGTTTTATTCTCTTATGGCAGTACAAGAAAAAATATTATGCAGCAATGATTACTATGGGCATCGCGCTTGTGGCGTCTTTATTGCTGCCTTCTGCACTGGCAGTTGCGCAGGTCTTGGTTGCTTTTCTTGCAGGGTACGCAATTGCATTCTTTGTCCGGATGAAATGGTTCTTTCATGAACTTAGAATACTTACCATTTTTGTTCTCGTATGTGGACTACTCTTCTCAACACTTGCGCATGGCATTGCGCTTGCAAAGGGTCCTCCAAGCATTGAGTTCAGGGAAGCGTCGTTCGCAATAAGGGATGCACTGCCTGAAAATGCAACCGTCTTCTCTTATCCTTCAGACGGTTTTTGGATGGAATACTGGTCAGGCAGGCAGGCATTCCTTGACGGCTGGGCAGCCCGGACGCCGGATATCTCCGGCCGATGGAACTCAGCACAGGCAATCTGGCATTCGCAGGACATAATGCAACTCAGACCCTTGCTTTACAGAAATAATATTGATGCACTGGTTATCACAAAAGAAATGCGAGAAGGCAAGGTATGGGACCTTCCTGAGCAGGACCTTCTTTTCCTCCTGAGAAACAACGAAACCTTTAAAAAAGCTTACAACTCCTCTTCCGTCGATATTTGGGCGGTTCTTCCTCCCGGAAAGCCAGAATGATGCAATACATATTATGGGGCGTTTCATTCATCAGCCTTTGGATATCGCTGATATGGCTGAATATGCTAATCATCGAGCCAAGCCCAAGGCGCAGCGTGCCTAAGAAACTGCCGCTTGTTACAATAGTCCTTCCTTGCTACAACAAGGAAAGCTGCATTGCCAAAACAATCCGTTCGCTGTCTGAACTAAACTATCCCAAAAACCTCCTTCAGATAATCATAGTTGATGATTGCTCGTCTGATCGCACTTTTGTAGAAGCAAAGCGGTTGCAGAGAGCGTATTCCAAGCTTAATATTCGTGTTTTCAGGCATCAGAAAAACAGGGGTAAGTCTGCTGCAGTCAATACTGCGCTTGCACACGCCAAAGGGGAGCTTTTCACATGCCTTGATGGTGATACAAGGGTACATCCTGAGGCGCTCAACTACATTGTTCCGCATTTTTCAGACCCGAACCTTGGAGCAGTAATTGGGCAGGTGAAGGTTGACGAGCCGCAGAACTTCTATGAGAAAATGCAGCGCGTTGAATACATAATCAGTAATTTTATCCGCAGGATGATGTCTTCCCTCGGCACGCTTGCGATTGCCCCTGGTGGTGCTCTGTCAATGTTTAATACTGCCATATTGAAGAAGGTTGGCGGCTTTGCAGAAGGGGGCTTGACAGAAGACCTTGAAATTGCCTTGAGGCTCCGCTCGCACGGATATGATGTGCAGATGGACCCCCGTGCAGTGTTGTACACAAAGGTGCCTGCGGGCTGGGGTGAGTTGTGGAGGCAGCGCATAAGGTGGTATCGCGGCTTTGCAGTCAACCACTGGAAGTATCGCAGGCTTCTTTTCAAGAAGGCATATGGGCTATATGGTTTGTTCCAGATGCCGCTTAATGTCCTTAGCGTTTTCCTTTTGCTTCTCACGGTTACTCTTGTGGGCTATGGCACACTTAATGACATTTACGAAACTATGTATAGGAGCCTGACCATCAAGGGCTATTTTTTCAACCACGTTCTTGACTTTCCCGGCTTCAAGAAGCTGTTGCTCGCCCAGAACGTGCAGGTCACAATACCTGTCATGCTGGGAATTGCGTTAGGGCTTTACCTTCTATACCTTGCACACAGGGAATTCAATGAGCGGTTCTTCAAGCACGCGCACCATATTGCGATATACACACTTGTTGCACCCTACGTTACCACTATGCATTGGGTTTCCGCAATAGTCCACGAGGCGCTGGGAACAAGGAAAAAATGGTAAGGCGCCAGACGTACCTGTCAATAATCCTGCTCCTCATACTTGTATTCGCAATCGGGATAATTGTTGGCAGGAGTGTGAGCAATCCTGAGCTCTCGGATGTCAACAGGTTCATCAAGCAGAGCGAGCTCACGACAGAGTCTTATTTGATTGAGCAGGAATTGTTTGCGGGAATGGAAAAGAACTGTGACCTTGCAAAGCTGAGGCTCTCGGTACTTTCAAACGAGCTTTGGCAGCTTGGCAAACTCCTCGGTTCTGAAACAGCGAAGCAGGACCTTGGGGAAGAGGATTACAACTTCCTTAAGCGCAAGTTCCATTTGATGCAGATAAAAACTTACACGCTTTACCACCAACTTAAGCAGGACTGTTCTGTCGACGTGCCTGTCATTCTTTTCTATTACAGCCAGAATGATGCCAAGTCACAGGAGCAGGGCGCCGTACTTGACAAGCTTGTTGGAGAATTTGATGTCAAGGTCTTTGCCATGGAGTACAACTACTCTCCTGAGCTCAGATTCCTTGAGGAATACTACGAGATTACAGGAACGCCATCTGTAGTGGTTAATTTTGAAACAGTGCGCAAAGGGCTGACGCCTTATGACGAACTTGTGGCACTGGCCCGCAGGGAGTGAGGATGATGCGAATACGGATCATTGTCAGCAGCCTTCTCCTGACCATTCTAATATTTGTGCTTGGCATACTGCTGAATTACGGGCTGGACTTTGTGCGCATAAATACGATTGCCGATGTCATTAGCAGGCATGAGATCAGCACTGCTGCATATATTGCAGAGCAGGAGTTCACGGACTCCTTCGGCGGAAACAGGTGTGAGATAATGAATGCCCGCATTGCCCAGCTGAAGGACGAGATAAAGACAGTCGGCGCAGACCTTGGAAGCTACAGTGCTTTCAGCTTTTTCAAGAAAAAGGATTATGATTACCTAAAGCGAAAATATTTCCTGCTCGAGCTCCGCTTCCTCGCGCTTATTGAGCAGTTGAACAGGGAATGCAACCGCCCATATATCCCGATTATTTTTTTCTACAAGATTGACGACGATCCGAGCGAGAGGCAGGGGTTTATCCTTGCAGACCTGAGCAAGGCATATGAGCAGCAAGTTGTGGTGCTCTCAATTGACAAGGACTACGAGGACGAACCGCTTGTCAAGCTTTTAGTTGCAAAATACAATGTCACAACCGCGCCGACAATAATGTTTGACAGCCAGAAAAAGGAAGGTCTTATTTATACCAAAGAACTCAATGACACAATACAAACACTTCTTAGGCGCGCAGACCCTTACGGTTGGGAGCATGACTTCACTTACGTTCTAAATGCTGCTGGAATTAATGCCGCTGAATTTGCCGGAAACCTTTCCACAATGCTTTCAGGAAATCTTTCTGCCTACGCACGCGCAGACTTGATGCTTATGCTTGGGAGAATAAGAAGGAATGACACGATGATTTGTGAATCTTTGCAGTTCTTTGATGAGGCACTTGAGGGTGCAGAAAGCGCAGAGAAAAAGGCACTTATTTATGAAACAATTGCCTCGGTTGATTGCGGAAGGAACAAAAAGGCATTCCTGTTGGAGGCAGCAAAGATATGGTATGCTCTTAACAACACTGCAAGGGCAAGGCTTGATGAGAGTCTTGCGCTTTCAAGGAAAATCAATCTTCAGTTTGACACTGAAGATATTGTGCCTGCTCTTTCAAGGCAGGATGCTTCAGGAATTATTATTGGAAAGACGTCAGTGGTCCTAAGGCAGGGTGACAGTGTTTTGACGCAGTCTGACAGGGTAAAGCGCGACTGGCTTGGGTTACAGGCTGAAAAGGACATTTTCAGCAGCCAGATTCTCATGACATTTTCAGAGCGCCTTTCTTACAATAAGTCAGAGCTGAGGGAGGATATTGGCTGGCATGAAGGCGGCAGGATGAGCGAACTGGCAAAGGCAGGCATTCAGCCACTTGTTGCTTATGGAACACTTGTTGCAAGGCTGAGGGACAGGTGGTTTGCTTCTGACGAGAATGGTGTTTTCAGGTTTGAGGTTCCGCTCGATAAGCTGCTTTATCCAACAACAAGGTTCCTCAGGGATGATCTTGCAGTAATTATGGACACTCACGGAGTTAACATGCTCGTTGAACAGGCAATAAGGCAGAATGTAAGCGCGGTAATGGCTTGCTGCGACCATCCTGGAAAAATAAAGGCAGCTGCTTATCTTGCTGAAAAAGGAATTCCAACAATCTGCCTGACGGACAAATACCTTTATCTAGCGCTTGGCCGCAATTTGAGCATTGTCGGAAGCCCGCCGATGAAACAAAAAGGCGACAAAGTCATTATAGGCGCGAGGCCGTTGGAAATCAGCGCAAAGGAAACCATAATAGCAATGAATGCCACAGACCTGCCTTACGCAATATGGTACTACCAAACTCCTGCAAGCTATTTCAGCGCCTTGAAAGAGGCTGTTCCCGGTCTTAAGGTTGAATTTGTGCAGGTCAATGGCTTTAATCAGATGGCAGATGTTGTGAGAAAGGCCGAAATGCTGAAGTCCAATATTATTGCAGCAAGGGTTCTCAACTCAAATGATTACATTGTGCTGAAGCAGTGGCTTCAGGCACTTCCCAATCACCGCGTAATACTCTTTCACTCGTCGTCATATCCTTATGGTTATTTGTTGTTGAATGAGTTTCCTGGACAGGCTGGTTTTGATGATCCCAATCCGGAGTTTGTGAAATGAAACTTATTCAATTCCTGCGAAAACACTGGCTGGTTTGCTCAGTGATAATTGTTTCTGCACTCGCGCGCCTTTTGTATTTTTTTGACTGGCATGAAATCTGGTGGGATTCTGGTGTTTATTTTGGAATGGCAAAGCACCTCTGGTCAGGCGGCAGTGCTGGATTGTGGGAGCCAATACGCCCTCTTTTGTGGCCTTTTGTAATAGGCATTGGGTGGTTGCTTAAACTGAACATCGTCTGGTTCTCGCGCGCTATTGAGCTTATGCTTGCGCTTGTATCCGCATGGTTTGTGTATTTGGTTGGCAGAAGGTTTTTTTCGCAGCGCTCTGGAGTTGTGTCGGCAATAATTTGGTCTTTCAGCGCAATCGTGTTTTATCTTTCATTCCATGAATACACTGAGCTGCCAGAGGTAACGCTTGTGCTGGCTGCTGTTTACACATTTGCCAACCACAGGTATTGGCTTGCAGGAATCCTTGCAGGGCTTTCTTTTCTTGCAAAGTTTCCTGCAGGAATATTCCTTGCAATACTTTTGATTTGCCTGGTTCTGGAAAAGCGCTGGAAGCCAGCTCTAAAAACCTGTATTGGTTTCGTTTTGCCTGTTTTGCCATACCTTGTTTTCAACAAAATGACTTGCAATTCATTCCTCAGCCCGATAATTGAGGCTCATAGGAGTATCTTGATTGTTGTCGGCTGCAATATCCTGCGCTACAAGCCGTGGTACCAGTATTTTGGCTGGATTTTGTTTGACAATTTCTTGAATGTGTTTGCATTGCTGGGAATTTTTATGGCGATTAAGAACTGGAAAAGGCAGTATCTTCTGCCATTGCTCTCTCTTTTGCTTCCTCTGGCTTATTTCTCGCAGTTGCACTGCAGGGATTACAGGTATCTTGTATTGTTCCTTCCATTTGTCATATTGCTCGCCGGCTACGGGATTGATGCTGTCATAAAGCTGGTTGAAAAGCGCTGGAAGCTTGCACCGGCTGCTGTCATCATTGTTGTATTTGTTGTTTCAGCCGTTTCCGGCATAATTTTCTATCACAATAATGAACCAAGAACTCCTGATGCTGCTGCAGAGATGTATTTCAAATGGCTTAAAAGCAGGGAAATTCGGGGGGAGATATGGTCAAGCAACCCTGTTGTTGCGGCTTACACGGACCAGAAAATATACAAGACTTATTACCCAATTTATGGCGGCGAAACCGCAACAGACTTCAACAAATACTTGCGGGAAAACCGCGAGAAAATAGGCGCAGTGCTCCTTGACAACTGCGGTGGCGGGCTTGTGTGCTCTCCTGATGATGAAAAATGCCCTGTGGAGCTTGACAAAATGCGCTCATTCCTGAATGAGAACTTCAGGCAGGTCTTTTTTGACCAGTCAGGCAGGTGCTGGTACTCAATTTATGTTTCTTAACAGTTGAGCTTGATTATGTCGCCTATTGTCAGCCCCTCGCTCTTTTCACCTTTTTGTACAGGCACTGCTTCGCTTTCTTCCCGCACTTCAACAAGAGTTATGTGAAGCGTCTTTTCCATCTTGCGCGCCATGTCAATCGGCGGCTCAAACTGTCCTGTCTCCATCTTGTGGACAAGCGACTCCTTGACCGTGATGAGCTTTGCAAAATCCTTCTGGGTAAGCTGCAGCTTTTTCCTGGCAGCTTTAATCCTTTGCGCGTAGTCACTGACAATCTGCTCAACATGTACGGGCTCGCGTTTGACTGGTGCCTTTCTGCCGGCTGCAGTAGGCTGCGCCTTCCTAATTATTTTTCCGAACCTGCTGCAGTCTGCGCAGACCATCATCTGGGTTCCTTCAACAACTGAAGTAAATAACTCTGCCTGCTTTCCGCACATTTCGCAGTTCATGATTTCAGCCGATTGATTTTTGTTTAAATAAATTTTCCTTTTTTCAGCTCGGAAACCAATTAGTGACTATTCTTGAGTAGTAGTATGAGCTTTTAAAAGAATGTGCCTCCTGACGAAATATGGCAACAGCGACAGCTCTGCGAGACCACATCATTCAGGCAATGTCTCGCGGCGCGCAGCGGAAAGACCTTGAAAAACTTCTTGTCAGCGCAGGATGGCCAAGGGAAATTGTTGAGGAATACCTTAGCGAGGCGCAGGAAATCATTGCGCCGAAAGGTCCTGCCTTGATACAGCTAAAGGGGGTCACAAAGCGCTTTGGTGATAACATCGTGCTTGACCACATCGACCTTGAAATCCCGCCCGGCGAGTTATTTGGCATAATCGGGCTGAGTGGCGTCGGCAAGACAACACTCCTCAACGTGATGGTTGGCTTCATAGAGCCAGATGAGGGTGATGTGATTCTCAGGCTTTCCGGCAATGAGGATGCGTCTGTGTTCAAGTTCAAGAGCATTGTCAAGACAATGTTCGGCTTTGCGGCGCAGGTGCCCTCATTTTATGGCAAGCTTACGGTGCGCGAGAACATTGAGCATTTTGCAGCATTGTACAATCTGCCGCCTGCTGAGCGGATTACAAAGTGCGACAGCCTTTTGAGGCTTGTCGGTCTTGAGAATGCGCAGCACACGCTTGCCCAGAACCTTTCAGGAGGCATGCAAAAAAGGCTTGACATTGCCTGCGCGCTTGTCCACGACCCTTCCGTGCTTATCCTTGATGAGCCGACAGCAGACCTTGACCCTATTATCAGGAACCAGATATGGGACCTTATCTGCAAAATCAACATGGGGGGCACAACTGTTATTGTCGCTTCGCACGTGGTCTCAGAGCTTGAGCAGTACTGCAGCAGAATAGCCATACTGCGGAACCAGAAGATAACAGAAGTTGGCACAACAGCTGAGTTGCGCGACATTTATTCAAAGTCTTACGAGATTTTCCTCACGACAGCAGGGAGGGATTATTCAAAGCTGCGTGCATTTTGCAGCAGAAAGCGCCAGCTTTACCAGAAAATATCGGAAAAGGACGGCTGTTTTATCGTGCACACTTCGCAGCCCCGTGTTGCGCTCCAGAATTTGCTTGCTTTCCTTGCAAAGTGCAAAGATCCGGTTGTCAAGGTCAGCGTTGACAGGCCGTCAATAGCAGAAGTGTTTGAGTTGCTTGTAAAAAATGACACCCACCCGCTCCACTGAGCGCGCCAGGCGCGGAATTGAAAACATGGCTGTTCTTGTACAAAAAAACCTCAAGCTTCTTTTAAGGGCGCGCGCATCAGCGCTTGTTGTAATATTGGGGCCGTTGCTGATAATCTTTCTTGCAGGCATTGCTTTTGACAACACGAACCTGTATGCAGTGCGCATTGGCACGCACTCGCAGTCCTACAATGACCTTTCAAATTCATTCATTGAAAAATTGTCTGAAAAGCAGTTCAAGGTCACGCGGTACGCTACAGAGGCGCTTTGCATTCAGGGAATCCGGCGTGGCGAAATCCATACCTGCATAATTTTTCCGGCAGGATTTGCCATAGGCAAAAATGGCTCAAACGAGATAAGGTTTGCCGTGGATTATTCGCAGATAAACCTTGTCTGGACCGTGCTCAATGTTATGACCACAAGCATTTCTGCCCGCGCTGCAGAGCTAAGCAGGAACCTGACTGCTGTTCTTGTCCAGGCCGTTGACTTCACAAGGACAGCGGTCAGGGAAAGGAAGCAGAACCTTGTTGCGCTTACGACAGAAAATGATGAAATCGGTCAGAGAATTGCAAACATCCAAGCAGAGCTTGCAGAGGTTGAGCTTTACATAGACCCGGGAGAGTTCGGCATATCAAACCTCACAAGATCAAAGAACATCGTGAAGCACTGGGTGGACAATTCCCTTGAGCTGGGAAGGAATTCACTTGCAGAAGCAAGGCACTTCATCAGTGTTGCCAATGATATGGCAAAGCAGGCGGGTGGCGAACAGCTTTCAAATGCGCTGAAGGAGAGCATCGATGACATTGCTGAGCTTGATGCGCGCCTGACCACAACAGAAGGGATATTGCAGGATGAGTACAAGCAGCTTAGCGGACTGATAGACCACATCGCAGGCAGGATAACGCAGACAAAATCGCAGATTGACCTTGCTAATTCGGCACAGGTGTTCACTCTTGACGAGCTTAATGTTGTCAATAAGCTTCTTGACCAGGCATTGCTCAACATACTTACTCTGCAGAAATCTCTTAATGAGATTGAAAGAGTCATAAGTGCGATCCAGGTTACTGACCCTGAAGCAATTGTACAGCCTGTCCAGACCACAATAGTGCCTGTTGTTGCAGAAAGAAGCTACCTGAACTACATTTTCCCGACACTTATCGCGCTTGTTTTGCTGTTTACCGCGCTTCTGCTTGCGCCCACCCTTATTCTGCTTGAGCGCAACTCTCCGGCATATTTCAGGAATTTCATGACGCCGACAAGCGACCTTGTTTTTATGGGCTCTGTTTTTGTGACAACCGCATTACTGCTAGTGATACAGCTCATGGTCATACTCGCGATTGCAGGGATATTATTCACGCAAATACTTAACGCGTTTGCCTATTCTGCTCTTGTGCTGGTGCTGATGATTGTGCTTTACACCTGCCTTGGGATGATATTAGGTTATGTTTTCAATTCAGAGGAGACTGCAATGCTTGCAGCAATGGCTGTTGGGAGCATAATGCTTTTCATTTCAGACATCATCATCCCACTTGAGAGCATGCCTGCAGTGGTAATGAGCGTTGCACAGTATAACCCCTTAGTAATCGGCAGCGACCTTTTGCGCCGCACAATGCTATTCAATGCCTCTTTCAGCGAAATCTGGACAAGCCTGCTTGTGCTTTTTGTCTTCACAGCAGTCGGGATGCTGCTTGTGCTGGCTGTTTATTACGGCGTCAAGAAGAACAAGTTCTTAAAATACCTTGCAAAGTTCGCGCCCAAGAAGGAACCTTTAGAGATTAAATAATACTAATTGGGGCTCCTTAAAGTCGCAGATACAAAACCATAGTGGAAGAACCTCTCCTATCGCTTTTGCTTGACCGCAGTCAAGCTTGACAATCCCTGATGAGCTTGCGAGTCGGGATTGTCATTGTCTCTGGCACGGTGCGTGTCCGTTATTATTGTGCATTATTTTTTTTTTATCTCTGTCTCTTGCATAAGTTATTTAAACCAAACGTTGTGAGTCTATTCTTATGGCTCTGAAAGTCTTTAACACGCTTAAGAGAAAGAAAGAGGAGTTTATCCCTCTTAATCCCCCAAAGGTTGGCTTGTACACCTGCGGTCCTACTGTTTACAACTATCCACACATAGGCAACTACAGGGCTTATGTTTTCAGCGATCTTTTGAAGCGCTACCTGAAGTACAAGGGATTCCATGTAATGCACGTCATGAATATCACGGATGTTGATGACAAAACAATCAGGGATTCGCAAAAGGAAAAGGTGTCACTGAAGGAATTCACGCAGAAATACGAGAATGCATTCTTTGAGGACCTTGAAACCCTTAACATTTTGCCTGCGAACGTCTTTCCAAGGGCAACAGAGCATATAACGGAAATGATTGCACTTGTCCAGAAGCTCCTTGACAAGGGTTTTGCTTACAAGAGCGATGACGGAATATATTATTCAATTAAAAAATTCAAGAATTATGGAAAGCTTGCGCACATCAAGCCGGAGGCGCTTGAAACAGGCGCTTCTGGAAGGGTCAAGGCAGATGAATATGCAAAAGAGAATGCGCACGACTTTGCGTTGTGGAAGTTTTACACGCCTGATGACGGAGATGTTGCATGGGAGGCTCCTTTTGGAAAGGGCCGCCCTGGCTGGCACATCGAGTGCTCGGCAATGAGCATGAAATACCTTGGCGAGCAGTTTGATATGCACACAGGCGGTATTGACCTTATCTTCCCGCACCACCAGAATGAGATTGCGCAGAGCGAGGGCGCCACAGGAAAGCAGTTTGTCAAGTACTGGCTGCACAATGAATGGCTTCTTGTTGATGGAAAGAAGATGTCAAAGAGCCTCGGCAACTTTTACACTCTCAGGGATGTTCTTGAAAAGGGGTATGACCCTCTTGCATTCCGCTACCACATGCTTGGCACTCATTACCGCCAGCAGCTTAACTTCACGTTTGCAGGGCTTGATGCTGCAAGGCAGTCCTTGCAGAGGATATGGGGTTGTTATGACAAGCTTGGCTCAGTTAATGCGCCAAAGCACAATCCTGAGGTGCACAAGAGGATTGACAGGCTCAAAAAGGAATTTGCAGACGCAATGGACAATGACCTTGACACTCCGTCATCGCTTGCTGCACTGTTTGGGTTTGTCAGGGATGTTAATGTCATGATTGCGGCTAATTCACTCAGCCCAGAGGATGGAAAGGCAATTAGGGATGCTTTTGAAAGCATTGACTCTGTTCTTGGGATCCTCAAGAGACAGGAACCGCCCCTCCCAGAAGAGTTGCAAAAGCTTATTTATGAGCGCGAGGAAGCAAGAAAGGCAAAGGATTGGAAAAAGGCAGACGAATTAAGGGAAAAGCTAAGGGAAAAGGGGATTATTCTTGAGGATTCACCGCAGGGTGTTAGATGGAAGCGAGCCTGAAGTATTTTCTTGGCAGGTATGCAGAGCTTGGCGAACATGTTCCTGAAAAAATTGAAGTCAAGCCCGCTTTGAGAGTCAATACGCTGCGCATTCCGGAAAATGTTCTCATAGACCGCCTTAACGCCCTTGGCATAATGCTGTCAAAAATACCTTGGCTGCAGCACGGCTATTTTGTTGAGCATTCAAAATTCTCACTTGGCGCAAGTGTTGAATTCCTGCTTGGCTATTATTACTTGCAGGGTGCTGCTGCGCAATTGCCTGCTGAAGTCCTTGACCCTAAGCCGGGCGAATTGGTGCTTGACTGCTGTGCCTCTCCCGGCGGAAAGACAACACAACTCTCGCAATTGATGCAGAACAAGGGTGCAATAATTGCCCTTGAAAAAAAATCGCACCGCCTGCTTTCATTGCGCAACAACCTTGAGCGGATGGGAGCCAGCAATTGCATCGTTTGCCACATTGATGCCGCAAAGGCAGCACAGCTTGGAATAAAGTTTGACAAAATCCTGCTTGATGCGCCCTGCTCTGGCAATTATGCAACTGATGACAAATGGTTTTCAAAGCGCAAAATTGAGGACATAAGGAAAAGCGCAAAATTCCAACGCGGAATACTGAGTGCTGCTCTTGAGGTGCTAAAGCCCGGCGGCATTCTTGTTTACAGCACGTGCACTCTTGAGCCTGAGGAAAACGAGCTGAACATGCAGTGGCTGATTGACAATTACGATGCAAGCCTTGAGCCTATTGGCGTAAATATTGGAGACAAAGGCATTATTTATGTGTTCGGAAAAGAGCTTCACAGCTCAATCGCGGACTGCAGGCGCTTCTGGCCGCACAAAACAGGAACAGAAGGGTTTTTCATTGCAAAGGTGAGGAAGAAATGATGAAATTCATCCAGCAGTTCACAAACGGAAAACTGTTTGATGAAGCTCTTGTGAAAGGGATTGGCAATGATTTCTTTTTGATTCCGCCAGAACTTGCACAGGTTTTAAAACAAATCCGGCTTCCTTTTCTGCACGCAGGGCTTTACCTTGGCAGGCTTCCTGACAAGACCTCAAAGCCTTCTCTTGATTTGCTTCAACTTCTTGCAAGGACTGATGCAAAAAAGGCGTGGCTTAATGAGAAAGGCGCATGGCTTTTTGTTTGCAAACGCCCTGCTCTTGCAGAAAGCATTGTTAAAAATGAAGCAAGAGAGGGAGAGCTTGTACTTGTGCTCACACAACACGATGAATGCATCGGTTATGGCCTGTTTGATGGCAAGAACATCAAAAATTATTATGACATTGGGGATTTCCTGAGAAGGGAAAGAAAGGCAAAGCGGCCATAACGTTTTTAAAGACATTGGAAGTTCTCTCGTTGCATGAGTGAACGCTATGACCCGAAAAGAGAGGAACCGAAGTGGGTGCAGTATTGGGAAAAGGAAAACATATTTGCCTTTAACCCTGAATCAAAGGGCGAGGTTTTCAGCATAGACACCCCGCCGCCAACTGTTTCAGGAAAGATGCACATTGGTCACGCGTGCAGCTATGTTCACAAGGACATCATAGCACGTTATAAGCGCCTGCGCGGTTTCAACATTTTTTATCCTTTCGGGACAGATGACAATGGTCTGCCAACAGAGCGCCTTGTTGAAAAGCTGAAAAACGTCAAAGGGGCTGCAATGGAAAGACAGGCATTCATAAAGCTCTGTGAGGACACGCTAAGGGAGATTCGCCCTGCATTTGTCCAGGACTTCAAGCGCATTGGGCTGAGCTGCGACTTTAATTTGTTTTACAGCACTATAAACGAGCACTGCAGGAGGATTTCGCAATGGTCTTTTCTGGAGCTTCAGAAGATGGGGAGGGCGTACCGCAAGGAAGCTCCTGCATTGTGGTGCCCGCTTTGCGGGACAGCAATATCACAGGTGGAGTGCAGGGATGAGGAAAAAAGCAGCACATTCAATGACGTGGTATTCAGGGTTGAAGGAAAGGAACTGGTAATTGCAACCACACGACCTGAGCTTTTGCCTGCCTGCGTTGCGGTGTTCGCGCACCCTGCTGATGCAAGGTACAAGAACTTGTTCGGCAAGAAAGCAAAAGTGCCTTTGTTTGATTACGAGGTCCCAATACTCGCTGATGAGCGCACAGACCCTGCCAAAGGCACAGGCATTGTCATGTGCTGCACGTTCGGAGACACTACAGACATTGCGTGGTATCTTGCCCACAAGCTGCCGCTCAAGCAGGCGATTGACAAGGATGGCAAAATGACTGAGATTGCGGGCAAGTATATGGGAATGCCATTGCACAAGGCGCGCAAGGTGATAATTGAAGACTTGAAGGCGGCAGGCTTGCTGAAAGCACAAAAGCCAATCACTCACGAAGTCAAGGTTCACGAGCGTTGCGGCACAGAAATTGAGATTATTAACAGCAAGCAGTGGTTCATAAAGTATTTGGACCTTCGCGAGGACCTGTTAAGGTGGGGTGCTGAACTCAAATGGCATCCCGAGTTCATGAAGCACAGGTATGACAACTGGGTTAAGGGCTTGCAGTGGGACTGGCTCATATCAAGGCAGAGGTTCTTTGGAGTTCCTTTCCCTGTTTGGTACTGCTCAAAGTGCGACGAGCCTGTTTTTGCTGAGTTAGCCAGTTTACCGGTCGACCCCTTAAAGGACAAACCACCGAAAAAAAGCTGCCCAAATTGCAAAAACGAAGAATTCATTCCCGAAAAAGATGTCTTGGATACTTGGGCAACATCCAGCATGACTCCGCAGCTCGCAATACAGCTCGTTCCCGAGAAATACCGCAAAAAGCTTTATCCTATGAGCTTGAGGCCGCAGGCGCATGACATCATCACGTTCTGGCTTTTCAACACGCTTGTCAAGAGCCGTTTGCATTACAAGTGCAACCCGTGGAAGGAAGTCATGATTTCAGGCTATGTGCTTGACCCTCTTGGCGAAAAGATGAGCAAGAGCAAGGGCAACATTGTGGAGCCACAGGTAATCCTTGCCAAGTACAGCGCTGATGCTTTGCGCTGCTGGGCAGGCAGTTGCAAGCTTGGAGAGGACATTTCTTATCAGGAGAAGGAGCTTATTGCCGGCGACAAGTTTGTCACGAAGTTCTGGAATGCGGCAAGGTTTGCCGCAATGCACTTGAAGGGTGCTGATTTGAAAACGCTTGCAAAGAAAGAGCCGTCAGAAGCGCTAGACAAATGGATTCAGCACCGTTTGGCTGAAACGATTGAGCAGGCAGCTGCGCATTTTGACGCTTATGAATACTCAAGGGCAAAGGAGTTTATTGATAAGTTCTTTTGGTCAGACTTCTGCGACAATTACCTTGAGCTCTCAAAGCAGAGGCTGTATGAGCCAAAGACGCCTGAGGAAAAGGAAAGCGCCCAAATAGCAATCGCAAAATGCCTGAGCGCGCTTGTCCGCCTGTTCGCGCCATTCACCCCCTTCATAACAGAGGAGGTTTATCACAAGTACTTGCATGCTTCAGAAGGATTTCCGAGCGTTCACGTTTCCGGCTGGCCTGATGCGCCCAAGAAATACGCGGATGCAGGAAAAATCGGCGCGGTTGTTATTGCAATCCTCGGGGCAGTAAGGAAGAAGAAATCAGAGAAAAAACTTTCAATAAAGGCTCCTGTAAAAAAGATTGTTGTTGAGAGCGAGGTTGACATCACTTCTGCTTTTGCTGACCTTAAATCAACAGCATGTGCTGAAAAGATTGAGGTAGGAAAGGGCGAAGAGGAAATTGCTCCAAAGGTCAGGGCAACAGTAGAATTCTAGTCAAAAGCTTGTTTTAAGAGATCTCATCTGCTGTTCAAGGTCATAATAGCTTATATTTTTGCGCTTTGCGTTCCTTGTTTTCTCGCGCAGCGCAGCTAAAAATTTTGCTAGTCTCTCCTGCACCAGTTCTTCATCCTGTAGCCACTTGATGTGCACAATGCCTGCCAAGGGGTCATCATCATAATTATGTTTTGTCGAGTGCGCTTTCTTGAGTCTTTCTCTGACTTCTTTCAGTATTTCATCAGCCTGACGAGCAGGGTCCTCAATGCAAAGCTGTTTTATCATCTGTTTGTCCTTGCCGTCATTCAGCAAAACCCTGATTTCCAGGTGCTCATCGCGGGCATTGTAAGAAGCAACCTCAACGCCGACAAACTTTACAGGCACAGATTTCATATCATTCCCGAAGCAATGCACCTGCTTTTTAAATATTGCTGATTGTGTGCCTGCGGGCAGGTACTAACCATAAACATTTTAAACACACAAGCAGTTTTGTCATAATATGGGGGAGAGCAGGTTATGGATTCATCATTACAGGCCAGGCACTCTGAAAGCTGTGCCCCAGCCAGAAGGCATTGTTGCGCTTGAGAAATTTGTGCGCAACTTTGCAAAACAGAAGAAGAAGGCAATGCTTCTTTACGGTCCTTCTGGAACAGGAAAAAGCTGTGCTGTTCATGCCTTGGCAAAAGACATGAATTGGGAGATTGTTGAGCTTAATGCGTCTGATGTCAGGAATGAGGAGCAGATTCATGAAAAGCTCGGGAATGCATTGAAGCAGCGCTCATTGTTCTTTGCAGGCAAGCTTTTCCTTATTGACGAAATTGATGGCGTTTCAGGCACAGATGACAGGGGCGGTGTTCCTGCGCTTGTTGAACTTATTGTCAATTCTAATTTTCCGATAATCCTGACAGCGCAGGACCCATGGGACAAGAAATTCTCAACACTCAGGAGCAAGTCTGTGCTTGTCGAGTTCCCTGCCCTGCCTGCTGATAAGATAGCAGGCATACTGCAGGAAATCTGCCAGAAGGAAAGGCTTGATGCAGACCCTGCTGTCCTCAGGTCAATCGCAAGGCGTTCGGCAGGTGATTTGCGCTCTGCAATAAATGACTTACAGCTATTGAGCCAGGGCGCTGAAAAGCTCACGCAGAAGAGCCTTGAGGTGCTGGGCGAGCGCAACAGGCTTGAGCAAATAAAGACCGCGCTTGTCAAGGTGTTCAGGAATTCAGACCCTGCTCTGGCTTTGGGCGCTTTTGACCAGACAGACATTGACATTGACGAGATTCTCCACTGGCTTGACCACAACCTTGCTAAGGAGTATGACAATCCGAAAGACAGGGCAAGGGCTTATGACATTCTCAGCAAAGCCGATGTCTTTAGGGGCAGAATCAGGCGCCAGCAGCACTGGCGCTTCATCAGCCATATTTTTGAGCTCCTTACAGCAGGCATTGCTGTTGCAAAGACAAAGCGCCCAAAAAACCCTCCTGAGTATGAGCAGACAACAAGATTGCTTAAAATCTGGCGGGCAAATGTGATTTACAACAGGCGGAAGGCAATTGCTCAGAAGGTTGCGCGCGCAACTCACTGTTCTTCTGCAATTGCAATACAGCACGCAATGCCAATGCTTCAGGTAGTTGCAAAAAACCAGCCCGAACAAGCAAAACTTCTTGCAGAAGAGCTTGACCTTGACGAGGAGGAACTGGAGTGGCTGAGGAGGGGCGCTGTAGAAAAAGTCCCTGAATAACAAAGAAAGATTCTGAAGGATGATTCGTGCATAAACTTCTGCGCGCTGCGTGCGCGCAGTACGGCAGCGGAGACTGCCGCCAAAGCGTTGTTTTAGGCGG
>JBBILB010000010.1:0-34434 GCA_037445145.1 Candidatus Woesearchaeota archaeon | reverse complement strand
CCGCCTAAAACAACGCTTTGGCGGCAGTCTCCGCTGCCGTACTGCGCGCACGCAGCGCGCAGAAGTTTATGCACGAATCATCCTTCAGAATCTTTCTTTGTTATTCAGGGACTTTTTCTACAGCGCCTTCTTTTTCACAAACTTTATATACTGCCGCCAAGGTTTTCAGCGCATAAATTGTGCTTGGGGTGAAATAAATGCTTAATTCAAAATTATTGACAGTGGTCATGGTGGTTGTAGTGGTTGTTGCCAGCTTCTGGCTCGGAACAGTTTGGGACAACAAAACAGCAACACCAGGAACAAAACAGCCAGGAACTTCAAAGGCAGGAATAGACCCAAAAGCAGGTCCTGACAGCGCAAAAGTCAAGATTGTGGAATATTCTGACTTCCAGTGCCCATTCTGCGGAAGGGTTGTGCAAACAATCAAGCAGATAAAGGAAGAATACGGAGACCAGGTGCAAATAACATTCAGGAACTACCCGCTGAGCTTCCACCAGTACGCGCAGAAAGCAGCAGAAGCAGCAGAATGCGCAAACGTGCAAGGCAAGTTCTGGGAAATGCATGACATGATGTTCTCGCACCAGAACGCGCTCAGGACTGACGACCTCAAATCATACGCCAAGCAGCTGGGGCTTGACCAGGCAAAGTTTGACTCGTGCCTTGACAACGGCGAAATGAAAGCAGAGGTTGAGCGCGACTTCCAAGACGGAACAAGAGCAGGCGTTCAGGGAACTCCTGCATTCATTATCAACGGCGAGCTCGTTTCAGGGGCATTGCCCTTTGAGAAGTTCAAAGAAGTCATAGACAGGGTGCTTGCAGAAACATGATTTGCATCATTGCATTTTTTGTTTTTGCTTTTCTCGCAATATTCTCAGTCAGCTACCGCCCTCTGGCAAGGGATGCCTTTAAGTGCGTTTTCAGGAGAATCACGCTAAAGCCCTGCGAAACAGCCCTTGACCAGAGAATAAAGGCACACGTGACAGGAAAAATAATGCGCCACAGCCCAAAACTTGCCGCATTCACCTTCAGGCACTTTGAAATGCTTTCCTGGATTCTCGTAATACTCACCATAGCAAGCCTCGCTTACACTATCTACGGCGGATACAATTACTACCGGTACGGCAACTGCTATGGTCCAGAATCAACAGCATTCTGCCCTTTCGGCGCATTTGACGAAACAACATCCGGGGTCAAAACAAACTACACAGGGCCTTTCATTGCCCCAACACCAGACGACGACCCAACAAAGGGTCCAAAAGACGCAAAAGTCACGATAATAGAATTCGGTTGCTACATTTGCCCATACACCCAAGAAGCAGAGCCAATCATAAAAAAAGTCCTTGCGGAATACGAAGGCAAAGTGCGCTTTGTCTACCGCGACTTCCCCCTTGGAGAAGTTCACGCAAAAGCAGACCTGCACGCAGAGGCGGCAAACTGCGCAGGAGAACAAGGAAAATACTGGGAATACCACGACAAATTGTTTGAGACAGGAGCCACGTGCGGGTCATCAGAGCACAGCATAACATACCTGAAAGACATTGCAAAAGAACTCCAGCTTGACGAGAAAAAGTTCAGCGAATGCCTTGACACGAGAAAATACCAGTCTGAAATACAAAAGGACTTTGAGGATGGCGTAAAGGCAAAACTCACAGGAACACCCACATTCTTTATTAACAACCACACCATAGTCGGGCCAAGGCCAATTGCTGCATTTAAAAAAATCATTGATGAGGAGCTTGGCAAATGAATGTTGAAAAAATAAGGAAAGACTTCACGTGCCTTGACCAAAAGCCAAAGCCCATTTATTTTGACAACGCCTGCCAGTCACTCCGTCCCAAAGTCGTAATTGAAAAAATGCAGGAATACTATGACAAATACCCTGCCTGCGCCGGAAGAAGCTGGCACGAATGGGGACAGAAAGTCACAGAAGAAGTCAAAAAGGCAAGGAAAATTGCGCAAAAGTTCTTCTCTGCAAAATCAAGTGACGAAATAATATTCACGAGAAACACCACAGAAGGAATCAACCTCATAGCGAACTGCCTTGACCTGAAAGGCAAAAAAGTCATCATTACGGACAAGGAGCACAACTCAAACCTCCTGCCCTGGCAAAAGCTTGCAAAAACAGGAATCCCCTTTGAGACGGTTGCTTTTGGAGACCCTGATGCGCTCGCGAAAAAAATCAACGGCGCAGGGCTTGTCTCAATGGCAATGACATCAAACGCAGACGGAACAAGCATACCCGCAAAGGAAATCATTGAAATCGCCCACAAGAACGGAGCGCTGGTGCTGCTGGATGCTGCCCAGTCAGCCCCTCACACAGAAATAAGCGTGAAAAAGCTGGACTGCGACTTCCTCGCGTGCTCTGGCCACAAAATGCTCGGTCCTTCCGGAACAGGAATACTCTACGGCAAAAAGGAACTGCTTGACAAAATGCCCCAGTTCCTCGTCGGAGGAGAAACAGTAAGGGACTCAACATACACAACATCAGAAGTTGAGACATTGCCTGAAAAGTTTGAGGCAGGCCTGCAGAACTATGCAGGAATACTCGGGCTGGGCGCAGCGCTGGAATACCTCAAAAACACAGGTCTTGACAAAATTCACGAGCACGAAATCCAGCTCAACAAAAAAATAACAGAAGCGCTTGCAGACAAAGTCCAGCTGATAGGACCTAGAGATGCAGAAAAGCGTTCAGGAATCTTCAGCTTCAACATAAACAAAATGAACCCGCACGATGTCTCAATGCTTTTGAGCAAGTCCCACAACATCATGACAAGGTCAGGAATGCACTGCGTCCATTCCTGGTTCCACGCAAACAATTTGCCGGGAAGCTGCAGGGCATCATTATACCTGTACAACATAGAGGAGGAATGCGACACTTTCATAGAAGCTGTCAAAAAGTTGCTCACATTCTGAAAGAACTTCATTAAAAAACACGAACTCAGAACTGCACAGAAACAACACCAACTTCTTAAAGGCACTGCGGTGCATAATTAGCCTCCTCACTCATGCGCTGCGAATTCCACTCAGCAGCACGAGTTCTGAGAAAATAACAGGAAAAATCATCCATTATGGTTGGCACCGCGACCCTAGAAAGATTGTGTTAGTGGTTTAATTCTGTTTATTGTTCACGCGGCGCTTGTAGTCATAAACAGCCTGCACAGGAACTTCTGCAAAATCAGCAATCCTTGAGTATGGAAGCCCTGTCTTTTCGTGCGCCTCAAGAACGAATTTCAGGATGTGCTCTGCGTACTTGCAGCCGGGCGCTGGCTTGCGCACTGTTGAAAAAACCCTGTAAAAATTGGCAAGAGAACGCAGTGCATAATCATCAGGCGAAATTATGCCGAGCTCAATCGCAAGAACAATATGCTTAAGCGCGTGCGATGCAGGGTTTTTGTTATTATTGCAAATCCTGCGCTCCAATGCAAACTCCTTCAGCGAGAGCTCCTTGCGCCTCATGAAATACCGAACGTCATTAATCAACTGCGCAGGAGTGCCTTTGCGCTGCCTGAACTTGAAAAGCACGTAAGCAACTGCCTTTGCATCCTGCCTCGTAATGCTGCCCTTGTCAACAAGAATTTCAAGGCAGGACCGCTCGGCATACGCAGCCCTTGCAGCAGCATTCCTGTCGCAGGGCCAGTACAGCTTTCTCAACTCATTGTATTTGTCCCTGTTAAAATGCAGGATATTCTCGGCAACACTACAAAAATACTGCCAGCGGTTATGCGCGCTGTCATAATGCCCCCTGCCCTTAAGCAAATGATATTCCTGGTCAGACAGGATTTTTTCCTGCCGCGCAATCCTGAGAATCTGCCTTGCCCACTCCCTTGAACAACCAAACTCGCCACCAATCTTTGCAAGAGTGAAGCCGCGCCTGAACATTTCAGCAGCCCTGACAGCCTTTTCAAGCGTTTTTGCGCGCGCACGCCTTGGTTGCTTACAGCTCACACTAGCAGGGGTAAGTTCAATTTTGCCGGCAAGACCGCAAGCCATCATTCCACACTCTCCCAAAAAAACAAGATGCCGCTGCTTATAAAACTACGGAAGAAAAACATCCATTATTGATGCACCGCGACTGTAAGAATTCTGTTTAAGCGGCTGTTATTAAATGCAGAATCTCAGACCAGCACAGCATTAACAGTGCCGTCCTGCCCAGGCCTTGATGTTATCCTTGCCAGGCCCTTCTCTGTCTTGACAACACTGCCCTTCACCATCACGTTTCGCCTGACATAATGCCTGTTTGCAGGGCATTCAACAACAGCCATCACTTTTGCCTGCGAGAATGTCTTTGTCTTGGGATCAAACAGGTTCACGCGGTCTGTTGTGTGCACCTTTGCCTTAACAAGCCTGCTTGCCTTTGTCTGCTTTACAGAAACCCTTGTTGAGGGCTCAATGCGCGTGGCAACAGGAATATCGCCTATCTCAAACCTTCGCTTTCCCCTGTTGACAGAATGCCTTCCGCCAGAAGGCGTCCTTCCCTCTCCCCTCCTGTGGACAATAACCATAAAAAGCCAGAAGCAGGCGGGTTGTTTATAAAGCTTTTCGTGGGAAAATAAGAAAAGCATAAAAACACGCACGCATAACAACACAGCATGAAAGCACTTGTTGCTATACTGATGCTGGCAATTCTGAGCGCCTCTGCAAGCGCTTACACAATAATAAGCACTGAAATGCCCGGTTCTGAAATCGCAGTAAAAAGCAATATTGTGGCATTCGTGACGTACGAAGAAAAAATTGACAAGGACCTTACAGGAGACAATGACACAGCAGACTACGTCGTCCAATACTACAACATCGGCACAGACAGGGTAAGAAACATAGGAAAGGAAGGAAGAAACCCGTCAGTATACGGCGAACTCATTGCATTCGAGGACAAGTCGCGCAGGATACTCATTTACAACACAAACCGCAAGGAAATCATTGACACCAAGGCCCGCGGAACAAAGCCGTCAATATTCGGCCAAAGAATCGGGTTTGCAACACTGGAAAAAGACACAGGCGACCTTAACCACGACGGAGACGACACTGACACGGTAATCCAGTATTATGATATTGGAGAGAACAAAGTCATAAACACAGAAACTCCGGGCGAAAACGCCCTCATGCTCAAGGAATACCTTGTCTTTGACACTGCAGAGGACATGGCAGAGGAAGACCTTGACCGCGACGGAAACAGGAACAACAAAATAATACAGTATTATGACTTTGACAACGAGGAAACAGCAAACACGCGCCAAATCGGAACCAACCCTGTTGGCTTCAAGGAAAGCCCAATACTCGCAACAGACAAAGGCAAGTTCTGCCTCATTGACCTCGCAACAAGAAAGAAAACAGAAACAACAGCATACGGAAACAGCCCGTCATTGTACAACGATATAATCGCATATGAAACAAACAACACTCTCAGGGTTTACAGGATAAGCACAGGCATTGAAAAATCCCTCGGCATTACAGGAACAGAGCCAGTGCTTTACGACAACATCCTTGCATTTATTGACGAAAACAAGGAAGTCGCAGTCCTCAGGGGCGAGGACAATGACAATGATGACATCCCTGACTTTGCAGACAACTGCCCTGACAAAAACAATCCCGAACAGGAAGACACTGACAAGGACAGCATTGGAAATGTTTGCGATGACACACCACAGGGCGAGCCAATAGTGCAGGTAAACGCAACAGAGCTGCAAATTAACGCATCAGCGCCTGAAATCACAGCACAATTTGCAGCAGAGCCAGTCCAAACAATAGTTGAGCCAGCAAAGCCAGAAGCACCAGAACCTGAGCCTGCAAAAACAGAGCCCCGCAAAGACCTTCCTGAAACAATAGTCTTTGAGGAAAAACAGGACAAAAACCCGGCATACTGGTTCCTTCTTGCAGTCGGAATAACAATGATCGGAATACTCCTCTACGTCATCGTGCCCCGCTGGATGAAAAAAAGAAGGAAAAGCTTCGGGTTCTGAGCACTTATCTTTCCAGGGCGGCTAAAATTATACTTGTCCTGTTTTTCAGCTCCTTTGCAATCAAATCATAGACCTTTCCTGAACTTAAGTGCTTGAAAAGCGCCAAAAGGTAGTCATAACCCAGTGTTTTTGCCGCATCTTTCACATTGTCAAATGAGACCTTTATGCTCACCGGAAACCACTTGTAGTTTGCGGCATATTCAAGCCTGCCTGATTTCCCGAGAATAACCCACGAAGAGCCCCCGAAACCGCCCGGGCTGTGCCCCCAGCCGCCGTAATAAACATTCACCACTGATTCACAGCCGGCAAGCTTCCTGAACACAGGCGTCCTGACAAATCCATCGCGCCACTCCAAAATCTCCTTGCACAGCAGCATTCTCTCATCAAGCCGGGCATTCTGCCAGGCTCTCAATTCCTCCTCGCTCCCACGCCAGCACTACGCGCTAATACTTGTAGTTGACGCAGGAAAGCCAATAGGAGTAATCACGAAATCAGACGTTCTCGCCGCAATGGTTTAACCCCTTTTGCCAACCAATAGTTTTATAAACCTGCCCCTGATTTGCCGATAACATTGTTTGTTTGTTTTGATTTGGGGTGATCTAAGATGGAAGCAAGGCCGTTAGACGCGCTTAACCGTGCAAGAGACAAGAAAGTGCTCGTGGAGCTGAAGAACGGAAAACAGTTCATCGGCACACTCCGAGCATTTGACATACACATCAACTGCGTGCTTGACGACACAGAAGAGCGCGTGGAAGGAAACGTGTCAAGAAAGCTCGGCACAACATTCCTCAGAGGCGACACAATCATACTAATCTCACCACAATAAAAAAAGTGATTGCACATGACAAAAGGAACACCCGCAATGGGCAAGAGGAGCAAGGGAAAGTCGCACATAATCTGCAGGCGGTGCGGAAGGCACAGCTACAACGCAGCCAAAAAAATCTGCGCAAGCTGCGGCTTCGGAAAAACACCCAAGATGCGCAAGTACAACTGGCAGAATTTCTAAGAAACTCTAAGAAACGTTCACGCTTTGAATGTGGCGGACAGGTAGTGGTCAACTGCGGTTGACGAACCTGTTCTTGCTCGCTCCGTGATGCGGCGGACAGGATTTGAACCTGCGAAGGCACTAAGCCACTGGCTCCTAGGGCCAGCCCTTTTGGCCGCTCAGGCACCGCCGCGTATAATCTAAGAAATACCTACCTTTGACTATTATATATATGTTCCGGAAGCAATCATTCTCACTTTGTATTGTTCCAGATTATTGCGAACAGCCAACCAAGGACATAGCCAGCCACAAAGTGGGTGAGCAGGGAAACAATAGCCTTCCCAACACTAACAGGCAGCACTTTCATGCCATCTGCCAGGAAGTGCACTCCAAGCACCCAATCAAGCATTGGCTGCTTGCCGATTGCGACTGCCAGTATCCAGACAAGCTGGTACACAACAACCAAGCAGGCAAGTGCAAGCCCAGCCTTGTTCGGCTTTAGTTTATTTGCCATAAGCCAGCAAAAAAGCAAATCACCTATATTATTCTTTCTTCAAATGCAGCTGGATGACACAGAAAAGAATAACCATCGCTTTCCAACACCCTGCTGAAAACACTGCAAAACAACCAAGACCCAAACCACTCATCCAGACCTTGTTTTTGAAATTTTTATCGTCGATAAAAACCAAAATAGTATATTAGCTAATTTTTTGGTTTTGGGTAAAAAAATTCTTTTCATTAAGTTTGTTATTTGCCAGTGACACTGCCCTAAAATGCCTGTTTTCAGCACTATTAAGCACTGCCGGCATTTTCCCGACACTAATTAGGGGGTGTTTTTGCGAAAAATTTATAATCCCGACTGGCAAACTTTAACGAGCCAGTCAGCTTACTTGTATGGCTGACCCGGATGGAGAAGAACGTATATGCAACGACATATATGTTCTAGATGACAAAAACTTATATAGCCGCACTTAAAAAAGTGGGGCAAGAGTCTTTACGAAGGTGTAAAGATTAAAAGGCAAAAACACGGAGGTGTTTAGATAATGAAAGCAATACAAGCGGTAAAGAAGATGGTTGCCCTTGGCATGGGAATAACCATGGTGGGCGCGACAATCTTCGGTGCCTCGGCAGTGCAGCTGTCAGACTGGCCCGCGCCTTTCGTTGTCAATGGAGCACCTGCTTCAAACCTGGCCGTAGTGGTCGGAGATGCAGCAGACGCGATTGACGTCGTTGGCATGGGAGACATTGTCGGCGGACTGCAGGCAGCAGCGGTTGTGAAGACCACGCTGGCAGCCGGTGGCGGTGGCAAGGGAATTGTTGTCGAGGGAGACGCAGTCGAAATCGGCAGCACATCAGACTTGCTTGAAATAAACGAAGCTATCGGTGACGTCCGTGAGACAATCACAGAGGTTGACCTTGACATGCTCAAGGGCGGCCAGATAGTCACTGACAAGGGCTCGACCGAGTACAACCAGTACTTGAGGTTCAACAAGACGAACCAGAGCACTACCCCTGGAAGCGGAGTTGTCATGTTCGGCGACGACGAGCGCGACCGCGTGGGACACTACCTGCACTGGTCTGAGGGCTCAAGGCTCTTTGAATGGGAGCTTGAGTTTGAAGAAGGCCTTGAGTCAAAGATAGAAGGCAATGACCTTGTGGACCTCGAAGATGAGGACATAATCATGCTGGGTCAGCCGTTTGTTGTTGTTGACACAGACTTGATCAACAGCACTTCAGGAACCCCTGACTTGACAATTGACTTCATGGGAGGAGCAATCTCTGCAATCCTTGGCGAAAACGACAAGGAAACCTATGTTGTTGACGGCAAGGAATACGAGGTTGAAGTGCTTGTAATCTCCGAAACAACGAACAACGGCGAGGGATCAGTGAAGTTCCGCATAAACGGAGAAATCACTGACGAGCTCGCGGACGGAGAGACAGATGTCCTGGCTGATGGCACGCAGATTGGTATCCGCGACATCCTGGCAACAGGAAAGGACATCCAGAAGTCCATTGTGCAGTTCTACATCGGAGCGTACAAAGTCAGCTTCCATGACACGAACACGGCAGACACTGCGGCAATACAGGGCGGTACAGAGGTGAACGAGGAAAACATTGAGGAGTCCTGGACAAGCATCCGCGGTGCATTCACCCAGGGTGGATTTGCAGGAACACTGGCAACCACGGGAAGTGTCTATGAGGTCAGCAACATCAAGTATATGCTTGATGCAGATGCTGTGCTTGGAGACGTGTACATCCCGCCGGGAAGCGGAGTGCGCGAACAGCTCGACGAGCCAGAAGGGATGTTGACACCGTTCTGGGACATCCGCTACGAGGGCTTGATGGACACAGGATTGACCATCATCCGCATTGACGCAGCCGGAAACACAAAGTACGACCTTGAATTCACGAACCAGGAAGGAATCTTCTATGACGTGCCTTTCGCAAGCAACGAAGGCGGCGTCTCAGCTGGTGACGGGAAGTTCAAGTTCGGAAAGGACACCGGCGACCTGTGGTTCATAGAGAAGACTGAGCAGGTCATTGGCAAGCGCGACTATTTTGTCCTCAGCGACTGCATGGTTGCTGCAAGGGACAACACGTGCTTCTCGCACGTACTGCGCTATGACACGGCAGACACCACCAACAACCAGTTGTCATTCACAGACCTGGGAACAGGCACCCGTGAAGTGACATACACTGCGTATACCACATCTGGTATTGCAAACCTGGTTGTTGGCGGAAAGACATACCTTGTCAACGTGTCATTGACGTCACCGTACCCGATTGCGGTGGACCTGGACGGAAGCGGAACCATTGACAACGCATCGAACTCTGTCTCCATTGGAGTGCAGGGCGAAGGCATCATCAACGTCTACAACGGAACTGCGTGCATGGTTGCAGGTAACTACACACTATCGCACCTCAATCAGACACTGGTATGCAACAACCCGTCAGGAGACGTTATGTATGCAGGTGCATTCACAGTGAACCTCACAACTCTTGCAAAGGAGTTCGACGAGACACCCACTGATGAATGCATTGCGTGGGACGTTGTGTCGCGTGCGCCTGACAAGGTCGGCATCCAGAACCAGAGGGGCACCTTGGGTCTCTTCCTTGGCCCGTATGGCCTTGAGGAGAACGAGGACCTCTACCAGTCGCTCAGCGGCTATGGGGTGTTCCTGCAATTGTTCGATTCGGCAGATGACAAGGCAGAAGACCTCACAATTGAGTACCCGCTCTCGCAGCGCGGTGCCCGTGTGTTCGTCACAGGAGGCCTTGTTTCAACAACAACAGTTGAAGGCGGCATGACTGAGAAAGTCCAGCCGTTGCCTGTAGGCGTTTCGAAGCTTGCAAGCGAAGTTGCTGACATAACTCAGTACAACGCCATTGTTGTTGGTGGTCCGTGCGCGAACCCGATTGCAGCACAGCTCATGGGCAATCCAGAGCCATGCTGGGAGTCGATCGCGAAGGGAGTAGCCAAGATTTACGAGCACGCGAACGGAAACGTCGCATTGCTCGCAGCTGGACGCACTGGACAAGACACGAGACGCGTAGCACGCGCACTCGCGACAGGCCAGATAGCCAGCGTGAATAGTAAGGAAGCCGAAATCTCTGGCACCACAATGACGGACATAACCGTCAAGGCAGTCTAAACACTGCCTTAATTTTTTATTTTTTCTTCTTCTCTTTTTTTAAAAAACAGCACAGCCGGAAAAGGATGCATAAACCTTGCTTCTTAACGCCGCTCTGCCTCTGCTTCGCCCAGAGGTGATTTATTTCTCCCCTTTGTTGCCACAAGTACTGGGAGAAATAAATCAGTCCAGGACCAAAAGCGCAGTGTTTGGAGCCCGTCTTTTCAAGAGCAGCCCATATACGCGTGTCTTTTACAGGCCTCTTAAAAAACACAAAGATTAAAAACCCCAAATACAAACCACTATATAAACCGAATAAGCGGTCAAGCATAAAACGAGGTGAATAACCAATGGCATTTCAGGAGTTTTTAAGACAGGTTGGAGGGTCAATCGTCGACCCCTTTGTCAGCATATGGCTTTGGCTTGTTAAGGCAGTGCCTGACATCATTGCGGCAATAATAATCCTGATAGTGGGATATATTGTTGCGCTGACGATATCAAGTGTTATTGAGAAAGCGCTGAGGCGCATAAAGTTTGACGAGTGGGTGTTTGAAAAAACACACATATCGCACGCAGTGGGCAGATTTGACCTGACACACGTGCTCGGGCTCGTGATAAAGTGGTACATCATAGTGCTATTCCTGGGCGCGACAGCAGCAAGGATACAATTAAGAACGCTTTCAGAATTCCTTGGCTCACTGGCGCTGTGGATACCGAAGGTCATAGTTGCAGTGATTATCGGCCTGATAGGCATCCTTGCTGGAATGTACGTTGAAAAGAAGGTTGTGGAGACAAAGGCAAAGGGCAGCAAGATAGTTGCGGCAATCGCCAAGTGGGTCATTTATGTCTTCACGGCACTCATCGTGTTTGACCAGATAGGAGTCCAGGTAGCAATGGCACAGAACAGCTTCCTCATAATACTGGGAGGAATCGTTCTGATGCTCGCATTGCTTGTTGGAATCAGCTTCGGTCTTGCCTTCAAAGAAGACGCAAAGAAAATAATCAGCGACGTCAAGAAGAAGCTGTAAGGCCTCTTTATTTTTTTTATTTTTTTAAATAACAACCAATGGATTAGTGATTTCTTTTATGCTTGGCAAGAAAAACCCCCAAAGGGCTGGGTGCAATAAAAAACCGCAAAACCTGCATTAATTCCTGTAAGACTCAACAACAAGGCAGGAGGCAATGTCATTTTCCCCCTTCAAATGAATGGTTACGACCGGTTTTCCCTTTTTATTTGCCCCCTCCACCAAAAAAGGACCTATCTTTAGTGCAGTCTTGACAAGAGCCTCAAGACCTTCTTTGCTGCAAGGCCTGTCATACGTGAACAATGCTCCTGCGCGGACAAATTCCATTCGGTCCTCATCGCTCCAGGAAGAGCTTCCAACAATGCTCACAAGGCCTCTCGGAGCATCCCTAAGATAAGACAACGCATTCCACTCAGGGCTGTGCGAGTGCCCAATCATTACAAGCGCAACTCTTTTGTCAATTTGATCTTTTGCATTCCAGGGCTCTGGCTCTGCCTCAATGCCATACCCCCTTGTGACTTCATAATTTTTAAGAAATGCTCTCAAGTAATCTCGGACAGCACTGTCCTCCTCAAATATGATTATTTTAGGTGTTTCAGCTTCCATTTTTGCTTCAAAACTGTATTGTTATGCCAAAAAAAGGCATTGCACATATATAAACTTTTTGTTTTTTATCACTAATTAGTGATTAATTCATATTTATTTTTATTATTGTTGATAATTTCTTTTCGACGAAACATTTATATTTAAACTCGTTCTAGCTGGTTTTTTGGGATTGGGATGGCAAAAATCATCCAGATAAGGAAAAAAGACGGTTCTGTTGTGCCTTTTGAAGCCGAAAAGCTGGAAAAATCCCTTGAAAACGCCCTTTTCTCTGCCCGCGCAAATAACGGAAAGATAGCCAAAAAACTCACTGCACAAGTCATAGACGCAATGGAAAAGCACTTTCCAAAAGGCATCCTGCCTACAGTAAAAGACGTCCAGGACGTGATTATTGAAGTATTGCAAAAGAACAGGCTCCAGCAGGTTGCAAAGTCATACCTCGAGCACAAAAAAATCCACAAGGAAACAGTGGGCTTCAGGACAGTGCACGGCGTCAGGGACGACCTTGGCTTGAGCACAAACGCAATAATTGTCCTTGCAAAACGCTACCTTCTCAGGAATGAGCAGGGCGCAATCACAGAAACGCCGTCAAGGCTCTTCAGAAGGGTGGCAAGGGCAGTTGCTCAAGTAGAGGCAACGTATGGCAAAAGCATCAGGAAGGCAGAAGAGGAATTCTACAACATAATGGCAAACCTGCATTTCCTTCCAAACTCACCAACCCTGATGAATGCAGGAACACAACTCGGCCAGCTCAGCGCCTGCTTTGTCCTGCCTGTTGAAGATGACTTGAGAAGCATATTCCACACCCTGGAAAACGCGGTAATAGTGCACCAGTCAGGAGGCGGCACAGGATTCTCATTCGGCAGGGTAAGACCAAGGGGCGACATAGTAAGGTCAACGCAGGGCGTTGCATCAGGACCCGTAAGCTTTCTGACAGTCTACGACAAGGCAACAGAAGTCATAAAACAGGGCGGCAAGCGCAGGGGCGCAAACATCGGCATACTGCCTATAGACCACCCAGACATAGAGGAATTCATCAGCGCAAAAAGAAAAGAAGGCATGCTCACCAACTTCAATATCTCTGTATCAGTAACAGACCAGTTCATGAGCGCGGTTGCAAAAGACCAGGAATTCGAGCTAATCAACCCCCGAAACAAGAAAGCGGTTAAAAAAATAAGGGCAAGAGAGCTCTGGAGCCAGATTTCACAGGCGGCCTGGGAATGCGGAGACCCGGGAATCATCTTTATCGACGAAATAAACAGAAAGCAGCCAACACCCCAGGTCGGCGTGATTGAGTCAACAAACCCCTGCGGCGAACAGCCGCTACTGCCTTACGAATCCTGCAACCTTGGAAGCATAAACCTCGCGAGAATGGTCAAGAACGGCAAAATACACTGGGAAAAACTCAGGCAGACAGTAAGGACAGCAACACACTTCCTTGACAATGTCATCGACGCGAACAAATGGCAAATGCCTGAAATCGAGCAGGCAACAAAGGCAAACAGGAAAATCGGGCTGGGCGTGATGGGCTGGGCAGAATGCCTTGCAAGATGCGGAATAAGATATGACTCTGACAAGGCGCTGGAGCTTGCCGAGAAGACCGCAAAGTTCATACAGGACGAATCAAGAAAGATGTCAGTGGAGCTGGCGCAGGAGCGCGGAAGCTTCCCAAACCTGCCAAGGAGCATTTACGCAAAAAAACACAAGTTCCTCAGGAATGCTACGACAACAACAATAGCGCCGACAGGCTCAATAAGCATAATTGCCAACTGCACATCAGGAATAGAGCCGTTCTTCGCGGTCTCCTTTGTCAGGGACGTGATGAGCGGGACAAAGCTCCTTGAGGTAAACCCTTACTTTGAGCAACTGGCAAAAGAGCGCGGGTTTTACAGCAAGCAGTTAATGGTCAGGATAGCAAGGTCAGGAAGCATACAAAAGGTGCCTGGCATACCTGCGGATGTAAAGCGCATCTTTGTGACAAGCTTTGACATAAAGCCCGAATGGCACGTCAAAATGCAGGCGGCATGGCAGAAATTTACAGACAACGCAGTCAGCAAGACAGTAAACCTGCCTGCAAGTGCAAAGCCCCAGGACGTTGACAAAATATACCAGCTGGCTTACAGGCTCAAGTGCAAGGGAATAACAGTATTCCGCTACGGCAGCAAGAAAGAGCAGGTCCTCTACGTTGGCAAAGTCCTGCCCGAACACGTTGTTGTCGAGGAAGAATTCGCAGGCGGCTGCCCCTCAGAAGTCTGCCCGTTCTGAACTAAAAAAATCCGGCTTGAACTCCAAAAGCCTTTTATACCCGCCTATGCTTTTCGTCGGCAATGGCAAAAGCGCCGGTTTATTTGTGGACAGGGCAGGGCTGGGGAAAAACAACCTCTGCATTGGGGGTTGCTGTCAGGGCAATAGGGCACGGCTTTAACGCAGTCATTATCCAGTTCATGAAGGGCTGGGGGGACGCTATAGGCGAGTACAGAATACGCAAAAAGCTCTCCCCTTTGTACGAGATTTACCAGTTCGGGAGAAAGGAGTGGGTCAATCCCAAGAAACCCTCCAAAGTTGACAAGGCGCTTGCAAAAAAAGCCCTTGAGTTTGCCAAGAAAAAGGCAAAGGAAAAACCATTCCTTTTAATCCTTGACGAGATAAACTTTGCCTGCGCAATAGGGCTCGTAAAGACAGCTGATGTCATCAAATTCCTTGACACAATCCCGCCAGAAGTTCACGTCTACCTCACAGGAAGGTATGCCCCTCCTGAGCTAGTCTGGCGCGCAGACTACGTCAATGAAATAGCAATGATAAAAGGACCCAAGAAGCTGAAGGGCGAAAAAGGCATTGATTACTGATTATTCCTCTTCCTCCATCTCGTCCTCTTCAGGGTGCTCTTCAGGCTCCCCCTCCATGCTTTCCTCCTTTTCCTCTATCTCCCTGACGAGCTCCTCAACCTCCTCAGAGCATTCCTTCGCGTGCTCTTCTGGGGTGTGCTCCTTTCCCTCTATCTCCTCAAACTCCACCTGAAGCTCGTGCTTTTTCTTTTTCTTCTGCTCTTCAACCATGCCTGCTGTTTTCCGCAAATCATTATATAAACCTTGCGCATATTGGCATGGCAGGGGAACAACAGGGTTTAATAAGCTGCAAGACCATAAGGAAAAACAACCGTCAAATAGTGGTGAGATTCGTCACCACAAAAACATATATACGATGGAGATGTAATCTTGCGCATGGCAAAAAGAAAATTATCCGCGGATGAGCAGGGACTCGATGAACTCCTTGCCCAGTCCTTCAACAGGAAGACAACAATCGGAAAGAACATAATGTACTTGCGCGAAAGGTTCGGGCGCACCAATGACACAATGGGACTCTCAATGCTCCGCGTCCTCGGCTACGCAATAAGAAGCAAGGGCCTGCGCAATTTTGGCGGCGAAATCAGCATCAGGGTGGGTGCAAAGCGAAGGGGCGAACTCCTTACAAACCCCCAGAAAGGAAAGCGCAGGGAGCGCATTGCATACTCAAACTACAGCGGCCACCAGCTTGTCAACGTTTACCCAATCTCGTATTCCCTGAGAGCAGACGGCGAAACAGTCGTTCCTGCAGGCTACACCCTTGGCACAAGGCTTGATTTTGAGGACGTAATCGGGCCCAACCAAGTTGACACCCTGCTTACCTATTCCAGGATTCTCAGCGACCCTGATATGAGGAAAAAGCTCAGGAAGCAAAGGGCAGCTGAAGCCAGGCAGCGCTCAAAAGACCAGAAGGACAGGCTTGATGACCTGCTTTCCAGGATTCCTGACGATTTCAGGCAGCGCGCAATGCAGAGGAACATTGACCTTGCCGCACTGCAAAACACAGAGATTCTCAAGGTCGGCGGGCTACTTGCCGAAGAGAAATGGTCTGCCCTGCTCTGGGCGCTTGACCCCGGCAAAAACCGCAACGTGTACAACTGGTTCAGGGAAAAAGCAGCAAAAAACGACCTTCCAGGAGATGTCCGCGAGGCATGGATTTACATCAACAAGTTCCCGCACCTCGCAACTGACGAGGACATTCTCCTACTCGGCACCTACAGGCTCCAGGAAATGCCCCAGCCAAGAAAAGGAATAGCCGGAGACCTTGCAGAAGAGCTCAAATGGCTCGCAACAAGCAAAGACGCTGAAAAAGCAAGAAAACTTTACGGCCGCAAGATTGACCTCAGTGCAAAACACGAACCTGCAAAATTCCATACAGGCGCCATGCTTGCCAATGATGCCACCATAGAGAAAATGCTGTCCGAACCATACTGGACTTTTGCAGACAGGGAAGGAATACAAAGAAAATTCCCGCTCGTGCAGTTCAGGGAAGAATGGAACAAACAAGTAATTGACAGCCTGTTCACAGACTCAAACGCGTTTTACACCGCAATGAAATCGCTGCATGCTGTCAAATTGGAGGATGCAAAAAAGATTGCAGAAGCACCAAAGCCAGAAGACGCTGACACACTGCTTGGCTCTGACTACCCATTTGTCAAGGAAATGTTTGACCGCATGACAAAAGGAGAGGAAAAGCCAGAGGATTTCAGGCGCGAAAACCTGCTCAGGCGCACGAGCATCCACAAGGCGCAGGAAGAGTTTGACAGGCTCTACACAATTGCACAAAAAGCACGGCTCAGGGAAAAAATCCCTGACGCAATGAAGCAAAACTACGTGCCTGCAGTCCGCGCCAAAGAAATTGCACAAATACCCTTAAGCATTGAAGAGTTGGCAACAAGAGTTGGCAAAGGGCTCTGGATTTACGGCACAGCAGGAATGCGCAAACAGCTCAGCCAGGCGCGCATGACAGAAAAGAACTTCCAAAAGCTCGTATCAGAAATGCCAAGGGTTGCTGAAGAGGCGCTCTACGGGCTTGTCAGGAAAGAATACCTGCGCGAAACAACAAAAGGACAAGGATGCATCCTGCGAAGGCTCTACGAAATGGTCAAGGAATCAAGGAGGGCAAATGCCTGACATTGGCCTGTTATTGAAAATCCAGAATTGCAAACTCTGGTCAGGGCTCGTAAAGCCACTTGAGGGCATAAAGCTCGAAGGCGTTGAGTACATCAGCCCTGAAATGGAAAAAGAGCTTGGCTACCGCGAGGAATTTGCAATAGAATCATGGAAAAAAGTGCAGGAAGAGCTCGAAGAAGCAGGAGTGCTTGAGGAAACTGTGCTTGAATGGGCTGCGAAAGTCGAGGAAATTGCTGCAAAAGAGCATTATTTTGCAGACGGCAAAAATGTCAGGGTGGTTAAGAGGCAGCAGGCATTCAACATCCACCACACAGGAAACACTTACTGCTACATATCCCCACTGCTCGCGCGCGAAAGGTACAGGGAAATAAGCGTTCTTGTCCCGACATCTGCGCTTCGGCATGACAAGGAATTCCTTGCAAACCTTGAAATCCTGGAAAAGGAATACAAGCCAGAATACTCAAGAGGACACAAGGAGGGCTGCAATGCCAGCCCAGTGTTTGACAAAAAAAGCATTGACAAAATGCTCTCTGACAATGCGCTTGTGGAGGCAGAAAAGCTCAGGAAAAATGCCTCTGAGCTCGTGAAAGACCTGCAGCACCACAAGGCAGCATATGAGCGCAGGCAAATGTTCAGGGAAGAAGTAATGAAGCGCTCAAAAACAAGGAATATTGAGTACGCGCCTGAAAAATACGACGTGGCAAAAGAATGGTACAATGCGTTTGTCCAGAAGGTGTATGAGCGCATAAAAAACGATGAGGGCATCTGCAGGCTAATCAACGGACAGTCAGCAGGAAAGTTCTGGACAAGCTGGAGGACAAAAATTCTGCATTTTGACCCAAAACTCACCAATGAATACAACAACAAAACACTCTCACTTGAAGCACTCAACAGGTGGCTTGATTCTTACAACGCAGACCTGACCATGAGGTTTGCGCTGCAGGGGCTTGACCCAAAAACAGGGCTTTTGGGCAGGATTGGCGACAGGCTCCAGCAGCAGTACTGCCATAAGGACAATTCCGGAGAACGCTTTATTTCAGAGCATGACTACTTTGACGTGTTTCCGGCAGCAGCAAAAAGGCTTGCTGACACATTTGACGACGAATTATTGAGGTTCTCCCCTAAAACATCATCCTGACAAGCACTGCAAGGATGAACATTGAACCAAGGTCAGCAATGCCTGTAGCCAGCGGGATAAGGTAATTGTCAGGGTCGTGCTTCCTCTTGTAGACGTAAAACCCGCCAAGGATGCAGATAAAAAACAGAATTGCGACAAGCAGAAGCGTTGTCATAACAGCAATGAGCAGCACCCTCACAAAAAGGCTCCAGCTCATTGGAAAACCCTTAAACCACGCAATGACACTGGCAAGCACTGTTATGTAAACTGCAGAAAAAACCGCTATTATGATAATTTCGCCAAGCAGCCTGTGAATAAGGTGCGAGCGCCACCAATGCCCTGGCTTTATTTTTTTCTCAAAAAGCATTGTCGTAAACCTTGAGGCAATTATTATTCCATAGTCGCCTGTCATGTCATTAAGAGCGGGCATAAGGATAAGCAGGGGCAGGATTGCGATTATGCTGCTTTTTATCCCCTCAACCCCAAAACCGCCTATTGAGCTGAGCAGGGAGGTAAGCATCAGGATTCCGATGCTTTCTGTGATTATCTTCCACACAAGCCTCATTTCACACCACCATCATTCCGATAAGCAGGGACACCACGCTCAGAATGTCGCCCATTGTCGTAATGTAAGGACCCATTATGTTGTCAGGGTCATGGCCATGCCTGAAAAGCCAGATTGTTGTCTTTGTCGTGATTGGAATCATTATGAAGTTTGAAATTATTCCAGCGACAAGCGCCACAAGGATTATTTTCGGATAATTTATCCTGAAAAACAACAAGGTGCCGATGTATGCCACAAGCCCGAGAAACGTGGAAAGCGCGACTGACAGGAACGATGCTGCTGCAACATTTGAGCGCAGGATTCCCGGGTGTTTTTTCAGCAGCCCCAAATGAAGCGCAGTGCTCAGCCTTGCTGCCAGAGCGCCTGAAATGTTGCCCCTCATCTCAAGAAAGCCCGGCATAAGGATAAGGATTCCTGGAATCATTTCCAGCCTGTTTGTCGCATGCGCAAGCAAAAAGCCGGCAAGGACGCCCCCTGTGACTGAAATGAACTCGCTGACAAAAATCTCCTCAAACTCCCTCAGAGTCCTCTTTGCAGCCCTTGGCCTTATTCCCGCCACCTGCTCCTCAATTGCGAGAAGCACAGACTCCTTTTTTTTCACGAATAAAAAGAACAGAATTCAGTATTTAAATATAACTTAAAAAACAAAAATTATTTGACCCTGACCTTCAAAGCCTTTACGAGGTCCTTGCACCTGTTTCGCAGGGTTGTCTCAGTAACCCCTGAGATTTCTGCAAACTCGCGCTGGGTCCTCTTCTCCTTCTCAAGCTGCGCAGCTATGTAAAGCGTTGAGGCTGCGACAGACAATGGAGAAAGCCCTGACGTGAGCCCCATCCTTTCCATCTGCTCAATATATCTGACTGCCTTTGTCTGCACCTTTGGAGAAAGCTTGAGCGCAGAGGCAAACTTTGTCACGTAATCAAGAGGGTTTGTCGGGTTAATCTTTATGCCTATTTCACGCATAATCATCTTGTAATTCTTCCCAAGTATTGTCATGTCCACCTTTGCGACATTTGCGAACTCCTTCATTGCCCTTGGGAAGCCGTGCATCTTGCTTGCGAGGAACAATGAGGCAATAACCAAGTGCTCAATTGCAGAGCGCTTTGTAAGCCCCTTCTCAACGCACCTGCGGTAAATCACAGCAGCATCCCTCTCAACCGCAGGGGGCAGGTTAAGCGCCCCAGACATCAATTTGAGGTTTCCAAAAGCAGTCTTCAAGTTCTGCTCAAAGCTCGTGGCAGTCCAGTGCTGCCTCTTCTTTATCCTCTGGAACAAAGCCCTGTTCTTGCCAGAGAGCTTGTGAAGGTCTGCCGAGTTTCCAATAGATGTTCCAAGATTGTCAACAACAAGAGGGTCAAAAGGGGCTCCTGTGCGCGAATTGTGCTCGCCGTCACCCTCGTCCTCAAAGAACCTTGAGTCGCGTCCAAAATCAATTGTGGATTCATCTAGAACAATAGAGCAATGCCTGCAAATAATTTCCCCCTTCTCCTTGTTGTGGAAGAAATCATGGCTTCCACAGTCTGGACACTTAATGTCTGTAAGCATGTCGATACCCCACTATCATCCCCTCAGAAGCTTTATATAAGCCCCCTTCTATATAAATCTTTTGTTTTTTATCACTCATCAGTGGAATTATTTATATATTAACCTTCAATAGTGAAGATAAATGTGCGGGGCTGTGCCCACACGCAGGTCCGCGGTCAGCTTTGGAACAGCACTCAAAACTTGACTTTTGAGGGGTGCGCAAAATTTAAAAATATCCAAAAGTAAAAGCATGTTCCGGAAGAGGGTACTAAAAATGTGGCAGGACCCATTTGAGGAAATGAAACAATTCAGGCAAAGAATGAACCGCCTATTTGACGCCCTCTTAGGCAACGGACATGCAGAAAAACTACTGCCCGACGCAGCCAGTGCAAGGAAGGACCTGCAATTATTCAGGCAACCCCTCTCAGACTTAAGAGAGACAAACAAGGAACTAATAGCAACCATAGAAATCCCAGGGGTTGACAAAAAAGACATACAATTACAAATAACAGAAAACACCCTTGAAGTAAAAGTCGAGAAAAAACAGGAAATAAGCGTGGAAAAAAAGGGATACATTAGAGAAGAAAGATCCTACAAGGGCTTCTGCAGATCAATGCTATTGCCGTCAAAAGTACTGCCTGAACAAGCCAAGGCGTCCTACAAAAACGGCATTCTGGAAGTTGTTATGCCAAAAGCCCCAAAAAAGCAAGCCAGAGAAGCAAGAAAAATCAAAGTACAATAAGAACCTTTTTTTCAAATAATCCAAAATGGTCAGCGAAGCCTTTCGAAAAACAACAAAAAAGGAACTGCAAGAAAAAATCGAAAACCTGCAAAAGGAGCTGGAAGAAAAAACAAAACTTGCAGAAGAACGACTGAACCAATTAAAATACCTGCAGGCAGACTTTGACAATTACAGAAAAAAGTTTGAGAAAGAAAAAGAAAAAATAATAGAATTTGCAAACGAAAACCTGATACGAGAACTGTTGGCTGTTGTTGATGATTTTGAAAGGGCACTGCAATCCCTGGAAAACGAAAAAAACAAAGAGGGGCTGCTTATGCTTCACAAAAACTTCTCCAAAGTGCTGGAAAACCACGGATTAGCAAGAATAGATACATTGGGCAAAAAATTCGACCCATACCAACACGAAGCCCTGCTGAAAGAAAAATCAGACAAGGAAGACGGCACCATCCTGGAAGAAATACAGCCAGGATACATGCTAAAATCAAAAGTCATAAGGCACGCAAAAGTCAAGGTTGCAGACAACAAAACAAACAATTGAGGGAGGTGAAAAGAATGACCAAAGAAAAAATAATCGGAATTGACCTCGGAACATCAAACAGCCAAGCAGCAGTAATGCTCGGCGGCAAGCCCACAATAATCCCATCAGCAGAAGGCGCAACAGTGGCAGGAAAAATGTTCCCCTCAGTAGTCGCTTTCACCAAAGACGGCCAGCTTCTTGTCGGAGAACCTGCAAGAAGGCAGGCAGTCACAAATCCCGAAGGAACAGTAATGGCAGCAAAAAGAAAAATGGGAACCGACTTCAAGTACGAAATACACGGCAAGGAATACACGCCCCAGCAAATCTCCGCTTTCATACTGCAAAAAATAAAAAGAGACGCAGAAGCATTCCTTGGAGAGGAAATAAAAAAAGCAGTAATCACAGTCCCTGCCTACTTCAACGACAACCAACGAACAGCCACAAAGGATGCAGGAAAAATCGCAGGCCTTGAGGTTGTGAGGCTTGTCAACGAGCCAACAGCAGCCTCAATGGCATACGGCCTGGACAAAGAAGGCGAGCACAAAATTCTTGTTTTTGACCTCGGCGGCGGAACACTTGACGTCACAATAATGGAGTTTGGAGACGGAACATTCACAGTCCTCTCAACTTCTGGTGACACGCAACTCGGCGGAACAGACATGGACAATGCAATCGTGAAGTGGGTACTTGAGGAGTTTGAAAAGAAAGAAGGCATTGACATCGGCGAAGACCCCACGGCAATGCAAAGAATCAGGGACGCTGCTGAAAAAGCAAAAATAGAATTATCAACCGTCCTGGAAACAGAAATCAACCTCCCCTACATAACCGCGACCAACAACGGACCGAAACACCTGTCATTGAAGCTGACAAGAGCAAAGCTCGAACAACTGGTTGACCCAATAATCAAGAGGTGCATACACCCTGTTGAGCAGGCGCTAAAAGACGCAAAACTGACAAAAGACGACATCAAAAAAATAATTCTTGTCGGCGGTCCAACACGAATGCCAATAGTCCAGAAATTCATTGAGGAAAAGATTGGCAAAAAAGTGGAGAGGGGCGTGGACCCAATGGAATGCGTTGCAATGGGCGCAGCAATCCAAGGGGCTGTTCTCGCAGGCGACATAAAAGACATAGTCCTACTGGATGTTACACCCCTCACTCTGGGAATAGAAACACTCGGAGAAGTAATGACGCCGCTCATTGAAAGGAACACCACAATCCCCACCAAGAAAACAAACATTTTCTCAACAGCCTCCGACTTCCAGACTGCAGTGACAATCCATGTATTGCAGGGAGAGAGACCAATGGCAAAAGACAACACCAGCCTGGGAAAATTCAATCTCGTGGGAATCCCGCCAGCACCAAGAGGGGTGCCCCAAATAGAAGTCACGTTTGACATAGACGCCTCAGGAATCCTGAACGTTTCCGCAAAAGACCTGGGCACCGGAAAAGAGCAAAAAATGACCATCACAGCATCCACCAAGCTTTCTGACAAAGAAGTGGAAAGAATGATAAAGGAAGCAAAGGAGCACGAGGAAGAAGACAAAAGAAGAAAAGAGGAAGTTGAGGCAAAAAACCACCTTGACTCCCTGATTTACACATCAGAAAAAACCGTTTCCGAGCTTGGCGACAAGCTGGACAAGAAACAAAAAACCAGGATTGAATCCGCACTGAAAGCCGCAAAAGAAGCAATGCAAAAAGACATCACTGAAATCAGGAAACAGGCAGAAAACCTCCAAAAAGCCCTTCAGGAAGCAGGAACAGCCATTTACCAGGAAGCTGCCAAAAAACACGCAGAAGAACAGGCAAAACAGAAACCCGAAGAAAAAACAAAAAATAACAAAAAGAACGATGAGAAAGTAGTTGACGCCGAGTTCAAGGTCGAAGACGAGAAAAAATAAGCCTGCTTTAAAAAATAACTTCAGTTAAACCGGTTGCGGCATGACAAAAAAAGACTATTACGAAATTCTGGGTATTGACAGGAATGCAAGCCCGGAAGAAATAAAAAAGGCATTCAGGCACCTGGCAAGAAAATACCATCCTGATGTTGCCGGCAAGGAGAGCGAGGAAAAATTCAAGGAAATAAACGAGGCATTCCAAGTGCTGAGCGACCCTCAAAAGAGAGCGCAGTACGACCAGTTCGGTTCTGCAGCATTCAGGCCAGAAGACTTTGCCGGCTTCAGATGGCCAAGCTTTGACGAATTATTCAGAGACTTCGGCTTCGGAGACATTTTTGACGTATTCTCGGGATTCGGGGGAAGAAGAAAAGCAGGACCCGAACCCGGCGCTGACTTAAGATACGAACTGGAAATCACACTTGAAGATGCCTTTCACGGCGTTACAAGAAAAATAAGCATTCCAAGCCTTGTCAAGTGCGAAACCTGCAATGGCACCGGCGCAAAACACGGCATTCTCAAAGACTGCCCTGCCTGCGACGGAACAGGAGAAATAAGAAGAATTCAACGGGCAGCATTCACGCAAATAATGAACATAACAACCTGCAACAAGTGCAACGGCTCGGGAAAAGTGAGTGAGAACCCCTGCAACAACTGCGACGGAAAAGGAAGAACAAAGAAAACAAGAAACATAGAAGTCAAAATACCAAAAGGCGTGGACAACGGGTCCTACCTGAGAATCGCAGGACAGGGAGAAGCCGGACAAAACGGAGGTCCTCCCGGAGACCTTTACGTAGTTGTGCACGTCAAAGACCACCCCTTGTTTGACAGGCACGAAAACAACCTGTTCTGCCAGACAACAATATCACTCGGCCAGGCAATCCTTGGGGGAGACGTTGAGGTCCCGACCATAAACGGCAAGGCAACAATAAGAATACCTGCAGGAACACAAAGCCATTCAATCTTCAGGCTCAACGGACAGGGAATGCCAGACCTTCAGACACAAAAAAGAGGAGACCAGCTGGTAAAAATAATTGTCAAGATACCAGAAAAACTCAGTGAAAAACAAAAAAAGATACTGAAAGAATTCATTGAGCTGAGCGGGGAAAAGCCCAAAACAACAAAGGGCTTCTTCAGCAAAATGAGAGAATACTTCTAAAAACATCAGCAAGCGCGCCGGCATTCACACCCACCCTTGACTCGTCCTTCCTGTCTCGGGGATGGTTCTTTGCGCCCCTCTCATCTCGCAGAATCAGCCTGGCGCTCTATTTCGTTCTTCTTGAAAATGGCAAGGGACTTGGGATCTATCTTGTACGCGCCGATTATTTCATCAGCAAGCGCGCTTTCAATCCCTTTCTTCTTGTTAAAGCTCTTGTCAAAAGCGCCCTGGACAAAATACCTCAGCGCAACGTCAATACGCCTCTGCGGCGCGCACTCAACTGCCTTTGGATACCTTGCACCGCCGTACTCAATCGTCACGATTTCCTCGCGAGGCGCGGCATTCTCAACAGCCTTGACAAAAACCTTAATTGGGTTCTGCTTTGTCTGCCTTTCAACAAGCTCAAAAGCCCGCTCAACAATCTGGGCTGCAGTAATTGCCTTTCCTGTCGCGCCCTCGCTCGTGATTGTGTGCTTTCCACCACGATGCCCGGGGACCATGATCTTGTTAATCAAGCGCTCAACGATGGAAACCTTTGACTTGTGGAACTTCCTGCCGGCATAGCGCGCGCCTGTCTTTGGCACAATTCGAGGCTCCAAAGCAACATACCTGACAAGCCCGGGGTCTTCAACAGTTATCCCCGCAGTACTCCATTTATTGAACACAAGAATTTCCTTTCCAGGAATTTGTGCCTCAGTCATTTGCGCGCCTTCTCTATCTTCTTCTGCCTCAATGCAAGAAGACTCTGGTCATTAACCTTGATAACCTGCCACCTGATTCCTGACAAGTCGCCAATAGGGCCGCCCTTGCGCCCCCCAATCGCCTCAATGACAACCTCATCGTGTTCGTCAATAAGCTTTTGGGCGCCATCACCCGGCATGAACGCAGTGACCTGCTTGCCGTTCTTAATCAGCTGGACACGGCAGCACTTTCTCATTGCAGAATTAGGCTGTTTTGCCTCAACCTGACGCTTTTCAAGGACAATTCCCTTTGCCTGAGAAGCACCTTCAAGAGGGTCTGACTTTGCGCCGGTTCCCAAAATGCGCCTGACAAATGCCTTTTTCAGCATCCTTCCATGGTGCCTTCTAGCCTTGAGCCGCTTTGCAGTATTCAGTCCATTGCTCTTGTTAGCCATAGTCAGCTACCCTTAATTCCTTTATTGGGAAGAAGCGCTGCACAACAGCATCGTATGCCCGAAGAGTCTGGGCATTGCGGCCGATAAGCAGCCCCCTTGCCTTCAGGTCAGGAGGGACGATAACGACGATGCCGTCGTCCTGCTCCCTGACATCTTTCACGTCGATAGGATACACCAAGTTCTTTATAAAGGTTACGAGTTCATGCGAAAACTCCGCAATCCTGACTTTTTTCTTCAATGCATCCTCAAGGCGCCTGACATTTGCCCCCCTTGGACCAATCGCCTTGGCAATGTCCCCTGGCTCAACCACGAAAATAACCTGGTTCTCTCCAACCATACAGTCCTTTACCCTAGCCCTGGTAAGCTTCTCAAAATGCGCAATCACCTGCATTGTGCCGGTATCATAAGTAATCTTCATGTAGCACTCTTCAGGACTCCAACAACAGAAACCGCAAAAGGCTTCTTGCACCAGACGCCCAACTCCTCATTGGATGCCTGCAATTCCTGGCATTCCACCCCTGCAAGCGCACAGTGCCTGACAAAGTCATCCTTCACAGTCGGCATGCAGTTCGCGGAAAGGTACACCTTTGCCAGCTTACCCTGCCTTAAAAGCTTAACAGTCCTCTTTGTGCCTGCCACAATCCTCTTGTCGGCAAGCAGCCTCTTTATCTCACCTGCAGCGTCATTCATTTCTTCACCTTCGTGACAAGACCTGGCAAGCCCGTGCCCACAGGCACCGGCTGGTTCAGCATTATGTTCTCCACGACAGAGTCAAGCTCGTCAACTTCGCCAGTCAAGGCAGCATTGATTATGTGCTTTATCGGGGTCTCGAACGAAGCGCGGGCCAAAACAGACGCTTTCTCAGACACCACGCCATACCTCGTAATCCCCTTTATTTCTCCAGAAACGCACATTGTGTCAGCAACAAGCATCACGTGGCGGATGTCAACAGTCAGGCCCTGAGCCTCTATGACCTTGAACACCTCGTCAATAATCGCCTGCCTTGCGGCCTCAATGCCGAACACTTCAGCTATCTCGTAAATGTCATTGCTCACAGTCCTCGTGGCATCAACAAAATCAAGCTCCAGGACCTTTTTTAGGTTCGTGCCTGCGCTGATTATGATGAATTCATCGTGGCGCTTCACTGGCAGCACCTGCGTTATGCCCTTTATTCCTGTAACGTATATTCCCTTAAGGTCCTCCTTTAGCTTGTAAAGCTCGTTAAGGTTCTTCTCATCCTTGCCTTTCATCTTCACCTCAATTGCATTCTCCACATGCTTCACTGACGCCGTCTTTCCAAGGGCCTTTTCCATCGCCTTCACAATCATCGCAGGCGTGATTCCGATATCCTGCATTTTCTGCAGGTTAAGCTTGAGATCTATCTTGGAATCAAATATATTGATCACGTACTCTGCAACAAGCTCGCCAAGCTTTGTCTCCTTGATTTTCAGGGCAAGCTCCCTGATATCCTTGCCTTTGTTATGAGGAGGCTTGAGAAAAATCTCCATCATGGGCGTGGCAAGGGTCTTGCGGCCGTCAAGAATCTCAATAATGCGCGGCAAGCCCATCGTGACATTAAGCTCTGCAACGCCCGCAAAGTGAAACGTGTCAAGGGTCATCTGCGTGCCCTGCTCCCCAATGCTCTCTGCGCCAATGAGCCCCACCGCCTCGCCAGGATCAATCCGAGCCGCAAGATATTCCTGATAAAGCTGTTCGGCAGCCCTCTTCAGCTTGCTGGCAGGGCACTTCTCCTCAAGCTCCTGCAAAAGCTTTGGCGGCAACTTGCCCTCGTATTCCTTTAGTTCAGCGTGCACCATAACTTATCCCCTCACCAAGTCAATTATTTTCTGGACGTCAATCCTCCCGTTCTCAGAGCGAGCGACATCAACGCCGTCCTCGCCGTACTCAAACTGGATTATCCTTCCGTTCGCGTCCCTCACAGTGCGGTCATACTCCACGCGAAGGTCCTGCATTGCATTTGCAAGCCTGCGGTAAAGGTATCCTGACTTCGGCGTCCTGAGGGCAGTGTCCATGAGCGAGTCCCTTCCTGTGATTTCGTGGAAGAAAAACTCCTTCGGGTTAAGCCCGTGCTTGAAGCCGTGCCTGACAAAACCGCGCGCCTCAGGAGACAAGTCGCCCTTCTTGAAGCAGCTTAAAGTCCTTCCCGTATAGCCCTTTTCAATGCGCTTGCCGCGCAGTGCCTGCTGGCCGACGCACGCAGACATCTGAGTCAGAGCAAGGATGTTCCCGCGCGCTCCTGACTTGACCATAACCATTGTCTGGATGCCCTGCGGCGTGTTCTCCTTGACAATCTGGCCGCACTTGTTCCTTGCCCGGTTCAAGACCTCCAAAATCTTCAGCTCAAGAGTCTCTGCAAGAGTCCTGCCGGGAAACGCCTCAAGGGTGCCGTCATGATAGCTCTTGATTATTACATTGACCTCCTCCTCTGCCTTCGTAAGGGTTTCGTCAATCAGGTCATTCGCCGCCTTCGGCAGGTCATTGTCAGATATTGGCGCGCTGAACCCTATATTCAGGAGGACCTCTATGCCGAGCTTGAGAATCTTGTGAAGGATGTCCACGGTTCTTGCAGGACCGTAATACTTGTGAAGGGTCCTCAGCATCACGCCAGAGCCCTCGCCTCCAATGCTGTTCTTGTCAATAACGCCCTCAATAAGCCTGCCGTTCTCAACAACAACCGGCTTTCCTGCCTTGTCAGTGCCCTTGTAATTAAAGTCATCAGGCAAAAGCCCGCTGAAAATCTCTTTCCCACTCACAACCTTTTTGTGCGGCAGCCTTGCAAAGTCCATCGCGCCAGCAGCCGCCAAGAGCTCAACAGCCCTCTCGCGCTCCATCTCAAGCTCTGAAGTAAGCAAATAATTCCCGGATATCCCGTCATGAATGCAGCCGATTGCGGACATCCCGTGCCCGGGGCTCACGAGCTGCGTCTGCACCTCCATCAGAATCTCCGCCTCCGCCCTTGCCTCCTCTGTCTGCGGCACGTGCAGGTTCATCTCATCACCGTCAAAGTCCGCATTGTAAGGCGCGCACACGGCAGGATTCAGCCTCAGGGTCCTGCCGGGAAGTATCTTTATGCGGTGGCACATCATGCTCATCCTGTGAAGCGAGGGCTGGCGGTTGAACACTGCGACATCGCCGTCCATTATGTGGCGCTCCACAATGTAGCCGGGCTGCAGTTCCTCAAGCGCTGCCTCCTTCGTTTCGTCAGTTATTTTCTTCTTCTTGCCGTCAGGCCTCACTATGTAGTTGGCGCCGGGATACTTGTTCGGGCCGTTCTCAACGAACTTCCTCAAATAAGCCATGTTCCACTCATTGATTGTTTCGGGCACAGTAAGCTTCATCGCCATTATGCGGGGCACTCCAACCTCATTTATCTTCAGCATCGGGTCAGGCGAGATGACGCTCCTTGCACAAAAGTTTGTGCGCTTGCCCGCCAGATTGTGCCTTATGCGGCCCTCCTTGCTCTTGATGCGCTCAGTGATTGTCTTCAGCGGCTGTCCTGACCTATGCCTTGCAGGAGGCACCTGCGCAATAGTGTTGTCAAAGAACGTCGTTACATGATACTGCAGCAGGTCCCAAAGGTCCTCAATTATGATTTCCGGAGCGCCTGCATTGATGTTCTCAAACAGGCGCTGGTTTATCCTCACAATGTCGCCAAGCTTGTGCGTCAAGTCATCCTCGGACCGCTCGCCTGACTCAAGGGTGATGCTCGGGCGCACGGTAACAGGCGGTATTGCAAGAACAGTGAGAATCGTCCATTCAGGCCTTGCATATGTCGGGTCAATGCCGAAAATCCTGCAGTCATCATCAGGAATTTTCTCAAGCCTTGCCCTGACCTCTATCGGGCTGAGGCGCCTTTCGCCATCAAGGAACGTCGTCGGCTTCTCAAGATTTATCTTTGACTGCTTTGCCTTGCAGTGCGGGCACTTGTTGACCGTCTTCAAAGAGTCAATTATGTCCTTTATCTTTGCACGCCTTGCCTCAATGCCCTCATCCTGCTCAACCTGGTTCAGCAAGGCATTATACCGCGTAATCTTTTCCTGCGGGATAAGAATCCTTCCGCACTCCTTGCACGTGCACTTCAACAATGACTGAATGATTCTTGCAAACTTGACGTGGACAACAGGGCGGGCAAGCTCAATGTACCCAAAGTGGCCGATGCATTCCTTGAGCTTGCTTCCGCAGGTCTTGCACCTCAAACCAGGATCAATCACGCCAAGGCGGACATCCATCAGGCCGCCGTCAACAGGATAGCCCTCCTTGTCATAAAGCTCAGGAGTCACTATCTTTGCAGAAGCCATCTTCTTGATCATCTTTGGCGACAAAAGCCCGAAAACAACACTCTCAACTTGCTTGAACACAGAATGCATCTGCGCCTCAATGCGCTCAGGGGAAATCGGCTTTTTCGGCACTTCTGCAACAGCTGCCTTTTCCTCCTCTGTCGGCAGCGCCTCTGTGCGCTTCTGCGCAACCTCTGCCTTCATGGCAGCCTCTGAATCGGGCTTTGGGGCTTCAGCTACCCCTTTTTCTGTAGCCGGAACTTCAGCCGGCGCCTCCTCTGCTTTCTTCTTTCTTGGCATTTTTCAGTACTTGTTCTTCAGCACGAGCCTTGGATAAATCCCCAAGCTCTTGAACTCATCAAGTATCAGCTTGAACGCATAGCTTATCTCAATGTCATTGACATCAACATTGTCGCCGCATATCGGGCAGTAGCGCTTGTCCTTGTAAGTGTCGTGAATTGCGATTATGCCGCAATTCTCGCATATCGGAACAACGGTCTTGTCAGAATCAAAGCGCTCCTTGAGCAGCAACGACGCACCATGCGCAACAAGGGTGTCCTTTTCCATCTCCCCCATGCGCAGGCCGCCCTCCTTTGCCCTTCCCTCAGTCGGCTGCCTCGTCAAGAGCTGTATGGGCCCCTTTGCCCTTGACTGTATCTTGTTCGCAACCATGTGCTTGAGCTTCAAATAATACATGTTTCCGACAAAAATCCTTGCACTCATGCGCTCCCCAGTAATTCCATTGTACAACGTTTCCGTGCCATTCTCGCGGAAGCCCAGCGAAAGAAGCTCATTGCGCATTGCCTCCTCCGGCTCCGACTCAAAAGTCGTGCCGTCAACAAACCTTCCCGAGAGCGCACCCATCTTTCCGCCAATGAGCTCAAGCAGGTGCGCAATAGTCATCCTGCTCGGGATTGAGTGCGGCGAGAAGAGCATGTCCGGGATTATTCCCGAGGCAGTGTAAGGCATGTCGCTCTCAGGAACAATAAGCCCGACAACACCCTTCTGCGAGTGCCTTGAGCAGAACTTGTCGCCAATCTCGGGAATGCGCTGGTCGCGTATCCTGACCTGCACGAGCTTGTTGCCCTCCTCGTTCTCGGTGACAAGAACAAAATCAACAACACCCCCCTCGCCATGCCTTAATGCAACAGAGCTCTCCCTCCTTATGTTTGATGACAATGAGTACTCCTCGAATGAGCTCAGGAACCTTGGCGGCGACGTCTTGCCGATGACCACGTCTTCCTCCCTCACCTGGGCTTCCGGAAAGATGATGCCGTCTTCCTCAAGAAGCCTGTAATCCTTCTCACTCTTGTACCCCTTCACTTCCTTGTCAGGAATACAGATGCTGTCCATAAGCCCGCCGGAATAGCGAAGCTCCTCTGCAATGGCAGGGCGGAAGTAGCTTGAGCGCGCAAACCCCCGCTCCACAGAACCCTTGTTCAGGATTACAGCATCCTCCATGTTGTAACCCTTGTAGCTCATCACTGCAACAACAATATTCTGGCCGCTCGGATGGGTCTCGTAGGCAGAGAGCTCGTGCATTATTGACTGCACAATCGGCACCTGAGGAGTGTGCAGAATGTTGACGTCCATATCCATCCTTACCGGGAAGTTCGCGGCATAAAAGCCAATAGCATGCTTCTGGTTCTTTGAGCCAATTGCAAGCCTTGCCGAAGGATTGTGGTGGCCGAACGGAACAAGCGTTGTCACAATGCCAAGCATTGCCAGAGGCGTGATTTCCAAATGAGTGTGCTCAGGAGTCAGCTCCTTCTCGTCAAAAGCCACCAGCGCGTTCTCCTCCTCTGCAGCATCAACATACTCAATGATGCCCTGATGCACAAGGTCATTCCAGCTTATCTCATTCTTCTGCAACTGCTTGATGTGCTTTTCCGTAAGCAGAGGTATTCCGTCCTTCACCACAATAAGAGGCCTCCTTGTCCTGCCACGCCCTGTTTCAATGTGCACCTGGTCAAGGCATTCCTCATACATGATGTTTGCGCCAAGGGGAAGCGCTCCTGAGCGCCTTGCAGACCTGAACTGATTTGTAAAGTCCTTTCCACTGTCAACCTCGCCTGCAAACCTGCCGTTGACAAAAACCTCGCTCATCCCAACAACCTCCGCTCGGTTGCGCTTCTTTTTATTGATGCTCTTGAAAACGCGCACTTAATCATAGCTGCACACTCCTCAAGCCCATAGCCCTAAGCTGCTTCATGATCTCCTGCTCGTCGGACTCTCTTGAAACCTGCGCGAACAACGCAAGATTCTTCCTCAGCCCGATGTTTGTGCCTTCAGGAGTCTCAGCAGGGCACAATCTTCCAAGATGCGTGGCATGCAATTCGCGCGCTTCAAAGTTCTCCTGCGAACTTGACAACGGCGAAACAACACGCTGCAGGTGCGAAATCGTGTTCAAGTGGTTCAGGCGCTGAATCCTTTGCGAAACCCCCTTTCTTCCACCAACCCAGTTGCCTGTTGCCATCGAGCTGTAAATCCTGCTCGTGAGAAGCTTGTCCCTTATGATTACCTTTATGCTAGGGAACTTCCCCCGCTTCACTATGCGCTGGAAATTGTACAAAATGTCCCCTATGAGCACCTTCAGGTTCATCCTGAAAAGGTCTGCAAGAAGGTCACCTGACATCTTGATGCGCTTGTTCATATAATGGTCCTTGTCATCAAGCGGCGCCTCCCTGTTCGCAACCGCAATGTACTTTCTCAGCATCTTGCACAAGTTGTACGCCTTTGACAACCTGTCCTCCTTTCTTGTTCCGGCATGCGGCAAAAGGTACTTGTCAATGATTTCATTCATCCTCTCAAGACGGACATCCTTTGCCTGCGTGATGCCTATCTTCTTTGCAATGAAGTCAATGGCGTCCTCGCTGTTCTTCACGCCGGCATACTCGAACAGGTTAATAAGCACCTCGTCATACTGCCTGTCCCTGCAGATGTGCTGCATTATTTCCTCATCCTTCAGAAGACCCAACGCCTTAATCACTACTATCACAGGAACCCTCTTCACCCTTGTGAACGACAAATAAAATATTCCGTCCTTGAGGCGCTCAATCGTGTGCGGAATCTTGAACGGACCGTTTTCCGAAAACATTTTACCCGTGTAGTCCGTGACTCCTGACGTCTTCTCAACAATGAACCTGTTGCTCGCCAAGTCCTCAATGTTCACAAGGACGCGCTCTGTGCCATTTATTATGAAATAGCCGCCCGGGTCGTTAGGGTCTTCGCCGTTCTCAATCAACTGCTCCCTCGACATCCTGCTCAAATGGCACTTCTTGCTCTTGAGCATTATCGGCAATGAACCGATCTGTGTCGTGAAAGTCTCCCTCTGGACACCATTGATGTGAGACGATACCTCAATGAGGACCGGCGCAGCATAACTGAGCTTCCTCAGCCTTGCCTCAATGGGAAGAAGCTGCCTGACTGAGCCGTCCGCCTCTGTTATTGTCGGCTCCTTGACCTCAATCTTGTCAAGGCGTATTGTGAATGAGTCAACATTTGGCGGAATGATCGTCGGCTCAATGTCCCTGTTCTCGTTGACAATGTGCTGGAGCTCGTGCTCAACAAAATAGTCAAAGCTCTCAATATTGCTCGCAACAAGGGTGTTATCAGCGAAGTGCTTCGCAATCAGGGTCTTGGCTATGCTTGGCATTACCTGCTCACCACCCTCCTGTAGAATACAGCCTCCCCTGCTGTCGGCGACTTCCTTGTTATCCTGATTATGTCGCCCTCCTTTGCGTCAAGACCACTTATTGCAGGGTCATCCTTGTAAATCCTTGGAAGGTCCCTCAGGTCAGCGATATACTTCTCGAAAAGCTCCTTTTTCTCCTTCTCGCCAAGTTTTGCGTGTTTTGGAACAAGCACGTGTTTGCTCACGTCGTATTCCTTTGCCATTTTTTTTGGGTTGACCTCTTCCGCAGTGTAAGCGGGCCCGACGCGATTTGAACGCGCGACCAGCTGGTTAAAAGCCAGCTGCTCTAGTGCCCCAAAGCAATCTTGCGGTCACTTTGTCCAGGCTGAGCTACGGGCCCATATTGACAGTGATGACTCTGACAGGTTTGGCTGGATGAGCGAGATTTTGTGTTCTCCATGCAAAAAGATTGGTCTCCTCACGCTAATTGGCTTGTTTATACTCGTTTTTTAGGGGGTTGTTTATAAAGCTTACGGTATTCTGGGCGCTGTAGAAAAAGTCCCTGAATAACAAAGAAAGATTCTGAAGGATGATTCGTGCATAAACTTCTGCGCGCTGCGTGCGCGCAGTACGGCAGCGGAGACTGCCGCCAAAGCGTTGTTTTAGGCGG
>JBBILB010000009.1:0-39643 GCA_037445145.1 Candidatus Woesearchaeota archaeon | reverse complement strand
CCATAAACGCTCTATCTTTTTAATCAACCTCTCTCTTTTATTCATGGGAATCGCCTCTCGATTCCCAAACCCTGTGCAGCCTAACGGCTGCCGGGGTTTTTATGATTTTCTACAGCGCCTCAAAAAGGACAGCATAACACAATATTTAAATTACTGCTACACTAACGGGTATTAATGCGTATCGCTATAGACTTTGATGGCACTATTGCAAATACTTATGTTCTTCAAAAGCAATTCTGTAAGGAAAAGTATGGTATTGATATTCCATTTGAGGCCTTGGCAGGACCTCTTAGAAAGCAGTTTCTCTCGGAAGAACAAATACGGGAGGTCAAAGAATATGCTCACAGCCCTGCAACGCTTGCTGCTCCTTTGATTCCTGGTGCAAGGGAAGCAGTGCAGGAATTGGTTGCTGCAGGTCATAAAGTGATTATCCTTACTGCAAGAGTTGCTGCAGCTGCGAAAATCGCAGCAGAATACCTCAAACAAAACAAAATTCCTTACCACCGCTTGCTTTTTGTGTCTGATGCTGAAAAACGCAGGCTTGCTGACGGCACTGTTCTTTCAAAGAATGTTGTTATCTCACGCTTGAAACTGGATGTGGTAATTGATGACCTTGTTAAGGGGCTTGGTGCGCTTGTAAGCAATGGGGTTAGAGTCATCATTATTGACCAGCCATGGAATCAGCAGGATAAATTGCCGCCTGGGGTTCTTCGCATAAAGGGATGGAAAGCAATTGTTGAACTGCTTTTAATGGCGCCAGCTGCCAACTTGACATAGCTTATCACGCCATCTTCAGTATTTTTTTTATGTAATGGAACTGGTCCTGGAATATGTGTGCTGATGTTGAGAATGTGGTTATGCTTCCTGTTTTGCAGCCGAGCTTTTCTGCAATGAATTGCTGAAGTACGTGCATTTGGTAAATGTTTGCTGGCCAGCCGAAGAACATGTCATTGCTCCTGATGATTGTTGTCATGTTGAGATTGTTGTTGCGTAATTTGAAGTCAATGGCAACAAGTCCTGGCATGTCCTGCTTTGTGGGGTTTGAGTCTTCAAGAGGGTCCCATACTGTTAAAACAGCCCGTCTTGAATTTGGGTTGTTCTTTAGCAGGGGGATTATGAAGTCATTGACCTGGTTCTTTTGCTGCTGGAAGCTGAACAGTCTTGGGCCATAGCTGTAGGAGTATTCAGGTGAGAGGTTGTTGTCAAGCACTGTCCGGGCTATGTCATCAAAGCTTGGATAATCCCATTTTTGGAAGCTGTTGAGCACGGTTATTGGTCTTGTGGAGTCAATCTCTGGATGGTCTATCTCTATTGAAAGGTTCAAAAACTCCCTGCAGACTCTTTTGTTCTCGTCTGTGAAGTCAGTGCCGTGCTTCAGTATGTGAGAAAGGACTGTTTTCCATGCCTCAAACACGGTTGTTGCCTGCATTTTTATGCCTCCATGAATTGTGACAGTGTTGTTATTCCGCTTGGCTTGTGCCCTGCGAACTGGATTCTGAAGAATGGCAGGCCGTAATTTACGAGCAGTTTGCTTATTTCACCTACAATCTCGGGAGGAGCAACAGGGCCTGTTCTGCAGAATGTCATCAGGTCTCCGCCGTCGAAAACCCTGACTATTTGCTCTTTTGTCTTTATCATTTCCCTTACTTCAGGGCGTTCATAATCATCAGGATTTTTAATCATGCATTTTGGAAAAAGCGGTTTTGTGAATATGTCCTTTACAAACTCCTCAAAGGCACATGAATATGCGGTCCTGAACCTTGTGGGCATTCCGCAGCTCTGGTAAATTGTTTCCTCGCTGAGGCAGTACTCATCAACTGCTTTCTTGCTCTCCTGCAAGAACTGCAGGACAAATGCTTGGTCAGCGCCGGGCACTTTCCAGCCATAATTCCAGAACCTCATGCAGTTCCTGCTGAACTTGAAAAACTGCTTTGCCTTCTCAGGAGTTAATTGTATTCCGCCCTTGAAGAACTCTGCGCTTCTTTTCCTCTGGCTTTCGTTAGCCAAGCGAAGGCTTTTGGCAGCTTTAAGCATCAAATCAGTAAAGCTGGCAGCAGTTTTTGGGTTTTTGCTGAAATACTTTTCAACATCAACCATTATTGTGGCGTGCGCGCAAACAAGCCCTGGCAATTGGCCATAAAGCCCTGACTTGTATTCCTTCCACGCATCGTTGGGAAAAGTGTAGGGTCCTGCCTTGCCGAGGATGTAAGGGGCGCTGTGCACATTCTCGTTCTTTATGAAGATGCTTTCGCCTGTTTCATAATAAATGGCTATGAGCTTTTCGAAAAAGTCCTTGTGCTCAATCAGTTCTCTGGGGTAAACATCAAAAATAAACGTGATGTGGTGGGGCTTTTTTGAGCCAAGATAATTCTTGATTGGCACCAAGACAAGGTCAGGCAAGGTCAGGTTGGTCAAGTCAATGACAAGTGTTGCTTTTCTCCCATAATCCTCGCATTTTTGGTTCAAAGAGCGCAGGAAACCAATGCTTGTTCCAACATCTCCTTTTTGCAAAAATTGTTCAAAATCATTCAGCCCAACAGCATCATTTGATGCTGAAAATGCATTGGTGACTGCCTGTGAGAGCTCAGATTGTGTTCTGAACTTGGGGGTTTCAAGAAGGATTGCATTAAGTCTTTCCAGCCATGCAAGGGGTTCAAGGCGGTAAATCATCTTTTTTTGCTCATATCCCTCTATTGGCATGGCAGGGATTGGGTGTCCTTTGTCAGGCATTGCAATAGTCTGCAATGGTGCGTCTGTAAGCACAAAGACCTTTTCCTTGTGTTCTCCTATTGTCTTTATTGCCAAGAATCCTGCCTTAACAAGCTTGTTCAAATGGTAAAGAATTTGCCTGTGCAGTTTTGCTTTAAGCGCTTTTGCCTTTCGTGACTTTTCCCTGTCAGTGTCAAGAATGTCTTTTTCAATTGCCTCATATCCAGGGGTTATTTTCTCAATGACGTCACTGGTGGTGCGGGCTACTGCCGGCTCCTGCCTGAAGAACTCAAGTATTTGGTTCTCAACACCCCGCATAAAGCCCCCTTGTCAAAAATTACGTGTTTGTTGTTTATAAACCTATCGCGTTTTGTTTCAGGATTTTTTTGAAATGATTTGAAATTGTTATAAGGAATGATTAAATGTTTCAAACGCTTATAATTGTTTCAAGCCAAGCCTTGGAGGTGAATTTGAAATGCGGTGCTTAACAAATGAGGAGGTCAGGTATTCAACAAAAAGCGAGAGGCAGAATATTAACAAAATGTATGATAGAATGCAAACGAAGCCAGATGTGCTAGAGAAATTTGCGTTCTGGAAAGGATTTAGTAACTTGGAAAAGGTGATGAGTGAATATTGTGTCTCATGTAATTCTGGTTGCAGCAGTTGTGGTAGTTGTGGCAGTGGCGGTGGTGGTTGTTCGGGTTGTAATAGTTGTAGTGGTTGTGAATGAGGTGATTAAATGCGGCTTGATGTTCCGCTGATTAGGCAATCATCAAAACTTGATTGCGGGCAGACTTGTGCTGAAATGTTGCTGAAATTTTTCTGGGTTGATGTTAAAACAGATCGCATTAAACAGGCTTTTAGTGAGCAGGGCATGACCACTCCTCCTCAGCTGGCATTGGCAATTGGGGAATGCTCAAAGCTCAAACCGAATCTTGTTTTTTTCAATTACCAGTATTTTGATGCAGCATTTAATAGTTTAAACAAAGAAGACAAGCTACAATTTATAGAATCATTGAAGACTGAAAATGAAATTGATGACAAGTTTATTAAGCATGCTAAGGAACTCATCGCAACTGATTTGGGTGTTGAGTTTTGTCTTATAACCACAAGTTTAATCCGCAATATTCTGTCAAAAGGCTGTCCAATAATAACATTGGTGTCTGTTCGTGAGTTTCGAGGGATAAAAACTGCTGAGTGGAAGGGCCATTTTATTATAATCACTGGTTATGATGCTGATTGTTTTTATTACAATGACCCTCATTGGGCGGATGAAAAATTTGGTCAGCATAAAATAGGACAAGAACCGCTTTTAGTAAGCATGTGTAAAACAAGATTTCCGTCACTGATTTATGTTTCAAAAAATGTCACTTAAAAATTTCATTAATTACGGGAATAAAGAATTTGTATTACAATGGCATCTTACTAACAAGTGCGATATGAGGTGCTTGCATTGTTACGTGCCCCATGTTGACAAAAGTGTTTACGTACATGATGTTAGCATAAGCAGAGACTTCAGTCCATTTGGCGTGAAATTTGATTTCAAAAATTCCAATCTTAATGAAAAAAGAACCATTTTGTTTTTAGGCAAGCTTAACAAGTCAAAAGGGGTTGATTACTTGCTGGACGCGTTTATCCAGAATGGCCGGCCAAAAAATTTGTTATTTATAGGGTGTGGAAAGAATAAACAAGCGTATATAGAAAGAATCAAAAACAAGAATTTGCAAAACATTTATTTCATTGATAGTCAACCTCCCTGGATAGTGCCGGAGATAATGAGGGCTGCTGATGCGGTGGTAGTTCCTGAATGTGATTTTGGTGTTAAAACACACACGTCAAGGATACCACTGGAAGCAATGTGTTGTGGAACTCCAGTGCTATTAAGTTGTGATGTAGCAAGAAAATATGGGGAAGGATTTGAGAATTGTTACTTAGAAGTAAATCCAAGAGACAAAAAGAACTTTGCTAAGAGTTTAGACGGCATAATTTATGACGCCGGCCTTAGAAACAAGTTAGTCAGGAATTCATCGCGCATAAGAGAGCAGAACGATTTCACTGCTTACTTAAACAGAATGGAAGAAATATTTCAGAGAATAATATCATAAAAGCCCTTTCAAATGCGTGGAGGAAAGAAGGTTGAAATGACTTTCAGAATATCCCGAAAAGAACAAAGTGAGCTTATGGAAAATAAAGATGCCTTGTCTAATAATGGGCTTGGTAAACAAATAACTGAGTTTCGCAGTGTAAAAATCAGGAAGGACTTGTTTGATCTTCTAAAGCTATACTGTCTCTGCCACAATAAAGCGCCCAGGGATGTTGTGACAAGGCTTGTTGAGGACAAGCTGCGGGACTTCAGAAGCCAGCTTGAACAGATTAGAAAGCAGGGTGGTTGGAATGACTGAAGTTGCCAGCGTTATAGTCTACAATTCCAAGAACGAGTGCTTGCTCAAGCTAAGGGAAGACAATCCGATAAATGCTGCAAGGCGCGAACTGTTCAGGGTGCAGTAAGATGAGGGAATCAAACAGCACATATTTGTTGTAAAAATAGACTCAAAAATATCAGAACTCAACCTTGGAGAAGGTATTGAGGTCAAATGGTTTACAAAGGAATAAAATAAACTGTTTTATTTGGCACACAAAACACAATAAACAGCGGAATTTACAGGTTTCCGGGGGGGTGAACTGTATTATTCCCTCGCATCGTGAAATTTCGCTAATGAACAGTATCATTTATGATTTCAACAGGGGAAAAATGTGAAGTCTTGCAAGAGAGCAATCCACAAAATTGCCAGTAAGTATGTTGGAAATAGCAAAGGAACTGTTATTTTGGGATGTACAGAACTTTCGCTTATGATGAGAAACTCGCGCATCAGGAAAATAGACACAATAGATGTGCTTGTTGATGCAACCATCAGGAAATTATGTGGAGGTGCAATATGCAGGAAATACGCGTGCTGACAAAAAATAAATGGAAATTCTCAGTTGCTAAAGGGGTATTTGAAAAATTTGGCATTAATGCAATTCAGGCCGACAACGAGTATCCAGAAATACAAGCAGACACAAGCGAAGAGATTGCAAGGCACGCCGCGGTTTCTGCTGCAAAGGATTTGGGTGTTCCTGTTGTGCGCGAGGACCACAGCCTATTCATTAACGCGCTGCGGTTTCCTGGCCCGTACACGAATTATTTTGAAAAAGTTATTCCTGCACAAGACCTCTTGAAACTACTCTCACTCAGCCCAGACAGAAGCGGATATTTTGAGGTTGCATTGACATATGCTGACCCACAAGGACATGTTGAAGCAAGGGTTTTCCAGGTTCCGATTGAGTTTTCAACAGAACCCCGGGGTGACAATTCAAAGAACTGGGACAGGATAATTATGCTTAAAGGGGAGCAAAGGACACTTGCAGAATACCCTGAGGAGGAGCGCAGGCACATCTGGGAAAAAAACTATTATTCAATTGCAGAATTTATTTTGAGGAGGGAGAAATGAATAATTATTTCACACAAAAAAAGGCCTTGAGAAATATGTTTTGTACATAAAAACTCTTGAAAGCGAGCTTGAGCGCCTTATGTCAATGGTTGGCTCCACTGCTGAAACCGGCGGAGGATGGTATGATAATGGTGATCTTGACCATCTTAACTATGATATGCAATAAAAATTAAACCACCTGCGGCAATTCGCCTTCATTCCTTCCCAGCGTAATCTCTATCGTGCTGACGCGTACAATCTTTCCTTCCTGGTTTTTGAACTCTTCAGAATCAACTTTTATGTCCTTGATGCCGACTCCGCCCTGCAGGAACCTTTTTGAAGCCACTTCTGCTATGTCTACTGCGCGGGAAATGAATTTTCCCCTTGCCTTTATCACGACTTCAGAAGCTGCTTTTGTAGTGAACTGCATCACCACGCCGGTCACGTAATTCATGAACGGCTTGTTTCCGACAAATATGGAGTTTTCCTCCATCGCTGCACCCCCACATCCCCCGTTATCCCGTCATCTCGGTCTACGGTTATTAGTCTTCCTTGCGCTGCATTATCCTTGTCACGTATCCTGCAACAATGTTCCTTACCTTTTTTCCCGGCTCTGTAAGCAACTGCTCGACAAGTTTTTTGTTCGCTGCATAGTCTGTGGTAAACAATGCCTTGTGCTGTTTCACAAGGTTAAGTGTAAGACGCTTAATCAGCTGTGTTTTGATTCTTCCCATAATTATTACTCCCCTTGTAGTGAGAACTAATATTCATCACTATATAAAAGCTTTTCTGTTTAAAGCAGTTCTGACAGGAGTTTTGCCCCCAAGACTGCAGTGCCTTCTTTGACTTTGACTATGTCTGCCGCTGAGAAATTCTTAAGAAGCTTAAGCCTTTTAAGGAAGTACAGGAGCTCCCTTGTTGTCATTCCCCCAGGTTCAGGGGAGTCTGTAGGGGCAAATGCAGGGTCAAGGACAGAAATATCAATTGAGACGTAAAGCGCTGGGAAGTCCTTTGCTGCTGCCATTACTGAGTCGCAGACATCGCTTACCCCTTCTTGTATTATTTCGTGCATTGGGTATTGTTTTGCATTTCTGGACTTTAGTTGTGTATGGGTTTCCTTTGACCACGTCCTGCATCCCACAAAAAGCATTCTCTCTGCAGGCATGCCCTTGAATGGTTTTGGTTCTGCGGTGAAAATTATTATTCCTGCGCCGGGATGGTTGTCGTTAAATGCGGAAAAAGTTGCCTCTGTTGTTTCAGGGCTTCCGCCTATCATGACAAAATTCTCTTTCACGTCGGCGACAAGCTCGACAATGGGAGCCCTTCCGTGCTCGTTTATCTGCCTTTTTTTGAGCTCGGAAAGGATTGCCTCTGAAGTGGCACCTGGGACAGCAATGATTTTCATACTATTGGGAAGTATGGTCTGGTATAAAACTCCTGCGGTTGCAAAGCTATAAAATTAGCAGCAGGATACCCTGACTATGTATTATGTGGTTGAGCTCGGGTGGGGGAAAAAGACAAAGGGCTCCTACACTTCACGCTGCTATGCAGGGGTCGGGGATAATTATGACGGAACATACCGCATTTATGGCGTGCAGTACGTGAACAGACCTGGCCCAAAGTGGCGTCTGAATTCAGGCAGTGTATGGCAGCTTAGGAATCCCAACGGCAAAATCAGCGGCGAGCTCAAGAAGAACCGTAGGGTTTATTTGGACCACTGCTCGATTGACAGGGTTGTGAGGGCTGTTGTCCTTTCTGTCCATCAAGCCAGCCCGCCTTTAATGCCTACATCTCCTCTGGTGCTGATATACCGAGCAGGGAAAGCCCGTTTCTGAGCACTGTCCTTGTGCAGTCTATCAGCAATAACCTGGCTTTTTGCTTTTCTTTGTCTGTTTCTTGCATGCAGGGGCAGGAGTGGTAGAACTCGTTGAATGCCCTGCCGAGATGCAAAAGGTATTGGGCAAGTATGTGCGGCTTGTACTGCCTTAATGCGTCCCTCACGCGATACGGGTACTCGGAAAGCAGCACAATTACCTTTTTCTCAGTCTGCTCGGAAAGCGCGTCAAACTTCACTTTTGTTGTCACTGAAATCTTTTTTGCCTCTGCCTTCCTGATTATTGAGCTTGCACGGGCGTAAGTGTACTGCAGGTAAGGTCCTGTGTCGCCCTCAAAGTCAAGGAACCTGCTGATGTCAAACACAATGTCCTTGTTCCTGTCATTCATTAAGTCGCCGAAGAACAATGCCCCAACAGCAACAATCCTGGCAACTTCCTGCTTGTTCTTAAGTTTGGGATTCTTCTCGTTTATCGTCTTCAAGGCAAGGTCGATCGTTTCCTTGATGGCGTCCTCCATGAAGATGCTTTTGCCCTTGCGTGTTGCCATTTTTCCGCCTTCTGGCGAGAGGTAGAAGCCGAAGTCAATGTGGGCTAGCCTGTCTTTTTTGTGGCCGAGCAGTTCTGCAGCTGCAAATAATTGTTGGAAGTGCAAGCATTGTTCCCTTCCGACAACATAAAGTATTTTGGCAGGATTGTATGTTTCAATGCGATGCTTGATTGCTGCAAGGTCGCGGGCTGCGTATGTTGTTGCCCCGTCGTTTTTGCGCAGAATGAGTGGTGTTTCAAACCCTTTTAGCGGGATGACAAGCGCGCCTTCGCTTTCTTTTGTTATTTTTTTCTTTTCGCACAGCGTAATAAGGTCGTCGGTGTGTTTTGCAATGTGGGCTTCTCCGTCATAGGAATCAAACTCTACGCCGAGGATGTTGTAGATTTTCTTGAAGTCATTGAGTGATTCCTGCCTGAATTTCGCCCAGAGCTTTGTTGCCTCTGTGTTTCCGTCCTCAAGCTTCTTGAACCACGCCCTTGCTTCTTCCTCGAGTTTTGGGTTGTCTTTTGCTTCCTTGTGGAACTTCACGTACAATTCCAGAAGGTGTTTTATTGGGCATTTTGCCATTTTTTTCTTGTCGCCCCATTGCAGATATGCATAAATCAGCGCTCCGAACTGCGTGCCCCAGTCTCCCAGATAGTTCAGCCGCACCACCTTGTAGCCCTGCGATGAAAACAGCTTGTAAAGCGAGTTTCCAACAACTGTGCTTCTTAAATGCCCGAAGTGGAACAATTTGCCTATGTTAGGGTGGGAGTAATCTATTACAACAGTTTTTCCCTTCCCTTCATCTGTAGTTCCGTACTTGTCTTTCTGGTATGCTATGTCGAGCAGTGTTTTTTCTGCAAGCATTGCCTTTTTGAGGAAAAAGTTCAGGTAGGGTCCGTTTGCTTCTATTTTCTCAACGAATTGAGGCTTTTTCAGCGTTTCAGCAAGCTCTTTCGCAATCAATGGCGGAGCTTTTTTCATCTGTTTTGCAAGAGCAAAGCACGGCACTGCAAAGTCTCCAAGCTCTGGAGAAGGCGGAACCTCAAGAGGGATGTCTGCTTTCAGCTCTTTTTTCACAAATGCCTGGAGTTCTTCCTGAAAACCCATATGCAAAAATCCTGAAGGTTAGGTTTATAAACTTTGCTTCACAATCGCGAACATATGGTGTGGCCGTCTGTTGTTGGTCTGCTGGCATTTTTGCTCCTGTTAATAATAATTGGCGTGCTTTTTGCAAAAACTGTTTTTCATATAATCATCAACGGCGTTGTCATTTATCTCGTCGGATTGCGCTCGATTGTTGAGATTAACAAAGGTCTGCTAAAAGAATATGCTTTTGGGCTTGTGATTGCGATTGTCGTAATGTATGCAGTGGGCAACTTCGTGAGGCTTTTCTGGGCTCTCACGACTTTTCTTCTGGTCTGGTTTGTTTCAGCCCAGCTGTTCCGCATTGCGCTGAAGAAATAATAAAGCTTAGGAACTTGTTATTTGGAGATTTCCTGCTCAATCCTTTTCAGGACAGCATCCACGAGGAAGAAGATGTTTTTGTCGCTGTGGACTGCTGTTATTTTCTGGCCCTTGCAGAACACAGAGCCTGTAAGTGAGAACATGTCTGATGTTTTTGACATGCTTAGCTCTATTTTTTCGCTGCCGTAAGTGTCAGAAAACCTTCTTGCGTAATTGCCGATTATTTTCTTGAGGACAATCATTGAGCCGCCGTCAAGCTCTCGGAAGCCTGTCAACTCGATGTTGCCGCCTAACACCTGCGTTTCAGAATTCGGTTGTTGCTGTGGGGGTATGTCCATATTTCCCCTCTGGCGGGAATTACCGGACTTCAGTATATAAAATTATCGACGAAAATGCCAATCTCTTTGACTACTCATGAGTAGGTATGTTTCCATAAGTTTAATAAATACCTGCCCTGTTCTGCATTCTGGTGGTTGGATACTATGACTGCAGTTTGCAAGCGTTGCGGCGCGGCAGTGCGAAGTTATTCTCCTATGCGAAAATGGTGCGTTGAGTGCCGCAGGCTGATAAGCCTTGAGCAGGCAAGGGCAAGAAAGCTCAACAGCCGCCTGAACGGAAAGCAAAAACTCCAGTTGCCGAAAGCTTCGTTGAGGCCGGTTATTAAGATTAAGCTTTAATATAAGTTCTTTAATTGAATAATCATGCCTACAAGAGAAGACATTGTTCACGACATACTTGCAAAAAAAGATCTTGCAGGAATTGAGCACTCATTTGTTGAGGCAGTACTTGAAAAGGAAATTGGGAGGAATCAGAAGCTTGCAAAAAGGCTTGACAGGCTGAACACGAGAAGTTCGGAATACAAGAATCTTATCAAGTCAGTAAGGGCTGTTTTGAGGCGGAATGTTTCGCTTTACGAGAGCAGTGAGCCAGAGCACAGGGATGTTCTGCTTGCTGAATTGCGCCAGACAGGGATTCCTTCAAGAAGGGAGGAAATAATCGCGCACATCCTGTCAACCCGTGTATCAACAAGGGAAAGACTGCCGTTTTACAGGGATATTTATGACAGGATTTTTGCAATAACAGGAAAGCCAAACGTTGTCCTTGACATTGGCTGCGGCCTGAACCCAATTTCATATCCTGACACTGACGCAGAAATTGTCGGAGTGGATATTGACAGGAATTTGTGCTCAGCAGTTGACCAATACTTTGACATTGCGGGCATTGATGGCGAGTGCAGGATTGTAGACGTAAAGGGGATGGAGCAGATAAAGCGCCTGCCAACTGCTGACGTTGCATTTGTTTTCAAGCTTCTTGAGATTATTGACAAGGGACAAGGTCACAAATTGAGCGAAAACCTGCTGAAAGCAATTCCTGCAAGGTGGCTTGTTGTGAGCTTTCCAACAGTGACAAGCAGTGAGAAGCCAATGAGGCAGCCGAGGCGTGCTTGGATGGACTTAATGCTCAAGCGCCTCGGCTGGAAGTACGAAACATTCACCGTCCCGAATGAGATTTTTTACGTAATAAGGAAGTGATTTCACAGCAGTATTTTTATACTTATTCAGGCACTGCTTATGAAAAAGAGGCCGAATGGAAAACCTGTTCAAGGCGTATGATATCCGGGGAATTTATCCTTCTGAGCTCACTCTTGATTTTGCGTACAAGCTAGGAAGGGCTGTTGCAATGCATTTCACAAATGAAACGATTGTTGTTGGCAGGGACGCAAGGATTGGTTCTGACAGGATGGCAGAGCGCCTGATTGCAGGCATTAATGACCAGGGAAGCAATGTCATTGACATCGGGCTATGCTCAACACCAATGCTTTATTTCGCAATGCAGGAAAATCCTGGAGTAATGATTACTGCGTCGCACAATCCAAAGGAATACAATGGCTTCAAGATTTGCGCAAAAGGAGGAATCCCGCTTGGCTTCCCTGACGGATTGAGCCCGATAAAAACATTGATTGAGCAGGCGAATTTCGGTCGCCCAAAGCACAAGGGAAAAGCAAGAAGGAAAAACATCCTCCCGGATTATGTTTCTTTCGTCAGGCAGTTCAAGGGCAAAATAAAACCCATTAAGGCGGTTATTGATGCAGGCAATGGCACAGAGGGATTTGTTGCCCACAAAGTGTTTGCCCGCCTGCCTGCCAAGATTATTCCGTTGTTTTTTGAGCCTGACGGCAGTTTTCCTAACAGGCCGCCAAACCCTCTGAGGGAGGGCGCTTTGGACAAGCTTGTTGCTGCTGTGAAAAAGAACAAGGCGGATTTTGGCGTTGCTTTTGACGGTGATGCTGACAGGGTTGTTTTTGTTGACGAGAAAGGCAGGATTGCCCGGCCTGACCATATCCTTGTCCTGCTCGCCCAATACCTGCTCAGGGAAAACCCTCATGCAAGAGTGTTGTACGACTTGCGCTGCAGCAGGATTGTGAAGGAAAAAATCACAGAGCTTGGCGGTGTTGCAATAATGACAAGGGTCGGGCACACTTACATCTCTCACATTTTGAAGGAGGAAAACGCCTTAATCGCTGGCGAGCTGAGCGGCCATTATTATTTCAGGGAAAGCTTTTGTGCAGACAATGGCGACATTCCTGTACTTTTGCTTATGAACTTGCTCAGCAGGGAAAAAAAGCCGTTGTCAAAGCTTCTTGCGCCTTTGCAGAAATACTTTAATTCAGGCGAAATAAGCTTTCCTGCTGAGAACAAGGCAGAAATAATCAGAAGGATAGAGGCAGAATACGCTGGCAAGGGCAAGATTTACCACATTGACGGACTGAGCGTTGAATTTCCTGACTGGTGGTTTAACATCAGGAGCAGCCACACAGAGCCCGTATTGAGGTTAAACGTGGAAGCAAACACAAAGGCGATGCTTGACAGGAAAGTCAGTGAGCTGAAGAAGCTGATTTCTTAGCCGTACTTCTCAATAAGGCCTGCAATATAGTCTTCCTTGCACAAGCACCTTGCCCTGTGCGTCAGCGGGCAGGTGTTTGCCTGCTGGTATGCTTCAGAAGGGATGATGCATTCTGTTCCGTCGTGCTTGCAGCACACGTATTCTGACTTACCGTTGCACGGCACTGTGTTCATGCATACGTTGTTTATTACCTGTTCAGGGCGCAAGAACACAACCCCGCTTGCCACGTCCATCTGCATTCCTGTGGGCTTGACGTAAAAGTCATTTGCGTAAATGTTGTTGTACGGGTAATAAACAGATGGATAATAGAATTTTCCTGTCATTGAGCTGTTGACAAAGAACACAATCCCGACTATTGCGAGGATTGCAAAGATTCCTGCAACCATTAATGCTTTGTCCATTTTTTTTTTACCTTGATGGGATTGGGTATGACTGCCTGTAGGGGTATTTTTCAGGGCAGGGGCACTTGTAGGGCATTGATTCAGGGCACATTGGCATCTCTGATGCATAGCCGCGTATTGGCTGGGTGCACTTTATTCCGCTTGGCAATGGCTTTTCTGCGCAGCACATATAGCTCTGGCTGCCGCCGCACATCGGCACTCCGAGGCACGCATAAGGGTTTGCCTCAAAAGGCCTTGTTGGCTGGTTCCATTGCTGAATGATTTTTCCGGTGAAGTCAGAGCGCACAACAACCATTGCTGCGAGCACGATCACAAAAACGCTTGCAACACCCACAATGCTCCAGAATACCGTATTGTCCGGCGCATCCTCTGCGACCTCTTTTTTCTGCAGCAATAAGTTGCGCATATGAATCACCCAGCCGAGTGACTATTTAAACATTTCGCTGGGCAAAGTTTATAAATCACACCTTAGTCGGCAGAATTCATGGCAAGAAAGAAACAGGCGGGTGTTGATGCAGAGCACCCTGAGCGCTCCCCGCCTCCTGAAAGTGTTGAGCCGAGTTCTTTGCCTGCACAGCCGGAAATAAACATAGGCATGGTGGGGCACGTTGACCATGGAAAAACAACACTTGTCAAGGCGTTGTCCGGCAAATGGACAGACACGCACAGCGAGGAAATAAAGCGCGGAATCACAATACGGCTTGGGTATGCTGATGTCACGATTTACAGGTGCGGAACTTGCGAAGGCGCTGAAGCGTTCAGTGTCCAGCCGGTCTGCCCGAGGTGCAAAAAGCCTGCTGTGGCAGTGAGGAAGTTTTCCCTTGTGGATGCCCCCGGGCACGAGTCATTGATGGCTACCATGTTGTGCGGCGCAAACATTATTGACGGCGCATTACTGCTGGTTTCTGCGCAGGAAAAATGCCCGCAGCCCCAGACAATGGAGCACGTGCAGGCATTGCAGATTGTCGGAATAAAGAACATCATAGTTGTCCAGAACAAGATTGACCTTGTAACTGCGGAGCAGGCGAAGAGGAATTTTGAGGAAATTAAGGCTTTCCTGAAGGGCACCCCTTATGAGAATGCGCCGGTGATTCCGATGTCTGCTTTGCACAGCGTGAACCTTGATGTCCTGCTCGAGGCAATCCAGAACACGATTCCAACGCCGAAGAGGGACCTTGACAAGAGCCCGTTGATGTTTGTTGCACGCTCTTTTGACATAAACAAGCCTGGCGTTGTTCCTGAAAAGATGGTTGGCGGAGTCCTTGGCGGCGCATTAAAGCAGGGCAAAATAGCAGAAGGGCAGGAAATAGCAATACTGCCCGGCTTTGAGATTCCTGAAAAAAAGCAGTGGAAGCCCCTGACGACAAAAGTGGTAAGCATTATGACCGGCGGAGTCAGGGTGGCTGAGGCAGGTCCTGGCGGAAGCATTGCAATAATGACTCTCCTTGACCCTGCTGTTGTGAAGTCAGACAAGCTTGTTGGTTCTGTTGTGGGCCTGGCCGGGAAGCTTCCTCCTGTGTGGAATGAGTTAAAGCTCGAGCCCCACCTGCTTGAGAGGGTTGTAGGCGCCAAGGACAAGCTTGTTGTGGAGCCTGTAAAGATGGGTGAATTATTGATGCTTAATGTCAATGCAGCAGCCACTGTCGGTGTTGTGAAGTCCCTGAGCAAAAAGGAGATTGTGTGCACCCTTAAAAGGCCAGTTTGTGCAGAGGCAGGCGCAAATGTGGTCATGTCAAGGAATATGGGCCAAAGGTGGAGACTGATCGGCTACGGCACGATAAAGGCATAAAAGGCAACATTAAGCAACAACTAATAAAACGAGCTTTTTGCAGTCGCGGTGCCAACTATAATGGAAAACATTCTTCTATTATTTTCTCCGAGCTCGTGCTGCTGAACAGATGTCGACAATCCGCAATTTGTCTCGAGCACGCTCGCTGACTGCGTCGGCGACGGTTCGCAGCACACGAGTGAGGAGGGTCACTATGCGCATCAGCGCATTTAGAAGTTAATTAATAATAAAAAAAAAAATCTTAGACGTACTTCATTGCTGCTATGTTTCTCCTGCAGACCGCGTATGCCTGCTTAACGCACTTTCTGCGGCAGTAGTCATTGTTCGGGTTTGCCAGCGAACAGGCGTCCTTTGCCAGATAATAGCACTCGTTTGGGTCTTTTGCAGGGTCTGTTGCTTCTTTGCTGATTCCCTTGCAGTTATATGCCCCAATGAGCCCGAGCTGGCGGTCATACTTGCCTGTGTAGACATAGAGCTTCATTTTGTCAATGCATTGCTGCTGGCAGAAGAAGCTTCCCTTGTTGTTCTGGATGCACTCCCTGCGCGCCTCGCCAAGGAAATACTTGCTGTTCGGGTCGGCTGTTATTTTCAGATTGCATACCTGTGTTGTTGTGGGCGTGCCAATCCTGCGGATGACGCTGCTTGAGGTTGCCATGCTTTTGTAGTCTGTGTACGGGCTCACGCCTGCAAAAACAATTATTGACTGCAGGACAAGCATTGCTATGCATAATGCTGCAAACATTCCTTTCTTCATTGAAATCCCCCCTTTGTGGTTTTTAAACAAGATGAAAGCGGCTGGTATAAATACTTTTCCTAAAAATCATTCGTAGTCGTCGTAGTCTTCAGGGTCGCCTTCTTCCTCGTCCTCGTCAAAGCGCAAAAACTTGTCCTGCATAATTATCCCTCCCCGGTTGTTTCCGGGCTGTGATTAGCGCGAAAGTTTGAGCCACTGCCGTGCTATTTCCTTTGCCCGGCAGGCATTCTTTATGCTGCTCTTTTCAAGGATATTAAATTCTATCTGGTTAAGCAGTTTGACTCTTTTTTCTGGCTGGTTTGCCATAAAATCACCCCGTTGCAGAATAAAGTATTTGTGTATTTAAATTTTGTGCAATTGCAGAATAAAAGCAGGAAAAAAAGAAAATGAAAAGGCGCTTACGCCTTTCCGAGAATCCTGAAGACCTTTGTGCCGCATACAGGGCATTCGCCCTTTACAGCCTTCATGCCGTTCTTCATAACTACTTCTTTCGGGTTTTTTATCTCAACTTCTTTTTTGCACTTCATGCATCTTCCTTTTGGCATTGAAAATCACCCCAGAGTGTTAATAGACGACAAAACGTAGAGGTGCTATATAAAAGTTTGGTTTACAGGGAAAATAGGGTAAAACCGGCTTAAAAAATGGATTTAAACGTCCACAAATACCTTGTGTTTCTCATTTCCTGACAATTCAGCCAGAATACGCTTGATTATGGCTTTTTCAGGGTCAGGCATTAGTTTAACACGCTCTTTGACATCATTAAAGCTCTCGAATGGCTTTTTTTCCCTTGTTTCAAGTATTTCCCACATGTGCTTCTTTCCAACGCCAGGCAGTAGCTCCAACTGGTGCATTCTGGTTGTTAAGGGTCTTGCTGTGTTCAGGAAGTCCACAAAGCGCCGTTCGTTCTTGCGGACAAGGTCCCTTACAACAAACTCAAGCTCTGTTTTCGCTGTTGCAGTAAGCTTTTCCATAGGCAGCCTGCCAATTATGTGGTGTATCTGGTCCCTCTTGCCTTCGCCTATGTAAACCTCTGCCAAAGGCTGCAAAAAGACTTCTTTTTTTGGGACAAGCTCAAGAAGCGTGAAATGGGTTTTGCCTATTGCCTGAACTATTGGCGATTTCTTGTGGCTTGGGCGGGGATCAAACGGGTAACCGTGCGGCAGGAAGTCTAGCACGATTGCAAACTCTTCCTTGGTCTGCATTTTCTCTGGTGTGATTGTCGTGCCTTGTTCCATATGCTGTTCCCCTAGTCATTTTCCACAATAAAAAAGGTTAATTGCGCAAAGTATATAAACATTGCGCAGCCCTTCTCATGGTATGGCAGCAGAAGCAGGGGTTGTGGCAGGGATTGTAATAATGATTGTCCTTGCGTGGCTTCTCATCATGGCCCTGTGCATTCTCAGCTTCATATTCTGGATATGGATGATAGTTGACTGCGCCCAGAGGGACATGAAAGGGGACAGCAAGGTCGTGTGGATACTCCTCCTGATATTCCTCGGAATACTCGGCGCGGCAATCTATTATTTTGTCGTCAAGAGAAAAAGCAAAAAATAATTCACTTCGCAATCTCTGCAATCGTGTCAGCAATCTTTTTGCAGTTCTCGTTGGTCACGGTGAGCGCATAGCCCTGCAGGACAATCTTTACATCATCTGCTGTCTTTGGAAGGATGTCAATCAGCTTGTGTATATGGTTTTCCTTCATTCTTGGTATTTCAAGCTTTGCGAGCGCTGTTTCGAGTTCTTTTGCCTTTTTCTGCGACAAAGTGCCGATGCTTTCAAGGTGGTCAAGGCATCTTTGCGCCCTGAAGCCAAGCTCCTTGTCCTTTTCCTTGATTTCTTCAAGCAGCTTCTTGACTTCTGCAGTGTTTGTTGCGGATTCTGACAATATTTTGTACGTCATTTTTTACACCTTCTTGAGGTGGACCGGGTGCACGACTACTGTCTTTTGCTTTCCGCCGTCCATTATTGCAACATTGTAGCAGTCGCCCTGCTTTCCAACAACCTTTCCGACCTTGCCGTGGAACCTCAAATGGTAGATTCCGCCCTGGACAGCAGGCTCTGCGAACAACGCCACCTTGTCGCCTGGTTTGTAGGACGCGAAATAAGACGCGAGTTTTATTTTTCCTTTCTGGCGCACGTTCTTGCACATCAAGTGCCTTGTCCTGCGGCGGTACCCTCCTTTGCGTTTGCCCATGAGATTCACCCTGTGCTGAGTGTTTATGGCTGGTTTAAAAAGGTTGCGGTGGATTGTTCCGTCGGAGCTGCAGAAGCGAAGATTTTATATACAAGTTAATGCAACCAGTAGCACTATTAAAGAGTTAAGAAAATTAAAAGAAGAGTGACTGTGAGAGGAGGATTCGCAATGAAGAAGTTCTTTGAAAAACTGTTCGGGTCTGACAAGAAATACGACGAGCTTGATGCAGAGGAAGGTTATGTTGAGCTTGACACTGAAGGCGGAGAAGGGCATTCAAGGATTCTTGTCAGGCCGTTCCAGCTGGATGACTTTGAGGACGTGAAGCCGATTCTTGACTCCTTAAGGGAAGGATACACAATTGCGCTTGTGAACATCAAGCCGCTAAAAGAGCGCGACCTTGTCGAGCTGAAGCGCGCGATTAACAAGCTGAAGAAAACAACTGATGCTATTGAGGGCGAGATTGCTGGCTTTGGCGACGACTACATTGTTATCACGCCGAGCTTTGCGTCAATCTACCGCTCAAAGCAGACTAAGGAAGTAAGGGAATCCTCTGAGCCGCAGGAATAATTCTCTTTTGGAGCAATCTTTAAAAGGTGCAGCGCTGTTTTTGTATTATGACAGCCCTAAAGGCTCTTGATGATGTTGTGAAAGCAGAGCTTGAGAAAATCAGGCCTCTTAATGGTTTTGCTGTTCTTTTCAACAACTATTCTGCATACCCAGGCCAGGGCACTTTCGTAATAACAGGAAACATTAACGGCATAAGCATTGAGTACAGGCGCAAGCATGATGACAACTCAATTTTGGAGCCCGTCACAATTCACAATTACCCTGACAAGAGACGGCGACTCAATCATAATCAGGGCAAAAAATGATGATGTTGTCTCAATGAACGTTAATGACCGCAGGTATGACAAGCCCGGCACATTAATTGCATCGCTGGATGAAGACGAGCTGCTGTCCAAGCCATTCATTGATGATTCGGAAATGCAGGAGGCGTTTGAGTTCGGCGAAAAGGCGCTTTATTCTGTCAAGGCCGCGATTGAGCGCTATGTGCCCAATGTCCTAACTCTTATGGACGGCTATTTTTCGCGCTCCCTTCTTCCGCCGGAGGAAAACCCTAATTTGAGGTCAAACGCTGAAATCTTTGCAAAATTCAGGCTGGACTGACTGCTCCAAAAAACCGCATACTTTTTAAATCAGTAAATTGACCTTGCTTCTTATGCCGACAGAAAAAATAACAGCAACGCTCAAGGACCAGCAGTGCCCTGTGTGCGGCCAGAAGAAGCTTACCCTTACAGAAGCAGAGACAGAAGTGCCTTTTTTTGGCAAACTGTTCATTTTTTCAATGCACTGCGAGAACTGCAAGTATCACAAATCAGACGTTGAGGCTGCAGAGAAAAAAGAACCGTGCAGGTACGTGTTTGAGGTCAATGGCAAGCAGGACCTGCAGGTGCGCGTTGTGAGGAGCTCCGAGGCGACTGTGAAGTTTGAGCGCGTCGGCACGATTGAGCCGGGTCCTGCTGCAGAGGGCTTTGTAACAAACATTGAGGGCCTGATTGGCAAGATAAAGGAGCAGATTGAGAAAATCCGCGACCTTGAGGAGGATGAGGAAGCAAGGCAAAAAGCCAAAAACCTGCTCAAGAAACTTATGAAAGTCCTCTGGGGCGAGGAAAAGCTCAAGATAACAATTGAAGACCCTTCAGGCAACTCGGCAATTATTTCTGAAAAGGCAAAGAGGACAAGGCTTTAGCGGAGCCCCCTGTCCTGCTCGTAATGCCTTGACCTGAAATCAAGGTTTCTTCTTGGAACCTTGACGTAATGCGCGGCATAAACCGGCATAACGCACTTGTGTGGGGGAAGGTATTTCTGCTGTTCATTGGAAGACACAGCAGAAGTGCACGTCACGATGTCCGCAAGCGTTTCTGGCGTGTCGCTGTTTTCACCCACAAATCTCCCTCTTTTTCACAATAATCAGCAGGTTTTGTATAAAAACATTATCTGTTAAAACACAGTGATAACAAGTTATAAAAATAGCACAAAAGTGCTGATGCCATGCTTGAACTGTACATTGGCAGAATAAAGGCAGGCAGTGCATTCTATTACCGCGGGCGCGCATACCAGGATGGCAGGCTTGTCCATGACGTTGGGGGCACAGGATGGGCAGACATAGTCAGGATAATGCGGAAAGTGACGCGCGGCGCGCCAATAAGACCTGTCTGGCAGGAGCCTGCTATTGACGGCATTATGCATCTCAGCAAACATGGCTATGAGCCATTAAGCGCAAGGCACTACCGCTTTCTGGAGCGCAAGATTGATAAACTCTCGAAAAAACAGTATGGTCCAAGGCGCGGAGATGACGAACTGAGGCAAATGTATGAAAATCCCTAACCCAAAAACCAGGCAGGCATTAAAGCCCGAATTCAGGATAGCAGATGATTTTCTTGACTTGAGGACAGCAGACACAAACATCATAATCCGGCAGCTCGAGGAAAACATGAAAATCCGCGAGATGCCCTTGGAAAAGCAATTGCGGAGGAAAGGATTGCTGGGAAAATCCTGATGCCCGCTTTTAGCTCTTTTTAAACCATCTTTATAAACTCCTGCGTTATCACCTGCTGAAAAAGAGTGGCGAAAAATGCAGGTTGACACTTCAAAACTCAGGGGAATACTTAGGGAAACCGCAAGGCAGGTGAAGACAGAGGACACCCTGGAAATAAAGGACATAAAGACAATTGCCGGCTTTGATGTTGCTTTCTTTAATGACAAGGCAGTCTGTGCCGCTGCCGTGCTTGACTTCAAAACAATGGCTGTTATTGAGACCAAGTACTTGCTGACAAAGCCTGAAATTCCTTACATTCCTGGCTTTTTGGCTTTCAGGGAGGGCAATGCCATAATGCAGGTGTATTATGACTTGGAGCACGACCCTGATGTTTTGATGGTTGACGGCCACGGAATAGCCCATCCCATGAGGGCTGGCCTGGCGTGCTATGTTGGTGTTGAGGCTGCAAAACCGTGCATTGGAGTTGCCAAGAAACTGCTTATTGGCGAGGTTGTTGACGACAACGTCATGATTGGCAACGAAATACGCGGTAAAATGGTAAAGACAAAGGATCACGCAAAGCCTGTCATTGTCTCGCCAGGGCATTTTGTATCAGTGGAAACTGCTGCTGAGATTGTCAGGAAATGCATTGTTTACCCTCATAAATTGCCTGAGCCATTGCACCAGGCGCACAGGCTTGCCGACAAAATTGCTCAGAAATACCAGGGTGAAAAATCCTAAATCCTAAAGACCTTGCTGCTGCGTTTTTTGCTTTTGCGCACTTTTGGGGCTATTTTCTCATTGATAATACATCATCAAGGGTTATGCTTTCAATAGGTATTGTTCTGGCTGTTTTTGACTGGTTCAGTTCACGGACTTTGCCAACGACAAGGTCAATAAAGCTTATGTTGACCATTTCAAATATGGCAAGGAACCTGTCCTTTTCATCAGGTGCAGGCTTATCAGGCAGCTTGATGTACGAAAAGCCGTAGGTTTTTTTGCATTCTTCCATGTCTTTTTCAATTGCTTTTATTGAGTCGCCCACACGAACATAGTATTCCCAGCTGCCGCTGCCGTCAGGTCTCCGCATTACTGCAACGCACCTGTTTCCGCAGTATTCGTCAGGAACCTGGTTCATTGACCGGGTGATGCCTGTGTGCGGGTTTTTAAAATTGACGAATATGATTAAGAGATGATTAAAAAAAAAACAAAAAGGTTTTCAGGATTACCTGTACCACCAGTACCTGTTGCGGTATGGGTTGTAAGGCGTCCTTGTCGCGCTTGTGCTCTGGACTGTGGAGCCGGTTGCAGTTGCGTCGATTGTGACAGTGTTGCTGGACTGCTGCTGTGCAGCTTCCTGCTTCTGCTTCTCGAGCATTTCTGCAAGCGCCTTCTCACGCTCTTGGTTCAGCTGTGCTTTCTTCTGAAGCGTGTCGGCCATGGCTGCCTTTTCGGCAAGCTCTGCCTCAAGTGCCTGAGCACGCATTGCCTGCTCTGCATAAGCGTCGTTGATGCTGTCAAAGGCCTCAACGCTGTAAAGCGTTGCGGTCACCAGTGCGACTGAGATGAACGCAATCAGCATGAGCAATGCGCTGTTGACGTTTTTGTGTATGAATGCCATAACGCACCCCTGTAATGACTACTATTAAGTAGTACTCATATTTAAATCTTTCGTTTTACTCACGCCTATTGTGACACTTTTGTCATATTGGCTTTTAAGACATTATTGGCAAAGAAAAACCTCATTTTATCCCCTTAAAATCAGGCTTTTTGGCTCTTAATGCCCAGGAGTCTGAGCTTCCTGTGAAGCACCTCATACCTCAGCATTGCAGCCTTGGACGCCTGTGTTATTGTCTTGCATTCCTTCAGGAGCTGGCTGAGGTATGCCTTCTCAAACTCATGCTCTGCTTCTTTCAGGGTCAAATGCGTTTCAGGAAGCTCTTTTACAATGTCTTCTGAAATAGCCCCTGTTTGTGCAGAAAGCGCCTTATATCTTGCTGAGTTAAGGGCTGGCTTGTACTGCTCAAGGACCCCCTGAATAATGCCCTGCACTGCTGACTGCCTTGCATATGAGGGCTCTGCGTCCTCGCGGAATTTTGCCGTTGGAATCCTCAAGGACAACACAAGCCGGTGTATGCTCCGCCTGTCCATGCCTGCAACAGATGCTGCCATTGAGATGTTTCCAAGGTGTATTTTGAGAAGCCTCATCAGGTACGCCCTTTTGAACGCCTTTTTTGCCTTTTTGAAAGGAAGCTTTGTCTCAATTGGTATGTCAAGGAGTGTTGAGCGCTTGAGCTGGTCAGTAATGTCTGTTTCTATGTTTGCCATCTTTACGCCAAGGAATCTCTGCACTGCACTGCAGACTATTGGTTTGACTTTGTGGTCTATTGCTGTCTCAAGTTCTGAATTCATACCTACCACATAGTAACAACTACTATTTAAGCTTTATGATTTTTTTGTCACAGCAAGTCTGGTGAAGCATTTTATACACCTGCATAATACCCGTAATTGTGGCGAAGATGACCAAAAGGAAGAGGGGTCTGGATTCTGAGAGGAGAAAATTCCTGCACACAGGATTGTACTTGCTGGGTGCTGTAACGATTGGAGGGTATATTGCGTATGACAGCCTCCGGAGCCCCGGATTCGGTGAGGCATATGAAAATGAGAAACTTCGCCACAGATGGGCAGACGGGCTTGAAACAAGGAGTTATGCCAGGATAATGATTGCTACTCCAGCTGTCCTGGAAGACCTCAAGACAAAGAGAGGCTACACCCCTCCAAAAGGGGCTTTTGCAGCCACGTTTCCTCTCGAGGACAGCCGGATAGGAATGGGCTCGCAGAGCAATGTCTATGTCCTGCCTGAGTGCTTTGACCCTGTGTACAAAAAGCACGTCAAGCCGATGGGAATCATTATTGAGAACGTGATTGAGAACCATGAGCTTGTCCACGCAGACCATTTTGCAAGGGGAATTCCCGGTCTGCCATTAACGCTGTTTCTGCGCGATGGCAATTCCCTTGACAAAAGGCTGTTTACTGCGGCAAGCGAGGTTATTGCTTACAAGAGCGAGTTCTCAGGGCTCCGTAACGAAACAGACAAGTTTGTTGCAGAATACCGCTCAGGCATAAAGCGCCTCATTAAAACAGCCCTGTTGGATGCCCTCTCGCTGACAAAAGACAAGTCTATATTGACAAGGCTGCAGGCAGAGGCAAGGTTCTAACACTGCACAAGCGAGCTTCCCTGGACGCATATTTCGTTACCTGTTACGCTGATGAACTGGTCTGTGCCGATGGCATTCACTGCAGCCAAGACAAGCGCGTCTGTTTTGCCAGCTGCAAGCAGGACTACATTTCCATTCTGGGACTCGTACAGCCTTATGAGCCCTTTTCCCGCCGGCAGATTTGCGGCATCGCAGGGCGCTGGATTGCCGAGGAGTTTTGCCACAATCTCGTTGTTGCACGGCGTTCCTGCAACTATTGCGTTGTGTATTGTGATGTCTGATATTTCGCCGGCGAGCATGCTGAATCCTGTGGGCTTGTTTCCCGGGGTCCGGGCGACAAGGTTTCCAAGGGCGACCACATAGCTTGACGGCGCCTCTTCGCCGACGACGGTTACGAAGTTTGGCTTGAAGTCAGTGCCGTCCAAGAAATAGTTGGGATAAAGCCCAAGAGCAATTCCTGACTTCTGGTGCTCTTGAACCGCAACAACATGGGGCTCAACTGGCTTTTGCTCTTCCTGCTGTTGCTGGGCTTCCTGTTTTTTCTGCTCTTCTGCAGCCAGTTTTTCCCTTGCCTGCTCTTTTGCCTGCATCTCTATCTGCCGGATTTCCTCTGTTATGTTGACAACAGGCTTCCGTTCATCAAGAACATACGGCTCTGGCTTTGGAACGCAAGATGCAATAAACAGCAGCGCGAAAAATATCGCTAGCTCTTTTTTCATACGGGCTCTAGGGGATTTGAACCCCCGACCATTCGGTTTCTGCGCAAAGCGTAAGAGCCGAATGCTCTGCCAGGCTGAGCTAAGAGCCCAATATTCTCGTGAAATCAACAACATGATTAAAAAGGTTTTGGAAAAGAAATTACGGTGGTCTGACGAGCCTTGCAATGCGGTCAATCTTGCCGTCTTTGCCAAGGATCAAATAATCAGCATTGTGCGACTTTGCAAGATGTGAAAGGTCTTCCTCGGAAGCATATACTGTCCTGATTCCTGCATATTTCTCCTTTTGGTGCGCTACTTCAAGCATAATGTCAGAAGCAGCATAATTGCCGATAATAATGGATGGTTTCTGGCTGCTGTTTCTCAACAGCTCGATTGCGTCGCAGACATCCCTGAATCCGACAATTCGCACAGGAATGCTGTTAAGTTCTGTGCGTATCCTGTTTTCCACGCTTTCTGAAACCAACAACCATACCAGTTTATCTTCGCTCATAAGAACAGGTTAGTCAGCGGTGATTATAAAGCTCGTTGTTTGAGAGCATGCTTTGGACTTTCTTAATAAAACCAGTGACGTTTGTTATCGGCTTTTTGTAAAAACTGGCATTAAGGTCGTGTGCAATCTCTTCTGCGCGTTTGAAACCATCATTATTTCCGCAGGATACGAGAATGACTTGCACCTCTGGGAATTTTTTGCGCACCTCTGGTATCAGTGCGTCTCCGCGCATCTTGGGCATTACAAGGTCTGTGACAAGCAAGTCCAGTGTTTCAAGCTGGTTCACACAGGTCAAGGCGTCAGCGCCGTTTGCAAAAGCAGAAATGTCAGTTCTGCCTGCATTTGTGCAGTAAACATAAAGCAGGCTGCACATTACAATGTCGTCGTCAGCAATTACAATCGTGTAATGCCTGTTTTGTGTGTCTGCGCTCATGAAAACAAACAGAACACAGCAGCTATATAAATTTTACTACTTACAGGAGACAAACTACCAAAACTTGCAAGACCGCAACCTATATAAAGAACTTCCACATTGCTGGATTGCGAGTGAGAAAAGGGACGAAAATGTTGTTTTGATGTTTTTCTCACCAATGAACGGTGTTATAAAGGTGAAGAGGTCACATGGCAAGGATTAAGGCAATTCTGCCGAGTTTAAGGGAAAAAAAACGCTATTTGGCATTTGAAATATTGTCCAAAAGCAGGATTAAGAATTTTTCAAGCGTTTCTGACGCGATATGGCAGGGACTGCTCTCTTTTAGCGGCACAAAAGGGGCTGCGCAGGCAGGGATATTGATACTGCCAGAGCAATATAATATTTCAACCCAGAAGGGAATCATAAAGGTAAATCACAAGCAGGTTTACAGCCTGAAGGCAGGGCTTGCCACAGTGGAGGAAATAGAAGGGATGCCTGTGATTGTGCGCAGCCTTGGGGTTTCGGGCTCGCTGAAAAAAGCAACAAGGTACACAGCAGGGTGATATGAAATGAAGAAAGGAGAGGAAGAGGCAGGGGCGCAGCCAATGCCCCACCAATTAATGGGCTATGACAGGGCTATCACAATGTTCAGCCCTGACGGAAGGCTCTTGCAGGTTGAATACGCAAAGAAAACAGTAAGGCAGGGAAGCACTGCAATAGGGCTTGCCTGCTCTGACGGGGTTTTGCTCGTGGCAGACAAGCGCATCGTTGACAAAATGGTCATTCCGGAGTCTGTTGAGAAAATATTCAAGATTGACGACCATATTGCCGCGACAGCTTCGGGAATAATTTCTGACGCCCGCGTGCTCATAGAGCGAGCCCAGATTAAAGCCCAGCAGCACATGGTGACTTATGACACGCGGATAGACACAATCAGCATTGTAAAGGACATCTGCGCACTGAAGCAGATATGCACGCAGTCAGGCGGCTTGAGGCCTTTTGGCGTGAGCATCATTGTTGCTGGAATTGACGCTGACGGTCCAAAGGTGTACGAAACAGACCCGACAGGAATATTCTTCCAGTTCAAGGCAACGGTTATCGGCGAGGGGGAGCAGGAGATTGAGGAAATCCTCGCAAGGGAGTACAAAGACTCTCTGACAATAGAGGATGCTCTCAGGCTCGCCCTCAGGGCCCTTAACCATGTTCTGGACAAGAATTTCTCAGTGGAGCGCATAGCGGCAGCTTACATCAAGACAAACGAGAGGGTCTTGAAGGAAGTGGGGCGCGCAAACATTGACAGGGTGCTGAAGGAAATAAGGAAAAAGTAATTATGACAGAAGAGCACATTAACACTGCCCGGCTCAGGAAGGGCTCTGACGTATTCGAGATCGTGATTGATCCCGAAAAGGCGGTCGCGGCAAAGCAAGGAAAGGCAGACATACGCGACGCGCTAAGGGTTCAGAAGGTTTTCAGCGACGCAAAAAAGGGAATGCTCGCCTCAGAACACAGGATGCAGGCAGTTTTCGGCACCGCAGACCCGCTGGAAGTCGCAAAAAAGATAATTTCTGACGGAAACATACAGGTGACTGCAGAATACCGCCAGAAATTGATGGAGCAGAAGCGCCGCCAAATTGTTGATTTTATCCGAAGGAACGGCGTTGACCCGAGGACTCACACGCCTCACCCCGCCCAGCGCATAGAGGCGGCAATGGCCGAGGCGAAGGTAAAAATTGACGAGTTCAAGCCGGTTGACCAGCAGGTGCAGGAAGTCCTCAAGGCGCTCCGCCCAATCCTGCCGATAAAGTTTGAGATGAAGGAGATAGAGCTTACAATTCCCGCACAATACGCATCAAAGGCGCACAGCATGGTGAAAACTTTTGGAAGAATGCTGAAAGAGGAATGGCTGAATGACGGCTCCTGGAAGGGCACGATAGAGGTTCCCGGAGGAATGGAGCAGGAGCTTTATGACAGGCTCAATGCCCTGACGCACGGCGGGCTTGTTTCAAGGGTAATCAAAGTCAAATGAACGGAGTGAAACAAAATGAGTGACGAGATACTGAAGGTAAAGGAACGCGACATTGTTGTTCCTGGCGAGGTTGTGGCAGAGGGAATGGGATTCCTGCCAAGCAGGGGCTTGTACCGCGTGGATTCAAAAATCTATGCAGGCAGACTCGGAATGATAAGCATAGAGGGCAAGGTCATCAAGCTCATACCATTGACGGGGGTGTATGTGCCGAAACTGAATGACAAGGTTATCGGAAAGATTATTGACGTGCTTATGACCGGCTGGCGCATTGACACGCGCAGCCCGTACAGTGCAGTCCTTGGGCTCAAAGATGCGACAATGGAGTTCATCCCGAGGTCAGCGGACCTCACGCAGTACTACAGCCTTGGAGACTATGTGTTGTGCAAGGTCATAAACGTCACAAGCCAGAAGCTCATTGACGTCACGATGAAAGGCCCTGGGCTGAGGAAGCTCAAGGACGGCAGGCTTGTCGAGGTCAACGCCCACAAGGTGCCGCGCGTGATTGGAAAGGACGGAAGCATGGTATTGATGATAAAGAACGCCACTGGCTGCGACATTGCAGTCGGCCAGAACGGCTGGATATGGGTCCAGGGCCCGTCTCCAGAGCAGGAATTGCAGGCTGTTCAGGCAATCAAGAAGGTTGAGGAGGAGGCGCATTTGCCAGGGCTCACTGAGCGCATGAAGTCCTTCCTCGAAAAGATTACGGGAAAGCCTGTTGAGATACCGGTAATTGCGCCCGGCGCCGCAGAGGAAATTCCTGAGCACGAGCAGCCCGGGAAAGAGTTCCGCGAGCGCAGAAGCTTTGGCGAAAGGATGCCACATTCAAGGCACAACCCCCAGAGGCGTTTTGGCAGTTCAAGGAGGGGTGGTTAGGATGGCAGCAAAGGCTGTAAAGCAGGCATATCCGAAGCGGCACGACGGGCGCGCATGGGACGAGCTCAGGCAGATAGAGGCAAAGGCAGGCATAATCCCAAGGGCAGACGGCAGCGCAATGTTCAGGATTGGCCACACTGTTGCTTACGCTGCTGTTTACGGACCGCGCGAGCTTCACCCGAAGTTCATGCAGAATCCCGAGACAGGAATCCTGAGGTGCAGGTACAACATGATGCCGTTCTCTGGGCACGGCGAAAGGGTCAGGCCGGGCGGCGGAAGGAGGAGCCAGGAAATCAGCATGCTCATATCAAAAGCATTATTGCCCGTGCTTGACCTCAAGGAATACCCGAACGCAGTTGTTGATGTGTTCGTGGAGCTTCCTGAGACAGACGCTGGCACAAGGTGCGCTGCAATAACAGCAGCGGCTATGGCGCTGGCTGATGCAGGGCTGCTTATGAAGGACCTTGTTGCTGCACTGTCAATGGGGCATTATGAGGGCAGGATAATGGCTGACATTGACGGTTATGAGGACTGCGAAATCGGCATCTCGGACATACCCGTGGCATACATCCCGTCAATGGACAAGTTCTCCCTCCTGCAGCTTGACGGAGAAGTTTCTAAGGATGACCTGAAGAATGTCCTAGAGCTTGCCAAGAAGAAGGCACTGGAGATTTACAGGGTCCAGCAGGAGGCTCTCAAGGCAAAATTTGAGCTTACAGGGAAGGTGAGATCATGATGAAGGAGCATATTCTGAAATACCTCGAAAAGGGGTTGAGGTATGACGGGCGGAAGATGGACGAGTACAGGCCTATCACGGTGCAGTATGGTGTTTCACATATGGCAGAAGGAAGTGCCCGAGTCAAGATAGGCAAGACAGAAGTCATTGCAGGCGTAAAGCTTGGCGTTGAGGAGCCTTATCCTGACACCCCCGCACAGGGCAACCTGATGGTCAATGCAGAACTAACCCCGATGAGCAACCCGCTTTTTGAGACAGGACCGCCCGGCGACCAGGCAACAGAGCTAGCAAGGGTGATTGACCGCGGAATAAGGGAATCAAAGGCAATTGACCTGACAAAGCTCTGCATAAAGGAGAAGGAAAAAGTGTGGAGTGTGATGATTGACATTTGCACAATAAATGATGCAGGCAACCTGCTTGATGCGGGCGCGCTGGCTGCTGTTGCCGCCCTGCGCGACGCTGTTTTTCCCGAAATTGATGAAGAAGGCAATATTGACTACGCAAAGAAGACAGGAAAGAAGCTTCCGCTTTTGCAGGCCCCTGTTGAAGTCACCGTCGCCAAGATAGGCAGCAATATGATTCTTGACCCGACAGCAGACGAGGAGCAGGCGATTGATGCCAGGCTCACTGTCGCGTTCAATGACAAGGATTTGCTTTGCGCAATGCAGAAGGGCGGCGAAACGCCGTTGTCTGCTGACGAGATCATGTCAATGATTGACCTTGCGCAGGAAAAGGCAAAGGAGCTGCGCAAGAAGCTTCAAAGGTGATTTGAATGGCAAAGGCAGAAGAACATCACAAGTACACAAAGTACGAGATTGCAAGGATGATTGGCTCAAGGGCACTGCAGATTTCAATGGGAGCGCCTTTCCTTGTTCCCCTGTCCGAAAAAGAGCTGGAAAGGATTGGCTACAACCCGATTGAGATTGCCAAGCTGGAGCTTGAAAAGGATATCCTGCCCATTACTGTCAAGCGGCCAATGCCTGCGAAGAGGGCGAAGAAAAAGGCAGAGGAAGCAAAGGCCTGATGGGCAGCACGATTACTCCTGAAAAGCTTGCAAAGTATTTTGATGTCACTTTAAGGGCTTTAAAGAAAGTAAAGATAGTTTCTGCTGACAAAACAATTGGCAAAAAGGCGGCAGAAGACTTTCTTGATATGGCTCAGCGCTATTTCTCTGACGCAAGACATTTTGAGAAAAAAGGCGACATTGTCACAGCATTTGCCGCCCTGAACTACGCCCACGGATGGCTTGATGCAGGCGCAAGGCTTGGATTGTTTGACGTTGACCACGATGACAAGCTGTTTAGTGTGGATTAGGCGTTGCTGCCCCTGCCGGGATAAATTTATATACCATTAACCGCATTTTCAGGCGCATGCGCGATGTTGTCAGAAAGGACATTCTTGACGTGATGGAGCAGGTTATTGCAACACTTGAGGCAGAGGACCATCACGCTCTCTCCGAGCTAAGCAACCATGTCATTCACGACGCGAGCATTTTCCAGGACGATGACTCAATCTCCTTTGCCGTGCTTGTTTACGCACTGGGCAAGGTTGTGCAGAGGTTCTGCGAGAAAGGGGTGTCGTGCAGGCACTTTGCCCCCTTGCTGAAAGATGCAAAGGATGCCCTTGAGGCGGGCAACAATGAGAAATACAGGCTTCTCATAAAGGGATTGTTTGATGAAATCAAGAAGCATGATGACAAGCTCAGGCTTTACACGACAGAGGTGCTTGACCAGGCAAGGATCAAGAAGGGAAGCAGCATGCACGAGCACGGCATATCGCTTGCAAGGACTGCAGAGCTCCTTGGGATATCCCAATGGGAATTGCAGGACTACATTGGGAAGACAAGGATCCCTGAGCACGAGCTGGGCATATCTGCAGCAAGGCGCCTGAAGACCGCGCGGAGCTGGTTCAAGTGACTGCAATAATACTTGACTCGGGACCGCTGATTTCCCTCACGACAAACAGCCTGCTTTGGCTCATTGAGGAGCTTCAGAGGCGGACAAGCGCGCGCTTCTTCATCGTGTCAAGCGTCAAGCGCGAGCTTGTTGACAGGCCGTTGATGACAAAGAAGTTCAAGTTTGAGGCGTTGCAGGTTGAGAGGCTTATTGAACGCAATGCCCTTGGAGTCATTGAGGAGCCTGAATTCAAAAGCAGAGCCCTCCAGCTTCTTGACCTCGCGAACAACATCTTCTGGGCGCACAAGTCACCCATAAGGCTTGTCCAGCTTGGCGAGATGGAAAGCATTGCGGTTGCAGCAGGGCTTGGCACCAACAAGGTCGTGATGGACGAGCGCATCACGCGCTCATTGATTGAGACTCCGGACCAGCTTGAGGAAATGATGTCAGCCCGCCTGCACACAAAGCTTCATGTTGACACCGGCCGCCTGGATGAGTTCAGGACTTTCACAAGGCACATTGAGCTGATACGCTCTGCAGAACTCATGGCAGTTGCTTATGAGAAGGGCCTTCTTGACAGTTATCTCGTGAAAGTGCCACACCCCAAAAAAGAGCTCCTTGAATCAGTCCTTTGGGGCGTCAAGCTCAACGGCTGCTCAATCTCAGAGGACGAGATTAAAGAGATTGTCAGGATGGAGCTTGGCAGCTGAATCACGCGTTCAGGACTTCGTAGAATGCGTCAAATATGGGGTATTCTGTGCTGAAGACAAAGAACTTTGCCCCTATCTCATCACAGGCTTTCCTTATCTTTGCCTGGTGGTCTGCGAGCTGCTCAAGGTAATTCTTCCTTGCATAGGGAGAAATGAATGTCCTTAGAGTGTCCTCTGTCTCAACATCAATGAGCTTGAAGTCTCCCTCAATGTTGAGCTCTGTCTCTGTCTTGTCAAGCACCTGAATGAGTATGACGTGATGGTCGCGGTAGCGCTTTATCGCGTTCTTTATTTCCTCAAGGTCATAAAGGAAATCAGATACTATTACAACATAAGACCTTGTGTTGATGCGCTTCTTGTAGGCGGTAAGCGATGACTCGAACTTGCTCAGCCCTTTTGGCTTTTTCATGTTTAAATAATCAAGCACGCGCATCAGGTTGCTCCTGCCCCTTTTGGGCTTGAAAACCTCAAGCCGGTCAGCAAAAGTGCTCACGACAAACTTCTCATTGTGCTTCATTGCCATATAGCAGAAGCCAAGCCCGAGCATGTCGGCATACTCGTACTTCTTTGTCCTTCCGCCAAAGCCCATTGAGCCTGAATAGTCCACGATTATATGCACTGTGAGGTTTCTTTCCTCCTCAAAGCGCTTGACAAAAAGCTTGTCCAGGCGCGCCAGCACCTTCCAGTCGATTGCCCTGAAATCATCGCCGGGCGAATACATTGCGTGGTCCTTGAAAATAAGCCCGCGGCCCATTGCAACAGCCCTGCGCTCTCCAACGTAGTTGGAAGTAAGCCTCTTGTTGATTATAAGGGACATCCTGTCCAGCTTGTGCAGGAAGCTCAGGTCAATTGTCATCTTATTTCAGGAACTGCTTTATGACATCATCTTCATGCAGGTTCTGCCTTTCTGCCTCAAAGCTGAGGATTATCCTGTGCCTTAAGACAGGGTATGCCATTGTGTTAATGTCCTGCTTTGAGACGTACTTCCTTCCCTCAAGCAATGCCCGTCCTTTCGCGGCAAGCACAAGCCCGATTGAGGCGCGCGGCGAAGCGCCGTATTCTATCAGGTCTTTTTTCTGCCTTGTTGCCGTGACGAGCGATACTGCATATTTCTTGATGTCCGCTGCTATTGGCACCTGCCTTGTAAGGCTTTGCAAGTAAATGAGCTCGTCCCTGCTCAGGACAGGCTTTAGCGAGACTTTTTTCTCCTCTTCCGCGTACCTGTTGACAATTTCCAATTCCTGGTCAAATGTCGGATAGTCCGTTCGTATCTTGAAGAGGAAACGGTCGCTCTGGGCTTCCGGGAGCGGGTATGTTCCTTCCTGCTCAATCGGGTTCTGTGTTGCGAGCACAAAGAACGGGTCCTCAAGCTTGAAAGTGCTGTTTCCCACAGTTACCTGCTTTTCCTGCATTGCTTCAAGCAGTGCAGACTGGGTCTTGGGCGTGGCACGGTTGATTTCATCTGCCAGGATTACATTGGCAAATATCGGTCCTGGCTGGAACTTGAACGTGCGCTTGCCGGCTGTTGTTTCCTCAATGATGTATGTTCCTGTTATGTCCGACGGCATGAGGTCAGGCGTGTTTTGGATGCGCGAGAACTTCAGGCTCAGCAGCTGCGCCATTGTCTTGATGCTGAGCGTCTTTGCCAGCCCAGGGTATCCTTCAAGTATTGCGTGCGAGTTGGTCAGCAGGGAAACTACCATCTGCTTGAGCACCTCGTCCATTCCCACGATGACCCTGTTCATTTCGTGGAGCAGGTGGTCAAATGTTTTTTTGGTGTCTTCCAGTCTCATATTTTCATCCTCCTTTATTATGATGTTTTTGCGATTTCGCGGAAATAGGACTTGACAATCTTCTGGTATCCTTTTGGAATGCTTTCCTGGAAGGAAACGTCTGTTGTTGCCTTTATTTCCTCGGGAAGCGTGCTCTTGAATTCCCTTTTTTCAGGCGGCTGGACCCTGCTGATGTCTATGTCGCTCAGGACAGGGGACAATTGCAGCTGGATTTCCTCATTGCCCAGTTCTGCGATTGTCTTGTTGCCGTAAATGTCCTCGCTCAGGTTCTCGACAAACTCAAGCCCTTCCCCTGTGAGCGCGTACTCGCCAGCGCCCTCGCCGAGCCGTTCCAGGTCGCGGAGGGTTTCGCGGAAGTCAAGGAATTTTATGCCGTGCGCGGATGCTGTGATTATGAGTATGCTGACAACGGCAAGCGTTATGAGCTCGCGGGCAAGCCTTCCAAAGCTCAAGAAGTAGGAAGTCTTTATCGCCTTCATTCCGCGCAAGACATCCTGCTGCAGGCTCAGCACAATTGCGTTCTCCTTGTCTGTGTTGTCAGCGACTGTTGTGAGCTGCTCGCTGAGCTCAGGCACTTTTTCTTCAACATAAGCCATGTTTTTGTGCTTTTTCAGGCGCCTGTAGGTGTGGATTGTGCCGTAAATGAGAGCTGGAATGAGCGCATACCACCAGGGCAGCGTGATGAGTATGAGCGCGAGCACGCATATGAGGAATACGACAAGGGTGTCAAGGATTGCGTTAAATAGTGTTATTTGCGTGACTGCTCCGCGAACTTCTTTTAATGCCAAAATGATTGGCTTTGCTGCCATCAGCAGTTGCCCTCCTCTGCGTCAGGCTTTGCGAGCTCTGTCTGCAGGCAGGACACTTTGGACTCAAGCGCGCTTATTGTGTCCTTGTAGTCGTCAATCTTTTTGTTGAGAGCGGTCACTGTTGCCTGTGATTCCGCAAGGTCTGCCTTGAGCCGTTCTGCCTCACCTTTTGCGGCCTCAAGGGCGTTCTTTGCGGTTTGGAGTTCGCTTTCTGTGCTTTCAAGCTCTTTTTCAAGGCTTTGCTTGACCTGTGTCAACTGCTTTTTTTCGCTCTCAAGCTGTGTTTTTTCTGTCTTCACAGCCGTGTATTGCGATGCGAATTCCTCTTCCCTCGCCGCCTTGAGCGTGAGCTCTGCCTTTATCATGTCAAGCGCTGCCTGTTTTTCCTTAAGGTCTTCTGAGACTTGGTTGAGCTGTGCGAGCTTGGAGTTGTACGCAGTGTTTATGCGGTCAAAGTTTTCCTGAAAGAAAACTGTTGCTGCCACAAGCGCGCTCGCACTTATCAAAATAAGGAACAAAAGAATGATGTTTGCATTGCGTGTTATGTATACCATGGCACTATTCCCTCCTCACAAGTCTCCTTATAAATATTTCTATGAGGAAAATGATGACAGCGGCAAGCACAAGGGGCCAGCTAATCAGATCTTTTGTGTTGACAATGCGCCTCGCCCTTGCCTTTGTGTGCTGTACTATTCCGTCAATGTCGTCAGGGTCAAAGATTTTGCCCCCTGTTGTTGATGTTATTATGGCAAGGTCGTCGTTGAAGCCGAGCCCGCCGTATTCACGGGGGTAATTTGAAGCAAAGACAGCCCCTGAGACCTGCTGGAACCCTGTTGTTGCGGGAGTCATTGCGGCGGAATACAAATCATCATCAATCTTGTAGAATGTTATTCCGGGCGCTTCAGGAGGCGTGCCTGACTTTATTGTTATTTCTGTAGGCTCGTTCACGATTGTGTCACGCACGTCAATGTAGCTTTCTGCCTTCCTGTCAGGGTCGCCTATTGCCCAGTTGAACATGCGCGCAAATATCTTGCTGTTTATCTTGTTCAGGACCATTCCTGCCCATTCTGTGCCGTCGTCCGTGCTCCACGCAGCCACCCTGCCAAGTCCGACGCGCCACACGCTGAGTATTGGCTCGCCTGTGGTTGTTGTGAGCAGCAGTCTTGCTGTTGTCTTTGGCACGACCTGGTTGAAGCCGTGCAGGTCTGCCCTTGGTTCATATCCTTCTGTTATGAAGTGGTTGGCGTTGAGCACCATCAGGCCCATTGTTCCGCTCTTTTTCTGTTCCTCGTCAACGTCGCCAAATATTATTTTGAGCTTTGTTTCCTCTGTTGCGCGGAAATAAATGCCGTTGCCGATTTCAGCAATTTGCATCATCAGGTTTTCGTTTGTTGCTGGCCCGACTCCGACTGTGTAAATCTTTATGCCTTCGTTTGCGGCGAGCTTTGCCGCCTCTATTGCCGCGCTTTCGCTCTGGCTTTTTCCGTCGCTCATCAGCACTATGTTCTTGCTTCCGCCCATTTGTGAGAGCATGGATATTGCCCTGAGCAGTCCTGCCTGTATGAGCGTTCCGCCTCCGAACTTGAGCCTGGCTATGCGGTCTTCAAGCCCGACTTTCTCGTACACGTAGCTTGGTTCTGACAGGAGGTATGCCTGGGTGTTGAATGCCACGACAGCAAGGCGTGTGTCCATCCTGAGGTTCTTGTAGATGCCGATTGCTGCTGATTTTTCAAATTCGGCTGTGCTCGTGAACCTGCCGAACGGCGTGCCTGTGCTTCCTGAGGTGTCAATCACTACCACAAGGCTTATTTCGCCGGGCTTTTTTCCCGGCGTTGAGACAAAGACAGGAAGTATAGTCTCAAAGACTGAGTCCTTGTATCCGCCTTCGTCAAACGAGTTCTTTCCGCCAATCACAACCAGCCCATTGCCGTCAGATACGAATTCAGTGAGCCTGTCTGTTGCGTCATTGAGCTTGTCCGCCTTGATGTTGTTGATTGCTATCGCATAATAGTCGTCAAGGTTTTGCGGTATTGTGGAAAGCGAGTCAACCTTGTAAAGCTCGCCAAGAAGGGTCTTCATAGGCGACTCTTTTTCTGAAACAAAGAGTATCCTTGGCTTTGGCACGACCTTTATTGTCTTGTAAAACACGTTGTTTTGCGGGAAGTAGTCCTTTGTGTCAACCATTGCTGTCATCCTGTGGTATCCTTCTGGAAGCTTTTTCGTGATTTCCTTCACAGGGTCTGCTGTCACTTCGTCAATGAGTGTTTCGCCGTCCAGCGTGACAACAACCCTGACAGGGTCTTTTTTGCCGACGTGGTTTATCACAACCGTGAAAGTGTTGTCCACGTCTGACATGGTCTTGCTCGGTCCCAGGATTGCAACTCCGACGTCATTTTCTTTTGGCTTGAGCTGTATTGCGTTGATTGTTGCGTTGAGCTTGCTCGCGAACAGCGCGACATCCCCAATGTCTGAGCCGAAGTTGTTGTTGCCGTCTGTCACGAGGAGCACGCTCTGCCCCGGCTCAAGGCTGTTGAGGATTGCATCCCCAAGGTCTGAGCGCTCGCCCACCGCAATTGTCTTGCTCTCGACTGTAAGGCGCTTCTCAAGCTTTTCAGCGAGCTCTGACGCAACCTGCTCAAACAACTCCATGCTTGTTGAGTTGTCTACAAGGAGCTTGATGTACGGGTCTCCCTCAATGATTTTTTCGTGCTGGATGTACGGCGATGCGAGAGCAATGCACAGCAGGATTATTGTTATTGTGCGCGTGAACATCATCATTTTGCGCGCCCTTTTTTTCTGCTTCACAATATCAGGGTCTTCCTTGAGCTTGATGAATTCCTTCTTCAGCAACCATATTGCGAGCAGGGCAAGAGGTATTGCAAGCAGGATTACGAATGGCTGCTCAAAGTAATTGTATGCCAGCTTGATGAATCCTGCGATGCTCATACAATCCCCCTCATCTTCACGTACAGCAGTTCAACAAAGAGCAGTATCAGCCCGATAAATATGAACGGCTGGACAAAGTCAAACTTGCGCTTTTCCTTCACAGGCCTGAGCTCGAACTCAGTGCTTTTCGCGCCCATTGTCGTGTTTGCATTTATGTCGCTTTCGCGTTCGTTAACGAGGTTGACTGCGATTGTGCGGCCATCCTCAAACTTGTACAAGCCCGTCTCATCCAGGATTATGGCTGATTTTTTCATGACCTTTGTGGGCGACTCTATGCGCTGGAGCTCGTTAAGGATAAGCGTGTCCCCTGTCTTGTAGTTGAGGTTGCGCACGTCCTGCTGGTCAGTAAGGAAGCGCATGAATTCTGTCCAGAATATGGGATAACCGGGCGAGTACGGGAAGTCTGATGATTTTTCAAGGATGCCGTAGTACGCAATCTTTCCTGACCCCATTCTTCCAACAATGACCAACGGCTTGTCGTTTACTGAGAGCACTGTCAGCGGGCTGTCCCTTGGAGTGCTGCTGAAATAGTATTCAACGCTGCCGAACTCTATGTTTTTAGTGAACCTGTTCAACTGCTCGACTGTTATGAAGCCGCCTTCTGCCCTTCCGCCAAGGTCCACGGGCGTTAACCCCTTATAGTCTATCTTGTCAGAGTCCTCCTGTGCTGCTATGACAACGCTTGCACCTGCCTCCACCTTGTTTCGTATGTCCTCAAAAGTGCCCGGCAGTATGTTTCCTTTTGCAATGTTGTGGATTATGTAGACGTCGTACGCGTCCCTTGGGATTATTGGCGGCTCTGCAATTGTCAGCTCTGTTTCGCCGGACGCAAGGAGTGCGTTCTTGAGGAATATGCTTGCATTGTTTGTTATGAGCAGGGCTCTTGTCTTGGCTCCTGACGGGCTGCTCACGTAAACTTTGTTGTCAACAGGGAAGTCATCCTGCACGTTCAGCTCTATTTTGGTGATGTCAGGAGGGGTTATTATTGAGAATGTTTCTATTGAGTGTGCTGCCAGCGCGAGCTCTTTCGCGCCATCGCCAATGCTTACCCTGACTTTTTGCTGATGGGGCTCGTAGTTCTTGACGTAAATCGTGGTTGTTGTTGGCTCCACGAGCAGGTCAACTATTCCTATGTTTGAGCGGTGCTCTCCTGTTGCGGTGTTGATGAAGTCAACTGTTATTCCCCTGCTTTCCACAACTGCCTTTGCTATGTTCGGCTCCTGTCCTGCTGTGTTGATGAAGTCGCTTATGGCAATGACCCTTCCTTCCTTGCCTGCAAGGACTTCGCCTCCGAGGATTATTGCGTCTCCAATCCTGCTTGTCGTGTCTTTTGGCCTCAATGCATTGAGGTATTCAATCGTGTCAGAAACATCAGCGTCCTGTATGCCGATTTGCGCTGCATCTTTTGCGAGTATTATTGTGTTCTTTGCGCCCAATAATGCCCTTGCCTTGTCTATTGCAATGTCAAACCTTGTTTTTCCGTCCTCCTTTGTCTGCGAGCTTGCCGAAACGTCTATGACTATGACTGTGTTTTCTGCTGTTATGTCATGCATATAGTTGACGTACGGCTGGGCGATTGTTGCTGCCAGGAGGAATATTATGAGGAATTGCAAAAGGAAGAGCCAGTCCCTTAGGAACTGCCTGAGGAAGCTTGTTAGTTTTGTTGCCCCTGAGCTTTTCATGAAGAACATCAGGCTTGGGATGGTCATCTGCTTTGGCCTTGGGCGTATGAGGTAAATTAGTATTAGCGGCACGAGGCTCAAGAGTGCCCACAGCCCTGCGGTCCTGCCTATCTCGACGAGGCCAAACAACGCCATATACATTTGTCTATACTGGTATCCCTATTTAAGTATTTCTGTTATTAATACAATAAAAAAAGAAGCAAATCAGATGTGGAAAGTGATTTTGCGCGCAACCGGCTGTGCAGACAGTTTGTCTATAATTGTTGCATCGCTGCAGCCGTTGCACTCGCGTTTCAATGCGTCCCTGCAGGCATCGCTTTCTGCACGCACATTGACTTGGCGGACATCGTTTGGCAGTCCGTAAAGGATGACTTCGAGCGCGTTAAGGAGCGGGTTGCCGTTCACGCGGTCACAAGGCCTGAAATACGCGTGGCGCTCTGTGCCGTTCACGTATGACAGCTTGTGCTTTTGTTCGCCGCTCTGGAAAATAACCTCGCAAGGCGCTGCCTCGGCTGCCGCTGTCGCGATTGCGACTGGTCTTATGTAGTCAATCATTTTTGTCTTCACTCCTTCACAATAAAGATTGAGAACAGGGAAGGTGCAAGCAGGGGATTTATAAAGCTTGCGAATCCCAGTGAAAAAGTCTTAATGCGCGCGAGAAGATATTGCTCGCGATGAACCGTGCGAGCAATTCTGCGCGGATTGTTCGCGCGCGGCGGCACCGGACGGTGCTGCCGTGGCAG
>JBBILB010000008.1:0-44602 GCA_037445145.1 Candidatus Woesearchaeota archaeon | reverse complement strand
TTTTTTAAAAAAAAAATATTTTTATTTTTTAATATTCCTTAACATCCTTAAAGGCGCTGCGGCGCAACAAGACGCTCCTCACTCATAACATACCGCCGAACTCCGTTCAGGCGCGCGAGTTTGGAGAAAATAATAAAAGAAGATTTTCCATTATTGATGCTTGTCCACAGACAAGCCTGATAATCCCAGACGAGCTTGCGAGTCTGGGATTATCTTGGTACCGCGACTCTAAGAGCCCATTGTTCCTCGTACTTGTTTAATGCCATCATACTTCTCCATCACAACTAATAATATATATGATTACATTTGTGGGGCAGTTATGCTTTTCAAATCCCTAAAACTCAAGAACATACGCAGTTATACAGAAGAATCAATTGAGTTTCCTGAGGGAATAGTGCTTCTTGCAGGCGACATTGGTGCAGGAAAATCAACAATTTTGCTCGCGATTGAGTTCGCGCTGTTCGGAATACTCCGCGGGGAGCTCTCAGGAGCCGCACTGCTGAGAAACGGCGCAAAAGAAGGAAGCGTTGAGTTGTCATTTGAGCTTAACGGAAAGAACTACACAATAGGAAGAAAGCTCAAAAGAAGCAAAGACAACATAGAGCAGGAAGCAGGCTACATAATAGAAAACGGCAAACGCAGGGAGGCAACAGCAGTAGAGCTGAAAACAGCAGTCCTCAACATTCTCGGCTACCCCCCTGACCTGGTCACGAAAAGCAAAAGCCTCATCTACCGCTACACAGTCTACACGCCACAGGAGGAAATGAAGCGCATTATCCTCGGAAACAAGGAAGACCGCCTAACAATCCTAAGGAAGGTGTTTGACATTGACAAGTATAAGAGAATATCTGAAAACGCAAAAGCCTATGCAGGACTGCTGCGCGAAAGAAGAAGCACGTTTGAAGGCCAGATTGCAGACGAGCCGATAAAAAAGAAGCAATTGCAGGAAAAGCAGGAACAGGCGTCAGAAGTCAGGAAAGCCCTCCTTGACATCAAACCAAGGATTGAGGCTGCAAAAAACGCTGTTTTACAGCAAAAAATCGTGATTGAAATCATTGAGAAAGAAAGAAACGCAATGCAGCAGCACAGGATAGAATACAATTCAGCAGAGGCAGAACTCAGAACGATAGCAAACCTGCAAAAAAGCCTGCAGGCAGAGATTGCAATGCTATCCGCGCAGCTTTCACAGGTGCCAATCCAGCCATCACAGACTCCTGAGGAAATCGAAAAAACAATCCAGCAAAAACATCTAGAACTTCAAACAGCAGACGAAGAATTAAGAACAGAAATAACAGCCCACGCAGAGCTCAAAGCAAAAAAACAATTGTCAGAAGAAACAATAAAGCGCATTCTTGAGCTAAACAAGTGCCCCACATGCCTCCAGGAAGTAAATGCACAGCACAAGCACACCTTTGCAGAAAAAGAAAAACAGAACACAAACACACTAATTGCGCAAATAACCGCCATTGAAACAGCCATAAGCCAGAAAAAACAGGCAAAAACAAAACTGCAGCAGGAAATAAGCGCGTTAATGCAGCAGCAAACAGCAGCAAGGGACGCGCAGTACAAATTCCAGCAATACCAAACAAGCCTTGCAAGAAAACAGGACGCTGAAAAGCGCATGGCGGAATCAGCAGCCGCAATTTCATCAGCAGAACAAAGAAAACAGCAGGCAGGCAGTTTCTTGCAAACAGAAAAAGAAGTTGAAACGCGCTACCTTTCTGAAAAAGAAAAGCTGGAGCAATTGCAGCGGCAAGAAAAAGAAATAAGCCTAGAGCAAGCAACCCTCATGACAAAACAAAAAATGCTCATTGAGCAGATCGCCCAGCTTGAGAAGGAATTGGAAGACAAAAAACAGGCAAGAACAAATATGGAAAAACTCGACGCATACAACCAGTGGGTGGGCGACTTCTTCACAAGCCTCATGGCAGTAATGGAAATGCACGTGATGAAAAAAGTCTACCACGAATTCAACAGCCTCTTCCAGCAATGGTTCAGCCTCCTGATTGAGGACGACGTGCTTTCTGCTCGCCTTGACGAGGAATTCTCTCCAGTTGTCCAGCAGAACGGGTATGACACAGAAGTGGAAAACCTTTCAGGAGGCGAAAAAACAGCATGCGCGCTCGCATACAGGCTCGCCCTGAACAAAGTAATCACTGCACTGCGCTCAACCATACACACAAAGGACGTCGTGATACTTGACGAGCCAACAGACGGCTTCAGCTCAGAACAAATTGACCGAATGAGGGACATCCTTGACCAGCTAAAAGCGAGGCAGATATTGCTTGTGAGCCACGAGCAAAAGATAGAGAGCATTGCAGACCGCGTCCTGAGGGTGGTCAAGGAAGAGCACGCAAGCAAAGTCCTGGCATAACGACCACAAGGTTTTCTGCCACTTGCCAAGAACGCCAAAACCTGTGCAGTTGCATTCCCTGCATTGTCGTCTAAAAGAAACAGCAAAGTATAAATATGAGTAAATTACCTTCCACAACGGTGATAAGAGGTGCGCAAACTTCTGTGGGTTGCGGTTGCAGTTGTGCTTTCCACGCTTGCTTCCGCATTTGACTATTCTGTTGAGTTCGCGCCGGCACAGCAGTCAATAGACCAGAACGAACTCGCGCATTACAACCTGACAATTGAGCACAATTACCCCAACATAGAGTTCTTCGAGGTCTACTCGCCGGAAGTATTGTGGGACATAAGGACAAAAGACTTCCTGCAGGTAAGCCCCGGAAAACCGTTCAAGACGGTGCTGACAATACAGCCGCTGAACATCAACCCCGGCCTGTACGGGGTGCCGATACACGTGAAGCGCACCGGCACAAGCGAGATCAAGAAGGCACTCCTTTACATGGAAGTCACAGGGCCGCCTGCAACACAAACTTATTTGCCGGCAGTGCGCGGAACAGTGGAAGTTCCCGCGCTCATAGACCCAAGAGAAGAGATACCAATCACTGTCCACCTTGAAAACCAGAACAGGCGCAACCTTTCAGGAATAAGCATAAAGGTGCGCAGCAATGTAATAAACCAAGACTACACCGTTTCCCTGAACCCGCTTGAGCGCAAGACATTCAAGCTTGCAGCAGTCATTGACGAGCAGACTCCCCCGCAGCGCGACACTCTTAAAGTCTCTGTTGTGGCCACAGAAAAAGACAGGGGCTACAAGTTTGACCTGCCTTTTGTTGACTACGAAATCATTTCATACGGCCAGCTAACGCCAACAATAGAAGTCACAAAGTCATTCCTCAGGACAGCACGCCTCATAACGCTCACGAACAACGCAAACGTGCTCTTGGAGGAGCCTTTCGCATACCCTGTGCCGTGGTATGCCCGGATATTTTCAAAGACATACCCGAAGGCGAGGGTTGAGGACGGCAGCTTTGTCTGGGACGTGAAGATAAACGTCGGCAACTCAAGGCAGGTAAGGGTCGTCACAAACTACAGGCCCCTTGCAGCCATAATCCTGCTCGCAACAATACTGCTCATCGCGTATTACGTATTCCGCAGCCCTCTCGTGATAAGGAAGTCAGCCGCTGTATTAAGCACGCGGGAAGGGGGAATAAGCGAGCTCAAGATTTTATTGGAGCTCAAGAACAGGTCAGGAAAACCAATACGCGGAGTCTCAATTATAGACCTTGTGCCCAGGATAGCAGAGCTCATCAAGGAATACGATGTCGGCACGCTAACACCCTCAAACGTTATAAGGCACGAGCGCAAGGGCACAATAATCAAGTACGAGGTCGGAGACATAATGCCAAGGGAAGAGCGCGTAATCTCATACAAGGTAAAGTCGTCATTAAGCATTCTTGGCGGGGTTTCATTGCCCGAAGCCGTTTCAAAGTTCAACCTCGCATCAGGAAAGGAGCGCACAACAAGCTCAAACAGCCCCAAAGTCAGGATGCTGGGATAATTCTTTCATTAATTGCAGCATACCCCTTATAACGCGCCTTCGGCGAAAGACACTCCTCACTTCAGCACGGCTAACTCCGTTATGCCGTGCGAGTTCATCGAAACAATAACATTTAAAAATCATCAGTAGCTTCATCGTCGCATATCCCCGCGTAGCTCAACGGCAGAGCATTCGGCTGTAGAGCAGTCGCCCACAGACAACGGCGCACGCCATTGCATGAAAGTGGGTCAGTCAGCGTTGAGCCCGAAAGGTCGCTGGTTCAAATCCGGCCGCGGGGACTTCTTTTATTTTTTAGACCTTCTTAACCATATAAGCACCTTCCAATTCATACCCAAGCTTCCTGTAATACTCCCTCACGCCTATTCCTGAAATGACTGCAATCTTGCTGCAATTATTTGCCTTGGCAATTTCCTCTGCTGTTTTCATCAGCTGTTTTCCAAGCCCCCTGTGCTGGACTGCCGCACTCTCTGAACCGATTTCTGTTGTCTTACCATAAACATGAAGCTCGCGAATAAGCAAGGTCTGTCTTGTAATCTCAGGACGCCACGGATTTGACGGCAACCTGCACCTGCACAAGCCAAAACAAATATTGTCCTTGTTCACAACCTCAACAAAAAACTCTTTCCCGCCGCTTGCATTGTACTCAAGAACCCTGATTGAAGTTTCAGCATCTGGTTTTCTCTTTTGGAAGCCAACTTCCCTGCACCTTATGCATGAGCATTTCAAGCCTTTTGCATCAAGCCAGGCCCTTGCATCCTCACGCAAATCACTCTTGTACGCGCCTGCAAGCACGTTTTTGGGATGAAACTGCCTCATCATCCGCATAATCCTGCAGTAATGCGGAACAGAAAGCTTCATTTTTGCCAATAACTCAATCAATGTTTGTTCTTCATAGGGCGAATATTTTCCCTGTTTCCACAACTCAGCCAGCGGAGTGTCCTCCATCACTTGGCACGGATAAATCTTGAGCTGGTCAGGACGAAAATCAGGATTATCAAACAATTCTTTGAACAATTTCAAATCCCTTTCAGGCGAACTTCCAGGTAAGCCAGGCATGATGTGATATCCCACCTTAAACCCCGCATCTTTCAAATACCTTGTTGCTTCAATGACCTGCTTTACGGTGTGCCCACGACAAATCTTTTTGTAAATCTCATCATCAGGCATCTGAACTCCGAGCTCAATCCTTGTGGCGCCAAAAAGCAAGGCAGAATCAATGTTCTCAGGCAACGCCCAGTCAGGTCTTGTTTCAATGCAAAGCGCAACACACCTGTGCTTTGCAGCCTCATTATTCTTCTTGGCAGACTCCAAATCCCTGCTTTCAAAACCATTTAAAGCATCATAGCATCCTTTCACGAACTTTTCCTGATATTTCTGCGGATACGCAAGGAATGTTCCTCCAATGAAAATAAGCTCAACCTTGCTTGTAGGGTGGCCCATCCCTTCAAACATCACAAGCCTTGAACGAACCTGTCTGTAAGAATCATAATGCATTCCAGCAACACGCTTTATTGCAGGACTCTCATCCGTATAACTCTGAGGAGCATCTTTTCCAATAGGGCAGTAAATGCACCTTCCATGAGGGCAGGGATAAGGCATGGCAACAACAGCAAGTGGAGTAACACCTGACCTTGTCCTCACAGGCTTCCGAGGTTTATCACGAGTACCCATACGCCTCTTTTGAATGGCTTGTTTTATAAATATACTGACCTTATTGCAACATTATGCCAAATGAATGGGACAAAATAGCAAAAGAATGGAACAGGATGAGGCAAAAACCAACAGAATTTGCAATTGATTTAGCAAATGAATGGAAGCCGGGCAAAATCCTTGACATCGGTTGCGGAAACGCAAGAAACCTAAAGCCATTTCTGGAAAAAGGCTTTGACTGCACAGGCATTGATTCAAGCAGAGAACTCATAAAGCTTGCAAAAGAAAGGACAAGAGGCATAAAACTGCTCCAAGCCAATGCAGCAAAACTACCGTTTCCTGACAACAGCTTTGATTATGTCATCTGCCTTGCTGTTCTGCACCATTTGAAGCCAAAAGACCACGAAAAAGCATTGTCAGAAATCAAAAGAGTGCTCAAGCAAGGGGGAAAAGCAGCAATTGCAGTGTGGAACAAGCTCCAACCAAGATTTGTTTTTGGAAAAAAGGAGCAAATGGTGCCCTGGAATCTGCCAAAACAGACAATCCTGCGCTATTATTACTTCTTCACGTGCTGGGAACTCAAAAAACTTCTCAAAAAACAGGGTTTCATAATCAAAAAAAGCAATATTCTCGGCAAAAACATAAATTTCACCGTGCAAAAACCATAAGCATAAATACTAGTTAATTGGTCTTGCCAGACCTGTGAGAGAATGAAAATACCAATCCTGATTTTCATTGTTCTTTTGCTTGCAGGATGCCAGCCTGCAATTGTCCACCAGCAGGAAAACATTACTCCGACAAGGACAGAATGCAACCCGCCTTATTACGAATACACCCCGGGAGACTGCTGCCTTGATTCAGAGCCAAACCAAATATGCGACAGGTATGAAAACAGGACAATCGCGCCTGCCAGAAACGCGACAACAGGACCTCAAATGCCGCCAAGCAGCCACATTTCTGATGCTTTGATAAAATTCAGGCAGAACATAACAAGCTATTCTGCCTTCCAGGAAAAAACACAATACCTTGTGCGCGGAAACCTTGCCCGCGTAAAACTTGACAAAATACAAAGGCCAAGCATAAGGATAAACAAGACAATCCCTGCCGCAATAACTGACATTTATGTTGACAGGGAAGCAAAAGAAGCCATTGGCTACTGCGACCCCCGCCGTGAGAAAGAAATAATGGGCGAATTTGACCCTCAAAGAGGGGCGTGCGCAAAACTAATTGACATCCCAATACCGCTGGATTACGGCCAGTACAACCCTTACCTCCCAGAAGACTGGCTCATCCGCTTCTCGCACGCACAGCCAATATTTGCAGAAACAACAGAACAATACGTAAGGGAACCAACAGGATGGAAGCTCGTAAACCCAGTCCTACACTTCCAGGAGGGGCCAAGCACCGTCATCCTGCGCCTTGACTCAAAAACAGGCCTGCCAATAAAGATAGAAATCAAGGAAGGAGACAGGGCGCAAGTAATAAGCTACAACTGGCTAATCCACAACACCGTAAAGCCAGAAGAAGTGGTTTACCAGAAATTCCACAAATAAAAGTCAGCCCTCTTCCTCAATAATGCGCTCAATTGACTCGCGCTGATTCAACTTTTTAGGATTCTCCACTCCAAGCTGCCTGACTTTGTGATTGTTTTTGATTTCAGGAATGCTCTTTTCAAGCATTTCAAGAAAACTGCTAACATAATCCTTGCGGTATCCTGCAGTTGCAAGCCGGACATAACTTTTTTTAATTCTTAACCTGTTGGTCCGCAATATCTTGTCAGGATTCCAAACAAGCATCACTTTGACAAACCTTGAAGAATAATACGTGACAGCAGCCCCATTGGAACCTGAATCAATGCTCTTGCTGAACTTCCAATCCCCTGAATAAGACTCAATAGCTCTCTGAACAAGCCCTGCCTGCCTGTGGGTGATGTCAAAAATACAACAGTACTTTGACAAATTATAACAACTCATTTACTCTCACCCATCCCTCGTAAAAAATGGCATGATAAAGCTGTTTAAATAACTTGTGGCAACAAAGCACGCGGCTTAGTAGAAAACCTGCTTCTAGCGCCGCGGTCTCGTTGCGCAAGACTCATTTACTTCCCCCCTGCGCAAGTCAAAGGGGAAGTAAATGACCTGAACCAAAGGTTCAGGCGCGGCGCTATAGATGTTAAGCTTTCTACAGAGCCAAGCACGCAAAAGGTTTAAAAACCATCCATTTCTTCGTCAGACTCATGCCCGTGTAGTCTAGTGGCCTAGGATGGGACCCTGTCGCGGTCCCGACCCGGGTTCAAATCCCGGCGCGGGCGTATTTTATTTCTTGCAGCGGCATTTCTGCATGGTGTCAGAGCATTCCGAAAATAATCCCTGCAATGCTGGAATATGCAATGACAAGAATTACGTAGGTTATTGTTTTTGTTGTGCCAAGGACTTTTCTTATGACGAGCATGTTTGGAAGGCTTAAGCTGGGTCCTGCAAGGAGCAGGGCAAGGGCAGGTCCTGAATGCATTCCTTTGGCAACCAAGGCCTGGACTATTGGTATTTCTGTCAGGGTTGAAAAGTACATAAAAGCCCCAAATACCGAGGCAATCATGTTTCCAAGCAGCGTGTTGCTTCCCACAAAGCGTTCTATAAGCGCCTGAGGCAGGAGAGGCATGATAAACCCTGCGATAAAAACACCAATAAAAAGCAATGGAAGGAGGATTTTGGCAAAACCCCAAGTTTCCTCAAGCCATTTCTGTGCTGCATGGTCCCTGAATTTCCACAGGACCAGTCCCACGACGCAAAGGGTGAATAATCCCATTAAGGAATACTTTAGCAAACTGCTGATTCTCAGGCCGTTTACAACCAAAACACCCACCATCATGCTGAAAAACGCAAATAACACCTTGTTTGATATTTTAGACTCCTCTGATTCCAAAATAACCAGTTTTTGGGCTTCAACCTTTTCCCTGAATATTCCTGCCATGGTCAAGCCAACCAAAATAGAGAGCAAAATTGATGAAATAATCCTTGCTGTTCCTATTTCAACACCCAAAATGCTTAATGTCAAAAACATTGCAGCAATGTTTATTGCAGGACCAGCAAACAGGAAAGTTATTGCAGGACCCAGTCCAGCCCCTCTTTTTCTTATTCCAGCAAATAAAGGCAGTATTGTGCAAGAACACACTGCAAGGATTGCGCCTGAAACAGAGGCAACCCCGTAAGAAACAAATTTATTTGCCTCGTGCCCCAAATACTTCATCACTTTTTCTTTTTGAATAAAAACAGCTATTGCCCCTGCTATGAACAAAGCAGGAACCAGGCAGGTTAAAACGTGCTGTCTTGCATACTCGTGGAGCAAATCAAAGGCAGATGTTATTGATGTCCTAAACCAGCCAGTATTGCTCGGAACAAAGTACAATATTCCAAAAACAACCGCAATCCACGCCAGCAAATTCCAGTCTTTTCTTCCATTTTTTTTTACCTCTAAAGCAAAAGTATTGTATAATACATGCCAACTGAAAGGAAAATCAGTGAAACAACCCTCCTTGTCCATTTCTCAAAGACTTGCATCCTGCCAACAATTGTGCCAATCCTTGAAACGCCGTAGACCAGAATAAAAGAAAAGATTATGACTGGCAGGCCTGTTGCAAATGCAAAAACAGACGGAATAATCACGCCATCGCCTGCCTTTAAAGCCAAGGGGATAAGCATTCCAAAAAACAACACTGCACTAAAAGGGCAGAAAGCAAGGGCAAAAACAACACCAAGCAAGAATGCCCCAAGAAAACCCTTGTTTGCAAGCTTTTCCTTAAGCCCCGCAACTTTCTTGTTTTCGCTTAAAAACCTGAATTTGACTATGTCAAGCATTACCAGCCCAATCAGTATCAGCAAAGGACCGATGATTTTCTCCCCGTATTTTTGAAGGGGCAGCGAAACTGCCTGCGTGTTAATCCCAACCCAAACAATCAAAGATGCAATTGCAACATAAGTAAGCATCCTTCCAAGAGTGTAAACAAATCCAACAACCAATGTGTGCCTGCTGTTGTCAATCCTCCTTGAGGTGTATGCTATTGCAGTTATGTTTGTCGCCAAAGGGCAGGGGCTTATTGCAGTCATCAAGCCGATGAAAAAAGCAGCAACTATTGCAATATTGCTGGCACCCATTGCCTCCATGAATTGCACCAGGCTCATTTTCAGTTTCCTGCGAGTTTTTGCTCAATAACCCCTTTAAGATACTTCATGTACTCTTCTTTATTGCCTATCTTGTACCAGACATTGGTGTTTTGTTCTGCTGAAAACTTGCCGTCTTTTGCATATGTGCCCAGCCACAATGAAGCGCTGGTAACTCCGTATTTCGCAACCAAGCCCTGATTCTCAGGCAGTTCGCCATTGATGTGCCCAAAAACAATCCTGCCTGATTTCAACTCATCAGCAAAATAAGTGTTTACTGTCTCCTCAGCATAAGCTCCGACTGTAATGCAAGAATAACACTGGTGAGTTCCATGAAAATGGTAAATCTCAAGCTTGTCAATGCCTGCCCCGCCAGATTGGCTGGTGCTGTCCAACCTGCAGACATCAGCATCAACACAAGCACTGCCTGTTACGGCATCCTTTTCTGCACTGGTTGAGCACCCTGCAGCAAATAATACAAAAATCGCCAAAAACAAGGCTGTTTTGTTCATTTCAGCCAACCCTTTATTTCCTCAACAGTCGGTATCCTGCCTGATGCCTTTACCTCCCCGTCAATAACTATTGCAGGAGTGGACATGACGCCATAATCAACAATTTCGCCAACATCAGTCACTTTCTCAATTTCAGCCTTGATTTTAAGCTCTTCAACAGCTTTTCTTGCATTTTCTTCCAGCTGTTTGCACTTAGGGCAGCCTGATCCCAATATGCTAATAATCATTTTAGTTGCTAATAATCATTTTAGTTACCTCCGCAATTACCGCCGCAAGCACAGGTTATTTTTCTCTTTTTTGGCGCACAATCAATTGAACAACAATTTTCATCTGTGCAGCACAGGTCGTTTTTATTTTCGGTATTTTCCATTTTTTTCACCCTCCTTTCATACAGCACGATTTTTTCAGGAGCTTTCCTTTTTCATAACCAAGCGCCTTGAAAACATCACAAACAACAATATCTTTTATTCTGTAAAAAATCTTTTTCCCTCTTCTTTCAGACTCCAGGATTCCTGCATCTTCAAGTTTTCCCAAATGTATTGAGACAGTGGACTGCGTTTTCTTAACGTGGGGAAAAATCTCACAGACACATTTTTCCCCATCCAATAAAAACCCAATTATCTTTAGCCTTGTCTCGTCAGCCATTGCTTTCAACAGCCTCAGCGTGTCTTTTTCTTGCGCCATTTTCTTAGCCAAACATCAAAAGTTCAGGCTTGAATATCATCAGCAACCCTATTACAAGCATTAACAGTCCGCCTATAAGGTGGGAAAGCCTGCCGTACTTTGTTGAAAGGCCTGTCATCTGCAATGTCAGCATTGCCACAAAAAACACAAACAAAGAAGGAAGGATGTAGACAAATGCGTACAGCAGAAGATACGCATAGTACTGAAGTGTGGGCAGGTTGTTCAGGGCAAGTATTTGGGTATAGACTGCAGGCAGTCCTGCAGAGCACACAAGCTCAACAAGATTGACTGCAAAGGCAAGAAGTGCCAGCCCAAAAAGCGCAATGATGAAATGCTTTTCCATTATTATTTTTTTAAGGCTCTCAAACACCTTCTGCCTTTTCTTTTCACCTGTTACTTTGCAACCTCCTTCAGGGTTCGTAAAGTATTCCTTGAGGTTGAGATATGCTGCTGTGAGTGCAACACCGCCAATAAGCAGCCTTACCCAGAACACAAACCCGAGGAACATCAGAAGGTTAAGCCAGGCAGCCATGAACATGAAATAAACAAAAGCAGACGCGCTGAGAAACACTGCGCCGAAAATCCACATTCTTGTCCTGTTATGCATTCCGAAAAGCAATGAAATAAGGTACAATAACACCCACATTGCACAGGGGTTGAAGCTGTCAAACCCTGCAATCAATACTGTAAGAATAGGCAAAGAAAGGTCTTTTGTCTCAACATCGCCAATGAGGGGAATTGTTAGCCTTTCAGGAATTGCCTTTTTGCCAACAGGCTGCTCTTTTTGCGTTACAGAAGTTATTAAACCGCTCACAACATCCTCACAATGGTTCTGCATGACGCAATGAACAGCAGCCTCAATCTCTTTGCCTGTGGTTTCTTCGTCATGCCACCCGATGAAATATTGCTCTCCAATGACTGTAAAAGGAATTCCTGAAACGTCTGCATTAAGCTCTTTTCCAACTTTTGCCAGCAATTCAGCATTTTCCCTGTTTTTTGTTACCTCAAGAACGTGTATGTTCAAATTATCATATTTCTGTCTTAACTTATCTAAAAATACCTTTTCAGCAGAGCAGTGCGGGCAGCCGTCTGCTGTGAATAAATAGATATCAACTTCGTCATTGGTTTCTTGTGCCAAAGTTATAGAACCAAACAACGAAAATACAAACATTGTGAATAATAGGAAAAATATTATTTTTTTCATATTAATTACTTGTTTTCTACCTGTCTTTATTCTCATTTATGATTTTAAGGAGCTCTTCTTTGGAAGGCTCGCCATGAAGCCTGAGAAACTCCTTGCCGTTCTTGTCCAAAAAGACAAATGTGGGAAGGTTCTTGTCAATCTTCCATCTTTCAACCATGTCCTTATCTTTATCATAATCATACATTTCGGTCTTCAGCCAGGGATTCTCTTTTTCAATCTCCTGCCACCTTGGCCTCATAACCAGGCAGCCAGAACACCAAACCGCGCCAAACTTCAAAACCTTCATCTTAACACCTCCTGATTACATATTGACAAACATCAATATTTATAAAATTAACGGTTTTCACAGAAATTGCAGCAAGTCTGCCTGCCGGACTTGTTGTCTGCATAAAAACAGAACAAGCATTAAGACTGTCTTAATACTCAGTATATACCTCTTATGTGGTGGTGCAGTTCAAAACCCTTAATAATATCCTTTGAGGCTCTTTTTCCAATGACAAGATACCATGTTTCTCACGTACCAATAGAGCGATACGTTAGGCTTCCGATACAGAACTTTATTCTTTATGTTCCCAACCCGCACGAGCCGAGCAAAGCAGGCGGAGAGCACACCAAGGACACAGACCCGCGCCTCATACACGCTGTCCTTGAGGAAATCATGAAGCAGTGCAATGTGGAAGGCCAGGCATGCGGGATATCAATCATCCCTTGCTTATAAATTTATTCAGAATTTTATGCTCGAGAAAGCTCTTTGCACAACTTCTGGCAGAGCAGGATGGACGTGCACTGCGCTGAGGATTCCATTAACACCTAATTTTCCTTTCATTGCAACAACAACCTCCTGAATCAGGATTGAGGCATCGCTTCCAAGAATGTGGCAGCCAAGAATCTCCCGCGTCTTTGGGTCTGCGAGAACTTTGACAAAGCCATCCCTGTCCTCAATGGATTTCCCGTAAGCAGTATCATAATACCTGTACCTTCCGACGACATAAGAAATCTTTTTCTGCCTTAATTCATCCTCTGTCATTCCAACCCCGGCAATCTGCGGAGAGGAAAAAACCGCGTGAGGCATTGCATCATAGGGAACAGGGTGCTTGTTTTTCGGGTTCAGCGCGTTTCCGACAGCATAAGACGCCTCAAGGTTTGCAGAGTGCTTGAACAAGTACACGCCTGCAATGTCGCCGATTGCCCAGATGCCTGGCACGTTTGTCTCCATAAACGCGTTTGTATTGATGAAGCCGGACTTGCGAGTGATGACCCCTGTCTTTTCAACCTCAAGAATGTCTGTGTTTGGAATTCTTCCTGTTGCAACAAGTAATTGCTCTCCTGCAACTATTTGCTTTTGCCTGCCAATGGAGTACTCAACAGCAATGTTCTTGCCCTGCCTGAACACTTTTTCTGTCGTGGCATTGAGTATTACTTTGTGCTTCCTGGCAAAAACCCTTGTGAATGCCTGCGCAATTTCAGAATCTTCTGCTGTCAAAAGCCAGCCACTGCGCTGGATGATTGTCACTTTTGTCCCCAATGAGCCAAAAAAGTGGGCAAGCTCTGCTGCAATGTAGCCGCCGCCGATGATTATGAGGCTTTTTGGCTGTTTTTTCAGCCGAAGAGCTTCGTCAGAAGTCAAATATTTGACCTTGTCCAGCCCTGGAATTGGCGGTATTGACGGCCTTGTTCCTGCACAAATGAATATTTTGTCAGCAGTGATGATGTCCCTGCCGACCTTGAGCTTCTTTTTGCCAATGAATCTTGCAGTCCCCTTGTAAACCCTGATGTTCCTTGCTGACCTGTTTGCCTGCTCTATCTCCCTTGCCTCGCGGTCAACTGTGCCTGTTGCCCTCTTGATAATTCCCTGCCAGTCAATTCCAAGCACTTTTGCGTTTATGCCAAGCAATTGCGCGCGCTTTATCTTGTCCATCACGTCTGCACTGCGAATAAGCATTTTTGACGGCACGCAGCCGCGGTTCAGGCAGGTGCCTCCAAAAGCGCTTTGCTCAACAATCGCCACTTTCAAGCCGCGCTCAGCAGCATAAGACGAGATTATCAGCCCTGAGCCGGCGCCTATAACTATTATGTCAAACCTCTTTTCCATAGCCCTGAATTAGGGCATAGGGTATATAAATGCTTTTAAGAGCCAAACCGATACATTTATATACTAGAGTATACATTTTGGAGTATAACAGAGACAAAAGGTAGCACAGCACAAGAAAACCGGTGCTGTGTCGGAAGACTTGTTCTTCCTGGTCTATCTTTTGTCGTTGTTAAAGCAAAGGATAGAAGCCAGGCAAATGGTTTCGGAGTAACAAGAATGAAATTTACAGAGATGAATCTGAAGCCTCAATTCATAGAGGCACTTACAAAACAGGGAATTACAGAGCTGACAAACGTCCAGGAAAAGACAATTCCTGTGATGATGACAGGACAGGACGTCATAGTCCGTTCAAAGACAGGCTCAGGAAAGACAATTGCCTTTTTGCTGCCAATACTGCAGAACCTGTACCCAACAGGACTGCAGGCACTGATTCTTGCACCCACAAGGGAATTGGCTTTGCAGACAGAGAAGGAAATCAGGAAGCTTGACAAAAGCGTGAAATCACTAACTGTATACGGCGGAGTGAGCATAAACCCACAGATTGAAAAGCTTCGTCACGGCGTGCAGACTGTTGTTGGAACGCCGGGAAGGATTCTTGACCATCTTGAGAGGGGCACGATTGACTTTTCCCGGCTTAGATGGGTTGTGCTTGACGAGGCAGACAGAATGCTTGACATGGGCTTTCTTGAGGACGTTCAGAGAATCCTCAGCGCAACGCCGAAAAACAGGCAAACCGCGCTCTTTTCGGCAACAATGCCTGCGGAAATAATCCAGCTCAGCGAAAAATACATGAGGCCTGATGCTGCAAGAATAATCCTTGAGCAGGATGAGATAACAGTCAAGAAAATCCGGCAGGTGTGCTACGGGCTTGACCAGAAGGAAAAGCTCAACACGCTTGTGAAAGTGCTTCGCAGGCCAGAAGTCAGGAAAGCAATGATTTTCTGCAACACAAAAAGCTGGGCAGAAACGCTTGGCAGAATACTCCGCAAGAAGGGATTCAGGGCAGGAAGCCTTCACTCAGATATGAGCCAGAAGCGCAGGAACGAAATCATTGCCGGATTCAAGGAAGCAAGGTTCAACATACTGGTGTGCACTGACGTTGCTGCAAGGGGATTGCACATTGACGATGTCACGCACGTCATCAACTATGACCTGCCGAAAAACCCAAAGGACTACATCCACCGCATCGGCAGGACAGGAAGGGCTGGCGAGGAAGGTGACGCAATCAGCTTCTGCACGATGAAAGACGAGCCAATGCTCAAGAACATTGAGCGCGAAATCCAAATGACTCTTGACCTGCAAACCCTTACAGGCGGGAAGTTCCAGCGCGTTGAAAGGCCGCAGATAACTGCAGCAGCATCTGCTGACGACGGCGACTGGGGCAACCTGCTCGACTAATTTCAAAATCTTTAAATACAGAACAGAGGGAACTCTGCAGTATTTGAGCCCGTAGTTTAGCGGCATAACGCCTCGTTGACGCAAACGCGGAGTGTTTGTCCGAAAACACTCACGTTTTCGGTATCGAGGAGGTCGCCAGTTCGAATCTGGCCGGGCTCATCAGAACTTTCTAAATAATAAATGACTACAAATGGGGTGGCTCCGCCACAGAGACAAAGCCATATTGATACTTCTTCCGCTATTGTTTTGTCTCTGTGCCTGCAGGGCACCGAAATTATTGGTATTTCTTATGTCATGTTCTTTTTAAAGCAACATTTATAAACCCGTGACAGCATTATTGTGACGAGAACATGGTTGTTGTTTTCGAGAAGGATGGCGTTTTCAAGTATTTTTTCATTGCTTTATTCACCCTTCTCGCAATGCTGACCTTTTGGGTGGCAAAGCCGTTCATCAATGCCCTTCTGGCAAGCGCTGTTGTTGCATACGTGTTCCACCCTCTTTATATGTGGCTTAACAGGCGCATCAGGCGCAAAAACATCAGCGCGCTAATTGTATCTGCATTCATTCTCTTGCTGTTCATAGGACCGCTCCTGCTTGTCGTGCAGTCAGCAGCGCCTGACGCAAGGTATGTGTACATCCGTGCAAAGCAGAAAATCCTGACAGGAGAAATAATTGATGTCAAGTGCCCTTCAGAGACTGAAAGCGCAGTCTGCAAACTGCAGGCAAGGGTCCAGCAGTTCGTTCAGGACCCTGACGTTAAGTATTATTTGAGCGATGTGGTGGGCAAGATAACCAACTTCATACTTGCCAAGCTAAGCGACATAGTGCTGGCGCTGCCGTCAATATTCCTCAACCTGTTCGTGACTTTCTTCGCAGTATTTTACTTGCTCAGGGATGGGGAAGCCTTTGTTGAATATGTCAAAAACATTCTGCCAATACGAAAGAAGCACAGAGCGCACATATTTCCCCAGCTGCAAAGCACTGCAAGGGCTGTCATTTACGGCTCTCTTGTGATTGCGGTAATACAGGGAATACTTGGTGGGCTGGGATTCCTGCTGTTTGGCATTGCATCACCCCTGCTTTGGGGGATGATGATGGCATTGTTTGCGCTCGTGCCATTTATTGGGACCGCAATAATCTGGCTTCCTGCGGCAATCCTGCTCATAGCAGCAGGCTCTGCAGAAAGCAATCCTGCAACAATATGGAAAGGCATAGGGCTTTTGCTCTACGGCTTTTTTGTGATATCAGGCATTGACAACGTACTCAAGCCAGTGCTCATAGGCGACAGGTCAGGAGTGCATCCTGTGCTAATACTCATCGGAGTGCTTGGCGGGCTTACTGTATTCGGCATTGTGGGATTCATCATCGGACCCCTCGTGCTTGCATTGTTCAAGGTCCTGCTTGACATTTACGTTCACGAATCCCAAGAGGAATAATTCTATGCGGAGTGATAATAAATGAAACTGAGAGTTAAGGACATGGACATTGCCACCGGCGGTGTACAGGTCGCGATCCTTAATGAAAAAGATGCGGCAATGCTTGACCTTCACCACAATGATCGCATATTCATAAGAAAGGGCTTTAGGAAGACAATTGCTGTGCTTGACGTTGCAGAAAGCGAGAAGGCAGTGCCGCCGGGAAGCATAGGGCTTTTTGAAGAGGTGCTTGATGCCCTGTACGCCAGAGACGGCGACATTGTCAGGATAGCCCTTGCAAGAAAGCCGAAAAGCATAGACTGCATACGCAAAAAACTCGACGGAAAAGAGCTTTCGTACAACGAAATCTACGAAATAATCAGGGACATAAACAAAAACAGGCTTACTGATGTTGAGCTCACGAGCTACGTAACCGCAAACTACATAACAGGAATGAGCGACAATGAAATAATCAACCTCACAAAGGCAATGGCATTCACAGGCACAAGACTGCAGATCAAGAAAAAGCCGGTCTTTGACCTGCACTGCATAGGCGGAGTGCCCGGCAACAGAACAACACTGGTAGTGGTGCCAATACTCGTCGCAGCAGGGCTCACGGTTCCAAAGACAAGCTCAAGGGCAATAACGTCTCCTGCAGGCACAGCAGACACAATGGAAGTGCTCTGCCCTGTCTCGCTTCCAACATCAAAACTTTACCAGATACTTGATAGGATTGGAGGATTCATAGTATGGGGCGGCTCTGTAAACCTCGCGCCAGCAGACGACCGCATAATCAAAATAGAGCACCCCCTAAACATTGATGCAGAAGGCCAGATGCTTGCATCAATAATGGCAAAAAAGGCAAGCGTGAGCGCAACACACCTTTTGATGGACATTCCAGTCGGCAAAGGCGCAAAAGTGGAGAACCGGATGCAGGCAGTGCACTTGCAGGGCCACTTTAAGCGCTTGGGAAAAGAGCTCGGAATACGCGTGTGCACAATGATAACGCAGGGCGCAGAGCCGATAGGCAACGGCATAGGCCCGGTGCTTGAGGCAAAAGACTGCATCTGGACGCTGAAAAACGACTCAAGGGCGCCGCAGGATTTGAGGAGAAAAAGCCTTGAAATGGCTGCAGTCGCACTGGAATTTGTTGGCACAGCAAAAAAGGGCGCGGGAATGCAGATGGCAACCGAAATCCTGAACAGCGGAAAGGCCTACAAGACATTTGTTGACATCGTCAGGGCGCAGGGAGGGAAAGACATTGATCCTGAAAGCCTCAATCCAGCACCACTGCAGCACACTTACGTTGCCCCTAAGACAGGAATTGTAAAAGTTCTTGACAACATCTCAATATCAAGAATTGCAAGGATGGCAGGCGCGCCAAGGGATGCTGATGCAGGAATCCTTCTTCACTGCCACTGCGGAGACCACGTAAAGAAAGGCGAGCCCATAATGACGGTTTATTCACGCAGCAAGCAAAAGCTTTCTTACGCAACAGAACTGCTTGCAGAGCTTGACGGAATAATCATTCAATAACCACGCTTGTGGTATTGCTCGTGCTGCTCGTGTATTGCAACAAGCGCCCTGTGCGAGGCGTAAAGCCTGCCTTTCATCATCCTGAGAAAGCGCTGTACTCCCCTTATGCCTCTGCCAACAACCCTTGTTTCTTGGGCAATCCTTGCCTCCCTCGTGACTTCCTCTGCTTCCCTGAGCATCCTTGCCTCGCGCAAAAGCACTGCCTCGTGGGCGACCTTTTGTCCGCTCTCCACAATCTCTTCACCCGCACGGAAAATTGCCGCCGCTTCTGAATACGCCCTGAATATGAGGTAGAATGGGAACACTGCGACAATATCAATCCAGTACAATTTGAAAAACCGCCTCACGTTTTTTGTCTTGAACCACTTGAACACAAGGTCAACAACAAAAAAGAAGACAATTACGCTGTCAAAAATGCCAATCCACGGCTCGTACTCGCTCAAGTGCACCAATGTCCAGAAAGGGTTTTCAAGAACAAGCACAACTGCAAGCAGGACCACAAGGACAGGGATGATGTGGTCTGTGAAATGCTCAAATTCGTACATCACAACCTGCCAGAAATGCCTTTTTTTCTTCATACTGCCAAAAGGGCTGTGTGCGAGTATAAAAGCATTGCGTCAATTAAAAATCAAATACTGCGTATTATGCTCTCAAGCAATCCCGAGTAATAAGCAGCAGCACCTGCAGCAGCAATCGCACCCGCTATCCCTGCAGCAATGAGCTTCACGCGCCGATTGCGGCTGTAATTGGTGTATTGTGCAGGGATAAAGACAGTCTCGACAAGCCCTGCAGGAGCGTGCTTGGGCAGCTTTCCGGCTTCCACCCTGCCAAGATCCTGCAGTATCTGCGAATAATCCTGATACCTTCTCCGGGGGTTGTTCTGCATCATTCTTGCAATAATGCGCTCAATACCCTCAAGCATTATGTCCTTTTCACACGCAATGCCTGCAATTTTGTACTGCCTTTCACGGGCTATTGGTACAAGCAATTCCCTTGGCAGTACTTTCTCGTCTTTGAGCCCCAAAGGCATTTTGTCAGTAATTAATTCGTAAAATGACGCGCCTGCGCTGAACTGGTCGCTCAGCCATGTCGCGTCCTTGCTGTTCCTTGCCTGCTCAGGGCTCATGTACGGTGCTGTGCCGATGATGTTGCCCTCCATTGTTGTCCTCGTGAGCTCCACATTCTCAGGGCGCATTATGCCGTAATCAGCAATCTTGACAGTAGTCCTCTTTTTCACAAATAAATTGCCCGGCTTTATGTCGCGGTGCACGATTCCAAGCTCCCGCAGGCGGTTCAGCCCCCTGATTACCTGCTCCATCACCCTGATATGCGTCTTTGCTCCCCAATTCCTTGTCTTTTCAGGCTCAAGGCTGCCGTCAAACAATTCCACCAGCGTAAAACCCTGGCCTGTTGTGTCAACAAGCCCTGATGCAAAATGGTAAGTGAGGCTTGGGTGGTAAAGCCCGATAATGAAGTTTTCCCTGCTGCTGCGCCAGTTCATGTCCTGCGGTAGCTTTGAGACACTCACTGCAACAGCACGGTTCCCGTTGATAAGCTCATTTTTTTCAAAAAAATCCCTGACCTCCCTTTCCAGCCCGCTTTTTGACATTTCCTTTGCCTCTTCCTCTGCCATCTTAAGGGCCTCATCCCAGTCTTTTCCAAGGCTTGTTCCCTTGAGGTTTGCATGAGTCCTCATCGGCACGTAAAGCGCGCGGTAAGCGTCCACGTCAAGGTCTGAATACGTAATCTGCCCGCGGAATGCAATCCGCTGGCTTCCAATACCAATAGGCGCGCTGTCAACAATTGTTATTGCCTTTCCGACAGGATTCTTGGTGGCAAGAGTCCCGTCTTTCCTGCACATATTCTTCAAGATGGTCTTGGCAAACTTGCTGTCATTATCCATGCAGAATACCATAATGACCTGATTTATAAAACTTCTTGTCAATGTCACTTAATAGTGATGAAGAATATCTGTCCTTGACAATGGTCAGCTTTCGCTGAATGCTCAAGCTGACGAGCCCGAGCGCTGCGGCATAGCTGGAGCTACGCTTTAGAACGCCGGCGCTCGGATTTGAACCGAGAATTCCTTGCGGAACCCGCTCTCAAGGCGGGCGCACTACCGGATTATGCGACGCCGGCATAACTGTAACCCATTGCAGGTCTTGGGGCGTATAAAAAGCTTGCTCCCTTGGTAATCCAAAACATTAATATTCCGCTGTTCTGATAAAAGGAACGTGCAAGACAAAGTGACCATACAACAAGGGCGTCTTTGGCAGTTCCCATCACTAATGCCTTACGTGATAATCAACACCCTTGACTTTCTCTCCCTCATCACAAACCCAAAAACATATGTCGCATTCCACGGCAAGTCGATAGTGTCATTCTGCTGCATCAAGCACTGGGGCAGGCTGATAGAGATAGGCAACGCGTATACAATGCCCAGATTCAGGAGGCACGGCCACTTCAAGGAATTACTGCACGCAGTGTTGAAAAAACACAAGCGCGTTTACATCCTGACACACGGCAGGCTTATTGATTCTGCAAAGCGCTACGGCTTCAAGCCAGTGAAAAACCCGCCCCTGCTTTTCTGTTTGAGAAAAATTCTTGCTTATGCCGTATTTGGGTTGTTCTACAGGCCTTGGGAAGTACTTAGAAGGGACTCGTGATTCTTCAGGGTTGCGGAAGCAAAACAGGAATCCCGTCCTTCACAGGATACCTCCTGCCGCACTTTGTGCAGACAAGCTCATCTTTCTCAATTTTTAACTCTGCCTTGTCCTCAGGACAGGCAATCACTTCAAGCAACTCCCTTGAAACAACATCTGTCATGCTCCTCTGAAAAACCGCAACGCATAAAATAATTTCGGTGCGATGTGTATTCTGCAGAAAATAAATATTTATAAATCACTTGCTTGGAGAGGTATAAATACATTGTGGTGATAGTTCCTCTACATTCTGACGTATATGTCAGATGCAGAGGCTTGTGGGGGAGTGCTTAATTGTACTACATCAAAAAGTGCCCTGAATGCGGGGGCATCAATCTATTTGTAAACCGCGAAAAAGGGGAAATAATCTGCAAGGACTGCGGTCTTGTCGTTGAGGACAAGATGGTGGAGTTCGGGCAGGAATGGCGCGAATTCGAGAGCGAAGGCTCTGGCGAGCAAAGGCACAGGCGCACAGGAGCGCCGATGACCTACACGCAGTACGACCAGGGGCTGGGCACAGAAGTCGGGCAGAAGGCAGACCTATTCCACCTCGGCTCAAAGGACAGGAACAAGTTCTTCAGGCTCAGGAAATGGCAGTACAGGATAAGCACTGCCATTGAGCGCAACCTCAAACTCGCACTTGCAGAGCTCAAAAGGGTTTCAAGCTACTTAAAGCTGCCAAAGTCGGTTGAGGAAGAGGCAGCAATGATTTACACACAGGCAGTCCAGCGCGGGCTTGTCAGGGGAAGAAGCATGGAATCAGTTGTTTCAGGAGCCCTGTACGCTGCCTGCAGGAGGCACGAGGTGCCGAGGACGCTTGACGAGCTGTCTGAAGCGAGCAGCATAGAAAAGAAGGAAATTGGGAGAACTTACCGCTTCGTGACCCGTGAACTCGGAATAACGATTTTGCCAAGCAATCCTGCGGATTACATCGCAAGGTTCGCAAGCTCATTGAAATTATCGCCTGAAACCCAGTCAAAGGCAGTTGAAATCCTTGAAATGGCACAGCACGAGGAATTAACATCAGGCAGAGGGCCTACTGGCATAGCAGCAGCATCATTATATGTTGCAGCATTGATGCACGGCGAAAAGCGCACGCAGAGGGAAGTCGCTGACGTGGCAGGAGTCACAGAAGTCACGATAAGGAACCGCTACAAGGAGCTTCTTGACGAACTAAAGCTTGACAGGGCGCTCAAGAAAACAAAGAAAAAGAGGCGGTGACAGGTTTCTTTAAAAATACCCTGAATATTGTGTGTTAGTATGCAGGGTTGGCCATGGCAATAGCGATAATCTCGGACATACACGCAAACATTGAAGCCCTTGACGCAGTCCTGAATGACATCTCAGAACAAGAGCAAAAGCACGGCATAACAGAAATACACTGCCTTGGAGACATTGTAGGATACGGGCCTGACCCGGTAGAATGCATACGACAGGCAAGGGAGCACTGCAGTGTAATATTGCAAGGAAGCCACGAGGAGTCTGTATGCTTTGTCCCAAAGGAAGTGATGCCTGACCTGTACAATGACACCGCAGTGCCGTCAATACTCTGGACAAGGCATTTGTTGCACACGCAGGCAAGAGACCTGATGAAATACCTTGCAAAACTGCCGCACGTCAAGCTCCCAAACGCAGACGACGCACAAAAGCTCATTGCAGAAGTCCACGGCACATTCTGCCACGCACTGCAGGACGGTGATGACAAGATTTGGAAGAAAATGCATCCTAAAAATCCGCCGCATGGCGCTATTGCTTGTGCGTGTATTAATGGTTATGCAACAATTGCAGAAGGATTTCCAGAAGGCGAGAGCAACATCGGCAGGTGCTTTGGCTCCCTTTACAAACTAAAAAGGGCTGCATGCTTTGTCGGCCATGCCCACACTGCAGAGGCATTCAGCTGGAATCCAAAAGAAAAAGGTTTCCGCAATATGCCGATTGCTTTTGGAAATGAATTCAACAAGGCAGAATGTGTGGAACTGAAGCTTATCGACTCAGGTTATTACGTCATCAACCCCGGCTCTGTAGGCCAGCCACGTGACAACGACCCAAGGGCAAGCTACTGCATTTACAAAGGCAACAGTGTTGTTTACAGGAAAGTGCCTTATGACTATGTTGAAACAATGCACAAGATAATGGCAATTCCTGACCTTGACAGGACTGCAAGGGCGCACCTTTCCGCAAGGCTGGTGTTCGGACGCTAGGAAAACCTGAAAAGCTTCCTCTCAAAGTCCACTATTCTGCCATTCTTCACTGCAACCCCTTCCTTTCTCAGCAAAGCAATCTTTTGCGCAACCATTCTTCCCGACTTTTTGCCCTTGTAGCCGCCAATCCTTCCATCAGAACAAACAACACGGTGGCACGGCACAGAAGGGGCATAAGGGTTGTTTTTAAGCGCGACTCCGACGGCCCTGTAAACCTGGCCGTACCCGCCAAGTGCATTCCCAATTTCCCGGTAAGTTGAGACTCTTCCTTTTGGAATCCTTTTACATACTTGGTATACCTGCTCAGAAAAAGTTGTCATGCCTGTTTTGGCACAGGAACAAGCTCTACAGAATAAACAAAACGCTCTGCAGGAACCCCCTTGCCGTTCTGGTGCAACTGTTCGTAAACATCAGGCCTTGCGTTCAGGAATATAATGCTGTGCTTATTCCTTGTCGCATCAATAATGTCCTTTGCCTGGAACAGTCCAATATCCTTTGTTCTTGAAAGGTCAATGATAACCCTTCTGCCTTGGTCCGCGCTAAGGTATGCCGCATTCAGTTTTTCCTCAAATGTTTCGCCACGCCAAATGTCCCTCCTGTTCCAATGGTCGTCAATGAATGTTGGTGCTGTTACAACAAGATCCTCTTCTTGCTTCTGGTATGGTTGTTTTGCAACCTTGCGCAAATAAACAACTGCGCCGCCAAGCGGAATCCTGACCACCCTGATGTTAAGCAGGAAGTCTGTTTTTCCGTCACTCGAGGCATATGCTATGCCCCTTAGCTCAAAATCCTTCTTACCTTCCTTATCAAATTGTTCCTGGCAGAGTTCATTAAGCCTTCTGAAAACCTCTGGCTTCAGCTTGAGAGAGTCAAGAAGTATTGTGTCGCTGCTGTAGCCGAGCTTGAGTTCTGCAGTGCGTGTTGCCAGTGTGAAATTGTAGTTTGCGTCAAGAAGAAGAACAGCATCATCTTTCCTGTAAAAGCTGCCCACAAGCGCCCTTATCTGTTCTGGCTTGATTGTCCGCACAAGACGTTCTAGGTCAGACTCAGCCGGAGCATGCTCTTCCTTTGACATACTCATTGCTCACCATTACCTGTTTATAAACGTATTCCTTTTAAGAGTGCCATAAACCTTGCTTTTGTTGGTTTAAGCTTGTAATGAATTGCCCAGTACTTGATGTCAGCCAATGGCGCAATTTTTTGCTGTGCTGCAAAAGTGCAAAGCTGAGTCACATTGTGCGGCTTTTTCACCCTGTGAGTGCGCTCAAAGTCTATCATTACAACCCTGCCTTTTGGAGTTACAATTGCGTTTTTCAGCGGTCTTAGCATTTCCTCCTTTGCCAGCTTTGCCTGGTCAAGCGCAAATGCCTGCCTGAACAACTGCCTGAAAAGCTTCTTTTTAGCCTTTGTTGTGGCGGCAGCTAGGACATCTTCCAGATATTTGCCAGGGACAAACTCGTAAACAACAAAGTCCCTTGAGGCAAAAAGCAGTTTTGGACCCAAGCCAAGCCTGTTCACAACCTTGAGCATTCTGCCTTCCTTTGCAGGCGCATTTGCCACAGCATCAGGACGCTTAACCTTTGCAACGCAGTCCTTTTTGCCGAACCTACCCTTGAAAATCCAGCTTCTCTTGCCTCTTGCGAGGTATTTCAGCTGTTTTGCCCCGCATTTCTCGATTTTTTTGAGCAGCGCTGACTTTGTTATTTTGTAAACAAACAAGTCCTCAAAAAAAATGTGCAAACTGTCCAGCTCCCTGAAAACGAAAAGGTTCTGACTTATTGCTTCCTCAATGCGCCTCTTATGGCTTAGAGAGGAAAAAAGGAGAAGAATTATGCCGTTTGTGCTCAAATGCGCATTTGCAGAATTTAAAAACCTGACAATTGTCTCATAACCCCTCTTTCCGCCTTCAAGAGTAACATCCCTTTCCGGAAGCTCCTGAGGCAAATAAGGCGGGTTGAAGATTATTGTGTCAAATTCTCCTCTGATTTTTGAAAACAAGTCGCTCTGCAAACACTTTATCTTCCTGCCTGCAATTTCTTTCCTGCAATGCTTTATGACTTCAGGATTTACGTCAACAGCAAGGACTGACTTGACTGCATTTTTTCCTGCAGCAGCCAATGCCTGTATTCCGGAGCCAGTGCCCATGTCGAGAACCCTGCCTCTGGCCAGCTTTTTGACATGCTTTTCCAGCAATAAAGAATCCTCTTTTGGCGGGTAAATCATGGTAATGCGTCGCAGACAAAACCGGTTATAAGGTAATCAGTGATGTTGCCCTTGAAGTATTCGTGATACAACACCCAGCTCTGGCCGTCAAACAGTACAGGAATCTTCCTAAACCTCTTGCAGAACAGGAAAGTGTTGAATGCCTTCATCCTTGCTGTTTCGTCCTCAGTATATTCGCTTGTGAATTCGTTCTGCTCAACATTGCTGACAAGCGTTATTGACGTTGGTCCGTAATTCACTGTCTCCTTGAGTCCGTACATTGTGCCGCTTAAGGAAGCGAGCAGGTCATACCGCCAGTAAGCAAGCACAAGATGGTCATCCTGGCGCGACATAAGCTTGAGCCTCCCCTCGCTGTCATAGTAAATGTCTGTTCCCACACGCCCTTTCAGCATATAGTAAGTCCTGTTGTACTTGTCATACGAAAACTCCGTGCTTGCTCCGCCATCCCTTGCAACACTGCTCAGTCTGCCCTTTGAGTCGTGATAAACCGTAAGCTTCTCATCATTCTCCATAGTCCACAACTTGCCTGTTGACGCGTATGTGAAAACCCATTCGTGTATGCCCTGCTTTGCACCAACAATCCTTCCGTTGGCGTCATAAAAGAACTCAACAGGATTTATGCCATCATCAATGCCTGCCAGCAGGCCGTCCCTGTAATCAAGCACAACAGTCTTTGACGAACTGTTCAGAAGCACAAGGTTGCCTTCCTTGTCATATCCCCAAAGAATTTCTTCCCTGCCGCGCTTCTGCCAGACCTTTGTGTAAGGATAAGGAATCACGCGCTCCTTTGCAACAACAGGCTCTTCCTTTTGCTCCTGCACAGGCTCTACAGGTGCTTTCTCGGGCTCCGAGTATTCAGGAACGCATGCTATGAGAAGAAGCACTGCCAGCAGGGCAACTGTCTTTTTCATTGTCAGTACGGCCTGAACAGCCAGAACCAGATTTTCCTGAAGAACCCTGTTGGCTTGTACTCTATCCTGCCGTCAGAAAGCATTGAAACGATCAGGGGTGTGCGCTGGTCAGACGCATTTATTGCCGAAAGTGCGTCCTCATCAACCCATATGCTCATTGAGGTGTCATTAAGCGCGTACGGGTGGACTTCCTGCACGACATTCTTTGTTGTGACAGCGCTTGCCACGTATTCATTGCCGTCCTTCATCTTTATGTAAAAGTTTATTCTTTCATCATCAAAATAATCAAGGTCATCAGGAATCACCTCGCCGACATAGTCCTCAATCACAAAGCCCGCAATTTCTGTCTTGCCTGCCTTTCTTGTTATGTCCTCAATTGTCGGCACAGGAATTTCGTCAAGCGTCACATTGTGCTGTATCGGTGTAAGGTTCAGGTCCTGCTCAATTCTTATGCACGTGCAGTTCTGGCAAACCCGCCCTTTTGGGCAGTCATCATCGCTCTCGCAGTCCTCATTGCCCTCAACCTTGCCGTCGCCGCACGTGGAAAGTATTACCGGCGCTCCGGCAGGAACACAGTCGCAGGTCTCCTTGTCGCAGACAAGCGGAAGCCCGATTGCTGCAGAAATATTCGGGCAGAAGTCAACAATCGGCTCCTTTGTGCCGGGATCGCACATCTCAATGCCCTCGCGAATCTGGTTGCCGCAGTCCTTTGCCGTCCTTCCGGGCAAACATGCGCAGGTCTGCTCATTGCACACAACAGCAATCTTTAGGAGCTTTCCAATCGCAGGGCAGATGTCATAAGCAGTGTCCGGCTCGCACAACTCATAGCCTTCCCTTATTCCGTTTCCGCACTTCTGCTCTGTGTACTTGTCAGGAATTACACTTCCAGAAACAACTGCTGAAACCAATATTAGTATAATCGCTGGTATAAATGCAAGCCTCATTTTAACCAAACAAGCCCCATACCCACCTGAAAAAGCGCCTTACTGCATTAGTTATTCCCCTTGTCACGCTTATGCCCTTTGAGTTCTCAAACTCTGTCGGCAATGGCGCGCGCTTTTCAGGCGCTGCAACAGGCTCTGCTGTTGGCTCTTTCTTGGGTTCTTCCTTCGGCACCTCTTCCTGCTGCACAGGCTCTGGCTGGGTTGGTGCGGGAATTGTTGTGTTTTGCTGGACTGTCACGTTCTGGACAGGCTCTGGGGTTTTCTCTGCACCTTTGTATGTCCTGCACTGGCAGCCTCCAAAGCCCTGCGCGTTCGGTCTTGTGCAGATGCCTATGTTTCCAGAATCATCATAGCATATCTTGTCAGGAGGGTCGCACTGCTCTCCTGCATCAATCCTCTTGTTTCCGCACAAGGGACCTGTGTCAACCGCCTGCGTTGTGGTTGTTTTTGTTGCGTTCTTGCCAACACACTTCCCTCCCTCACAGCCTGTATAGCCATACCTTGTGCAGTCAATGTCAAAATAAGCACGCAGCTGCCCGTCAGGAGTGTCCCTGCAGTAATACTCGCGCACCCACAAGCTCGGGTCCTTGTGATAGCCCTCCTCACTGCTGACGCACTCGTCAAACTTCTCAGAAAGCCCGTAGCTGACAGAGCCCTTCTCCGATATGTATGGCTCTGGCCTGCTTTTCTCTGCAGGCCCGCCATCAGAATCAATGCATTCAATAGCAAAGGCAACAGCAGAGGAGAGAAGCATGAAAAGCACCGTAATAACTGCAAGCTTCTTCATAGCCCGCATACTATTAACGATAGTATAAATAATTTACTAATAGAAATAACTGCGCCGATACCTGAGATTGTTCACCACCATTTTATTAATCCTGACGAGTTCGCACGGCATAACGTAGTTAGCCGTGCTGAACGAGGGGTGTCTTTACTGCTGGTTATTATGGCTTCGCATTATCAAAGAATGAGATTCACAGCGCCAGAACAAGCCCTATTATTGCAACAACAAGAACCATGCCAACCACTGCAGCAATAAGATGCCAATCATTATGGCTGCGCTCTTTGAGCATTTCATTTATTTCCTTCATTGTTGACTTCCTAACTCGGACATATTCCATTGTCATCAAGATGCCAAGAATATTGCCATTCACCTGTCTCTTACCCTCTTTTTTGTCATCAATTGGTTACGCTGTGATCCTTCACGTTCAAAGAACTTACTTTTAAGCATTATTATTCACGAAAACATGTTTTGCAGAATAATTATGCCCTGTCAAAATGCAATGAGAACTTCTGGTCCTTTACCTTTTCTTCTGATGAATGCTCGTGCTTCCTTGCCAATGCCTGGTCTGTCAGCCTGATTGCCTTTGCGCCAACCTTTTCCCTGATTGCACTTTCCCACGGCTGGAGCATCTTTATGAAGTCCTTGTCTGACTGAATCACAAGAGTTATCTGGTCGCGCTTGTCAAGCCCTGCATCCTTCCTCAAAGCCTGCACGCGCCTCATTATCTCCCTTGCAAAGCCCTCTGCCTCCAACTGCTCATTCCTTGTGGTGTCAATGTAAACAATAAACCCCCTGCCTTCCATTGCAACAATGTGCCTCGGAACCTGGCGCTCAATTATTATATGGTCTGCATTAAGCTCAACAGTTTCATCGCCAATCCTCAGCGTGAACTTCTCATCCTTCGCAAGCGACTTGAGGATGCTCTTGTGGCTTTCCTCTGCGAGCTTTGCAATCACCTGCGGAGCCTTATGGCCAAATGCCTTGCCGATTGCACCGTGGTTCGCCTTAACAATTTCCCTGATTTCAGCAAACTCGTTCCCTGATATTACATCCTTTGAGTTTGTCTGGGTCTTTATGATTGCGTCAAGAACCCTGACATGCTTCAGCAGCTCATCATTTGTGCTGATGACATAAACGCATTTGATAGGCCACCTTAATGAAATCCTTGCCTTCTCGCGAGCAGCCAGAACAGCCTCAATGACCTTCCCTGCTGCCTGCATTCCGTTCTCAAGCGCAGGATTGATCATTCTTTTGTCAGCAATGGGCCAGCTGAACAAATGCACAGACTCCTCAGGAAGCCTGAACTCCCTTTTCAGATTCTGATACATTTGCTCTGTTATGAAAGGCGCAACAGGGGCAAACAACTTAATTGTCTCAAGCAAAACATGATACAACGTGTAAAGCACAACCTCCTTGTCATTATCAGAGCCGACAGAAGCCTTTTCCCTGACCAATTGCACATAAGTCCTGCTCAGCTCAAGGAACAATTCCTCAACAAGCCCCGGAATTTCGTTAATAAGGTAATTCTCAAACTTTTCAGTAACTGCAGAGATGGTGCTGTTCAGCTTTGACATGATGTATCGTTCCTCGTCGGAAAACAGGGTTTCCATCACTTTCGGGTCAAGGTCAGCAGGATTCTTGCTGGTGGTCCTTGCAAGGTCGAGCAGGAAGTTGTGAATGTTCCACAAAATTATCAGGTTCTTGTACTTGAGCTTTGCATCATCCTGATTATAGTTCAGGTCAACGCCGGGACTTGCCGCGCCAATTATGTAAAACCTGAAAGTGTCAGCGCCGTACTTGTCAACAATTTCAGAAGGCTCAATGTAATTGCCCAATGACTTTGACATCTTCCTGCCAAGCGCGTCCTGAATGTAGCCGTGCATGTACACATTCTTGTAACTCTGCCTTCCAAAAGCCAGAACACCTGCAATCATCAACAAATTGAACCATCCCCTTATCTGGTCCTTGCCCTCAAGTATGAATTCTGCAGGAAACAACTGCTCAAACAAGTCCTTCCTGTGCGGGTAATCAAGACAATTCCAGCTTACTGTGCCTGCATCAACCCACACATCAAGAATGTCAGGGACGCGCTGCATTTTCTGTCCGCACTTGCACGGGATTTCGTGCCTGTCAATCCACGGCTTGTGCAGCTCAACAATCTTCTTGTTTGATTTTTTCTCAAGCTCATCTACGCTTGAAATCACATCATAATCGCCGCAAGCATTGCACTTCCAAATCGGCACAGGAGTGCCCCAGTAATTCTGCTTTGTGATACTGTTGTCCCTCAGGTTTTTCAGCCATGAGTCGAAGGCATTGAATGCTGCCTGCGGAACCCATCTTGACTTGCGGTGGAACTCAATCATCTGCGGCTTCAGGTCCTCGACCTTGAAGAACCACTGCTTTGTCGTGCGGAAAACAACAGGATTATGGCACCTCTGGCAGTGCGCGTATTCGTGCTCAACAGGGGTTTCTGCAATCAGGGCACAGCGCTTTTTCAATGCCTCAACAAACTTCCTGTCATCCTTTTTCGCCATTAATTTACTAAATTCCCCCATTGAGTCAGGGAACCTTCCGTGCTCGTCAATGTTGTTCCAGGCAGGAATTTTGTTCCTGTGGCCAACCTCATAGTCCTCTGGCCCGCAGCCGGGTGCGCAGTGCACCAATCCTGAGCCGGCACTCGCATCAACGTACTCAGAAGACAACAAGACTGTATGTGTTTTGGGCGATTCGGCCTTTATTCTCTTATACTCTCCAATCACGTCCTCGAACGGGTGCACGTATTCAACGCCTTCAAGCATTGTGCCCTTGAATTCTTCAATTATTCTGGGGAATTCTCCGGCAATCCCCTGCACGATTGCACTCGCAAGCGCTTTTGCAACAATCCAGACCTCATTCTTGACCTGAACCCTGACATAATCAAGCTCAGGATTAACCATGACTGCAAGGTTGAAGGGGATTGTCCACGGCGTTGTTGTCCAGATTACAAGATATTCATTCGGCTTTTCCTTGATCCTGAATTTGACAAAGATTGAGTTCTCCTTCACAGTTTCGTATTCAAGCTCGTGCTTTGCAAGGTTTGTCTCGCAATTGGCGCACCAAGGCATTGTCCTCAATCCCTCGTATAATCTGCCCTGCTCGTGCGCCTTCTTGATAAGCATCCATTCGCCTTCAATGAACTCTTTGCTTATTGGAATGTATGCGCGGTCAAAGTCCATCCAGACTCCCAGCCGCTCAAATTCCCTGTTCATCTGGTGCATCATTTCAACAGCAAAATTCTCACATTCCTTGTTGTATTTTTCAAGCCCAAATGCTTCAATCTCCTTTTTCATGAACAATTTGTGCTTTTTCCTTATCTGGTTCTCTGTCGGCAGGCCGTGCATGTCATACCCTGCCCTGTCCCAGACATCAAAGCCTTTCATTCTCTTGTACCTGAGGACAAGGTCTTTCATTGCCTTGTTCCAGGCAGTTCCTATGTGCACGTGGCCGGAAGTGTAAGGCGGGCCGTCAAGGAAATAATACTTCTTCCTGCCAACACCCTTCTTTTTTGCCTTTTCGTAAACCTGCTCTTTTTCCCAGAACTTCATCACTCCCGGTTCAAGCGTTTTCGGGTCATAAGTATTGGGCGCCATTAGAGAACACCACCAGAAAAGAGGTATAAAAATTTACCTGATAATCTGCCCTGTCTTCTGCTTTGGCGCAGCAGGCTGTTTTACATGTGCAGTGAGTGGCGCTTTTGGTGCGGCTGGCTTTGGCGCTGCATTTTTCTCATCCTGCTTTGGAGTTTCTGCCTTTTTCTCGGCGGGCTTTGTTTCTTCCTTCTTTTCTTCCACTTTCTTTTCTTCCTCTTTCTTTTCTTCCTTTGGAGCGCCAAACAATTCAGCGGTGACAATTCCCTTCTCATCCTTTGAAACAGTGACCTTGACGCGCGAAGGCGGGTTCCTGATGCCATGCTTCCACAATTCAAGATTAAGGTATTTTTTTATCCTGATGTTCTCTTCATCTGCCTTCATGTGGCGCGCCAAAAACTCCTTTATCGCCCTGACTGCCTTTTTTGCGCGCTTGTACCTCACTGACTTAAGCCATTTTTTCCTTAACGGGATTGTGTAAGTGCGTTCAATCGCTGCCATTTTAGACCTTTAATTTCTGCCTGCGCCACGAGCGCTTGACAAAAGTGTGCCTTCCGGGATGCACCATCCTTCCCTTGCCGTATTTTTTCGGCACTGTCCAGAATGGAGCCCATTTTGTCTGGCGCATTCTCTTTGCCAAACGCTTTTTTCTTGCAGGATGCTTGTATCGCGACATTTTCATTCACTCTTTGGAGCCTCAGGTGCTGGCTGCAGTTTTGCATCAGGCTCTTGCGCCTTTGCCGCCTCTGCTGCAGGCGCTGCTGCCGGGAGCACTGCCTGAACCTCCTGCTTTTTCTTCCTTGGAGCGCGCTTTTTCTTGGAAGCAGGGGCCTGTGTTTTTGTGGATGCCTGTGCTGCACTGGGCGCTTCTGCTTCGGGCGTGTTCGTTGCCTCGGGCGCAGCTGCAGGGGCTTTAGTTTGCGCCTCCGGAGCAACCGCTTTTTTCCTTGGAGCCCGTGGCTTCTTTGCCGGCTTTTCCCTTGGCAGCTCCGTGATTTCCAGCTCGCCTTCTGGTTTTTTCGGCAGGACAATGTTCTTTTCCTTCATGTAAGCATCAGCAATCTTTCCAAGGAATGACAATCCCTTCGGAGTTATTATCCTGCCCTTGTGCAGCCCCTTGTCAATTTTCTTTGCAAAACCAGCCTTTTCAAGCTGCTGCAGGATTTTCCTGAGTATGTTTCCAGAACCCTTGTAAAACCTTTCAGGAGCATGACCCTTGTTCTTCCTTCCGCCGTAGAGCATCCTTAGCTTTTGCACGCCGATTGGTCCCTCAGAATCACCAAGCCTTCTCAGTATTGCTGCTGCGCGGACAAACCACCAATCATTTCTTGACGGCTGGCGCTGCTTGTGCGCGCTGGTCTTTACAAACAAAGCCCATTGAGGTGGCTTTATTGCCTCAACTTTTTGCAGTTCTTTTGCAGCCCTTTCAATGAGTTCTGTCTTTGGAATCTCATAAATTCCCATTCTTTCCCTCTATGCCGGCCTTGCGGCCTACGGTGGACATCTTCCTGAATGTCCAGAATGACAAATGGGGGAAAGGGGGTTGTTTAAAAAGGTTTCTATAACATTTAGTTTGTACCTAAGACCACCCATACGGTGGTCTCACCTACGAACTAATAACGTGATAGCACAATAACAGTTAATTTTTTATACACAACCCCTAAATTCAGCAATTATGCCGTCTGTTGTAGTGAATGGCAGGAAAAAGCAATATCCAGGGCAAGTATCCGGGATTGCGCTTGCGAAGGAAATGAAATTAGAGGGCAAGGCTCTCGCCATGAAGGTAAATGGCGAGCTTAAGGACCTCTCCGCAACCATTGACAAAAATGCAGAAATACAGCTTTTGACTTTTGATGACGCAGAAGGAAAGCAGGTTTTTTGGCACAGCGCAGCACACATCTTTGCATATGCAATCCAGGAGCTTTATCCGGCAGCGCTGAACACAATCGGCCCTGCTGTTGAGGACGGCTTCTATTATGATTTTGACGAGCTGAAAATAACCCCGCAGGACTTTGAAAGAATTGAACAAAAAATGCAGAAAATAATTGCCAAGAGACTGCCTTTTGAAAGAAAGGAAATCACGCTTGAAGAAGCAAAAAAATTGTTTGCAAAAAACCATTACAAGATTGAGCTTGCCAATGAATTCGCAGCAGGAGGAAAAAAACTCACGATTTATTCTCTTGGAAAGGAATTCACAGACCTCTGCGAAGGACCCCACGTCCCTGACACAGGATTTGTAAAGGCAATCAAGCTGATGACAATCGCCTCTGCATTCTGGAAGGGCGACCAGAAGAACAAACAATTGACAAGGACATACGGCACTGCATTCCCCGACGACAAAATGCTCAGAAAGCACCTTGAATTCCTCAAGGAGCTTGAATTAAGAGACCACAGGAAGCTCGGCAAGGACCTTGAACTGTTCACGTTCCACGAATGGAGTCCCGGTTCTCCATTCCTCCTGCCAAAAGGCACAATCATTTACAACGAATTGCTGAAATTCATAAGGAAAGAATACGAGAGGCGGGGCTACCAGGAGGTCATCACGCCACAAATGTTCAACAAGGCATTGTGGGTTCAGAGCGGGCACTGGGAGCATTTCAAGGAAAACATGTTTGTCCTGCAGGTGGACAATGAGGAATTCTCGCTGAAACCGATGAACTGCCCTTCACACTGCCTGATTTACCTACTCAAAAACCATTCGTACAGGGAATTGCCATTGCGCATTGCAGACTTCTGCTACCTGCACCGCAATGAATTGCGCGGAGCGCTTGGCGGAATGACCCGAGTCAGGAAGTTTGCACAGGACGACGCCCACATTTACTGCACTCCGGAGCAGATACAGGCGGAAATAAAGGACCTGCTTGAATTTGTCAAATACGTTTACAAGGACATTTTCAAAATGGAATACACTGCAAAGCTCAGCACAAAGCCTGAAAAGGCAATGGGCGCGCCCGAGCTCTGGGAGCAGGCAGAAGAGGCGCTGGCAAAAGCGCTTGACAGCACAGGAATGAAATACGAAATAAAGAAGGGGGAAGGCGCGTTCTACGGTCCCAAGATTGACTTTGACGTCAAGGACGCGCTCGGCAGGAGCTGGCAGTGTGCAACAATACAGCTTGACTTCCAGATGCCCTTAAGGTTTGACCTCAAATACATGGCTCCTGACAACTCGCTGAAGACCCCTGTAATGATTCACCGCGCAATCCTCGGCACCCTTGAAAGGTTCATCGGCGTGATGACAGAGCACTTTGCAGGCAAGTTCCCGCTCTGGCTCAGCCCTGTGCAGGTCCGTATAATCCCTGTTGCTGAACCGTTTACGGACTACGCAAGGGCAATATGCGCAAAATACCACAAGGCAGGAATCCGCGCAGAGGTTGATGAAAGCCGGGAAACCTTGAACAAGAAAATCAGGAAAGCAGAGCTTGACAAGATAAACTACATACTTGTTGTCGGCGTAAAAGAAAAAGAGAACAATACAGTGAACGTGCGCACAAGAGACAACAAATTGGAAGGGGAGAACAAAATTGACGAATTCCTTGAAAGGATGAAAAAGGAAATTGCCGAAAAGAAGTAAAGGCTTATAAACATGTTCTCTCTTATGCGTTATTGTGGGAGGGATGAAGTTACTCGCATTTTCCACATCAATGCTAGCAATAACCCTGCTTGTTTTTTCAGGGATTACTTTGTTCCAAACAATTGAGCCAAGGGAGGAACGTGCGTTATCAGGCACAACACAAACAGTGCCCTTGCCTTTTGACCGTGTGCAAAAATCAAACGTGCAAGTTTATTCTGACCGCGCAATAATTTACATGGCAGGCTTGCGCTGGGCAAACTTTTCATCAACAGGCTCAATGCTTCCTGTACTCGGGCAGGGAAGCCACGCACTACAAATAGTTCCCAAATTTCCTGAAGACGTGCACATCGGAGACATTGTTTCTTACGAGCTTGACGGCGCAGTAATAATACACAGAGTCATCGGCACAGGCGCTGACGAAGAAGGACAGTATTTCATAACAAAAGGGGACAACAACCCGGAGCCAGACCCGGAGCCGGTAAGGTTTTCCCAGATTGACAGGGTCGTGATTGGTATTCTCTACTGAGCAAAAGCTTTTATACTTCTTTGCGAGATTTTTTTGTTATGGCAGAATACAAGCAGGTAATCCTTGTGAGGCAGGACTTGAAGATGACCAAAGGAAAAATGTCAGCACAAGTCAGCCACGCTTCTGTGGAGGCATTATTGAAGTCCCACAAGGATGATGTTTCAAAATGGCGCGCACAGGGAATGAAAAAAGCAGTGCTCAAGGTCAGGGACTTGAACGAGCTTCTTGAATACAAAAGAAAGGCAGAGGACGCAGGGCTTGTTGTTGCACTGATAACAGACGCAGGACACACCCAGCTCGCGCCAGGCACAGTAACTTGCCTTGGCATCGGTCCTGACAAGGCAGAAAGAATAGACAAGATAACAGGAAATTTGCAATTAATCAGCTGATTCGTGCGAACAACAACATTTATAAACACCTTCTGGATTTTTCAGTTTCATGGTGAGTTTCAAGGTCGTAATCGGCACAAAAGAAGGGAAATGCTTACAAAAGGAAATCACAGAGCCAGACGCAAACCACTTTCTCGGCAAAAAAGTTGGCGACAAAATAGCAGGGGAAGTTATCGGCTTTACAGGATACGAGTTTGAGATTACAGGCGGCTCTGACTATGCCGGCTTCCCGATGAGAAAGGACATCCCCGGAGTCGGAAGAAAGCGCATTCTTGCTGTTGAGGGAGTCGGGCTGAAAAAGATTGCAAAAGGCATCCGTGTGAGGAAGACCGTTTGCGGAAACACAATCCACCCAAAGATTGCGCAGATAAACATGAAAATCCTCAAGGCAGGCGCCCAGCCATTGCCAATCCCAGAGCCAAAGCCAAAGGAAGAAAAGAAAGAGGAACAGAAGTAAGATTCTAAATAAGGTTTATAAACCGCATTCCAGTCTTGTTTTTTCATGGTTGCAGTTCAGTTCTATCCTGTGGATGCAACTTACAAGGTTGTAAACGGCAAGGCGCAGATTTACCTATTTGGCAGGACAATCGCCGGAGAACAGGTCTGCGTAATTGACGCAAGCGCAGAACCGTACTTTTACGTCCTGCCGGAAGCAGGCAAGGATCCTTCAGCAGAGATTCTCAAGCTGAGGGCAGAAAGGCTTGGCGAGACATTTTCTGTTGCGCGCATTGAGCCAATGCAGAAAAAGCTTGTTGAGCAACCAGTGCAGGCACTGAAGGTCTTCACAAACATTCCAAAGGCAGTCGCAGAACTCAAAGACCAGGTGCGCGCCCTGCCGGGAGTACGGTCAATCCACGAATACGACATTCCCTTTGTCAGGCGCTATTTCATTGACAAGGGAATAACGCCAATGACTCTTGTGAATGCAGAAGGGGAGCATGTTGCTGAAAAGCTCAAAGTGCCTGCAATACGCGCAACAAGAATAATGCAGGCGGCAGATGCAACATTCGCAAAGCCAAAAGTCCTTGCTGTTGACATTGAGGTTTACAACCCTGAAGGCAAGCACGTCTCAGCAGACAGGCACCCGATAATAATGCTTGCCCTGGCAGGCGACAATTTCAGGAAGGTTCTGGCATGGAAAAAAATTGAAGGCACCGAAAACAACGTTGAATTCCTGCCATCAGAGGCAGACCTGCTTGACAGGTTTGCAGAACTTGTTGAGGAATACAAGCCGGACATTATTGCAGGATACTTTTCGGACGGGTTTGACTTCCCGTACATTCGTACAAGGGCGACAAAAAACAAAGTGCCCCTTGAGCTCGGGCTTGACTATTCAGAATTACGGATTGAGGGAAGAGCCAGCACAACGGCAAGGATAACAGGGATTGCGCACATCGACATCCACAGGGTGGTCAGAAAATTATTGGCAAAGGCAATGGAAACAGACATTTTCACACTTGACGCCGTGGCAGCAGAATTGCTTGGCAAAGGAAAGCACCCTGCTGACATTGACAAACTCGCAGGAGCATGGGACAGCAACGATTCGGAAATGCTCAAGAAATTCGCGGCATACAACCTGCAGGATGCAGAACTCACTTACGAGCTTGCGCAGCTTGTGATGCCAAACCTTGTTGAGATGGTCAAGATAGTGGGGCAGCTGCCTTATGACATAAACAGGATGGGATTCTCGCAACTGGTGGAATGGTTTGCCATGAAGCAGGCATTCCCGCTCGGCGAGATTGCCCCAAACAAGCCAGGATACCGCGAGCAGGTAAGAAGGGCAAGGGACAGGATAAAAGGCGCATTTGTGTATGAGCCAAAGCCAGGATTGTACGAAAACATCGCTGTCTGCGACTACAGGTCATTGTATCCGACAATAATCGCATCCCACAACATTTCGCCGGGAATGAGGAACTGCAAGTGCTGCCCTGACGCGCCGCAAATCAGGACAGACAGGGGCACATTCTGGTACTGCCAGAAGCGCAAGGGCTTTGTCAGCGGAATAATCGAGGATTTGATAACTCGCAGGGCAAGAATAAAGGAAATGCTGAAAAAAGGCGAAAAAGACCCCTTGTTGCTGGCAAGAAGCTGGGCATTAAAAGACCTGGCAAACTCCTTTTACGGCTATCTCGGGTTTTCTGCCGCAAGATGGTACTGCATTGAGTGCGCAGAAAGCACAACAGCATGGGAAAGGGAATACATACACGCAGTCATTGACAGGGCAAAAAAAGAAGGGTATGCCGTGCTGTATTCCGACACTGACTCTGTGTTCCTGGGGCTGGGCAGCAAAACACAGGATGACGTGAAGCACTTTGTCGAGCAGATCAACAACGTGCTGCCCAAGCCAATGGAGCTTGAATTTGAAGGGTATTATCCCGCAGGAATCTTTGTCGCAGTTAAGGCAAGCGAGGCAGGCGCAAAGAAAAAATACGCAATGATAAACGCAAAAGGCCAGCTGAAAATCGCGGGCTTTGAAACAGTCAGAAGAAACTGGAGCCCGATAGCAAGGCAGACGCAGAAAAAAGTCCTTGAACTGCTTTTGTCAACAAGGAAGCCTGAAGCAGCAATGGCATATTTGAAGAAAACAGTCGAGGACCTTAAGCAGAACAAATTGCCACTATCAGCAGTCGTGATACACACCGCCCTGAGCAAGGACATTTCTGAGTATGAAAGCACAGGCCCGCACGTGGCAGCAGCGCAAAGAATGCAGGCAAGAGGGCAGCAGGTCGGGCCTGGCGCAATGATACGCTATGTCGTGACAAAAGGCAAGGGCAGGATAAGGGACAAGGTAAAGCTCGAGGAAGAGGCCTCGCAGGAGGAATACGACGGCGATTATTACGTCCACAATCAGGTGCTGCCGGGAGTTGAACGAATATTTGACGTCTTCGGAATCAAGATTGCAGACTACTTCGCAGAGAAAGAGCAAAGCGCTCTTAGCAACTTCTTTTAGTATTTAGCGCAAACCCCTAATAACGCGCCTTCGGCGAGAGACACTCCTCACGAACAACATCATTAAACAACGCGAACTCCTTTTGGCGCTGCAGCGCATAGTGACACTCCTCACTTCATGTGCTGCGAACTCCGTTCAGCAGCACGAGTTCGGAGAAAATAATAGAACAAATTCTCCATTAGTGATGCTTGTCCGCAGACAAGCCTGATAATCCCAGACAAGCTTGCAAGTCGGGATTATCATTGTTAACGCGACTGTAATGAGCACGTTTTAGTAGTTGTTTATGCAGGTTATCAATTCATATCAGTTAAGTTTTTAATATAGTTCTGTTTTGCAGTGCTTTATGGATGACTTATTCAAATGGGCAGTGATTACAGCGCTTGTTGTCTCGCTTGTTACATTTATCCTGAACTTTATCACAAAAAGCCTTGGAATAAGGATTCTTGTCGCGCTGCTTTTGACAGCAGTTTCCATAGTGTTCTTCATGCGCAAGTACTGGCTTCCTGACGAGGGCTTCCGCACAGGCGCAATTATCGGGCTTTGCGCAATGGCAGGGCTTGCTGTGGTAATGACAAAAGACGTTCTTGAATACATACTAACTTTGCTCCTTTTCGTGATTGCATACTTCATTGGCGGGCTTGTCGGCAAATACTCACTGCCAGGAAACGAGCCAAAAGGAAAGAAAAAACGCAAGGAAAAAGAGGAAGAAGAGCCAGAGGAAATAGAGGAAACAGAAGTCAGCGGAGAATAAGCACTTTAAATTTTATATAAAAAAACATATATAGCGAACAGCCATAGTGGCAATTAATACGTTTCTGTCTGAATGGCGATAAAGCGTATTTGAAAACCCAATACTAAAATGGAGCCAATAAACTTTTTCAACTCAATGATGTATTTGGAGCCCAAGTGCCCCAAGTGCGAGCACAAGATAGAATACGGCGTGACTACAGAGTGGAGCGAAAAACAAAAATCCCACATCTGCAAGAACTGCGGAACTGTTATTGAATGATTTCTCAGCATAACTTTAAATAGCATCTTTCAAAGGCAGTAATCATGCACGCATTGCCATTTGAGAAAAGAAGGGCAAAACTGCTTGAGAAAAGGCACGCAGAAACAAGCCCTGAATACGGCTGCATTCCGGAAAAAAGGACAGCTGACATTCTAATCAATTACGGCATTATTAATTTAAACAAGCCCGCAGGACCCACAAGCCACCAGGTATCTGACTACATACAAAGAATACTGCGCATTGAAAAAGCAGGACACTCAGGAACATTGGACCCAGGAGTGACTGGAGTTCTTCCTGTTGCACTCGGCAGGGCGACAAGGATTGTGCAAATGCTCCTGACTGCCGGCAAGGAATATGTCGGAATAATGCATTTGCACGACGAAGTGCCGACAAAAGAGCTTGAGGCAGCGATAAAAAAATTCACAGGAAAAATAATGCAATTGCCGCCGTTAAGGTCTGCAATCAAGCGCGAACTAAGGCAAAGGCAGGTATATTATTTTGACATTCTGGAAGTGCAAGGCAAGGACATTCTGTTCAAGGTCGGCTGCGAGGCAGGAACATACATCAGGAAACTGTGCCATGACTTGGGGGTTGCATTGAAAACCGGCGCCCACATGGCTTCCCTGCACCGCACAAAAGCAGGACCATTCACAGACGAGGACTATGTTACCATGCAGGACCTGGAAGACGCTTACTGGTACTGGAAGAACGAGAACAATGACAAGCTCCTGAAAGCCTGCATAAAGCCGGTTGAGTCAGGGGTTGCGCACCTGCCAAAGGTCTACGTGCAGGACTCTGCTGTTGACACAATCTGCCATGGCGCTTCTTTGAAGATTCCTGGCATTGTGAAGCTGGATTCTGACGTTGCAAAAGGGCAGCAGACAGCAATAATGACGCTTAAAGGAGAACTCATTGCCCTGGGAGAAGCACAGCAAAACGCAGAAGACATCCTCAAAGCAGAGCGCGGAGAGGCAGTAAAGACGCACAAAGTATTCATGCTGGCAGGGACATATCCTAAAAAGGCAAGTGAATAGTGCCTGTTCAGCCTGTCTAACAATGCACTCTCACGCCTTCTTTCCTTGCAATTTTCTTAAGATCTGCCTTGCCAAGTCCTGACAACATAAGCCCTTGAAGGACAACCCTTGCATGGCCTTTCCTGCCTGTGTCCGGGCGCACGTATCACCTGATTTGCTCACCTATCAGAAGAATGCCACCTCTTTGGGTTGTGTCATCGCAAAGTTCGGCCGTGTAATTGTTTGTTGTGACGAATAATGAGCCACGTATTGGTCCAATAATTCCGTCTATTGTTTCATAGTCGCCAGGGTCCAGATGGTTAATTCCAATAACTTCGTGCAGGGTGTACAATGGAGCGTTGCTTTGCCAGTGCTGCCTTGGGCTTACAAGATAATCGCCGATTTGCAGCAGTTTTTCTGCGCGGCCAGCAACCACTGTGTTGCAAAGGAGACTAAACAATTTAAGATCATCCTTAAACGTGTTCCTGCGCTCGGGAATTTCATACGACTTTATCTTTCCGATTATGTTAAGTTCATTTGCCATTGCAACCCCACAATACAGGACAGGAACAGCCGGCAATTTATAACAAAAGTGGTGAAGTGCGGCTGACTGATGCCAGCGATTTTGCTTCTTTTTTCTAAAAAAAGAAGATTTTGAAGGGAGTGGCGTAAAATAGAAACATTTAAATACATATGCGAATATATGATTACATATGGGAAGAAAAACAGTCGCTTTAAGTCTTGATGAAAGCATTTACGAAGATTATAAAAAATATTGCGAAGAAAACTCAATAATATTATCTCGCAAAGTAGAAACATTTATGAAGAATGAATTAGAACAGAATAATAAGAAAGGGGTAAAACATGGAAAGTGAATTTGTGAGTCTTGCTCGACCAACGAACCAATACAGAGTTATAGAAATTGACTTAAATAGGGGTTTGAAGCAAGAAGAAAGAGAGGTAGTCAAAGAAGTAGAAGCAGTTTTTCCTAAGTCTGATTTTTTCTTTAAATTGAATGGGACAAAATTGTCTTTTTTTTTGAACTCTATTGATTTAACATTTTTTAAGCATAAATTGGAAGAAGTGATGAAAAAGCATGGATTAAACAAAGATGACAACCCATTTTTAGAAGTTGTAAAAAATGTAGAGGGGATAAAAAGTTATGGATTAAAAGGGAGAAAGAGATTATATTTAGACTATAATAAAGAAAGGAAAGTAAAAAACAGGGAGCAAAAGGAACGGGAAAGAGGAATTTATTATTATGCACAAGACCACAATTTTAGCAAAAAAAATAATGAATTACCAAAAGAATTTATCAATCAAATTATCTGTGGAGATAGTGCAGAAGTTCTTAAAAAATTACCTGATAATTGCGTAGATTTAGTATTTACTTCTCCACCCTATAATTTTGGATTAGACTATGATAATCATAAAGACGGAACAAAATGGAACAATTATTTTAGTAAGTTATTTGAAGTTTTTAGTGAATGTATAAGAGTGCTAAAATATGGCGGTAGGATTATTGTAAATGTTCAACCATTATTTTCTGATTATATCCCCATACATCATATAATATCTGATTTCTTTATGAAAAATAAATTAATATGGAGGGGAGAGATTATTTGGGAGAAAAATAATTATAATTGTAAATATACTGCATGGGGAAGTTGGAAAAGCCCAAGTAACCCATATATGAAATACACATGGGAGTTTTTAGAAGTTTTTTGTAAAGGTGATTTAAAACATAGTGGAAAAACTGAAAATGCAGATATTACGGGAGACGAATTTAAAAAATGGGTTTATGCTAAATGGGATATTGCTCCTGAAAGAAATATGAAAGATTTTGGACATCCTGCAATGTTTCCTGAAAAATTAGCAGAAAGAACATTAAAATTATTTAGTTTTGAAAATGATGTAGTTTTAGACCCATTTAATGGTGTTGGAACAACAACAAAAGTAGCAAAACAATTAAACCGAAGATTTATAGGGATAGACATATCAGAAGATTATTGTAAAAAGGCAGAAGAAAGATTAAAAGGTGTAGCACATCAAAAAACTCTAAAGGGTGTTTAAGCGTATTCTTTTAACACTTCTGCAATGCTATTAACTGCTTTCTCTAAACTCTCTCTTGTTAGAGGTTTGAAAAATTCTGGTTTATGAATTGGCTCATCTACTAACCTCTCGCCCTTTAACAAAGTAACTATGTGTAAGTCAATATCAAAGTAAGACAAAAGTGTATGTGTTGAAGTGCTTCCGTAGGTTACATCTTTTAATTCTGAAAAATCTCCACCCAATTGGCTTTCCAACTGCAATAAAATAAATTGCATTTTTGGAAATTGGGTTTTTAGCAATGTCGCATCAACCAATATACGCTTAAACATCGCATTTTCAGTATAAGATTTACATTCAATTTCCAAAACGACTTTATCGTCAATTTCTACTAAAACATCTGGTTTGTAAGAATAAAAATAATCTTGAATATTCTGTTTAATATGTTTTTTAACTTCTTCGTCCCCTAAACTATTGATATATTCTTGCTTTATAGGAATTTTTATTCTTCTACCGATAATTTTTAATCTGTCTGGGTTTTGTTTTAATTTTTTCCAGGCAAGCTGAACAAGAATTTTTGCAATGCTTTCAACAAGATTACCTTTGCCTGCCCTAACAATTCCGCCATAAGCTCTGCCGTCTTCTGAACTTGTGGCAGTAGTTTCAATGTTTTTCATCAACTTATTATAAGCGTCAATTATTTCTTGAATTTCATCAGATTTGTTTGCCATAATAATATGATAATCTCAAACACATTTATAAATATACTGAAAGATTATAGCCCCAATTTCATTATAATGTCAGAAAAATTTGGGTGAGTGGTAACGAACCTCTTAACCTATGTTAGACAGAATTTTCTGAAAGAAAATTTGGTTTCCGTTTCGTTTGGTCGGTTAAGAGAAGTTTTTCTGCGAGGCGAAGCCGAGACTATTTGTCCCGAAGGGACGCGGGCAACTTCTCCTATCAAGGGCGGGCGGTTGGGGGACTGAAAGCACTTATAATTACGCCTAAGCCCTGTTAGTTTCCAGCGAATACTTGGAGCTGTCGAGGAGCTAACCTATTGGATAAAAGCGACGAAGAAGTTTTTGCTTTGATAAATTGGATATAGCAAAAATTGAAACTAATGCCTGTTCAACGCCCGAACGA
>JBBILB010000007.1:0-61838 GCA_037445145.1 Candidatus Woesearchaeota archaeon | reverse complement strand
AAAAAAAAAAAAAAAAAAAAAAAAAAAAAAAAAAAAAAAAAAAAAAAAAAAAAAAAAAAAACCTGCAACTCGTGAGCCGCCTGTACCAGCTTGGTCGTAATGTTCTAAAAAGAAATGAGCCCTTGGCAGAAAGGCTTATGGGCGCAGCAATACAGCTTTTAAGGTACGACAAGGGACTCCTGAGCAAGCTTTCACAAAAAGAGCTTAACGCACGCACTGCATAAGGGATGACGATATCGGCCTTGTTTACAGCGTCCTGCAAGGCGAGGACATAATGCCATTGCAAGGAATATTCCGGTACTGCCAAGAAGAAGACCTTTGCAGGACCTGGCAGAATCACCCCCTGAAATTGGCAGCGGCGTGTTTGAGAATGTAGTTCGCGCTCTGGAAGACAAATGCATCTGATTCTCAAATAAACCTTGCCACTGAGTCAATCCTTCTTCCAAACCACACAAGGCAGACCCCAATGATTATGTACATCCCGCCAAGATAAGCGACCTTTGGAACAGAATGCTCAACAAACCATTCCACAACAGGCTCTACTGATGCAAAGCCGGTAATGTGGTTTTCAGCCCAGCCGTAAACATTCGCCGGACCAAACATTGCAAAGATTATGGCAAGCACGCCAGGGACTAGCATCATCCAGCCAACACCCCTTATTAGCCTGCTGATGCTCCCTGCTATGAATGCAAGCATAAAAAGGCTGATTAGGGTGAGGGCAAACGCAATGAAAAACCCTGAAGGCGACATCACCCAAGGCTTGACGCCCTTCTGCCAAGCATCGCTAAGTATTGGAAGAAGCATTGTGACTCCTGAAAAATATCCTATGTGTGCGCCTGTGTGGAGCACTGAATGCGTGAAAAGCTTTTCCAGCATACTGCCTCGCAGCAGACTGAATGTGCGTTAATATTTAAGATTGACGGTGATGTTGCAAAGCTTCTTTTTATAGCGCCGCGCCTGAACCGGTAGTCCAGGTTGTTTTGTCGCCCCCTGACTCAGCGCAGGGGAGACAAAACAAGTCCCGCGCAACGGGACCGCGGCGCAATACGGACTTTGCAACACAACCAGACTGACGGTAAGTATTTATAGTGCTGCTGAAAAAAGGAGCGCATGCGCAAGGTCCTGCTTTTCCTTCTGGCAATAGCTGTTTTGCCCTGTGCTATTGCATCGCAGGAGGCAGAGGATATTTTTGCAAGCGAGGAACTGACTGTTGACCTCGTGATTTCCTCCAACCTAAGCTTTCTTCCAAAGGCAGGCAAGCCCATTGATGTGGAATACCTGCAGGCAGACCTTTACTTTTTCCCCGAGAGCGATACCAACCAGAAAGTAAGCGCAATAGAAACAACACCTGAATCAGAAAAAATTGGCAACGCTTTGCGCTTCAGGTGGGAAGCGCCGGCCAACAGCACAAGGTACGAGGCGCGCTGCACTGTAAAAGTGCGCAACACAGTCCCGCGCGTGACAGAAAAAATATTGTTCCCGTTGAGAAGCATCCCTCCTGAAGTGCAGGAATACATCCTGCCCAGCAAGCACATTGACAGCAATGATCCCGAAATAATCAACACTGCAAACAAGATTGCACAGGGAGAGGATGATCTGTTTGAAGTGGTGAGCGAACTTGCGGTCTGGACAAAAAACAGCATTGAATACAACCTCAGCATGCTCACGTCACAGGCTGCACAAAAGGCATCATGGGTCCTGCAGAACAGGCAGGGCGTCTGCGACGAGCTGACATCACTCTTCATCGCGCTGTGCAGGGCAGTGGGAATCCCTGCGCGCTTCGTCACAGGAGTCTCGCACATGTCATCACCGCTTTTTGAAAAAAAATGGGGGACTCACGGATGGGCAGAAGTCTATTTCCCCGGCACAGGATGGATTCCTTTTGACCCGACATTCGGCGAACTCGGCTGGATTGATCCGGGCCACATAAAGATGATGGCAGGAACAGACCCGGGACAGCCCGGAACAAGGTTTGAATGGCGCGGCAATGCGCAGCTCCAGTACACAGAGCCGGAGACAAAAGCGGAAATCGTTTCAATAGCAGGTCGCGCGCCGCCCCTTGTCAGTATCTCTGTCAAGCCGGTTTATGAAGAAGTCGGGTTTGGCTCGTACAACCTCGCGCAGGCAACAGTGGAAAACCTGCAGCCATACTACATAACAACAGAAATAAGGCTTGCCGAGGTGAACGAATTGCACGTAATTGAGCCTCTTGAGAGGTGGGTAATCCTGAAACCGCGCGAAAAAAAGACGCTTTTCTGGCGCTTCCAGGTTGACCCGGGGCTCCAGAGCAGGTTTGTTTACACAATCCCTGTAGGGGTTTACACAGCAATGAACGACTCTGCCGTGGCAAGCTTCACTGCGAAAGACAAGGCAGTTCAGCACTCAAAGGCAGACGTGACGCGCGTGATGAACACTTTATCAGAGGAGGAAGACCATGTTGTCTCACAAAACCTTGAAATAATTTGCACGCCAGACAGGCAAATGCTTTACTCGGATGAAAAGGCAAACATCAACTGCACCCTAAGGAACACAGGAACAACACCATTGAAGGGCGTGAGCGTGTGCATCGACGAAACACAATGCATCGGCATAGACATCGGAATCGGGCAAACGCGCCAGGCTGGGTTTGTGCAGGGCTTCACAACGCCAGGCAGCGCGACAGTCTTTGTCCGCGCAAAAAGCCCTGAGCTCACAAAAAGCGCGCCAATCGGCTTCACAATGATGGACTTGCCTCAAATCAACATTACAGAGCTGAAATACCCTACAACAATCGCGTACGGGAAAAAATTCAGCCTCCTATTTTTATTGCAGCCTGCTTCATGCACTGCGCCAAAAAACGTTAGGCTGAAAGTGAGCACGCCTGCAGGCGCAAGATTATTTGAAATACCTGAGCTGTCAGCAGAGCAGATGTTTGAGATTGAAATAAGCTCTGACGAGCTCTCGCTCGGCACAACAGACATAATCATATCAGCGTCATACAAGGACAGCAGGGGCAAAACATACAGCACACAAACAACAGCACCCATTATGCTCACAGACGTTCCCTTCCTGCCGAGAATCTGGCTCTGGCTGCGCGGATTGTTTTATTGAACCCAAATAATTATAAACAGGCACCATTAAGGGACTTTTTATGGGGTTGCAGCTGGAAAAATTCTTTGATGCAAGCACGATGAGCGTGCACCTCCGCGAAGGTGTCAGGGCAATGGCAAAAAGGGGAAAGCCCGGGGACTGGACTTTTGACGCTGTTTCTGAAAAGGAGCTGGCTGCAGAAACAATTGAGAAAATGGCAGAGGAAATAATTGAAGCTGCGCAATCAAGAACAGACAGCTTCATAGACATTGACAGGGAGGGAAGCACAATTGCACAGGTGGGCAGGTACAGGATTGTCATTGTCAGGCCGCCATTCTCTGACGGGTGGGAAATAACCGCAGTGAGGCCTGTCAAGACCCTCAAGCTTTCTGATTACAAAATGAGCGAGAAGCTGAAGAAAAGGATTGCAGAACAGGCAGAGGGAATCCTGATTGGGGGCGCGCCGGGAATGGGGAAAAGCACTTTCTCGCAGGCTTTGGCAACTTATTTTGTTGAGCAGGGCAAGATTGTGAAGACTGTCGAGGCGCCAAGGGACCTTGTCGTGCCTGATACTGTGACGCAGCTTGCCTTGAGCCGCGGCACGCCAGAAGAAGTCCATGACATCCTGCTGCTCTCCAGACCTGACTATTCATTGTTCGATGAGATGAGGAACCCCAAGGACTTTGAACTCTTTGCTGACCTGCGCCTGGCAGGCGTCGGAATGGTTGGCGTCGTTCACGGCACCTGCCCGATGGACGCAATACAAAGGTTCATAGGAAAGCTCGACCTTGGCGTCATTCCCCACGTGATTGACACTGTTGTTTTCATCAAGAACGGCGAAATAAGTCAGGTCCTGGCAATCAAGATGGAAGTAAAGGTGCCTTCAGGAATGACAGAGGCAGACCTTGCAAGGCCTGTTGTTGTCATTTCCGACTTTGAGACGAACAAGGCAGTGGCTGAAATTTATTCCTACGGCGAGGAAACAGTCGTGGTGCCGGTTACGGAGCAGAAGGCAAGAGGGGCGAGACAGCTTGCGGCAGAGCACATAAAGAAGGTGTTTCAGAAATACGTTGACCACGCTGACGTTAACGTTGTTAGTGACAGCAAGGCAATTGTTTCAATTCCTGAAAAGGACATTCCTGCAATCATAGGCGCGGGAGGAAAGAACATACAGCGGCTTGAGGAAGAGCTTGGAATCTCGCTTGAAGTCAGAGAGCACACAGGCAGGGCTTTGGCACCGCCAATAGCAGGAAAGGAAATCCCCCACCAGATTGACTTCAGGGGCAAGAAGATAATGTTCAGCGTGCCCGTGGCGTATGCCGGAAAGGATGTCAGCCTTTACATCGACGATGAGTACGTCGCAACGTTCAACATTGGAAAGAAAGGCGACATTTCCGTGAAGAAGACAAGCGCCCTTGGCAAGACGATACTTGACGCTTACCACAATGGCGCAAGGCTCAGGATTGTTTCCTGATTTTTTCCGAAAAAATGTGTCTTTTTTTGTGATGGCAGTATAGGAAAAACGAAACAATGATTGCCCCGATAAGATTGTAAACAAGATCAAGCTGGTTGTTGAAATAATCGCCAACAGTATGCCCTGCGCCCAGGAAAACGACTGCGAAAAACTCAACAATCTCGTTCAGAGCGCCTATTCCCATTGCAATAAGTACAAGCATCAGCACCATTGCAAAAGGCCTGTACTGCACTGATCTTTCTGTTTTTGGCAAAAGAATGTTGTAAGCAACCAGTGTTGCAATAGCTGTTCCGAATGCGTGCACAAGATTGTCATACTTAAAGAATTTGGGAATTAACCAGAAGTCATAAAGCTTTATTGAATTGATATAAACGTTTCCGCCAAGAATGTGCATTGCCCCTAGTATTGTCAAGCAGATAATAAGAGACACCGGCAGATGCAACTGTTGGTAATATACAAGGATAATAACTATGAAGACAGTCATTATGCCTGTATAATAAAGGAACTCATAATTTTTCTGAACAACTGCAATTATGGAAAAAAGCGCAAGATAACATATCATAAAAAACGTAATTGCCGAAATTACTGTTCTTTCTTCCATAATACACAAGTTACTGACTGCAATTATTTAAATCCTGCAGTTCACAGTGAGCTGTAAAGTTAGCGACACCGCATAGAAATCCTCGCACTCAACGTGCAGCCTGACCGCGCGCACGTGACCGCGAGCCTGCCGCGAGGCATGACAGACATTCGCGCCCTTCAGATTTTGAAGGGCGCAACAGCACGCTTGCTGTTATTATACGAACCAAAATTCAGGCTGGTTATCCAAGAGGAAAATTCTGGGCCGACGGCAAGTTCGGAATCGCTGTTGGCTTTGCAGACTTGCAAACAGAAATCAACGATGTCAACAACTAAGATGCGCACCACAAAACCGTCTATGCCTAACTGGAAACCCCGCTCCCGAGCCCGCAGGCGAGGAGCTGCGAGCCGCAGCGAGCAACCCTTTAGGGCGGAGAGGAGGTCATTTTAGGTGACGTTAACTTAACAGCTCAGTTCACAGAAAGCTATTTATACACTAATCCAGCAATCAATTCCTTATGATTGATATCATACGCGAGAACCCACAGCTTGTCAGGGAGAACCTGAAAAAGAGGAATCTTGACCCCAAAGCGGTTGATTCCATCATCGAACTTGACAGGCAATGGAGGGAATGCAAAGGTCGAGCAGACAATCTCAGGGCAAAACGCAACAAGATCTCCCTTGAAATAAATGAGCTGAAAAAGGCAGGCAAGGACGCCTCAAAGGTCATCAAGGAAGCAGCATCAATCCCTGACAAGCTTAGAAAGCTTGATGAAAGCCTCAAGCAGCTTGAGAAAAAGCTGCACGCAGCACTGTGCTCATTGCCAAACGTCCTGCACGAAAGCGTTCCCATAGGCAAGGACAGCTCGCAGAACAAGGTCGTAAAGGAATTCGGCGAAAAAACAAAGTTCGCTTTCAAACCAAAAAACCATGTTGAACTCATTGAAATGCACGACCTTGCGGACTTTGACCGCGCAACAAGGATTTCAGGCGCGAGATGGTATTTCCTGAAAAACGAGCTGGCGGTATTGGCAATGGCTTTGGCAAGGTACGGCGTTGACTTTATGCGCGAACGCGGCTATGAATTCATAATCCCGCCATACTTCATGAACAAGCAGTCATATGATGGGGTAATCGCAATGCAGACCTTCAACGAAATGATGTACAAGGTTGAGGGCGAGGACCTTTACGCGATTGCAACATCAGAACACCCGCTGACCGCAATGAGGCAGAACACAATATTCCAGGACAAGGAACTGCCGGTCAGGACAACAGGGTTCAGCACATGCTTCAGGAAAGAGGCAGGAGCGCACGGCATTGACCAGAAGGGAATATTCCGAGTGCACCAGTTTGACAAGGTGGAGCAGGTTATAATCAGCACTCCTGAAAAGAGCTGGCAAATGCATGAGGAAATGATGAAGAATGCAATTGACTTCTGGAAGACGCTTGAAATCCCTTTCAGGCAGGTTCTGCTTTGTTCCGGCGATACGGGTCTCGTGATGGCAAAAACATATGACTTCGAAGCGTGGTTTCCTGCTTCAGGGGCGTACAGGGAGGCAGGCTCGTGCAGCAACGCAACAACATGGCAGAGCTCAAGACTCAACATTAAGTGCGAAACAAGCCCAGGGGTCAACAGGCGGCTTGCGCACACGCTGAACAGCACTCTTGTCGCAGTGCAAAGGTGCCTTGCCGCATTGCTTGAGAACAACCAGAATGCAGACGGCACAATAAGCATTCCAAAAGTTCTTCACAAGTATGCCGGCTTCAAAGTCATTGGAAAGCCGAAGAAGAAATAAAAAAATGGCAAAGATTCCTGCAGGGGTCTGGCTTGCAGTGGGCATTGCTGTCGTGCTGACCGCATGGTATGCTGACATGGCGCTTTTCTTCTGGCTCGGCTGGGCTTTTGCTGCCTTTGGCATTGCAAAACTCGTAGCTGGCTACATGCTTGGAGTGAAGGAAACACATCTGGAAAAGAAAATTGTCCAGCAGGCAATGCCCAGGGCAGCGCACCAGTATTACAGGTGCTCATGCGGAAATCCTGTCAAGGCAACTGACAATTTCTGCAGCTATTGCGGCAGGAGGCTTCGCTAGGCAAACTTTTATATAGACGATAATTTTCGGGCTTTTTGATGGGGTTGTTCGTTGACGTGCTTAAGGAAGGGGAGAGCGTTTTCAAGCAGGAGGAGGCGCTTGATTATGATTACATCCCAAAGGTATTGCCGTTCAGGGAAAACCAGCAGCACGCCCTCGCTGCCTGCATAAAACCGTTATTGCAGGGCAGGAACGGAAGGAATGCCTTTGTCTACGGCGCCCCTGGCATAGGAAAGACCGCTGCAACAAGATGGGTTCTCCAGGACCTTGAGCAGGACACGGATGCTGTTCACGCGCTTTATATAAACTGCTGGCAGAAAAACACAACGTTCAAGATTCTCGAGGCAATCTGCCACGACCTTGGCTACAAGTTCACGCAGAACAAGCACAGCGAGGAACTCCTCGGCGTGATAAAGAACTACACCCTGAAAAAGCCAGCTGTGTTCGTGTTTGACGAGATAGACAAGGCAGAGGACCTTGACTTCCTTTACGCGCTGCTCAATGACATTTACAAGAAAAGCATTGTCCTTATCACCAACTACAGGAACTGGCTTGACGAGGTTGAGGACAGGATAAAGTCAAGGCTTGTTCCGGAAATCATTGAGTTCGCAGCCTATGACAGCGGGCAGACAAAGGAAATCCTCAAGCAAAGGACAAGCTATGCATTCGTGCCAGGCGCCTGGCAGGCAGACGCGTTCTCAATGATTGCAGAAAAGGCAGGGGAAATGCGCGACGTGAGAAAAGGGCTTTACCTGCTCAGGGAGGCAGGACTTGCCGCAGAGGAAAAAGCCAGCAGGAAAATCCTTGTTGAGCATGCGCAAAAGGCAATTGACAAGCTGAGCGAGTTCATCAAGAAGGACAAGAAAGACCTTGACAAAGACCTGCAGCTAATACTTGAGACCGTAAAGGCGCAGTCTGGCGCGCGAATAGGAGACCTGTTCAAGGCATATGCCGAGAAAGGCGGACCAAGCGCCTACAAGACATTCCAGCGCAAGGTAGACAAGCTTGGCAAGAGCGGGTTTGTTGAAACAGAAAAAATAACAGGCGGAAAGGAAGGAACAACAACAATCGTGAAGTTAGCGGCAAAAGACAAAAAGCTGGATGAGTTCTAAAGAACACCTGCAAGAACCCTGTCAATAGCAGACTCTGGCTGTTGGCGTCCCTTAATAAAAATCTCGTACGAATTCTTTATTGACGGCTTCAGCACAAGGAAATATGCGCACTGCAGCATACGGGACTGCATATCAGCAGTGTTAAGTTCTGCAGGCTTCATGCGAAGTTGCCCAAAGCCCTGCTCTACTTCATAAGGCTTAAGCGTGTAAGCTGTCACAACACTGTTGGCAGCACCATAAGTATTGATTAACGGCAAGTGATTCTTCTTAAAGTCGCTTAATGACCTTGCAAAGGAGACAGAATGGGTTGCTGTGCGGTGGCAGTTGTGCGGCGCATTCCTGAAGGCATAAACTAAAGGTGTTTTATCAAGCATGCTTAGCCTGCCTAAAGAATAAAGGTTAAACAGCTTCATCAGAATCTGCGCATCATTATGTGCGCGCTCTTCACTGGTTTCATCAAACTCATCAATAACAACCATGTCTTCTAGTGTCACGAAATGAGGTCACTCGTAAACACTCTCGACTGCCTCTCTCAGGCATAAGGTATGAAGCAGATGATAATGAAATAAGGGGTTGCGACCCCTTATGATCCCCTTCCGCCTCGCTCCTCGGCAAGCCCTCGCTGCGGCTCGGGCGTTGCCGTATCTCGCTCGGCGGCGAAGACGTTTAACCGTTGTTGCCGGTCATTGATAACTTTGACGTTGTGGTGTTGTTGTTGGTCGAGAATGTATTCTGTCGATTCTGCAAAGTCTTTGCGGCCGATTGATTCGTGGTGTTCGTACCCGCTCCAGAAGCTTCCGCGCGGGTACCGCTTGCGGAAGCCTGGATGTTTTTCAAACATCCTTTGTGAGCTGCAGGATTTCAGCATGATTTCTGCGACCTGTACTGAGTATTTCTTCGGCACGTTTGCTTGAAAATGCACGTGCGTTCCACCAAAGCCAAATACTCCGAACTCGAAGCCGTATGCTTCGAGTTCGAGAAATGCTGCCTTGCACGTGTCGATGTGCGATTGCTTTCCAAAACAATTGTACCTGTATTTCGTCACAAACATAGAAGTCCACCCAATTATTTCTCGTATCAGTTCTTCTCGTCATAAAAAAATCATCTCCAGAAAGTTTTTTTACAGCTCACGCTATTAAGAAAACGACAAGAAGCAAATCGTAACTGCCTCGCCTGGTTGGCTCGAACCCTTACCACTATACGCATAGTGGTCAAAGGGCGGCGCTTTCGTTTTTGGTTTGCTTCGCTCTTCTTCTCGATAGCGCCAGACGGAGAACAATCAGAAGTCTATTTTTATCTTTCCGCCAATTCACCGTCAGGTCTTACGCTGCGGCTCCAGACCTGACGAACTCTTGGCGAGCAATCAGGTCCTGAAGTTTTCTTGCCTGCTCCATAATGCCTGCAACCATTTATTATCACACAATAATACGGTTACAGCATTTAAAAACATTTTCTTAAATACAGTAGATGGCAAAGTCGACGGTGCCATCAACTAGATTTTGGGGTTAGTTGCTATAAAGATTACTTTACTGGTCGATACCTTTTCATAAATAATGAATTTAAGACCACAGATACCGAACTGAAAGCCATTGCTGCCCCTGCAAGCATGGGATTCAATAAAAATCCTGTAAATGGGTATAATAAACCAGCCGCAATTGGGATTCCAATTGAATTATAAAAAAATGCCCAGAATAGGTTTTGTTTTATTTTTTTGATTGTATAATTGCTTAAATCTATTGCTGTTACGACATCTCTTAAATCATTTTTTATCAGAACTATCTGCCCTGTCTCTAAAGCAACGTCTGTGCCAGCACCAATAGCAATTCCAATATCTGCTTTTGCTAATGCTGGGGCATCATTGATTCCATCTCCAACCATTGCTACAATTTTGCCTTTTTTCTGTAATTTTAATATTTCTTTTTCTTTATCCTCTGGCAATACTTCTGCTAAAACTTCATTGATTCCTATTTGGCGGGCTATTGCATTTGCTGTTCTTTCGTTGTCACCTGTAATCATAATAACTTCTTTATTCATATTCTGTAGTTTTTTAATTGCTTCTTTTGAGAATTCTTTTAATGTGTCTGCAACAGCAACTAAACCAACAATTTTTTTGTTTAATGCAAGAATCATCACAGTCTTGCCTTCATTTTCTAAATCAGTTATGTTTTTCTCAAGCCAATTGATTTTAATTTGATACTTTTTCATTAAATTCCTATTGCCGAAAAGTATAGCATTCCTGTTATACTTCGCTAAAATTCCATATCCAGGTATCGCCTCAAAGGAGTTAGCATCCTGAATTTTTATCTTTTCTTCTTTTGCTTTGTTAATAATTGCTTCTGCAAGAGGATGTTCTGAACTTTTCTCTGCGATTGCTGCATATTTTAAAATTTCCTTTTCATCCAACTTATCGATTGCTAAAATATTGGTTACTTTTGGTTTTCCTTCTGTTAATGTGCCTGTTTTGTCAAAGACAATTGTAGTCAGTTTATGTGCATTTTCTAATGCTTCCGCGCCTTTAATTAAAATTCCATTTTCAGCGCCTTTTCCACTCCCAACCATTATTGCTGTGGGTGTTGCGAGGCCTAAAGCGCAGGGGCATGCTATAATTAGAACAGCTATAAAAACACTCAATGCAAAAATAAAACTCTGACCGAAAATAAGATACCATAAAAAGAATGATGCAAATGCAATAATAATGACGGTTGGGACAAAATAACTGCTAACCTTATCTGCCAATCTCTGTATAGGCGCTTTGCTTCCCTGTGCTTCTTCAACTAATTTTATTATTTGATTGAGAACAGTATCCTTGCCAATTTTTGTTGCCTTAAATTTAAATGAGCCATGTTTGTTAATGGTTGCTCCTATTACTTTATCGCCTTTTTTCTTTTCTACAGGAATACTTTCTCCTGTAATCATAGACTCATCAACAGAAGAAAGTCCTTCTATAATTATTCCATCAACAGGTATTTTTTGCCCAGGTTTTACTATAATAATATCTCCAACTACAACATCTTTAATTGGTATTTGAATTTCTTTGCCATTTCTGATAATAATTGCTGTCTTTGGTTGTAAACCAATTAATTTTTTAATCGCTTCAGAGGCCTTGCCTTTTGTTATTGCTTCAAGCCATTTTCCTAAAATGATAAAGGTTATTATACCCGCAGAAGTATCAAAATATACATAGCTTCCAAATGCAGGTATTAAAGTTACAATAGCACTATAGAAGTAAGCAGAAGAAGTTCCTACTGCAATTAAGGTATCCATATTTGCAGTTCTTGCTTTTAATGCAGAAAATGCACCTTTATAGAATCTATAACCAACAATAAATTGAACAGGAGTTGCGAGAAGTAATAAAACTAAATTCTGATAAGGAATTTCTATCTTAAACCATTCTGGAAACGATAAAATAAAAATTGGTATTGATAATATTAAAGAAATTAAAAACAAGATTCTTAAATTTCTAATTTCTTTTTCCCTTGCTTCTTTTTCTCTATCTACAAATTTTTCTGCTTCGTGATCCGTTTCTTTGATAACCTTGTAACCAAGCTGTTCAATAGCATTATTAATCTCAGATTCGCTTGTTATGCTCTCGTCAAATTCTACGGTTGCCCTTTCTGTTGCAAAATTAACACTTGCTTTTTGAATACCACCTAGCTTTTTAAGAGTACTTTCTATCTTTTGTGCACAGGAAGCACAATGCATGCCTAAAATCGGAATTATCGTTTTTTTCATTTACACACCATGATCATTTTTGTTTATTAATTTTCTCTTTATCTGCTACAGCAACTGCCTCCACCACAGCTACTGCCACAGCCACATCCACCAGAGCTAGTTGCACTTGTTTTTTCAACATTGGCTGTTTCTGTATTTGTCAAAGTATTCGCTGAATTTTCTTCGCTTATGACTGTCGCTTTATATTCTTTGAATATATCTAAACTGAGTATTTTTTGTTTTGTAGTTTTAGATGGATCATAATAAACTTTGAATGTTTTTACAGGGCTATATTCTACTTTAATAATCCCTGCCAGAGTGTTTAAATCACCAGTTATTAAAGAGGCGTGCCCTGGGCAAGGAATTGCAACCTCTAATGTTATTGAATTAGTATTACCTGCATTTGCTATGGCTGCGCCTGTAATGCCTGTTGAAGCGGTTGAAACTGCTGTTAAGGGGAAAATCACAAAGTACAACAAAGCACTAATTGCAATTGTAGTTCCATACAGGATAGTTAAATAGCGTTTATGATTTTTTATAGTTTTTATTCCGCCATTCTTGCATAAATAAAATACTGCTGAAATTGTTGCAAAAACAAGGGACAGAGCTATCATTCCGTAAAAGAGATAACTTTTTGCTAATAGTGGCCTGAATAATGATGCTGCGAAAGTTAGCCCAAATACACTTGCTAAAATAAAGGCGATGCAACCTATATGTGGGATTAATCCATATAAGATGCCTTGCAACAAACCTTTCGGTTTTTCTCCTGCTGGCTTTTTGCAGCAACTTGGTAATTCAACATTTTTTTCTTTTTCATTATTTGAATTTTCGTCCATGACAAAATATAGAACTGAAACAGCTTATTAATCATTGTATGAAACTAGTTTCAATGCTTTAGGATAATGACATTGGTCATGCCACGCCTTTTTCTTTCTATAAGGCCTTTGCCCTCTAATTTATCAAGAATTCTGGTAATTTTAACTTTGGAAAACTTTGTTTTATCTACCAAATCTGACTGGAATATTGTCCCTTCAGACTCGATTACTTTATCAAAAATTAATTTTTCATCATTATTAAGCTTGGATAGTATTTTTTGATAATTTTCTTTTGTGATCTTATTTACTTCAACTTGCGGCCTGATTGTCTTAACCTTTGTTATTATTTTTTCTTCTTTTCCAAAAAATATCAAGTATAATCCAATTATCATAACAAAAGCTATTATCCCAATACCAATATTTGTCTGAAAATCAATTGTTCCCCACATTGGGCAACTAGGTCCATGTGAACAAGATGTATTCACTATGTTAGTTAATGCTCGATTAAATGAAAAAATTACAAATCCTATTAGAGCAGCAATCCCAATTATTAAAAATCCAACCATTCTATTCTTCATTCTACCCGCCTTTCTCCATTTCTTTAACAGCCTGCTCAGGACCCTTTAATTTATAAATTCTCTTTCTTGCATCTTCTTGACTGAGCTTCATTTCCAGCCATCCTGCCTGCCTTAGTTCTGATAAGACTATGCTAATCATCTTGTCTTTGTTAAGTGTCTTGAAAGCTTCCTCATGGTTAAATTCTTTATCCTTGAATTTGTTCCATAATGCAGAGTAGCGTTGCATTATCCACTTTGGCAAAGGTTCAGTCATTTTCTCGTCCTCTATAATAATAGATATGTTAATGGTATATAAACCTAACGATTGACCTATATACTGACCACCGATATATTTAAATAATAGTTATGCTAATAACATACATAATATGTAGATAGTAAATATAACTGCAGGGCTAGTTTCGAAGGCCAACCTCGCAGTGATAGAGTCGTTCGCTATGAAAAACCCTACCAATAAAATAAAGGAGAAGGAGCAATTTAAATATATTGTTAAAGACAGCTCTGGCAAGTTTGCTAAAACTGAAACCCTTACTCTTTCTTGCAGATTCTGCAGTTCCTCAAATATTGTGAAGTTCGGCTATAATGTCACAAAAGAAGGAATGAAAGCACGATATAAATGCAAGGATTGCAATGCTAAATTTACTCCTACAACAAAACTTGTCAAACAGATCAAATCCCAATCAAATCATAAGGATATCGAGAATGTCAAGACTAAAGAATTGAAGAAATTGTGTAAACTTATCAAAGAGGCAATTTACCCATTCTTAGATTTCAAGGTTCATTATACTGGAAAATATGGTACAAAAGAGTTTTTGGATTTACTAACCCATGTAGCAATGAACCATGATTTTACACATAATGGTTCTCAGACATAAGCTTTTCGGTCATTATCCCGACTATGCCACTGGTCACTGGTCATGGTCGCGCGGGGTATTTAAAGCCAAAAAAAGAGACGGCATTGACAGAGGTGATGATTATGGACGACAAAAAAATTCCAGAACTGCTCTTTGAGTGCACAAAGATAATGACGATGAAGACCATGCAGCCACAGCTCAGGTTGAGGCAGCCGGCATAAAAAGAGGCAGCGCCAACCTGCGGGTTGGCTGGTCTCATTTTTGTGAACAAAAACGAGGTGAAAATATGGGACGGATATTTACAAAACAGGATAGGGAAATTCTTGAAATCCTGAGGAACGGCTACAAGCAGCAGGATTTCTGCATGGAGCCTGTTGTCGAGGAGCCAGTGCAGGACGACGATGACTGGGCAGGAATTTCTGCCTAAATTTCTTTTTTAAAACAAGTCGCTCGCGAGTGCTGCAGCGCCCATTATTCCGAGCTTCTCGTTCGTGACAAGGAAAACAGGAATTTTTTTCATCAATGATGAAAGCCTTCCCTTGTTCCTGAAGTTTTTCAGGAACTGGCTCTTTTTCAACAGTGCTGCATTGTTTCGCACAATCCCGCCAATGATGTAAACCCCGCCGAACGCCATTGACTGCAAGGCAAGGTTGCCTGCCTCTGCGCCAAGGACAGAGAAAAACAGGTCTGTCGTGAGCTTGCAAAGCCTGTCTTTTTGGGCAAACTTCATTATTGTTGATGGCATTTTTGTGCTCTTTGTCTTCAGCGCTGCCCTGACTGCGGCAGATTCCCTTGCGTAGCCGCCTTTTTTCAAAAACTCGTAAACATTCATGATGCCAGATCCTGAAAGGATGCGCTCGTTGCTAACGTGCCCGTATTTTTTCATGAGGAATCTCAGCAATTCAATCTCAACCTCGTTCTGCGGGGCAAAATCCTGATGCCCGCCCTCTGACGGCACAACTATTGAGTCACCGCCGTGCTGGGCAATTATTGCCTCGCCAAGCCCTGTTCCCGGACCGAAAAGCGCCTTGTTTGCCAGACCGTCATAATTGCCACGCTGGATTACAACAAGGTCCCTGCGCTTCAGGGCTGCAATGCCGTGGGCGTGCGCAACAAAGTCATTCACTATTGTTGTCCTTGGAATTCCGATGCGCCTGCTCAACAGGCCGACATCAATCGTCCACGGAAGGTTTGTCGCCTTGCATATGCCGTCAATCACAGGTCCTGCAATGCCGAACGCAGCAGCCCTTGGGCGCGCATCGTTTGCCTCCAAAAAGACATTCGCTATTTGGGCAAGGTTGTCAAAATTCTTGTTTTCAAAGCAGTCAAGTGCGAGCGTTGTAAGATTCCTGTTTTCCACGCTGAACAAGCCCAAGCGGGTCTTTGTTCCCCCAACATCCCCTCCAAGCACAATCATTCGCCAACCACCTTCACAACAACCCGTTTCTTTCTTTGGCCGTCCCACTCGCCGTAAAATATCCTCTGCCACGGCCCCAAATCAAGTGCTTTGTTGCTTACGGGTATAAAAACCTGATGGTTCATGAGCATTGACTTTATGTGTGCGTTGCCATTGTCCTCGCCAGTGGCATTGTGGCGCCAGTCTTTTTCAGGCGGCGCAATCTTGTCAAGAAGCTCCAGCAAGTCCTTGTGAAGCCCTTCTTCATTATCATTGATGAAAACGCTGGCTGTGGTATGCATTGCGCAGACAAGGCAGAAGCCGTCCTTTATACCAGACTTGGCAACTATGCTCTCAATCTCCTTTGTTATATGGATTATTTCCCTGCGCTCCTTTGTGTTGAACCACAAGTATTCCGTGTGGGTTTTCAATTTCCGCTCCCCAAGTTTCGCGTCAGTAAAGCTCTATCCTTGGCTCTTTCTCTTTCTTTTCAACCGGAACTTCTGTGACCGTGCTTTGTTGTGCAGGAGCATTGTCGCCGAACAGGTTGCCGAATGCGGCAGCAGGGCTTGATTCCTGCTGTGCTGGCGCGCTGCTAAACAACGAAGGACTTGGCGAGTCAAAAATGTTCCTTATGCCCTCGTGCTCTATCAATGACTGCAAAAGCCTTATTGCTTTCCGAATGTCATCCTTAGAATCAGTAGAAGTGTCAATTGCGATTTTCATATGCTCAATAGCTGGTGCTTGGATATATATAATTTTCGTGAAGGAAAATCAGTAAAATTTAAATACTAGTATACTATTTACTATACTCTATTGTGTGAGAGAAGAAGCAGTGTGGGACTAGTTATCACGCGAGAGAACAACCGTGAGCGATACCATTGATGGTCAGTTGCCGGGAAGCCAAGACGTCGCACAACAGGCGATCCAAGGTATTATCATGACTGGCGAATCGCTTATTCTAAGAGTGCACGAAGACACATACATGTTTCCTAGATATTACGGCGAGTTGACCAGAAGGGATGTCCAAAATTACGGCGCACTGCACAGGCAAGTCAAGGATGCCATAATAAACGACGGAATGGGCCCTGCCCAGTTAAGAGTGCTCAGGGAAAACCGCAAACTCTTTGTTAAAGCAGCACGGCATTATCAAACAGAAGCACAAGAAACAAAAAGGCAGCTTGACGAAAGAAGACAGTGGTGCTGGTGGCTCAGTCCAGATATCTAAGCAAGCCGCCCTATAAAACAACACCCTTTATTGTTATTATCGCGCCAATAACAAACACGATTATTATCAGCGCTATTGGCACCAGCCCAATATTGACCTCATACTCGGGCTTTCTCTGGCCGTGCTTCCTTGCATTCCAGTAAGTCAGGAGGAGCAGGATTCCCTCAAGCCCGCCCGCCAGGGCTCCTGTCACGCCCAGGATTTTGATGAATGAATGAATGCCAAGCAGGATAAGGATGACAGGCACGGTTATTGTGAGCAGGAAAGCCCAAACATGCGGAATCCTGTAGTCCTCCTCATACATTTCCTTCAGCCCAAAGCCAAGCGCGATAAAGCTGGTTGCCATTGCGAGGATTGCAAAAATGTTCACGAGAACCAGCGGAACAAAGCCCAACACCCGCCCAATGCCAATGTTTGCAACCTCTGTGGTGGCAATACCTGTCACGCAGACAACAGCAATGCCGAAAAGCGCATAAAGGATTAGTGGAATGCAGGTTCCGGCAATAATCGCATTCCTCATATCCTTAAGGTGGCGTGACAATTCCTCCTTTATTTCAGGAATTGCAATCGCGCCAAGGCAGGCAAAAAGAATAACCCCGTAAGGAACGAAAATTTTTGTGATGTCAAAGCCGGCAAGCCTTGACGTCTCAAAAAACCGCGAGGAAAGCATCAGCACAAAAACAATTCCAAAAGCGCTGAACTTGACAGCATTAAGCACGATTTCAGAAATACCAACTGCAGTCAGCCCGAAATAAAGAATTATGCTACCAAAGACAAAAAAGCCAGTGCTCCAGAGCCACGGGTTGCCTCCAAATATTTCTGCCAATGAGCGCCCTTCGCCAATGATGTACGCCAGCAGGGCCCCGTAATTGCCAACTACCATTGCAACAGTCATCAGGCGCTTACCACCCTCGCCGAGATAAATTCCAACATAGCCGCTCAATTGGTGCAGCCCTTTTGTCCTAAGGGTGATTTCGCCAACGCAAAGGTTGACAGTTGTCACCACAGCACCAACAATCAGCAGGACAAGCAAGCCGGTAAGAACACCAGCCTGCATCATCACATAAGGAATACCAAGGACGCCAGCGCCAATAATTGCGCCTGTAAGAGTCGCAATCGCCTCATAAATGTGCCACTTTGCCATTTATGGGGCTACCCGGATTTGAACCGGGGTCGCAACGTTTTTCCCGACCACACGTCCCGAACGTTGAATCATACCAAGCTAGACCATAGCCCCTTGATGAGCCCGCCCGGATTCGAACCGGGGACATCCTCCCTGTGAAGGAGGCATCATAGCCGCTAGATCACGGGCTCTTATTCGTGAGAAGAGCAACACTTGTTTTAAAAAGTTAGCTATCCAAACACCCTCTGGCAGTTCAGCAAAATATTGTTCGCAACTTCCTCTTCTGTAAAGCCCTTGATTGTGGCTATACGCTTTATTGTCTGCGCAACATTTGCAGGCTCATTGCGCTCCCTTGCAACAGGACCAAGCCACGGAGCATCTGTTTCCGTGAGCAACTGGTTGATGTTGAGCAATTGCACAACAGTCTCAAAATGCTGCAGGCGCATTATTACAGGCGGAATTGAGCAATACCAGCCACCGTCATTAATGCGCTTGAGCAGGCTTTTCCTGCCATGAAAGCAGTGAAAAACAACATTCTTCAATTTGCTTGACTCAATCATCTCAACACAGTCCGCCTCCGCCTTTCTTGAATGGATTATCAACGGCTTTTTAATTTGCTCACAGAAATCAATTATCTTCTGGAAGTTCTCCTTCATTTTCTTGATTGTTTCAGGATCTGTGACTTCAGCATAGTCCAAGCCCGCCTCACCTATTCCAACGCAAAAGTCCTTGTTCTTTTTCATCCATTCAAGCTCTGCATCAAGGTCAAAATGCCCGCCCCGAGTTATTCCGCACTCATCAGGTGCTTCTGAATAAATGTTCAGGGCGTCTAGCGGATAAGCGCCAAAAGTGCAACTGATGATGTCGGGATATTTTTTCGTGAGCTCAAGGACTTCCCTGTTTGCAGGAGGACCTGTGCCAGAACAAATGATTTTCACAACACCGGCCTTTTTTGCCCTTTCAATGACTTCAGGAAGGTCTTTTGCAAAATCCCTATGGTTCAGGTGGCAGTGCACGTCAACAAGCTTCATATTCCCTGATTTTAGCACGAAGCTTTTTAAACCTTCTCCCGATGACTTTAAACCAATGGAAGATAACCTGCAAAAGGGAAAAGAGAATGTCCTAAGGGAGTCAGAAGAGCCAGAAGGACTAGAAATACACGGATATAATTTTGACAAAGGCGTTGATTACGAAAAGCTGATTGACAGCTTTGCAACAACAGGATTCCAGGCAACACACCTCGCAAAGGCAATAGAAATCATAAACAAGATGCGCGAGGAAAAATGCACAATTTATCTTGGCTACACAAGCAACCTCGTGACTTCAGGCCTCAGGGATGTATTCCGCTATCTCGTCCAGAACAAAATGGTGGACATCCTCGTGACAACAGCAGGCGGGATTGAGGAGGACATAATCAAGTGCATAAAGCCATTCATCCTCGGCAGGTTTGACGCAGACGGCAAAATGCTCAGGGAGAAAGGAATCAACCGCGCAGGAAACATTTACATCCCAAACTCAAGATACTGCAGGTTTGAGGACTTCTTTACCCCGCTGCTTGAAAAGCTTGCCCTGGAGCAGAAACAGACAGGGCAAATCCTGACTCCTTCAGAGCTTGTGTGGCGGCTTGGAAAGGAAATAAACAACCCAGAAAGCATCTATTACTGGGCCCAGAAGAACAACATCCCTGTCTACTGCCCTGCAATAACAGATGGAAGCATTGGCGACATACTTTATTTCTTTAGCTTCAAGCACCCTGAATTCAAACTGGACATTGCACGAGACATGAAAAAATACAATGACTTCACGCTCAATGCCAAAAAAACAGGCTTGATTATCCTCGGCGCAAGCCTCATAAAGCACAGCATCCTGAACGCAAATATGCTCAGGAACGGGTGCAATTATGCTGTCTACATCAACAACTCGCAGGAATTTGACGGCTCAGACGCAGGAGCACGGCCAGAAGAGGCAGTCAGCTGGGGCAAAATAGCCCCAGAAGCCTGCTCAATAAAGGTCTTTGGCGACGCAACAATACTCTTCCCGCTGATTGTGGCAAAGACATTTGCAAAAAAATAATCACCCAATCTTCCAGATTTCTATGGCGATGAATGCTGTGAAATAAGCGAGGAATAGCAGGCCGTGCTTCCAAGTCAGCTGGTTCTTGCGCATGATAATCATCAAGGTTGTAATGCTCAGTGCGAGGAAGAAAAGAGCATTCAGAACAGTAAGGACATTAACCTTAAGGGGCTTGATTATTGAGAGGATGCCGAAGAAAAGCAAAAACTCTATCATCAAGCTGCCAAGAAGGTCTCCAAGACCTATTGCCTGGTGCTTCTTGAATACGGAGCGAAGCTCAACAGCAATGTCCGGCATTGTGGTGCCAATGCCGATGATTGTGAGGGCGATAAAGTAGGCAGGAATCCCAAAATGATTGGCAAGAGTCACGCTGCTGAACACCAACCACCTTCCTGCAAGCAAAACAGCAGCAAGGCAGCCAATGAAGACAAAGGCATCCTGCCAGAGCGACTTTAGCTTCACGTTCTTTTTCATCTTGCCAAGAGTACCTTCCAAGCGCCACAAGTTTGTGATGTAAAGACCGAATGCAACAAGCAAAAGCACGCCGTCAACCCTGCTCAATTCGCCGTCAAGGGCCAGCAGCAAAGGAAGCATCAATTCAGCCCACATCATGAATTTCTGCCTTGAAAAAAGCCCTGCTTCAAGAGAGGTACGCTTGCCGAACAATGCCAGAAGGCCAAGCGCAAATCCGACATGCACCATGTTTGATCCGAGAATGGCGCCAAAACCAACATCGCTGCCGCCGCTAATAAATCCTGTGACTGAGCTTATGATTTCAGGAGAGCTTGCAGCCATGGCAACAACCACAAGCCCGATTATTGCATCACTAAGCCCAAGGCGCCGGGCATAGTGCGAGATGCCCTCAACGAGAAGGTCAGCTGCCTTGAACATTATGAAAAGGCTTAAGACGACGATAATGCTGTTGAAAACAACAGGGTTTGCGTACAATGCTTCAAGCATTGTCGAAAGGTTTGCGCAAGGATATTTAAATACTACGCTGACAGGCGCATCGTCGACAAGCCCTTCAGAAATGCACAAGCTTTAAAAAGGGCGGACTTGTGAAGCAACTGAAGCCTTTATCATAAGGGCAATATGTTGAAACGAAACGGGTGATTCCATGACTGTCGTCGGATTGCAGATAAACAAGATTTTGGTTGAAAAGCTCGCCCCTGTAAAGGGCAAGGTGAGCGTGAACAACAACGTTGCGGTAAAGGATGTTGAGAAGACAGACCTCACGTTCGGCACCACAAAGCAGGATGCGATAAGGTTCACTTACGAGTTCACGGCAAACTACGAGCCAAAGATAGCACACATCCTATTTGAGGGCACTGTCACGTACTTGGACACTCCGGCGGCAATAGAGGAAATAAGCAAAGGCTGGAAAAAGGACAAGAAAGTGGCGCCTGAAATCATGACAAACGTCATCAACAGCATACTCTCAAAGTGCAATGTTGAAGCGCTGTTGCTCAGCAGGGAGGTCAATCTTCCGCCACCAATCCCAATGCCCCGAGTCAAGGTCAACCCGCCTAAATAAAGGGGCTTCTTGAAATCCATAAGACTCTTAAAGACAACACATATAAAAATAAACAATGGCAAAGGAAGTCAAGCTAAGGGTCGTGGAAGCAATACAAGACGACGTCAACAAAGGCATAGTCAGGATAGATAGCACTTTCATGCGCGAAGCAGACATACGGCCGGGCGACATCGTGGAGATTGAGGGTGGCAGGAAAACTGTCGCGATCGTTGACAGGGCTCTTTCCGGGCGACATCGACTGAACCACATACGCATGGACGGCCTCTGCAGGAAGAACGCCCAGACAGGAATAGGCGAAACAGTGAAAGTCCGCAAAGTTGACATCAAGGAGGCAAAAAAAGTCGTGATTGCGCCTGCCCGCGAGGGAATCATAGTCAAGACCAGCTCACCATACATCTTCAAACAGGGCCTCCTGGGAAGGGCTGTCGTGAAGGGCGACATAATCTCCCTTGGCGGAGCCAGAAGGAGACGCACAACCATGACCGGCTCGCCGTTCTTTGACGAGGTCTTCAGCATGATGGAAAGCGAAATGGGCTTCGGAGGAATAGGGCTGGGCTTTGGAGACCTCAAGTTCGTTGTTGCCGACACAAACCCCAAGCAGGCAGTCATAATCACGGACTCAACAGAAATCATACTCAACCCCGAGGCAATGGAAATAAAGGAAGAAAGCATGCCCGGAGTAACATACGAAGACATCGGCGGGCTTGAGGAAGAGGTCAAGAAAATCCGCGAAATGGTTGAGCTGCCATTAAAGCACCCTGAAATTTTCCAAAGGCTGGGAGTTGAGGCGCCAAAAGGGGTCCTTTTGCATGGACCACCAGGAACAGGGAAGACCCTGCTGGCAAAGGCTGTTGCGAACGAGACCAACTCGCACTTCATCGTAATCAACGGACCTGAAATAATGAGCAAGTTCTACGGGCAGAGCGAGGAGAACCTGAGGAAAAAGTTTGAGGAGGCAGAGAAAAACGCGCCCTCAATCATATTCATTGATGAAATAGACGCGATTGCATCAAAGCGTGAGGAAACCCGCGGAGAAGTGGAAAGAAGGGTGGTTGCGCAACTGCTTGCCCTCATGGACGGCTTGAAGTCACGCGGAAAGGTCGTAGTCATTGCAGCAACAAACGTGCCAAACATCCTCGACCCAGCGCTCAGGCGCCCGGGAAGGTTTGACAGGGAACTGGAAATCGGAGTGCCGAACAAGGAAGGCAGGCTTAACATCCTCAAAATCCACACAAGAAACATGCCGCTCGCAAAGGACGTCAACCTGAAAGAACTTGCTGCAATAACACACGGCTTTGTAGGAGCAGACATCTCATCCCTTGCAAAAGAAGCAGCAATGATAGTCCTCAGAAGAGTCTTGCCCGACCTCAAGTATGACAAAGAAGAAACAATACCAGACCACGTGCTTGAAAAACTGCAAATTACAAAAGCAGACTTTAAAGAAGCTCTCAAAGTTGTAAGACCAAGCGCGCTCAGGGAAGTCCTTGTTGAAGTCCCAAACGTCCACTGGGACGACATAGGCGGGCTTGAAAACGTCAAGCAGGAACTGAAGGAAGCAGTCGAATGGCCTTTGAGGCACCCCGAAGCATTCGCAAGGCTTGGCGTGAAGCCGCCAAAAGGAATTTTGCTGTATGGCGCACCAGGAACAGGAAAAACAATGCTTGCAAAAGCCATCGCACACGAAAGCGAAGCAAACTTCATCTCAATCAAAGGCCCTGAATTACTGAGCAAGTGGGTTGGTGAGTCAGAAAAAGCAGTCAGGGAGATTTTCAAGAAGGCAAGACAGACAGCGCCCACAATCATTTTCTTTGACGAGATTGACTCGCTTGTGCCAAGAAGGGGCTCAAGCTCAGACAGCCACGTGACAGAGCGTGTTGTAAACCAGCTGCTTACGGAAATTGATGGGCTTGAGGGACTGCAAGACATAATCATCGTTGGAGCCACAAACCGCCCGGACATGGTTGACCCTGCCCTGCTCAGACCGGGAAGGTTTGACAGAATAATACTCACACCAGTTCCTGACAAAAAGGCACGGCTTGAAATCCTCAAGGTGCACACAAAAGGAATGCCTCTCAAGGATGTTGACTTGGACTACCTTGCAGAGCAAACAGAAGGCTTTGTCGGCGCAGACATAGAGGCACTTTGCCGCGAGGCAGCAATGCTTGCCCTCAGGGAAGACCTGAAGAACAAAGTAATCACAGGAGACCACTTTGAGCAGGCGCTAATGAAAGTTGCGCCAAGCGTCACAAAAGACGTCGAGCAAATGTACATCGCCCTGCAGGACAAGTTTAAGGCAGCAAGGGCGCGCGAAATGAAAGCAGAGGCAAAACCGCTGTATTTCGGGTAATCCTTCTCGAAAACTATATATACACTCATTCTGCCACGCTATAAGTATGGTGACAAAAGTAAGGGCAAGGCATATTCTTGTAAAGACCGAGAATGAGGCATTCCAAGTATTGTATGACGTGCAGCACGGCAAGGACTTCGGGGCAGTCGCGGCTGAAAAGTCCTTGTGCCCGAGTAAGAAGAATGGCGGAGACCTTGACTGGTTTGGCCGCGGGCAGATGGTAAAGGAATTTGAGACAGCAGCATTTGCGCTAAAGCCAGGAGAAATATCAAAGCCTGTAAAGACGCAGTTCGGCTGGCGCATCATCAAGGTAGAAGAGGTCAAGTAAAATGGCCAATCCAGGAGACCGCGTCAAGGTCGTGACTGCAGAAGAAGGCATAGAAGGAACACTAATGCCTGATGAGAAGGATTTTGTGATGCTAAAGCTTGACACCGGCTACAACATAGGCATAGACAAGAAAAGGGTCAAGGAAATAATCCTCATAAAGGAGCACAAAACAAAGGAAGCCCTGACGCCAAAAGCAGAAGAAAAGAAAAACCTTCCAACAATTGCAATACTGCACACAGGAGGGACAATTGCCTCAAAAGTTGATTACGAGACAGGCGGAGTCGTATCAAAATTCAAGCCCGAAGAAATGCTTGAAATGTTCCCCGAGCTAAAGGAGATTGCAAACATAAAATCAAGGCTTGTCAGGCAGATGTTCTCAGAAGACATGAGGTTTGCACACTACAACATACTCGCAAGAGAAATAGAGAAAGAAATCAAAGACGGAGCTGACGGAATAATCGTGACACACGGAACAGACACAATGCATTATACCGGCGCTGCGCTCAGCTTTATGCTCCAGAATTTAGGAGTGCCTGTGATTCTTGTGGGGGCGCAAAGAAGCTCTGACAGGGGAAGCACAGACGCAGCACTCAACCTGATTTCAGCGGCATTCTTCATTGTCGCAAGCAAGGACTTTGCAGAAGTCGCATTATGCATGCACGAAAACACAAGCGATGAATGGTGCGATATACTGCCCGGGACAAAAAGCAGGAAAATGCATAGCTCAAGAAGGGATGCATTCCAGGCAATAAACGTGACACCATGGGCAAGAGTCAATGTGAAGGAGAAAAAAGTTGAACTGCTAAGGACAGGATACAGAAAAAAAGCAAAGACAACAGCAAGCGTAAGGCCTTTCAAGGAAGACATCAAGGTCGGAATGCTCAAAGTGCATCCGAACATGTACGCAACAGAATTTGAGTTCTACAAAGGCTATGACGGGCTGATTGTTGAAGGCACAGGACTCGGTCATATCCCAATAAACGAGATTGACGAAGAAACAAAAGAACACACAAAAATCGCAGAAGCAATAAAAAAGCTCGTGCAGGCAGGGACAGTCGTTGCAACAGCAACACAGACAATCTCAGGCAGCATAAACCTGAATGTTTATTCCACAGGCAGGAAGATGCAGGAGCTCGGAATCATAGGCAACCTTGCAGACATTACCCCTGAGACAGGGTTTGTCAAGCTTGCATGGCTGCTCAGCAATTATCCCAAGGACAAGGCAAAAGAACTGTACTCTCAGAACCTTGCAGGCGAAATAAGCACGCGCCTTGAGAATGTCGGGCAAAAAAAGTTTGCATGAGGCCGATAAAGGATGTCCTGAACAGGATAATATGGGATGCGAAAGAGAACCCTGAAGAATACGTGATTGGATATTATGACCGCGTTCAGGACAAAATCATTGAAATCGCATTCAAAGACGTAATCAGGATTGAGGAAGGGTTCATGATCATTGAAAGGGAAGGGCAGGAAACAATGATTCCGCTTCACCGCATTCGTGTTGTCAAGAAAAAAGGTAAGGTTGTATGGCAGCGCTCAATTACGAACAGCTCGGACTGAAGTGCGGCATTGAAATACACCAGCAACTGGAAGGCAGAAAGCTGTTTTGCAAGTGCCCAACAATAATAAGGGAGGATGAGCCGCACTTTGTTTTTGCAAGAAATCTCAGGGCGGCAGCAGGAGAGGCAGGACAGGTTGACATTGCAGCAATGCAGGAAATGAAAAAAGGAAGAAAGTATGTCTATCACGGCTACCAGGACACAACTTGCCTTGTTGAGCTTGACGAAAGCCCTCCTGAAGAGCCCAACCCCGAAGCATTTAACACAGCGTTGCAGGTCTCAAAGCTCCTCAAAGCAGATTTTGTTGACTGCATGCAGTTCATGCGAAAGACTGTTGTTGACGGAAGCAACACTTCAGGATTCCAGAGGACAGCGCTTGTTGCCCGGAATGGTGTAGTTGAAAGCTCTCTGGGACCAATCAGCATCCCAACCATATGCCTTGAGGAGGACTCGTGCAGGGCTGTGAGCGAAAGCAGCACGGAAGTTGTTTATTCCCTTGACCGGCTAGGAATCCCGCTGATGGAAATAGGCACAAGCCCTGACATCAAGACCCCTGAGCAGTGCAAAGAGGTCTGCGAAAAAATAGGATTAATCCTGAGAAGCACAGGAAAGGCAAAAAGGGGCATTGGAACAATAAGGCAGGACATAAACATCAGCATAACCGGCGGCAACAGGGTTGAAATAAAAGGAGTCCAGGAACTGAAGTCAATACCAGTAATAATTGAGCGAGAAGTAACAAGGCAGAAAAGCCTGATTGAAATCAGGGAAGAGCTTGAAAAGCGCAGGGTGAAAAAGTTTGCAGGGCAATTAAAGGACGTCACGAACACAATCAAGAGCTCTGGCTCAAAGATAATCAGGAAGGCAGTTGAAGCAAACAACGTGGTAATGGGAGTGAAGCTGCCGGGGTTTGCAAGGCTTGTTGGCAAGGAAATACAGCCCGGCAGAAGGCTTGGAACAGAATTTTCAGACCGGGCAAAAGTAATCGCAGGTGTTGGCGGGATATTCCACTCAGACGAACTTCCAAACTACGGAATTACTGAAAGGGAAGTGGAATTGCTGAAGCACGAGCTTGGCTGCCTTGAAAATGACGCATTTGCAATAGTTGCTGACAGCCCGGAGCGTTCACAAAAAGCATTGCAAGCAGTAATTGACCGTGCAAATGAGGCAATTGACGGAGTGCCATGCGAGGTCAGGGGAGCAAAGGAAGACGGAAATACAACATACCAGCGCCCAATGCCAGGAGCGGCAAGGATGTATCCAGAAACAGACGTGCCAATGATGCGCATAACAAAGGAAATCATTGATTCTGTCAAGCTTCCTGAGCTCATAGAAGAAAAAATGAAGCGCTATGAGAAAATGGGGTTGGGAAAAGACCTTGCCGAACTGACCGCAAAGTCTGAAAGGGCAGACCTGTTTGACAGGTTAGTGACAGACTTCCTCGAGCTGAAGCCGGCTTACATTGCAGAAGTCCTCATGACAAGCGCAAAGACAATCAAGCGCAACTACAACATTGACATTAACCCCTCAGAGCAGGACTTTCTTGAGCTTTTTGCCGCCCTTGGTGCAGGGCAGGTATCAAAGGAGTCTGTCCTTGAAATACTGAAGGAAAACAAGCCCGTGTGCGAGGTGTTGCCAAAATATTACAACCTGCCGGACAATGATCTCAGGGCGGCATTGAAAAAAATAATTCAGGAAAACAAGGGAATGCCCTACAATGCCCTTATCGGGGTTGCCATGAAAACGCTGAGGGGGAAGGCGCCTGGGGAAAAGATTGCTCAATTGCTGAAGGCACTTTCTTCCTGATGCCGAAGCGGATGATGCTCATCAGTACAATTGCGGAAAAAACACCAATAAAGTTCCATACAAGGTCAACTTCTGTGTTTATGTAGCCGCCGCCAAGGTCCTGGATTATGTCCATCTGCGCAGAGGTCACTGGCTGGCCGTCACCCGGACCGCCAAAGAACAACCCCCCTTCGCCAAAGCCCAAAGTAAGATAGCCAATAAACTCGATATTCTCAATAACAGCGCCAATTCCAAGCCCGCTCAGAAATACCAGAAGCAGGATTCCCCAAGTTCTTGCACTCCAAAACTGGTCAGCCATCCACTGGCGTGCAAAATTGTAGAGGAAAAGCGTGAATGAGAACAATGGAATTCCATGAGTAATGTGGTCCCATTTAATGCAGGGAAATGGTGAAACGCTGTACCAACCAAAGATTCCACACAGGTGCAGCACAAGGCTTAGCACAAGCAATATGTAAATAGGAACATTCAGGCGCCAGAAACCAAAAGTGAGATGCAGGAAAAAAATGAACGCGGCAAAAAAGGCAGCATCAGGCCAGTAAAACCTGAAGGTGCCATTAGTAAGGGAAATTCCAACAAGCGTGATGTAAGCAAGAACCGCCAACAAAAATATGATTGTCCTCTGCCTCATAGAACCCCTGACCAGAATGCTGCTTTTAAAGCTTAGGTCGGATAAGCGTTAGAAGGTTTGCAGCCCAGAGCATGCCTTCGTCAGACACATAGAAAAGACTCCTGTACGGCTCTCTTCCGTCAGGCTCGCAGACCTCAAAGAAATTCCTGCTTCTTTCAACAAGGTTTTTGTATGCCGCAATGTGCTGATTTGCCTTTAAAGGGTCAATTGTCCTGAGCAGCATGGTATAAAGCAGGCCAATATGCGCCCAGATTGTGTTTCCTTCGTAGTTTGGCGCAAAAACCCTCTGGGAAAGCACGTCAGCGCGCATCCTTTCTGAAGTGTACTTGAGCGGAAAAGGGTAATCAAGTCCTTCTTCACAGGCTGAAGCAAAGGATTTTTTCATCAATTTTTTGCTTGTTACCACACCTGTCCAGAAAGGGAAGACCTGAGCATCACCTGCAACATATTGCTTCCCGCTAAGGTCATCAAGGAAATAATTGCCCGTCCAGTAATGCCTCATCAGGATTTTCCTTGCATCAGGAAGCGAATGCCTGATTCCTGCCCTGTCAAGCTCTTTTGCAAGCATTCCCACCATACATGTGTCGTAGCAGCTCCTGTGCCTGTAAAACCCGTCCTTCATCGACGAGAATCTCCTGTCCTTAACAAGCCCGGTTTCAGAATCAATAACCCTTATCGCGTACAATTCTGCCTGTGCCTGAAGAAAGGATTTGTGCATCCTTATCAATGATTTTGCATCTGCCGCATTAAGCGCGTGCATCAAAAAAGCAAATGAATCAGGGGCAAAGCAGGGAAAATTAAAAGGCCTGCCAGAAGGAGAGATTGTTGTTGCTATCCCTCCTGCCCTTGAGAACTTTTCAAGGGCATAATCAAGAGTCTTGAGCACTTCCTTCCGGTACCCAAGCCTCAGCAGCGAATCAATGCACCACCCAAAATCCCGGGTCCAGAATTCAGCAAAATGGCCTGCACTTGCCTGAAAATAACTGCCATTCCAGCACTCATGGACGATGTGCTCGCAGACCTGCCTCACATTTCCAGCATACCTGTGAAAGCCCATAAAGCGCACTGAAAAAGAACGCCCAAGCATCCTAACCCCAGAACCTATTTGAGACATGCACGCGCCCGGGAGGATTTGAACCCCCGATCTTTCGGTTAGGAACCGACTGCTCTGTCCAAGCTGAGCTACGGGCGCACAGAAGCGGTTCTCACTCGGAGGCTATATAAAGATTGCCCTGCAAACAAGGCTTATGAGGCTCAAACAAGTGCCGGAGGACTTTGTAGTAAAAGAAATAATTGCAATTGTGCCTGAAAAGGAAGGCGAATACACTTATTTCCTACTCAAGAAAAGGAATTGCACAACCCTTGGCGCGCTGTATCAGCTCTCGCGCGCCCTTCACACACCCATAGAATGGTTTGGGTGCGCAGGGAACAAGGACAAGGCAGCTGTGACAGAGCAAGTGTGTTCTGTGGCAACAATCGCTCCTGCATCGCTGAAAAGCCTTGTCCTTGATGAAATCCGGCTTGAGCCATTGGGAAAAGGAAGCAAGCCAGTAAGCCTTGGAGACCTGAAAGGCAACAGTTTTGAGATTATTGCAAGAGACATTGACAACCTGCCTCAGGCAAAGACCAAATTTATTAATTATTTCGGCGAGCAGCGCTTCAGCACGCACAATGCCGCAATCGGAAAAGCGCTGGTCAAGAGGGACTTCAAGCAAGCAGTTGCGCTGATACTTGAGAGCAAAAGCATTGCATCACAAGCAGTGCACCAAACACTTGCGGCGCAGCCAAAGAACTACATTGGAGCGCTCAAAAAACTCCCATTGAGGTTATTGAGGCTTTACGTGCACGCATACCAGTCACTGCTCTGGAACGAGCTGGCAAAAGCGTATGCCAAAAAGCACTGCCAAAACACCAAATTGCCTGTTGTCGGCTTTGGAACAATTCCTGACAAAGAGCTTGATGAAATCCTGAAGCGCGAAGGAATAACCACAAGGGACTTTGTGATAAAGGAATTCCCCGAACTAAGCTCAGAGGGCACAGAGCGTGATGTATTTGCAGAAGCATCTGGGCTACAAATAGGCAACCTTGAAGACGACGAGCTAAACCCGGGAAAAAAGAAAGTGAAACTTGCGTTTACCCTGCCGCCAGGAAGTTATGCAACAGAATTCGTGAAGCAATTGTTCAGCTGAGCTCCTGCATTATTTTATTAAAAACTTCCTCAACAGTGCCTGTGCCATCAATCACGTGCAGGATGCCCCTTGGCTTGTAATACTCCTTTAACGGCTCTGTTGTTTCGTGATAAATCCTTAGGCGGTTCCTCACAGCATCTGGTTTGTCATCCTCCCTCTGCTCAAGCCTTCCGCCGCACTCCCTGCACGCCTTTCCAATCTCTTCTGGAAGACCATACAAGGGGATTTTGCAGCCAACACACACCCTTCTTGCAGAAAGGCGCTTGACTGCAATTTCATCAGGAACATCAATAAATATTACTGCATCAATGTCCGCAATGCTGTCAAGGAATTCCGCCTCCTCGAGCTGGCGCGGATAGCCGTCAAGCACAAACCCTTTCCGGCAGTCCTGCTGTGAAAGGCGTTGCTTGATGACCTCATTTACAAGCTGGTGGGGCAACAGCTGGCCGCGCCTCATAGCGCCTTCAATCTTCTTGCCTAATGCTGTCTTTTTTGCAATCTGGTCGCGCAATATCTGTCCTGCATCAATGTGCGGGATGCTGTAACGCTTGCTTACAAGGTCTGCCTGCGTGCCCTTGCCAGAGCCCTGGGGCCCGAGAATTGCTATCCTCATCCAAAATACCCCACCACATCCTTTTGCTCGATTTTCTTTGGCCAGGAGTCTGCCAGCGTCTTCACAAACGGCTTCAACGCCTGCCTTAGTGCGGGGAATTCATTCACGGCTTTTGTTATGAATGCAGCATCTTCTGCATCATCAGCGCCAAGGTCTGCTGTTATTGAAGCCCTGTAAAGCGCCATAAGCTCCTGAAAGCGCTTCAGGAGCTCCTTGCGCTGCGATTCAGTAAAGCACCTGTACTCAAAAAGCGAACAGAACGAGTTCGGGTCAGGCTGCAACAAAGGGTCAAGTAACTGCGTGATGTTCTCAAGCCGCTCACCGATTTTCCGCCTTATTGCCCTGAGGAGGAAGCCGGGCTTTTCTATTGTTGAAATCTCAAATTCCTTGTCTACCGTGCTGAATTCAGGCAAAGCCAGCTTTTTCTTAAGCTCGTTGTAGTGGTGCTCAATATCATTCGGCATATCTCGTGCTGAGCAAGGAGGGATATTTATTGGTTGCGGTATCGCAGGGTTTATAAGAGACCACGGGTTTTTGCGATGCCATGGCATACCAGCAAAAATGCATTGCCTGCAAGAAGAACCTGGTGCTGATAACTTATTACAAGCAGCGCCCTGTGTGTGTTGAGTGTGAAATGAAGGACATAAGCGACGAGATAACTGACAAAAAATGGAAGAAGTTCTTTGACATTGACCCTGAGCTTTACAGGAAAAGCGCATTTCTTCGCAGCATAAAGAGGAATTATTTGCGGCAGGGAATGCTTACTGCAAAACAAAAGGAAATGTTCCTGAAAGTCGTGAAAGAAGGCGCGCAGGGACCGCCAAAAAGGAAGAAAAATGAAAACAAGAATACTGAAGGCGAACAGGCAGGCAATAGCAAAGGCAGCGCAAATCCTGAAGAATAATGGAATAATTGCCTTTCCGACAGAAACAGTTTACGGCTTGGGCGCAGACGCATTCAGCCCCGCAGCTGTCAAAAAAGTTTTTATTGCAAAAGGAAGGCCTGCAGACGACCCCTTAATCGTTCATGTCGCATCAATTGCTGATGCAAAGAAAGCTGTCAAAAAAATTCCTGCTGTTGCGCACAGGCTGATGAAAAAATACTGGCCTGGACCTCTCACGCTGGTAATGCAAAAATCAAACAGGGTGCCAAAAGAAGTTACTGCAGGATTGCCGACTGTTGCCATCCGCATGCCCAACCATCCTGTCGCGCTGGCTCTCTGCAAAAAATTCGGACCGATTGCAGCCCCGAGCGCAAACTCATTCGGGAAGCCTTCTCCGACAAGGGCAATGCATGTTTATGATGATTTGAAAGGAAAGATACCGCTGATTCTTGATGGCGGAAGCACTGACATCGGCGTAGAGTCAACAATTGTCTCGCTAGCAGGAAAACCAAAACTCTTGAGGCCTGGAAAAATAACGCTTGAACAGCTTCGCAAATACCTGCCTGGCATTGAGGTTGTAACAAGACCTGCAAAAAAGCCCCTTGCACCGGGAATGAAATACAGGCATTATTCACCAGAGACGCCCGTGTGGCTTGTTGTGAGGCCAACAGCTGAAAAGATTGCAAGGCTTGTAAAAAAAGAACAGGCAAAAGGCAAAAAAGTGGGGCTTTTGTGCACAGGAAGATATCACATTGGAGCCGAGCGAGTAATAATAATCGGAAAAACGCCGGAGAAATTTGCAAGCCGGCTCTTTGATGCACTCAGATGGCTTGACACGCAAAAGCTTGACGTGATAATTGCAGAAGGACTGCCTGAAAAGGGGTTTGGAATGGCAATAATGAACAGGTTGAGAAGGGCTGCCTCAAAAAGTCTGTAAGCCATAAAAAAGACCTGATTAATTCCCGCAAGCATCCCATTTCATTCCAGCACAGGCATTAGAAAAAATTAATAAAACAATGCAACAAATTTCGAAAATATGGACATAAATGCATGGTTCCAGAAGGTGATTGACGAATTCATCACCCTTCTCAAGGCGCCGGTTATAGCGCCTGAGATGTGGTGGATAATAACCCCGCTCATAGTCATTACCCTGCTGATGACTTTTTACTTCGGCAAGTACGTCAGAGAAAAACTTGGTTGGAACACAGCACTGGGAAACAGCATTGTCCTTTTCTTCGTTGGCATTGATTTGCTGAGGGAAATTTATAATTATACAGTGCCTGGGCACTTCCTGAACTTTGCAATTAACCCTCTCAAGACAACAGTCATACTTGCAGTGATGTTTGAAGGAATCCTCCTAACATACACCGCATTTGAGCACGCCCTGCCCCCAAAGGTCATGTTCTTCATCGCATCACCGCTGCCTGTCAACCTGCAGGCATATGTCCTCACTGCAATAATTTATCTAAGGATGAAACCAACGCTTTACACCCTTGCAGCAGCAGTGCTTTTGTTCATCGTACTGTTCTTCATTCTCAGGATGCTGCAGGAAATTGAGAATTTGCAAATGGGCATGCACAAACCAAAACCAGCCAAAAAAGAAAAGCCAGCTCCCAAAAACAACCAAGGCAGACAAGAATAAAGGATAACCAGTCTTTCTTGGCAAGGTGCAAGCCACATCTGAACACACAAATAATTTTTAACAAAAAAATAATGCTTACGAAGAAGATGCTAAAGCCAACGCCGACAGCAGTCAGCAGGGCATTTTTCAGCTCTGCTGAAAAAGCCACGCCGAATGCTTTGCACCCGGCTGGGCATTTAACACCCTGCCGTGAGTGCTTATGAAGAGGGTGTTAAAGCCTCCGAGGGGATTTGCACCCCTGACCTCCTGCTTGCTTTGCCGCTTCTTTGCAGCATACAAGGCAGGTGCTATGCTACTAAGCTACGGAGGCATGACTGGAAGTCTAAGCAGACGGTATTTAAAGATTCTGCTTTAGAATCTCTCAAGGTTGAGGTATGCCTTTACCTGGTTCTTGGCATCAAGAGTGTCATTGCGTACGCTTGTTATGAAGCCGCTTAGGAACGGGGTATAGACGTACTTCTCAAACAATGATCTCAGCACGTAGAATACCGGCTGGGTTTCCCACCTGTGCTCATAGTCTGTCTCGAGCCAGGAATCAAATGTCAGAACAACCTTTCCCTTCTGCATTTTCTTCTTATGCCCGTCCTTTGTGATTTCAACATCAGTAAGGTTATGGCACGTCAGGTGTATTCGTATCACGCTTTTTGCGTAATCAGTGAACTTCCTGTAGGGCTCAAGCTCAACCTCTATGTGCTTACCTGTTTTTGTAACACTCTCGTGCGTGCGCTTCTCAACAGGCGCATACCCCTTGTCACTCATCCAGCCGTAAAGGGTCTTGTAAAGCCCCTTCACGCTGAATATTCCCTCGTAAATAACCTGCTCGTGCTCAATCACAGGCCTCTTCTCGACCATCAGCTCACCTCTGTGCCCAGAAGCTCTTTTATCTTGGCAACGAGCTCCTGCATCTTGAGTATGAGGTCATCCTCGTAAACATCGCTTATTGTCTGCTTGAGGACATACTTGAGGTAAAAGTCCTGAAGCCACTGCATAAACTTGTTCCCACCAAAACGCTTGCTCCAGTCAAACTCAATCCTGCCAGTGACGTCAAGGTTAAGGTAGCCCTCATTCATCTTTTTCTTCTCACCATCCTGCACAACCTCAACATCCTTCAGGTCGTAAATCCATATGTGGATTCCAATCTTGTACATCACGTATTCAGTGATTTCCCGCTCGCACTCAATCTCGTACTCAGCTTCGCTTGCCTTGACCTTGTACTTTGGAGCGTGGAACTTGTAGCCATTGTCAACAAACCACTGCTGAATGACTTGAACAAGTTTTTTGTGGTCAAAAATCCCGCGATGTTTCACATACATCGTGGGCATTACGTCAGGCTTTGGCATATTCCAAAACGCTTTTTCCGACCTATATAAACTTTACTCAGGCACGCGCTTGGGCCAGTGCTCAGGCCACTCCTTTGTTGGCAAATAAGTTTCAATCATCAGATAAGTATTGATTGCATCACGGAATTCCATTGCGTCGCGGTAAAGCTGTTTTTCCAGCATGTCAAACTGTTGCTTCCACAGCCGGTTGTAAAGCATTTTCTTGATGTCCTTCAATGCACCCTTTTCCAGCATGCCCTCAGGGTCCTTTACGAGGTTGGCTGAAACCTGGACCTCAACCTCCCCTTGCTGCGCCTTGTACTTCTTGCCGCCAATGATTACCTCAGCATCCTTCATTGCAAGCACGTGCACGTCAATGTCAATGTCAAAACGCCAAAGCTTGTTGGGACCAAGAGGGTACTTTTTCGGCCTCCACCGCCACCAAATCTCTTTTCCTCCATACATGGGTCCTTCCTTGTGCAAATAGTATTTTTCAGGAAAGTCGCGGTCAACCCTTGTCGCATAACCGTGCTCAATAAGCCACTCGTGCATTAGAAGGTAAAGGTTGCTCAAATGGAATACGTCCTTCCGGTTAACCACGTATTTCGTGACCTGCTTGTAATCAACCTTGTGATACTTGTGCCTGAGGACAGCCATGCATTGCAAACGTTGGCGTGCAGGTTTAAAAGGTTTTCTACAGCGCAAAAGTTTATAAGAACTGCCCCAGAAGCATCATTTTATGCAAGTAGGCGTAGTAGGAAAGGCAAACGTTGGAAAAAGCACGTTCTTCAAGGCGCTGACAATGGCAGAGGTGCTCATAGCAAACTATCCATTTGCCACAATAGAGCCGAACAAAGGTTTTGCTTTCGTAAGGGTTCCATGCGTTGACCGCGATTTCGGGGTGCAGTGCAACCCGCGCTTCGGGCACTGCGTCAACGGCACAAGGTTTGTCCCTGTTGAAGTCATGGACGTTGCCGGCCTGGTGCCAGGGGCGCACCTTGGAAAGGGAATGGGAAACCAGTTCCTTGACGATTTAAGGCAGGCTCACGCGCTCATACACGTTGTTGACATGGCAGGAACAACCAACGAGAAAGGCGAGCCAATAGAACCCGGCACGTATGATCCTGCATTTGACATAAAATTTCTTGAAGACGAGCTTGACTTTTGGTATCTCGCAATACTCAAGAAAGGCTGGGACAGGCTAGCAAGAAACGTCCAGCACGAGCACAAGGAAGTTGCAAAAGCGCTCGGCACACAACTTTCAGCCCTCGGAGTCACAGAAACCATGGTTATTGATGCGATAAAGCAGTTGAAGCTCGGCGAAAATCCCACCACTTGGACAGATGAGCAGATGCTCCAGATGTCCAAAATACTCAGGAAAAAAACAAAGCCGATGCTGATTGCGGCAAACAAGATGGACCTGCCAACAGCAAAAGCAAACCTTGAAAGGGTAAGCAGGCAGTTCCCTGACTACATCTTTGTGCCGTGCTCGTCTGAAAGCGAGCTTGCCTTGAAAGAGGCGTCAAGAAAAGGGCTTATTGAATACGTGCCTGGCGGAAGGGACTTCAGGCCGACAGGGCAATTGCAGCCCGCGCAGGAAAAGGCCCTGAGGTTCATAAAGGAAAGCGTGCTTGACATTTTCGGCTCAACAGGAGTCCAGAACGCAATAGACATCACAGTATTTGAGCTCCTGAAATACATTGCGGTATTTCCCGGAGGAGTCACAAAGCTGGCAGATCAGTTCGGAAATGTCCTGCCAGACTGCTTCCTACTGCCGTCAGGAAGCACTGCGCTTGATTTTGCAGCTAAAATCCATACAGACCTGGCAAAAAATTTCGTGGCAGCAATTGATGTGAAGACAAAAAGAAAAATCGGAAGAGACCACAAGCTTAAACACAGGGACGTGATTGAAATACTGACGAGCAAGTAATCATTCAAGCTTTCCCCATTTTCCCTGCCTGCTGGATGTCAATGACTCCAAGCGATTTGTCAAGGATCAGGAAGTTTCTTGTTCTGTTCTTGCCCTCTCGCTTTGCGGCGTACAACGCCCTGTCAGCCTCTTTGAGGAGGGTTTCAGGTGAAACAGAAGCATTCATGCACGTGGCAATCCCGATGGAGATTGTTGTTGGAAATTTTTCCATCACGATGCAACGGAGGCGCTCTGCGAAGGCAAAAGCGTGGTCATGGGAGGTCTCAGGAAGTATTATCGTGAATTCCTCGCCGCCATAACGTGCAGGGACATCAATTGCCCTTATCGTTGCCCTCAGGATTTCACCCATCTGCCTTAACAGGTTGTCACCCTCAACATGGCCGTAGGCATCATTATGCTCCTTGAAATTGTCAAAGTCAAACATAACAAGCGAAATCGGGCGCTGGGATCTTTGTGAGCGCGCAATCTCGTTTTTGAGCGCCTCAAGGAAGTACGCCTTGTTGTAAAGCCCTGTCAGCGCGTCTGTCATTGCAGAATACTGCGCACTCTGGAACCTGTGAGCCCTGCACAGTGCAACTGAGAGCTTCTCAAGAAGGAGCAAAACAAGCTCTGTGCCAAGAAACTGCGCTGAAAAGCCAAGGACAAGAGTTGCAACATGCTTTCCCTGCAGGCGCACAGGAAATGCGGCAACCTGCGCATTCAACTTGTCGGCATCAGCAATGTGTGATGTCAGTACATCCCGTTCTGCATTTGTCACAAGCACAAAAGAATTGTTCTGGCTGACATGTTCGTGCAATGCCTTGCTGATGTTAAGAAAAGGCTGGCTTGCAGGCAATCCGGAGGCATTTGTGTCATTGAGCCATAATGCGACATGGTCTGGCCTGAAATGCCTGCTCATAAAGTCAGCTGTCTGCTCCAAAAGCTGCTCAACAGTAGTGCCTGAATTCAGCTTGTCCATAAATTCAAGGACAACTTCATTCTGCTCCATATAAACCATAAAAACCAGCGTGGTATAAATGGATTTGTAATGTAAAAACTAAAAAAAAATAAAAAAGATTGGCTTATCCTGGTGTGCAGCAGTAAAAGTCCTCGTAGCCGTAGGGAATCCTGCCGTCACTGACTGCCTCTTCAGGCATTATGCCAGACCTTATGCAGTTGCGGCCTACCGCATTAACTGCAGTCGTCTTCACAGTGTAAGGCGCGTACGGGCACGGGTTGTCTTTTACAGGTCCTGTGCGCTTGTAGTCAGTGTTGTATGTCGGTGATGGAACAGGCGCTCCGCCCGTGTCCTTGATGCGCTCGGGGAACACGTATTCTGCTCCGGAATACACCCTGTTGTCACCGTACCTGACAACGCCTCCGTCAGCATACTGGTCCAGTCCGTGCGCAATCTCGCCGCCACCATAGATCTTGGCGCCCGCTGTAGTGTAGGCCACTTCTGCAGTCCAGCCCTTGAAGAGCAGGACAAGGCCGACAATAGCAATCACTGCAACTATGCCCAGAATTGCAAACGCAACTGCCTTGCCTTCTTCTGCCATGGTTTATTCACCTCTTTGTTGTTCTTGATTTGGTTCATTAGTATATAAATTTTTGCCAAGGGCATCGACTATTCTCTGCCTGAACTTCTGCAGGTCTGCAGGCCTGAAATGCGCTCCGGCAGCAGGAATGTGCCCGCCTCCGGCTGCATCCTTGAGCCCCTTTACAGCATTCTTGAGCAATTCATTCATTCTCACGCGCTGGCTCCTGCACCTTCCTGAAACGCGGACAATGTCCCTGTTTTTCTCAACAAGGATTATTGCAAAGTCATAATATCTCGGATCAAGCGAGAGCATTGTTGAAACAGGCGAGTTTATGTGGTACTTTGGCGTGATCTCATACCACACAAGCCTGAGCTTGTCATCTTTTTGCATGAGTTTTGGCGCATCCTTCACCCACTTGCTGATTTCCTTCTCAAGCAACGTTCTCAGCAATGCAAGTTTTTTATCTTTGAGTATGTCTACAGGAGATTTTGCCTTCATAAGCAAGTCGTAGCAATAATTGATGTTTTTGTCGTCTATAATCATTGCGGCAAGCAAAAGCTCAGACACCCTGCCAAGGTCTGTCCTGAACCAGTCCTTTGGGTTTGGCTTGAGTTTGCTGCGCTCAAAAACAGCAGTGAGGAAATCGTTCCAAGCGCTCCCAGCCATGTCGCCAATGAGCCCGACTGCAGCAATCCACGCGCAGTCTTCAAGGTCTGCGTGCCTGTTCGCAAGGTCGTATGCGAGCTTGCTTGCAGGATACTTCGCAGGGTCGATGTCATCCGCAAGAAGCTGGGGTATTGCAAGCACAGCCCTGTCAGAAGTTATTTCGTGGAAAAAAGCATGGTGGTCAATTATCAATGCCTCGCACTGCTTTTCAAGGCGCTTTATTGCTGCAATATCCTCGTGGACAGGAATGTCTGTGAAAATGACTTTGGAAATTTTTTTTGATTTTAGCATTTTCAGAATCTCAGGAGAGACTGAATTGCGCACGAATTTTCTTGATGAGTAATGAAGGTCAGCAGGCTTTCCGCGCAGGCGCTCAATCATCTTGTCGAGGACAACCGCAGAGCATAAGCCGTCAGGGTCTGTATCGTGGATTATTGCTATTTTCTCGTCTTGTGAGAAAGACATCAGGAACTTGTCAATCCTTGCCCATTGCTTAGGGTTTTTCGGCAGCATACGCCATCACAGCCCGCTGCAGAACAAAAAAGGGGCGCGTACCAGAATCAGAATTGGCGATACGCGCCTGGTGAGAGAGGGGGATGAATGCGAGTTCATTTTTCTCGATGATTGTGAGCCAGGACAGCTTTCCTGTCCTGGAATGATTTTCGGAATGGCTGCGTGCTTGTGCGCGCCAACGCAACTGACGCAATGCCATACCTTGATGCGTCTTTGTTCGCTGTTATCCCTGTAACCCGGCCCTGTGGTCTCCACTGTTTCTGAGCAGGATTGTGTTTTTGCAATGAACAGCAAGGTTTGGTGATGCCCTGGCATTAGCGGCTGTGTTGTTTTTTTGGCGCTCAGCACAGGGTCAATGATTTCGCGAACGCAAGTTTGTGCGCCGTTGCTTCATGCGCTCGCGCCAAAAGTTTTGTTGTTCATTGTTGGTATCTATTAGCCAAAAGATTTATATATACATAACGTACTTACAATATTACTGGTACGTTTAGTACATACAAAAAGGTGATTTTTATGCACATTCGAAAGCTTGTGAAAGCAGGGCAGGCAAGCCACACAATATCACTGCCCAAGGAATGGCTTGAAAAAAACAACCTAATTAAGGGTTCAACGCTTTACATCAATGAAAAGTCAGGCACAGAGCTCATAATAACCCCAAGCATTGCAAACCACAAACCCGCTGACAAGAACGTCACAATTGATGTGGAAGGCAAGCAATTGGACACAATACAGCGCGAGATTACAGCAGCATACCTGAACAATGCAAGCACGATTGATCTTGTCGGCCAGGGCATAACCCTGCACGCAAAGGAAATCAGGAGGATGCTTCATGACTTTGTTGCGCTTGAGATCTCAGAGCAGACCTCAACAAGGATTTCAGCAAAAGACCTTCTCAACCTCAAGGAAATCTCGGTGGACAAAAGCATCAAGCGCATGGACTTGATTGCAAGGACAATGCTGCAGGACTGCAAAAGCACCGCACTTGGGAATGACCTGAGTGAGAGCGTGATTATCCGCGACTACGACGTCAACAGGCTTTATTTTTTGCTCACACGGCTTCTCAAAGGCGCACTCGCCTCGCCTGAAATGGCATCCCTCCTTGAGCTTGAGCCAGCAAAGGTTCTTGGCAAGTGGATGCTTGTGCGCAATATTGAGGAATTTGCTGACGTGGTAAAGACATTGTGCAAGGAATGCGCCAAACTTGACCCGCAGCAGGGAAAGGCTGTTTCTGCACTGCTATCACGGCTTGAGCAAGACTATCTTGACGCGATGAAGGCAATGCACGGAAATGACAAGAAGCTCGCTGACGATGTCATGCGCAGGAGGACAGAAAGAGCAGCATCCTGCTCGGCAATAAACGGGCTGCCTGAGGTTTCCCGCGGCTGCATGGCAATAACATCGCTTGTTTCGGACATCGCAAGGCTGGTTATTGATGAGAATTAGACAAGGAACTGCGGCTGCTGAAGCGTCTCAAAGACAGGCGCTGAAAAACAGTATCTCTGGGCATCAAGCATTGCCCGGTAGCGGCAGTCAGCCTCACGCTTTACCCTGCCAGGATTCATTGTCCTGCACTGGCGCTGAACAAACGAAAGAAATGTGGCCTGGCTTTTCTGCGCGAGCGCGCAGACGCCATCATCAACAACCATGTACTGAGTGTCAGGGTCTGGCTCATTCGCTACTCCGCCTTCCAAGGGCAATGGCGGATAAACCATGTACATGCCTGTCGTGGAAGAAGTGAGCGTGACAACCAAGCCGGAAACTGCAACAAGCAGGACAGCGCCAAGAATCATCAGCACAATGCTCCTTTCCTCCATAATATCACTCTTTTTTTATTTGTTTTGTCACATTGCTATATAAATATTATGATTAAGAACTAACAAAAAAATAAAGAAAAAGAAGAGATAAAAATTATCTCTCTATTACGTATGGTCCGACAGGGACCCCCTTGTCGCGCTCGTTTGGAACGCCTGCAAAGTCATTGAATGGCGGCCCCTTCACGAGCGACTCATCGCCCACGAGTATGCTCCTGTCATTCACTGTTGGGCAGCAGCAGTAAAGGTTGTCATCGCCTTCTACAATCACTCCAGGATATCTCGGGTCCTCATAACCGGTCTTGAAGCACTTCTTGCCAAATGCCTTCTCAAAGTCAGCTTTCTGGAACAATGCATCTGCTTCTGTCGGTCCCATAAGCACTGGCGTGCATGGGCTGTCGCACATCGGCCTGCCCGCAAGTGCAGGAACATTCAGTATTTGCCCTGTCTTTGCCGCCTTACCTCCTGAAAGCAAAAGCACAAGCCCGACAACAGCTATGATTGCCACTATGCCCAGAATAACAAGACTAAGGTTTCTGCCTTCTTCAGCCATTAAGTATCACCTCTTGATACAGCTGGTGTTTGTTTTACTTTACTCATATATAAACTTTTCCCACGCCCGTCGAGCTAATGCTCAGAGGTCCCGACAGATGGGCTGAGGCGCCACTCATCAAAAGGAAGGCAGCAGTTTTCCGTCCTCGAACAGCACGGAGTGATGCCGTCATAGCCAAAGAAGCATTTGTGCCCAAGGCGCTGGTACCACTGCAATTCCTTCGCCCAGACACCCTCTGCAATCACTGGAGCAGAACCGGGCGGGCAGATTCCTGTGCTCACCGCGCCTGTTGCTGACCAGTTGCCTGCAAAGTAAAAAAGCATTATAAGAGCAGCGATTGCCACAACCGCCACAACGCCAACGCGCAATGCGCATTTCATTTTTTGTCCTTGCGCAAACGCCTGAATGTTTCTGCAATGTCAATTATGTACTTACCATCTGCGAGCTTGAAAATCAAAGGCTCGCCCTTGAATAGCTGGACAAGGTCAATCTCGTACTTTCCCGGCTTGAGCACGCGCACGCTTTCAAGGTCAAGAACTACCGGCTCGTCAGGCTCCTTGACACCAAGAACATCAAAAACATCGCTTTCAATCTGCCTGCGCTCCTCCTCGCTGACAGGCGGCGCCTCCTCCGCAGCCTTCTGTATCTGCTCAAGCCGCTCCTTCCTTATGAAGAAAAAAAGCTTGGCTCCGCACGAGCACCCCTTCAGGATCGCCTCGTTGCCATCATCATAGAATGTGTTGCAACGCACGCACTGGTGTGGCATAAGTCACCTTTTGCGTTTCCGCCTCTCAGAAGTGAGCAGCTCTATCTTGTTCGGGTCCTTCTTGATTGCCTTGACAACACTTGCAGGACCAATAATGGTCAACCCCTGCCTGTCGCCAAGCACTGCACCGAGCAAGTCATTTTTAAACTTCTGGAACCCCGTAAGGCTTGCTGTTGCCGGATTAATCACTGCAAGCTCTATGCCCTTGAACTCCTTGTTGATTTCCTCCATAGTGACCTTAATAAGCTCTGTTTCCTCTTCTTTCTTAAGCCTGCCCTGGAGAAGGACAATCTTGTCCTGCTTTGCAATGTTCAGAAGCTTCCTTATCCTGCCTATGGAACTCAAAGACTCAATCTCAGTATAAGGAAGTAACTGCAGTGTTACCATTTTCATTTCACCAGCTTGAATATCTGCTCATAAAGCTCCTTTACATTCTTGCCGTACTTTGCCGAGATGCCGATTACGTCGTACTGCGGAAATGCTGCCTGTACCTTTTTTATGTTTGCGCGCTTCAGGTCAACCTTGTTCGCAACAATCAGCACAGGAATTTCACGTGCCTGGAGGTTGCCGATGATTGTGACATTTACCTGCGAATACGGGTCCTGGGTTGCATCAAGCACTACAAGGACAGCATCCATCTCATCGAGCCACTTAATGGCATCAATTACGCCCTTTGTTGCCTCGCGGGCCCGCTTTTTTGCCTTTGCCGCAGACATCCCTGCCTTGAGGAATTCCTCGTAATCAATCTTTGTGGCTATGCCTGGTGTGTCAACGAGGTTGAACATAAGCTCCTTTCCGTCCTTGCTCTTTATTGAGACCTGTTCCTTGATCTGGATTTCCCTTGTCTCATGAGCAAGCGGGCTGACCTTGCCAAGCTCTTCCCCAACCCAATCAAGGCATATCTTGTTTGCGAGTGTGGTCTTGCCTGAGTTTGGCGGTCCGTAAAGCCCCAGCTTCAAGTCCTTGCGACTCGCAAAAAAGTCACGCCAGAACTGGTTGAAAATCCGCTTTACAAAGCTGAAAACCACAACTGCACCTTTTTCGCTGTTATTGCTCTGCTGTCACGCCGCCACGTATTTATACTTTTCGGCAAACTAAGACAAGAATAAAAAAAGAAAGAAAAGCGGCTTATCTGCCGCCGCGCGCCATCTTTGCGCGAGAAATGTCGCCGTGCTTGTCAATGAAGTAAAGGTATCCTTTTGCCTTCTTGACTCCAACCTTTGCGACCTTCTCAGGCCTTCCGCCCGCTCCCTTCTTGCGGCCGCGTGCCATCTTGGCACGTGAGACATCTCCTGCCTTGTCAACAAAGTACAGGTATCCCGCTGCCTTCTTGACTCCTACTTTTGCAACTTTTTCTGCCATTGTGGATTCCTCCTTTTACGGAAACCATCTGGTGAACCAGATGACCCCCAAACGACGATTATCGTCGATGTTCTTCCCTGAAAATACTATTCCTTTATAAACTTTTCGTCGGAAAACAGGTGTTTTACCGACGAGTAGCAAACCCAGAAATCACTTTTTCCTGAGCCTTTTTCCCGGCCTGTCAATGTCCTTAACGAACCATTCCGGCTTCAGGAGCTTCTGTAGTCGCTCTGCCTCGCGCATCCCCTCCTTGTAAATCATTACAATCTCTTCTTTTGATGGACCTGGGATTTTTTCAAGCTCCTTTGCGGCAGCCAATGTCTTTTCAATGTATTTCTTTTTGCGCTTGTATTGCATAATAACACCTTATGAGAACCAATATATAATATTTCTCTTCACAAATCTTTATATTGATTGTATTGGTAGAGGTTAATGTGAAATTCGCACATCTTGCAGACGCGCACCTCGGAGGGCACAGGGACCCAAAGCTCAGGGAACTGAACACAAGGAGCTTCATTTATGCAATTGACAAGTGCATTTCTGAAAAAGTCGATTTTGTGCTTGTGGCAGGAGACCTGTTCAACACATCATCACCACCTATGGACGCTCTTGCAATATGCTTCCAGAAGTTCAATGAGCTCAAAGAAAAAGGTATCTGTGTCTACCTTATTCCTGGCTCGCATGACTTCTCGCCAAGCGGAAAGACAATGATAACACTGCTGGAACTGGCAGGACTTGCTACAAACGTGTCAAAATGGGAGCTGGAAAACGGAAAGTTCAGGCTGAAATTCGTTGTAGACAAAAAGACAGGGGCAAAGCTCACAGGCATTTACGGAAAGAAAGGCGGTCTTGAAAAGCAATATTACTCCGACTTGCTCACAGGAAACCTTGAATCAGAGTCCGGAATGAAAATTTTCCTTTTCCACTCAGCGATTGCAGAGCTTATGCCGGACGCGCTCTCGTCACTTGATGCAGTGCCTGTTGCATCAATGCCGAAAAAATTTGAATATTATGCAGGGGGCCACATACACATCACTGAAAACAAATTCATTGACGGCTACGGAACATTTGTTTATCCAGGACCTGTCTTCCCAAACAGCTTTTCAGAGCTTGAGGAGCTCGGAGGAGGAAGCTTTGTGATTTATGACAACGGAAAAATAAGGCACGAAAAAATACAGCTTCATCCTGTTGTAAGTATAGCTGTTGATGCAGAAGACAGAACCGCCGCAGAAGTAGAAAGGGAAATACAGAACAGGTTAAACATGACAAACGTCACAAATGCGATAGTCCTGTTGCGCGTTGAGGGATTATTGAAGCAGGGCAAGCCAAGTGACATTAATTTTGGGGCGGTTATGGACGCGTGCATGCTGAAAGGCGCTTATGCAGTGCAGAAAAACACTCACAAGCTCGAAAGCAAAGAGCTTGAGGAAATCAAGGTAAGCACGGCAGGAGTTGACGAGATTGAGGATGTGCTGCTTAGCGAGCATGCCGGACAACTGAAAATAATGCCTGCTGAAAAGGAAATTGCGCTTGCAAAAGAGCTTATGCGCATTCTAAGCGCTGAAAAAGAGGAAGGGGAGCGCACTGCTGACTTTGAGAAGAGGATATCGCAGGACGTTGACAAGCTGCTTGGCATTTAAAGCCTTTTTATGCAGACTTATATAGCAGGCTTCCTGCGCTTTTTCTTGTAAAAAAGCGAAATGAGCCATGCAATAACTGCAGCCACAACAGCAACAGGAATAAGCAAGATGATGACATTGAGCACAAAAAACAAGATGACAAACACTAATAGCACAACAAGAAAGAACAAGACAAGTCCTGCAAGACCCCTAAATTCTGCCATTTGCGCCCCCAAAAACAAAATTCCTGACAGTCCCGCGGTTCAGGCATATGATAATCGCTGCAGTAACAAACACTATGAGGAACAGCAGAGGGATTATCTCGTCAACAGAGAAAACAAAAGCAAGCGCTTTTTCAACATACGGGCCAAGCCAGTACCCAAGCCAAACCATAACCGGTGCCTGAATAAGGGCTCCAAAGGCGTTTGCGGAAAAGAATCTTTTCCAGTGCATTCCGGAAGTTGCCGCAATCCACGGCGTAAGGACCCTCATTCCTGGTATGAATCGCGCCATAAAAACTGCCAAAGGCCCGTGCTTTTCGACCTGGTTCTCGGCAAACTTTTTTGCTTTGCCGTTCACAAAGCGCCTGAAAAAATAATTGCCGTGGCTCCCCAAGTAAAAGAAAAGGTTCTCAACAAGCATTACGCTGACTAAAGCAACAAGCATTGCAGCAAAAATGTTGAGATACCCTGCATAGGCAACGTATCCCACAATAAGCAATATTGCCTCTTCTGGAAGCGGGACAATTCCTGCACAGCCCAGCAAAAGAAGCACAGGTATTGCCAAGTAGGAAAGCTGGCTCAGGTAATGAATTCCGACTTCTGCGCCCATAAGAGTCACGAAAAAAAGCACCTGTTAAAAAGCTATTGCTTCAAAGCATTTTTCAGCAGTTCAAGGACTACCTTTTCCTTTGCCCTTCCCTTGCTTGCCCTGATGACCTGGCCGACAAGGAACTGGATGGCTTTCTCCTTTCCTGCCTTTACGTCATTGACGGCATTAACATTTTCTTTGATTACCTTGTCAACCAGCCCTTTTGTCTCTTTTTCGCCAAGGGCAAGCAGGCCGAGCTTTTCGGCAACTTGTTTTGCAGGAGCAGGGTGCAGCAGCAATTCCCTAAGCAGGAGTTCTGCGCCGCGCTTTGAAACCTCGCCTGACGAAAGAAGCGCCAGAAACTCTGTCATGTTTTCTGCATGGAATCCCGTCCTGTCAAACCTTACAGCATTGAAGTTAAGGATTTTCTGAACGTAAGAATACCACGTTGCAGCAAGCACGGGGTTTGCCTTCTTTACAACCTCCTCAAACTGGTCTGCCAAGGCGCGCTCTGACATCAACGACTCTGCCTGCTCCTGCTTTATATTGTACTGTTTGACAAAGCGCGCAATCCTCTTCCTTGGCGGCTCTGGCATTTCTGCAATTATTTTTTTCAGTTGCGCATCAGTCACTATCAACGGCGGAAGGTCTGGTTCTGGAATGTAGCCATATTCTTCCTCTGTTTCCTTGTGCCTCATGCTGTCAGTGGTACCTGTGCGCTGGTCAAAAGCACGCGTTTCTGAAATGCCCTGCTCGCCACGAGCCACAATGCTTTCTTGCCTTATGATTTCAAACTGGGCAGCGCGCTCAACATCACGGAAGCTCGTTATGTTCTTCACTTCAACCCGCGGATGCCCCTCTACTGAAACATTCACATCCGCCCTGATTTTTCCTGCCTGCGCATCAAAGATTCCAACATAGTCAGCAAGCTTCATCAGCTCTTCAAGGAATTCGCGCGCTTCTGCAGGGCTTGAAAAAACAGGGGGAGTAACTATTTCACACAGAGGAATTCCTGAGCGGTTGTAGTCAATAAGGACATATTCCATTCCCTTTTTGTCGGCGACATGCTTTAGGCTTGCAGGGTCTTCTTCGATGTGGATTCGCGTGATTGGAACCTTTTTTTCCTTCAATTCCATCAAGCCGTTGACCGCAAAAGGCTGGTCGTACTGCGTAATCTGATAGTCCTTTGGAAGGTCGGGGTAAAAGTAAGTCTTCCTAGCAAAATAAGACATATTCTGTATTTTGCAGTTCATTGCCAATGCAAGCTTCAGTGCGGCAATGAATGCATCAGTGTTCAATCTTGGCTTTGAGCCAGGCATTCCCAAGCAAGTCTGGCACACTTTTGTGTTCGGCTCAATGCCTTCTGTGGAGCAGGCGCAGAACAATTTGCTTTTTGTGTTCGGCTGCAAATGGATTTCTAGGCCGATCTTAACCACAAGCCTCACCTGCCTGAACCAAAAGCTCATCATTGCCCTGGTCTGCCATCAAGTGCAGGCCAACAGGCATTCCTTTTGCCTTTCCGCACGGAATGCTCAATTGAGGCAACCCTGCAAGGTTTGCAGGAACAGTCAAGACATCCATTGAGTATTCCTCAATTGGCGACAGCTTGCTGATTTCATCAAAAGTTGGCGCAATTATTGGCATTGTCGGAGCAGCAATGACATCAACTTCCTTGAACGCCTTCTTGAAGTCATTAATGAGAAGCTGCCTGACTTTCAGCGCCTGAACGTAATACTTGTCTCGGTATCCTGCCATCCTGACAAAAGTGCCTAGAAGGATTCTGCGCTTTGCCTCTGTGCCAAAATACTTTCCGCGGACCTTGCTGAAATAATCCCAGTATTCTCCGCCGCCCTCCAAAGGCAATGTTGAGCCATACCTCAACCCGCAGTATTTTGCAAGATTTGTTGACGCCTCTGCAAGCGCAATTATGTAATAAGCAGCAAGGGCATAAGGTGTTGTTGGAATGCTGACTTCCATTATACGCATTCCAAGCGATTCAAGCTTTTTGATCGCATCATCAAAGCAGTTTTTTACACCAATGTCTATTTTTTGCGCAAGCCATTCTTTTGGGATTCCTATTGTCACTTTCCTAGAAAGCTTTGGAGGATCCTTGAAGGGCTTTCCCTGGCAGGTCTCGTCTTTCCCGTCAGGTCCTGAGATTATTTCAAGGGCTTTGCTCGCATCCCTGACTGTCTTTGCAATAACACCGATTTTGTCCAACGAGTTTGCGTAATCAATAAGGCCGTAGCGCGAAACTCTTCCATAAGTTGGTGTTAATCCGACTACGCCGCAAAAGCTTGCAGGCGCAGATATTGAGCCTCCTGTCGACTGGGCAAGCGCAAACTTTGCATACTTCGATGCCGCAATGTAACCTGCACTGCCACCTGAAGAGCCGCCGCAACTTCTTGTCGGGTCGTGAGGGTTTTTCGGGACGCGGAAGGTGTTTGCCGAGAAAGTACCAAAGCCGAACTCATCCATTGCAGTCTTTCCAAGAATGCTGTAGCCTGCCTTTTTCAAGCGCTCAACAACTGTTGCATCAAAGACAGGAACGTAAGGCTCAAGTATTCTTGAGCCGGCAGATGTCGGAATTCCTTTTGTGCAGATATTGTCCTTTATTGCAATCGGAATTCCTTCATGCGGGTGCTTTAAAGTGATGAAAAAGTTGTATTTTTCATCAAGAACTTTTGCTTCCTCAATAATTTCCCTGCTCATTTGGTTGGCGGGCCCTTGACAAACCCGTCCTCCTTAAGCTCTGTGTTCTTCAATGCCTCATCGCGACTCAAGCCCTCTGCAACAATATCCTTCCTTTCCATTGGCGCAAGCGCGACAGGGTGGGTTGCGGGCATTATGCCTGTTACCGGAGCCTTTGCTATAATGTCAAATGCCTTGAGAATGCTGTCTAATTCCTTTGCAAACCTGTCCCGCTCCTCTTTTGTAAGCTCCAGGCGCGCAATTTTCGCAAGCTTGTCGATAGGCTCATCCATAATACGCCCGAGGCAGGACTCGAACCTGCGACTTCCTGGTTTCCTTCCAATAGCGGATAACAGCCAGGCGCTCTACCTGCTGAGCTACTCGGGCAGATACAAAACAAAGGTCAGAACGGTCTATAAAAAGGTTATGGCTCTCAAGGTCTGGCAACGTCAACAATTATTGGCTTGACAACCCTCTTGTAGTCTTGAAGGCTCATTGAAATGCTTGTGTCGTGCCGCCCTGCATTAAAATTGATTATCGGGCTGCGCTCAATGGACTTGTCCAGATAGACGGGAATATTTGCAAGGTTGCCAAAAGGAGGAACACTCCCGACTGCACAGCCAGTTACGTTCAACACTTCTTGCGCTGTTGCAAGTGAAAGACTGTCACTGCATATGATTTTCTTGACTTTCTTGAAATCAATCTTCTTGTCCCCAGAAATAACAACCATAAAGTATCTTCCTTCGCTCCTGAATACCATTGCCTTGGCGCCAGACTCAAGACTGGTGCCTCTCACTTTTGCCGCCTGTTCAGAAGTATAAACTGGCTCATGAGTCCAGCATTCATAAGATACATTGTTGTCATTCAGGAATTTTTTCAGGTTTTCAAGAACACTCATGGTTGTATTCGTTCAGGGTCCCTTGGGAACAGGACTGCTTCCCTGACGTTCTCAAGCTGGCAAATCATCTGCACCATTCGGTCTATGCCGATACCAAAGCCACCGTGCGGGGGAATGCCATATTTGAAAGCATCAAGGTAGAACTCAAAATTGTCAGGATTCATGCCCTTGCCTGCAATTTGTTGCTTGAGCACTTCGTGGCGGTGCTCACGCTGGCCTCCAGAGGCAAGCTCAAGACCGCGGTACATAAAGTCAAAACCCCTGCAGTACTCGCCGTCATTCATTATGTAGAACGCCCTTACTTTTGTCGGGAACTTTGTAAGGAAATAAGCGCTTGCGCCGTATTTTTTCTGAATGAGCTTGCCAAGCTTTCTCTCGTCCTCTGAGCCAAGGTCCTCACCAAGCTTCATCTTTGAGCCTGCTGCATTAAGCATTTCAACCCCCTCTTTGTAAGTCACCCGTGGGAAAGGAAATTTTGGAATGTCCAGCTTTATTCCCAGCAAAGCAACTTCTTCCTTGCACTTCTCCTCAACCTGCTTCATAACATACATGAACATCCGTTCAAGGACCTTGAGGACGTCATCCTCATCATCAATGTAAGCCATTTCAAAGTCGAAATGCGTGAACTCTGTCATATGCCTGGTTGTGTGGGACTTTTCAGCGCGGAAAGTAGGACCAATTTCAAACACTTTTTCAAATCCGGCAGCAAGCATCATCTGCTTGTACAACTGCTGGCTCTGGCTCAAAAACGCCTTCTTGTTGTAATAAACAACCGGGAATAAAGTTGCTCCTCCCTCTGCGCCTGCCGAGATAAGCTTCGGGGTTTGCATCTCAATGAACCCTTCTTTTATAAGGAATTCCCTGATTGCCATGTTAACCCCGCTCCTGATTTTGAAAATTGCAAGAACCCGGGGATTCCGCAGGTCAAGGATACGGAAGTCAAGGCGCTTGTCAAGATTTGTTGGAATCCTGCCGGTAAAATCAATAGGAAGGTTTGGCTGTGCAGGACTTATTACCTCAAGCTCTTCCAGTTGGAGTTCTTTTGCACCGCTCTTCAGCTTGCTTGCCTTTACTTTCCCCCTGATTGCAACAACACTTTCCCTTGTAATACCCTTTATGTCCTTGAAATGGTGATTGTCAGGGGTCGCGACTATCTGCACAGTCCCTGACCTGTCACGCAGGGTGATGAATGCAATCTTGCCCATCTCCTTTGCATCAGCAGCAAAGCCTGCAACAATTACTTCATCTCCCTCCTTCTTTTTCTGCACGTCTGCAGCAGAAATCCGTTTTGCAAGCAATAATGCCATAATCGTGAGCGAATAAGGGCGTTATTTAAAGGTTTTGAACTATTTCTTCTTCATCCTTATCTGCAAGGCAAGGTCTTCGAGCTTTTCAAGGCTGTATTTTATTGAGTCAAACTTCCTCCTAACAGGAATGTTCCGGAAGTCAAAAAGCATCAATTCCTGGTGCAGTTGCATGACAAAATTCCTGATTTCAAGGGCTGTCCTGTTGTCGCCCGTTATCGCGCTGTTTATTGCCTTGCGCACAAGTTCGCCAACAAGGTCGCACAAGCCAGGAAGGTAACTCTCAATGTCAACGCCAAGCTGTTTCGGAGTTGGAAGGCGCTTTTTCACGAGGAGGGAATAATAGCAGGACGCCTCAACATACTCCTCAACGGCCTCAAGATAAGCGCCTGTTGCAGCCAGATGGGCATCCCTGCCTGTCAGTTTGTTTAGCCTTGAAATGACTCTTTTTGCCTTGCTTAATTGCGAGCGCGCTGTTAAAACCTCGCCACGATGCAAGGAATAAATTACCTTTTTGCTTAAAGTGAGGGCATCCCTTGACAGCTTGACAAGCACATCTCTCAGCGAATCATGAAGACTTAGCTGTTTACGCATAAGGGCAAATGCCTTTTTGTCAACCTTCATTTTGCACCGACGAAAGTTTTATATAGGAACGTATTTAAAGTTATCGTACAAAAAGAAGTGAAAGAATGGCAGCACCAACAGTATTAGGAAATGTTCTTTTGTTCTTCCAACGTATTGGCATTTATGATGTTGTCCTGCCGTTTTTGCTCACATTCACAATCACGTTCGCAATATTTGAAAAAAGCAAGATTCTCGGCACAGAAAAGATTAATGATGTTGTTTATACTAAGAAAAACCTGAATGCAATGGCTGCATTTGTCATAGCATTCCTAGTCGTCGCGTCAGGAAAGCTTGTTGAAACAATCACAAGAGTGAGTTCAAATGTTGTGGTGCTCGTGTTGCTTGGAGTGTTCTACTTATTGCTTGTTGGTACGTTTTGGGTGCCAAAAGATAAGGAAAAAGAGCCTTGGACAGGGCTTCCGGGAAAATGGAACACAGTATTTATGATAATAATGTTCATCGGTATAGTAATAATATTCCTTGATGCAATAAGGGATGAATCAGGAAGAAGCTGGCTTGACGCATTATGGGACTATTTGAGCCAGTTCTGGACATCTGCTGCTGTAGCATCGATAATCTTAATAATATTCCTGATTGTCTTTGTGTGGGCAATAGTCCACGAGCCCAAAGAAGAGGAGGGAACGTCCGAAGGCAAGTAAAGCGAGGTGACTTATGGTGCTATTCCAATTTTATGGCGGATACCACGGATGGGGAGGGTATTTCAGCAATTTCGTGTACTGGCTTGACTATTGGGGCGTCAGGGACATAATACTGCCATTCATACTCATATTCACCATTTTCTTTGCCGTGCTGCAAAGAATACACCTGTTTGGACCAAAGGACAAGAAGTACAATGTTGCACTCTCGCTCGCAATCGCACTGCTTGTTGTCATTCCGCACGCAACAGGAATGTATCCCCCTCAGGCAGATGTTGTGAACATAATCAATGACTCAATACCAGAAGTGGCACTGCTCGTGATTGTTGTGGTGCTGTTGCTGATGATGCTTGGGCTTGGGCTGGGAAAGGCATACGGTGTTGCAGTAACAGGATGGATTGCACTTCTCGCAGCAATCGTGCTGTTATTGATTTTTGCAAACGCGATAACACCATTGCCGATTTTGAGCTACATCGACCCAAGCATACAGGCGCTAATCGTGATACTGCTCATTTTTGGGCTGATAATATGGTTTGTGACTCGCGACGAGCCATCAGAATCAAAGAGGAGCTTTTTCAGAAAGATGATGGAAGAAATACCGTACAAGGAAACAGAAGAGGAGGGAAAAAAATAAATAAATGGCAGCACCGCTTGACATCGGACTGTTGCAGAAGTTTGACATAATATTCCCCTTTCTTTTCGTGCTGATAATAGTTTATGCAGTGCTCGCAAGGACAGAATGGTTCAAGGACAAGCAGTTCCTGGCAGTAATGATAGCATTCGTGCTTGCAGTAATGACCCTGTTCAGCAGCATTGCCGTAAAGACCATCAACCGTATGGCCCCCTGGTTCATCATACTCATAATATTTGCAATACTTCTCCTGCTCGTTTATCAGGCAATAGGCGTGAAGGAAGCAAAAATCATTGAGGTAATAACTGGGGAAACATACGGCAACACTTTTGCATACTGGGTGCTTGCGCTTATGCTCATTATAGGAATAGGCTCGCTTACTTCAGTAATCTCAGAGGAAAGGCAGTTCACAAAGCTTGCTGCAGGCGAGAACGTGACAGGTGTTCCTGCAGAGGGTGAGCAGGTAGGATTCTGGGCAACAATCTTCCACCCCAAAGTGCTTGGGCTCGTGCTCATACTACTGATAGCGATGTTCACGATAAACAAGCTTGCATCAAAAGACTAGCGGAAGAATTCTTTATTGAATAAACAATACTAAAACGGGCTCCTTACAGTCGCGTTACCAATGATAATCCCGACTTGCAAGCTCGTCTGGGATTATCAGGCTTGTCTGCGGACAAGCATCACTAATGGAAAATCTTGTTCTATTATTTTCTCCGAATTCGTGCTGCTGAACGGAGTTCGCAGCATGTGAGTAAGGGGTTTTTATTGCCGAAGGTGCGTAATCAGAAGTTTAATGCAATTATTTCTTTTTGGCAGGCGCTGGCTTTGCCTTGACAACCTTTGTTATCCTGGAAAGCTCTGCCACAGAGCCGGTAAGCTCAGGAAGGACCTTCTGGAACACCTTTTCCATTGCCTTTATCTCTGTGCCGACATCAAGAAGGTTCTTGTCATATTCCGAGACCTTGCTCACAACAGCCTTGTGCAGATTGTCAATGTCTGACTTAAGGTCTGAAACAGACTGCTCAATCTTGTCAAGCCGCGATGCGGTTGCGTCCTTCCACTCATTTATTTTGCCAAGCTCGCGCGTGAACTCAGCCCACTTTGCCTCAACAATGGATTCTGCTATTTCCTCAAAGCCCTTTGGCGCTTCCCGCGCAGCCGATGGGACAGCGCCAGGTGCAGGGAATTCTCCAGGACCTGTGCTTGGAGCCTCTGGCATCGGCTCTGCACTGCCCCTCAGCTCTGCCTGTGCCATTGCATCATAAATCTGCTGGGGCTGGTAGCCCTGCCTCTGAAGGGTCTGAATTATCTGGTTATTGGTAAGCCCCTGCTGCTGCATTGCCAGTACCTGGTCTGTCGGAGTTTCAGGGGGCATTGGTCCTGGCACAGGATATCCCATTGGTACGGGGTATCCTACTGTAGGTGCCTGCGGTTCTGCAGAAGGCTTTTTCTTGAAAATATCCAATATGCCCATGATAACCACTTTTTTGCTGCTTTGCTCGTCAGGCTGCTTATTAAATGTTTTGGTCTTTTGAAGGTGGTTTGAGCCTTTCCTCAACCACGTCCCTTGCAATCTTCTCGGCGTAGTCCGCTGTCACGAATTTCACAGGGTCCCAGAGCTCAATATACCGCTTCATCACGTCCATGTCTGACTTGCGCGCTGTAAGCCTGAGCTCCTTGATGACTGTCACAACCCTGTCCTCAATCTCGGCAACCTTGTGCCTGAGTTCGTCAATTTCCTCATTTGATGCCTTGATTTCGCCAAGCACCTTTCTGTGGTTGGCAAGCAGGTTCTGCTCGATGAAAAGCACCTTTTTGCGGAGCTCGTTGAACCGCTCCTCTGAAACCCGTATTCTTGCTGCAAGACCGTTGATTTGCTCAATAATCCCTGTTATCTCGGGAGCTGGTCCCGGAGCAGGTTTTGCGCTGCCGAGAAGCCCTTTCTTGGGCGGCGGCGCTGGCACAGGACCAAAGGGAGACTGGTCTGAAAGCGCGAGTGCCTCATCTGTCATGGCACAAGGGAATGCGAGGATATACTTTAACTTTGTGGTGCTCTTGCAAAGTAGTCAATTATATCATAAAATATATATTTTCTTATTTAGTATTTTAAGAAAACACAAAATATATAAAATAATATACTGCTCTCGCAGGCCGGAGTGAAAAAACCAATATCAGCAACAATAGATGAAGACCTCATAGCGTGGATAGATAAGAAGGTAGCAAAAGAGAGCAAGAAATACCGCAACAAGTCACACCTAATTGAAATTGCGCTGGAGCGGATGCGCGAGGAGGAGGACTGATGCCACAGAAGTGCGGCTATACAGAGATAATTCGCGAAGGCGATGAAACGACAGTCCGCATAGACTGCGAGTCCTGCACTTTCTTCCCGTCAATAGAAGACGATGCCCGCGTAATGTCCCTTGTCATTGAGGCTCTCGCAGAGGCAGGGGCGGCAACAAGGATAATCCTTGTGCAGAAGCGCGATTACGAATACGATTACAGCCAGACAGCGATGCTGCTTGAGATTGCAAAACTATACAGGCAAGTCAGCAGGGAAAGGCTTTCCGCAGGGCTACTTGCAGACCCTCTCACGCGCAGGTTTACAGACGCGAGATATGCCGAGCTCCAGAACATAATCCACCGTTCTCTGAAATCCGACCCCCTTGGCGCCTATGTAGAGCTGGTAAGAATTGCCCGCCGGGAACGGACCCAGCTTGAGCAGGGCGCCATACCCCGAGAAGGTGTACCCTGCATCCGAACTTTCTTGGGCTTGGTCGAGGCCCTGGTCAGCCGCCTTGAAAAAACGCGGCTGATCACCATGGCCAAGCCCGCCCTGGCGGGTTACACAATCGGCGACCGCGCGCCATACCGCGCTCTTTTGTCGCCGCTGGTAAAGCCGGACTTCATGTTCACAAAGCTCCAGGCAAGCTACCCCCCTGAAGGCGAGGAAATAGCAAGCTACAATGTCGGCGAAAGCGACGTCACAATATTCTCAATACCAGAAACAGTCCAGTACTTATACCACCTGTCACCGCCTGAGTTCAGGCTGAATGAGGAAAAGTACGAATTGCTTGACGCAGCGCGAAAAATACTTTCAGAGCACAAGCCCAAAAGGAGCGAGTTTGTTGATCCAGAAAGAATGAGGCAGGTGTTCAGCAATGTCGGAATGGACCTTCTTGAGGAGCTTGCCGGCTACAGAAACATAAGGCTAAGGGAAAAAGAGCTTGAAGAATTAACTGAAATACTTGTCAGGTACACTGTCGGCTTCGGGCTTGTTGAAGTCCTGCTTGAGGACGAGCAAGTGCAGGACATAACAATAAACAGCCCAATGGGAAGGACTCCAATATTCATCGTGCACGGGGAGTTCGGAGACTGCATGACAAATATAATGCCGACAGTCACAGAGGGCGAAAGCTGGGCATCAAAGCTCAGGATGATTTCAGGCAGGCCCCTTGACGAGGCAAACCCTATAATGGACACAGAACTCATACTGCCGACTGCGAGAGCAAGGGTTGCTGCAATAACAGAGCCGTTGAACCCCACAGGACTGGCATTCGCCCTTAGGAGGCACAGGGACATGCCCTGGACGCTTCCGCTTTTCATAAAAAACCGCATGATTACCCCCCTCTCTGCGGGAATCCTAAGCTTTTTGGTTGACGGCGCAAGGACAATGCTGATTGCAGGAACGCGCAGCTCAGGAAAGACATCACTACTCGGCGCGCTGATGGTGGAAATAATGCGCAAGGGCAGGATTGTGACAATAGAAGACACCCTTGAACTTCCTGTTGACGCCCTGAGAAAACTCAATTACAACATTCAGAGCATGAAAGTGGCGAGCGCCCTCACAAGAGGGACAACAGAAGTCAGCGCGGATGAAGGAATCAGGACTACACTCAGGCTCGGCGACTCATCTTTGATTGTTGGCGAAGTCAGAAGCGTTGAGGCAAAGGCATTGTACGAGGCAATGCGCGTCGGCGCCCTGGCAAATGTCGTGGCAGGGACAATCCACGGCGACAGCCCATATGGCGTCTTTGACAGGGTGGTGAACGACCTTGGTGTGCCAAGGACATCATTCAAGGCAACAGATATTATTGTGGTCGCAAACCCCGTGCGCACCCCTGACGGGCTGCACAGGGTGAGAAGGGTTACGCAGATTACGGAAGTCAGGAAGAAATGGGAGCAGGACCCGCTTGCAGAAAACGGGTTCGTAGACCTAATGAAGTATGACAGCAGGGATGACATGCTCCAGCCAAGCAAAGACCTGCTTGCGGGCGACTGCGACATCATCAAGGCTGTTGCGGGCTCTGTCAGGGAATGGGCAGGCAACTGGGATGCTGTCTGGGACAACATTCTGCTGAGGGCAAACGTAAAACAGGAGCTGGTCAGCACTGCAACAAAGCTCAAGAGGCCTGATCTGCTTGAGGCAAATTTTGCAGTGATGGCAAATGACGAATTCCACCGCATCAGCGAAAATGTGCGCGAGGAAATTGGAGCCCTTGACAGCAAAAGAATCCTCACGGAATGGACAGAGTGGCTCAAGCGTGCGGCAAAGAGGCCTGTGCTTCTCCAATGAACAACGCAATCCCTCCCCAGGACCTCGTAAAAAAATACAGGCAAAAGCTCCAGCAGCAGCTTGAGCTTTCTACTGCAGAGCCGCTTCTAGTAACCAGCAGGGAATACAAGGCATTCAAGCAGGAGGCAATGCCCATGCACATGGGCATTTATGAGAAAGGATGCGCGTTCTGCGGCAGAATACTCAAGATAAACGTTGACCCCAAGCGTGCACAGCAGTTGCAGGAGTCAATAGATATTGCACACCTCAACATAACGCCTTCTGATGCCACTGCATTCAGCATACTTTTCCCAATAGCATACATGGTATTGGGCACTGCGCTGAGCCTTGCCCTTGCAACATCGCTCTTTTTCACAATGTTCTTCTTGATTTCAGGAATTGCACTCATGTTTGTCTTTGGCAAATACCCTGCTTATCTGGCAAACAACTGGCGCATGAAGGCAAGCAACCAAATGGTGCTCTGCATATTCTACGTCGTCACGTATATGCGCCACACAAGCAACCTTGAGCTCGCAATAGAATTCGCATCAGAGCACTTGACGCCGCCGCTCGCGCTTGACCTGAAGAAAGTATTGTGGGATGTCGAGACCCAGAAGTACGAAAGCGTCAAGGAAAGCCTTGACATGTATCTTGAAACGTGGAGGAAATGGAACAGCGAGTTCGTGGAGGCATTCCACCTCATAGTAAGCTCGCTTTACGAAACATCCGAGGAACGCAGGCTTGGGCTGCTGGACAAGTCCCTGGACGTAATCCTTGAGGAGACATATGAAAAAATGCTGCATTACGCCCAGAACCTTAAAGGACCAATCACAATGCTCCACATGCTTGGAATAATCCTGCCAATACTCGGGCTTGTCATCTTGCCCTTAATGGTAAGCTTTATGGCAGAAGTCAGGTGGTACCACATCGCAACACTGTACAACATCATCCTGCCTGTGCTTGTTTACATTCTCGGCAGGAATATTCTCAGCAAGAGGCCGACAGGCTACGGAGACACTGACATTGCAGAACTAAATCCCGCACTCAAAAAGTACCGCGATATAATCATAAAAATAGGCAAAACAGAGCTGCAAATCAACCCTCTCTCCATATGCGCGCTTATAGGCGGCCTCTTTTTGCTTGTCGCGCTCACACCATTGATACTGCACGCAATGCAGCCAGACCCTTCATATGACATACCGCTCACGCTAGGGCTTGACCTGCCTTGGAATGTGCTCGAATACCGCACAGACCCAGAAACAGGGGCAGTTGTCGGCCCATTTGGCATGGGAGCATCACTGCTCAGCCTTGCACTGCCGCTCGCGCTGGCATTCAGCATAGGGCTTTATTTCAGGCTAAGGTCGCAGAACGTCATAAAGATACGCGACCAGACAAGAAAGCTTGAGGACGAATTTGCCAGCGCGCTTTTCCAGCTCGGAAACAGGCTTGGCGACGGCCTGCCAGCAGAAATTGCGTTTGCAAAAGTCGCTGAAGTAATGCCTGATACAGTAAGCGGCAGCTTCTTCAGCGTGGTGGCGACAAACATTGCAAGGCTCGGAATGGGCGTAAAGGATGCGCTCTTCAACCCGCGCACAGGCGCCCTTGTTTACTTCCCAAGCAACATAATCCAGAGCTCAATGAAAGTGCTTGTTGAAGGCATAAGAAAAGGCCCTGTAATCGCGGCACAGGCACTGCTCAACGTATCAAGATACATAAAGGAAATCCACAAGGTGAATGAAAGGCTCAAGGACCTCATGGCTGACGTGATTTCTGACATGAAATCCCAGATAAACTTCCTGACGCCGACAATCGCGAGCATAGTAATAGCAATCACGAGCATGATTACATTCATCCTCGGAACACTAGCGGGCAAAATTGAGATGCTCAGCACTGCGGAAATCGGCGGAAGAATGACTGACATCGCAGGAATGTTCGGAATAGGAATACCAACATACTACTTCCAGATTGTTGTCGGGCTTTACGTCTTCCAGATAGTCTTCATCCTCACAATACTTGCGAACGGAATCGAGAACGGCGCTGACAGGCTGCAGGAACGCTACAACCTCGGCAGCAACCTCATAAGGAGCACGCTGCTTTACTGCGGGCTCAGCTTCATAATGATGATAGTGTTCAACCTCATTGCAGCAAAGGTAGTGGGAGTAGCAGGTGTTGCAGTAGGATGATAATTCTTCAGAATGGGAGGAGAGGGATTTGAACCCCCGATCCCACGGTCTTCAGCCGTGTGCTTTCCCGGGCTAAGCTACCCTCCCATAAGAAAAGCTTTTCACTAATAGCGGTTTAAAAGTCTTTTGCTTTAAATCTGCTCGAACCTTTTCTGCCCTATGCAGAGCTCGTAAATAGTGTTCTTTAAGTCCTTTATTTTTATGCGCTTCTGCCCGGTCGTGTCGCGGTCGCGCAGTGTTACGTCCTCATTCTTCAGGGAGTCAAAATCTATCGTTACAGCAAAAGGGCATCCAATCTCATCCATCCGGGCATAGCGCTTTCCAATGCTCCCTGACTCGTCATAAAACGCGTCAAAGCACCGCAATACCTCGTAAACTTCCTTTGCCTTCTTTTTGAGCTCGTCCTTGTTGCTCAGCAATGGGAAAACTGCAACAGTCAAAGGAGCAAGCGCAGGTTTCAGTGAAAGAACAATGCGCTTTTCACCATTCTTTTCCTCCTCCCTGTAAGCATGCTCAAGCACTGCGTAGAATGTGCGGTCAAGCCCTATTGAGATTTCCCATACGTGCGGTATTATCTTTTTGCCGTCAGGATAAACATAATCAAGACTTTGCTTGCTTCCTGCTGAGTGGCCTTTCAGGTCATAATCAGTGCGGTTGTTGTTTGCTACCAATTCAACCCAGCCCAGAGAGGTTTCAACCTCGAAATCCCATGTTTCCCTGCTGTAAAACGGCCTTTCATCACTGCCAACTTCCCTAAAGCGCATTTTTTCCCTTGGTATGCCAAGTGATTCAAAGAAGCGCTGGGTGTGGGCAATATAGTATGCAATAAGCTTGCCTGATACTATGCCCTTGTCAACGAGCGAACGAGCCAACACGCTTTCAATTTTTTCAGACCCAATGCGCATAATCTGTATCGGATGGTCTTTTATCTCATCAAAGCCCTCAACATCGTTAATGTTTGCAGGGTCAAAAAACACCTCTGCTTCCATTTGCGAGAACTCAACCTGCCTGAGAAGAGTCTGGCGCGGCGAGATTTCATTCCTGAACGACCTTCCGACCTGCGCCACACCCTGAGGAAGTTTTATGCGCATTGTCTTCATAAGCCTTTGCCAATCGCAGAATATGCTTTGACAGGTCTCAGGGCGCAAATAAGTATCTGCCTTTGTGGAAACACCAACATCTGTGCGGACCATCATGTTAAATCGCCTTACCGGGCCTAAGGCGCCCTTGCATTTTGGACAGGCAAGCTTGTGAGCCTGTATTTCCTTGTCAAACTGCTCATTCTGCATTGCCTCGGGAAAATGCTCGCCTGTTGCGTCCTCAAGCAATTTGTCTGCTCTATGGATTGTGTTGCACTTTGTGCACTGCGTGACAGGATCATTGAATGAAGCCAAGTGACCTGAGCTCTTGAAAACGTCAGCAGGCATTATCTGGCAGCCGTAAATCTCAAGCATCCCTGTCTTTTGAACAAGCTCTTTGCGCCAGACATCAATGATTTTCCTCCTAATCGCTGCACCGTAAGGACCAAAATCATAAAATCCAGCAGGCGCATTTGCATAAATCTCACTGGCCGGAAAAAAAATACCCCTTCTCAATGCCCAGTTAACAATGTCCTCATATTTGGTCATACCTTGCTCAGGGAGAGGGCGTGCTTAAAAAGCTTTACCTCCTCAGGGCGCTGTAGAAAATCATAAAAACCCCGGCAGCCGTTAGGCTGCACAGGGTTTGGGAATCGAGAGGCGATTCCCATGAATAAAAGAGAGAGGTTGATTAAAAAGATAGAGCGTTTATGGAGGCAGGC
>JBBILB010000006.1:0-71001 GCA_037445145.1 Candidatus Woesearchaeota archaeon | reverse complement strand
TAAGTTGTGAAGTGCGTTGTGTTAAACACGAATACCCCATCAGAATAACTCAGTTCAGTGCACACATCACTTGGGCAGTCCTCATAAGTGCCGTCATCATCCCAGTCAACCACTGGCTTGGGGTCTGCGAAGGATATGCCACGCAGGGTAAGCTCTGCAGAGACATTCAGGAATTGTGCTATGCTTGAGTTGACAAAGACCTTGTTGTTGGCAAGGCTTATTATGCCTGCAAGGTTTGTGTCTTCTGTGAGGTTGATTTGTGCGGTGTAGTTGATTCTTGCTCCTGAGTCAGAACTGTTGTCAAGAATCACGAATTCAGGAGCAAGTGTCTGGTTGAACATGTTGTTAAGGCTATCAATAATGAATAGTGATACTGAGTTATTGATGAATGTGTTGTTGGTGAAGTTATTGTTCTCCGAAATGTTAATGAGCAATGCTATTGTGTTGTTGATGAACGTGTTGTTCTTTATTCTTGAATACGTTGTGTCAAAGATTTCAAGCCCTATTGTTAAGTTCTCAAACGTGCTGTTTTCTATGACCAGTTCTGTCGGGTCTGCACTAACGCCTATTGAGAAGTTTGTAATGTGGCAGTTAATTATTGTTATGTTAGTAAGTCCTGAATGGATCTTGATTCCGGTGCTTCCTGAACCATTGCCGGCAAGCAGTTTGTTCGTGCAGTTAAGAGTAAGATTGCCACTTGTGATGTTAATTGCAGTTCCGTTGCAGTGCAGGTTATCTCCAAGGAAAGCATCCTGCGTTATCTCCATATTGCATTCGCTTACATTAGTTACCGGAGCAGGAGGCACCTCAACAGTTGTGCTTTCTGTGGCAAAGTAGTTGAACAATGCGCTTGTCTCGTTCTGGAAGCTCACATTGGCAGTATTGTTGATGACAGTGCCATTCGTTATGTTCAGGACTAGCACTGTTATGTTGATGCTTATGTTCGTGCCGGGTGTCAGGTTGCCTAAAATCCACGTGTTGTTTGTGCCTTCGACAGGGTCTGGCTGTGATGCAAGATAAATGACCTGCTCAGGATAAGTGTCATTCACAGTCACATTGCTCGCATTTGCATCGCCTGTGCTTACTACATTAATTACATAAGTCAGGTTCGTGCTGACGTTAACAGGGTCAGGCAGGTCTGTCTTGACAACGGAAATATTGGAAATGTTGAGCACAGCAGTCACATTCTTGATAGTCACATTATTGCTGCAGACAGTTGCACCATCCTTGACATTGTTGTTCGGGGTGATGCAGACAGTCCAGTTTTCGCCGATTGATGTCTCATTATTGACAATTGTCAGCACGTGTCGCCCCTGCACTCCTTCGTTGTACAACTGCTGTATTTGTTCAGGGCTCAATGATGTGTTGTAAATGCGGAACTCATCAATAACGCCGTCATACCTGCCTGCGCTTCCTGAATTAATGTCTCCAAACCGCAGTGTTGTCCATGCAAAATCAGTCTTACTGGAGCCGTAGTTTGTTGAAACAAAAGAGCCGTTCAGGTAGTAATCAATGACATTGACTGTAGTATTCCTGAAAATCAGCACTATGTGGTACCACCTGTTTGCAGAAGGCAGGTTAAGATTGACTAAGGGATTGTTGCTCCACCATTCTATCTGACCGCTTCCATAATTGCGCAGGACATAACCCTGGCCTGGCGCGCTGTCAAAGATTCCAACAGGCGTGCTTGTGTGCGGATAAACCCACATTTCCATTGTGAACGGCAAAGTCGGCTTTGTGACAGAAGAAGTCATGTAGTCGCTTGTGCCATCAAAATCATAAGCTCCGCCAATTATTCCTGTTGACACCCATGTCGGGGTGCCTGTTCCTGAACCCAGAGTTCCATTGTATTTGTAACTTGTGTAGTCTGCAATTGCATTTGCAGCTGTGCTTTGGGTATTCGTCTCAAACGGATAATTCATCATGCAAATGCTTATGTTATTCCTGCGCCAGTCAGTGATATTTCTGACAACAATGTTATTGGGGTCAACAGCATTAATCACGTGCGCAGTCAGGTTCTGGTTTGTGTCATTTGTGCGCGGGTTTGTTGTGTTGAGAATTACAGCATCAATTGACGGCGGGGTTGTGAGTATTATTGTAGTTGTTTCGGTTACTCTGATTCCTGTGAAATCAATACCGCCCTGTACAAAAGATATGTTTGCCGTGTTGTTCATTGTCACAGCAGAAGTGACATTGACCACCAACACTGAAATGTTCACTGTAATCCTACTTCCAGGTGTCAGGTTTCCGATAATCCATGTGTTGTTCGTGCCTGCAAGAGGTTCTGGCTGCGAGCTCTGGTAAATGACCTGTTCAGGATAATTATCAGTAAGGGTGATGTTGCTGGCATTGTTGTCAAACACCGTAATGTTTATTGTGTAATTAAGGAAAGAATTCATATTAACAGGGTCAGCATTGTCTCTCTTCAGCAATGCGACGCCATGTACTGTCACATTGTTGCTGAGATAAGTGAGCCCATCTGCAATTGCGTCATTCGGCGTGACTGCAGCAATCCATACATCTCCTCCACGTGTTTCATTGCTAACAAGCACTGTTGGATGCTTGCCTGCAATGCCGTCAAGATAGTTCTGGCGCAATTGTTGAGGGGTAAGCGTCCTGTTGTAAACCTTTACCTCATCAATGATTCCCCTGAACCTCACATATACGCCACTTATTGCGTTTCCAATTCTCAGACTGTTGTTCATCCGGACAACGAATGAGCTGCTTGTTCCAACAAGTGTTCCATTGACGTACAGCCTTGCAACACCGTCATAAGTAAGCGCAACGTGGGACCACACATTTGCACCCACATAGCCCCCAGATACTTTTGTGCTTCCGCCCGAATAGTAATAGAGTGTATTTGAGTACCTGGTGAATGCACCAAAGTTATTTGATGCGTGATCATTTGATATCAGGTGGCGGTCAACCGAGTCGCTTGTCATCGGATAAATCCACATTTCAACACTGAAATTGCTTGAGTTGAGGTAAGGAGTCTCTATCATGTCATTGACGCCGTCAAACTCATAAGCACCACCAATAATTCCCTGAGAGGTCCAGCTGGATGCATTTGCAGCACTGCCATTGCCAAGGGTGCAATGGTTTTCATAAGTGCTATAATCCCGTATTGCGCCCCTTTCAAGGCTGCTTACATTGGAATCAAACGGCAGGTTAAGCATTGCAATGGAAACAAACCCTGTGCCATTGAACAGCCTCCAATCAGTAATGTTCTGCACAGGATCCCCATCAATGTCATTAACACCTATCGGGTAAACAGTCAAATTCTGGAAAGTGTCGTTCAAAAGCGGATTTGTTGAATTAAGTATTACCTGGCTAATTGTTGGCTTGTTTGAAATTATGGTATTTTCGCTTGTGCTCCTGTTGCGCCAAGTGCCAAAGCTGTCCTGATATGAAATGTTGACACTGTTCGTGATTATCCCGTAAGTGTAGTTGCGGACAAGCACGCTGATGTTTACAGCATACCAGTTGCCTGCTGTCAGGCTGCCAATGACAAAAGTGTCATTTGTTCCCGGCTCAGGCAAAGGTTGGGCGGTCTGATAAATCACTTCATTCGGATAAATGTCTGTTAGAACAATGTTGTTTGCAAGCCCGTTTGTGACATTGATTATTATTGTGTAATTAAGATAACTGCTCCATTCAACCCGCGCTGGGCTGTCCATTTTCATAAGCACAACGTCATCTATCTCTTGGGTCTTGTAGGAGGTGAACCTTGTAGTATTGAAAACAAGGGCGCCGTCAGTGTAGCTGAGGTTTGTGCACTGCGAAGCAGGGCATTCCACATAAGTTCCATCATCCTCATAATCAACCATAATTCTCGGATTATCAAGACTGAGCCCTGTCAGGGTGATTATTGCGCTTGTGTTGAAATAAGGCAGTGCTGTTGAGTTAAGGAATGCCTTGTTTTGACTAATGTTCAACATCCTTTGTGTTATTGTGCTTGTATTAAGCTGTATCCGTGGAATTATGTTAATGCTTCCTCCTGGCATTGCAAAAGTTGTGTTCGTGAAATTGTTCCTTGAGCTCGAATCAGAATACACCCAGTCAGACTCATTAACTGCCTGAACCAGCAGAGTGTTGTTAAAGAAAACGCCGACAGTGCTAATAAGATAAATTCCATAGCCTTTCTTTGAGCTTATGTTATTGTCATTAACGTAATTTTTTCCAGCAACTGATGTAATTTGAATCCCTTGATTATCTGTTGTTCCATCAGTCCTGATTGTGTTGTTATTAATCCTGTTATCAAGAGCCGTGCTATATATTCTTATGCCGTAATTACTATTGCCCGAGCCATTTGCAAGAATGTAGTTGTTGGCAATGGTGGTGTTGGTATTTGGGTAAAAAAGATAAATTCCGTAATTAGAACTTCCGTATCCAAACGAGCTTAGTGAGTTGTTTTCAAGCCTGTTGTTGCTTGTGTATTCCAGATAAATTGGATAATTGTTCGTACTGCTTCCAAACGTTCTTACTGTATTGTTATTTATTGTGTTGTTGTTTGCATAGTTGTAAAAATATAATCCAATCGCAGATGAACTTCCAAATGTGCTTATGTTATTGTTCGCAATCCGGTTACTGTAAACTGTACCAGTTAGGGCGATTCCGTAATTGCTCGACGTTTGGTAAGGTCCTGTTAGTATGTTATTGTCAGTTATGTTGTTGAAATGCGAGTTTGACGTCACATAAATTCCATAATTGTAAGTGCTTGTGCCATTTGTTCTTATCATGTTGTTGCTGATTGTGTTGTTCTGCACATAAGCAGTAAGATAAATCCCGTTGTTTGAGTAGGTTCCATAAGTGTTTACTGTGTTGTTGCTGATTGTTGTACCGCTTGCTCCTGTTCGCAAGCATATGCCTATATTGCTTGAACTTGTGCCTTTTGCACTAATTGTGTTGTTGTCAACCAGTCCTGATGACACTTGTTCAACCAAGACTCCGTAATTGCCTGTTGTGCCGTTTATGCTTATGTTGTTGTTTGTAACATTGACACTGTCAGAATAATACACAAAAATACCAACGTTTGATGACGTTGCTGTTCTTGATGTTATTATATTTGATGAAACTATGTTCTTACTGGAATTGTATCCCACAAGAACACCATACACGTCGCTAAATGTCGTGTTTGTGATGTAAATGTTGTTATAGCTGACATTGTTTCCTGTGCTGTTGAACAATACAAGCACACCGTGCCTGCCTGTAATGTTATTGTACGCAATAGTGCTGTTTGAGACATTAACAAGCGTAATATGCTTGTAAACCACAAAGTTCTGCAGGGTAATATTCCTGCACATAAGGAAGTCAATTTGGGCTGCTAATGGGTTGTCCAGCACTTGGTCATTCGGGCACGCAGGAGAGTCCCCTGCACCGCCATAATAATAAATTGGGCTATCATTCTTGTAATTATCTGCCGAAATTGAGTTCGTGGTGTAATGGGTAATTATTGTTCCGCTGACTGACAGCGCATTTGCTTCACTGATGATGTTGTTGCCTGAGAAGCTGTTGTTTTGCGAAGAAGCAATGTTGATTCCAATGCTGTCTGTACCAATTGTTGTTATGTTATTGTCAGATACATTGTTGGCATCTGAAGTGCTAAGATAAATGCCGTAATTGGTTATTGTCCCGTTTGTTATTATCGTGTTATTGTGGACCTGGTTGTAGTTTGAAGTTGTTGTGAGATAAACCCCGTAATTTGCATACGATGTTCCCCGCGTGCGTATTGTGTTATTGATTATCCTGTTTGAGTTGGCACTGCTGAGATAAACACCTATGTTTGTATCTGTGCCGTTTGTGCTTATCGTGTTTCCTCCTACTGTATTGAGGTTTGCGGTTGAAGCAAGATAAATTCCGTAATTAGCGTTTGTGCCGCCTGTGGCATTGATTGTGTTGTTCTCAATAATTGTATCAATAATTGTTGCGGTTCCATAAATGCCTGTATTACCACTCCCACTGCCGCTTGTGAAGATTGTGTTGTTTGCTATTGTGGTATTGTAAATCGCGTTATTGATGTATATTCCATAATTGTCGTTTGTGCCTGTTGTGCTTATGTTGTTGTTTGCAATAAGTGTTCTGTGTATTGTGGAATACAAGTATATCCCAATCTCGTTGTAGCTTGGAGACAATGTCCTGATATTGTTGCCTGTGATGTTGTTAAACCCTGAGACTGAATCAATGCGGATTCCGTAATTGCTAGTGCTTGTTCCGCTAGCGTGTATTGTGTTGTTGGCAATAGTGTTGTTCTGGGCATAATAGTATGCATAAATGCCAGAATTGTAACCTGTTCCGTTTGTTATTATTGTGTTATTGTTAAGCACGTTCATTGACGCGCCAGAATAAAGATACACGCCATAATTGCTTGACGAGCTTCCTCTTGGCATGATGATGTTGTTTGCAAAAACATTTCCTCCTGAGGCTTCTATCTGAATGCCGTAATTGTCAGATGTTCCATAAGTTACAATTGTGTTGCCTGTGAAGTTGTTGTAATTTGCGTTAGCCTGCAACAATACTGCCTTGTTATAGTTCTGCTGTCCTATTGCGCTTATGTTGTTGTTCGTTATTGTGTTGTTTCCTGCGCCAATAATCCAAACAGCATATTGCTCATTAAATGTTGTGTTTGAGGCATTGATGTTGCTGTTATTCACCAGGTTGTCAGAGCTTCCAAATAACAACCTTATCCCATACCTGCTTCCAGAGAACCTGACAGAATCAACAGTGATTTTTGAGGAATTAACAAGAGTCACTGGCTCATAAGCATTGTAATTGGTGAGGGTTATGTTATTGCACCCAATCATTACTATTTGTGCAGCACTTGGATTATCCAGCACCTGATTGTTCGGGCAGGCAGGAGAGCCACCCCTTCCACCATAATAATAAATGGGCGTGCCATTAATGGTGTTAGAGGTTGTTATTTCGTGCGTGACAAAGTGTATTGGCTGTGTGCCGTAAACAAACAAGCCATCGCTGCTGCCTGTAACATTCACAATGTTTCCTGAAAGGCTGATGTTTTGGGATGACTGAATATTAATACCTTGACTGTCAATGCCTGCTGTTAATATATTATTGTCAGCAATGCTGTTATTGTCAGAATTGCTGGAAACCAAAATACCATCATTATACGTGCTGCTTCCATTTGTCCTTATTGAATTATTGAACACAACAGAGTTGGTACTTGTTGTTGAGAGCAAAATTCCGTGGTTTTCGTAAGTTCCTCTTGTGCTGACTGTGTTGTTAATAATGCTTATGTTGCTGCTAGATGTGACATAAATTCCTTTATTCGAATAAGAAGTTCCATTTGTGGCAATTACATTATTGGTTATTCTGCAGTTATGCGAGCTGCTTTCAAGATATATCCCATAATTACCGTATGCGCCCTTAGTTGTTATGTTGTTATTATCAATAGAATAGTTCTGCGAAGAGGTGGTGATTCGTATGCCTATGTTATTATCGGTTACACCTGTTGCAACAATTGTGTTGTTTGCAACCGTGCCATTCTGGGAATACGAGGAAATATAGATTCCATGATTACTATAACTGCCGTTTGTGAATATTGTGTTTCCTGCAATGACAGTTCCTGTCGCTACACTTTGTATAACTATTCCATCATCATCACCATAACTGAGAGGTCCTAATGCGGTGATGTTGTTGTTAACAATAATGTTGTTTTTTGCATAATCATTTATCACGACACCATCATTGTTATAAGTAGTGCCTAGTAAAAGAATGGTGTTGTTGCTGATTGTGTTATTCTCAACATAGTGATACACATAAACTCCGCGATTGGAATAGCCTCCTCCCCTGACTAGTATGGAATTGTTCTCCACGAGATTATTGTGAGTGTCTAGATACAAGTAAACAGCATAATTGCTACCTCCTGTGGACCAGGCTGTTATGTTGTTGTACGCAATCGTGTTAGAGCTTGCATTCCTGTAAAGGTGGACTGTGTGCGAGTATGAAGAACCATTGGAAACAAGCGTGTTATACAGCACATAACTGTTTGTCGTGTTTGTCAAATTGACTGCGTATCCATAACTGCCTCCTGAGTTCGTGTCACGGATAAGGCAGTTCTGAACAGTAACGCCAACCCTGTTACTTGCAGCAACACCGTGCGCATTGCTTGCTCCACCAGTGCCGTAAGTGATTGTGTTTCCAGCACAATCAATCACTACATTGTCAGCGCCAACAGTAATGCAAGTTCCTGTGGAAGTAATTGCTCCTGTCAGCTGGCAGGTGTTTCCGGGCGTTGCAGCACACGTTGTGCATTCATCGCAGGAATTGCAGGTTGCCATGATTCGGCCGCCTTCCTGTATTCCTTGCTGGGCGCCAAACTCAAATATTTCAGATTCCTCTCCAACATGCAGCCTGAACAGCGGAATATTGCCTGACACGCCTAATGGAACACTCAAATTAACCTCAACAAAGGCATCTGCATTTTCCGTGCTTATCTCAGCACTTACATTGCCCTCAACCCACACAGGCAATGGCTGGCTTGCGTTATGGTAGAACCTGACAACAAACCTGCCATTTTCTGTTCCGACAAAAGTGAAGAATGTTTCATAGTCTTCTTCATCGCTGACTTTCTTTCCAACAACACTTCCTGCCTCGTCCTTTACAGCCTCATTCAGCGCAACAATCCTTCCCATAGGCATTGTTTCATTGAGTTCAGGCAGTGTCTCATTCAAAACAGGCTCCTGCGGCAGAGTCTCATTAATTACAGGCGCGGTTTCATTAATCACAGGCTCTGGAACCTCTGGCACCGGCTCTGGCATTGCAGCGCCAACCACGCTAATCCTGATGCGGGCAGTTGTGACAGACGAGCCATCAGAAGCCATAATGCTCACAACACGCTCGCCTGCAAACCCTGCATCTGGAGTAATGGTTAGTATGCTTTCCTGCAAATCAATTGTCAGGTTCTCTGACTCTGTGGCAATAAATGTCAGTTCTTCCCCTTCCGGGTCCACAAACAATTCATTAAGGCGCAATACGAGCTGGCTTCCGCTGCTTACATCAAACGTTGTGGAATTTGCAACCCACAGAGGCGCCGAATTCTCGGATATTTCAGCATCAACAGCAAATCCCGTTGGCATACGGCTGCCTTTCAGGACAGCAAATGCCATCATTGCAAACACTGCAACCATCAGCAGGACGGCAAGCTTGCGGTTCATTGCTTACCACCCCGCTTCTTCCTGAGCTGGACAAACTCGTCTTCTGACTTCTTCAGGACAAGCTCATTGCCCTTGAGCTGGAACTCAATCACGTCCTGCTCCTTCAAGCCGAGAAGCTCAACTAGCATCTTCGGGATTGTCAAAGTATACTGGTCTTTCTTAGTCCTCTGCAATTTCCTGATTATTGCCATTAATTCCTCTTTTTACGCTCTTTCAGCACTTTTTCCTATATAAATGTTACTATGAATTGTAATAGTTTTTGTAATAATTTTTTTCATATCTTTCATCATATGAATTAGGGGGAGGAGGAGCATATGAAAAATTCCGTGATAAAACCTGTGAATTTTCAAAAAGGCAGGACTTTACCTTACTTGCGCTATGCAAAATCAATTCTTTACACCCCCATCGTTTTTTGGTTAATTACTTCTTTTTCTTCAGCCTCCTCAAAGTGCTGTCAAGCTTCCTCAACGTCTTTCCTGTCCTCTTGACAACCTCGCGCCAGTCGCGCATTTCCTCCTCAAGAACAGGCGGGGCAACCCTTACTTTCAGCTGCCTCCTGCGCTTCTGCTCCCTTGGACTGGTGATTATGACTTTCCTTGCCTGCTTCCTCTTTTTCACAACTTCTTCAAGCATCGGCACATACACTTTTTTCATTCCCGGGCGCTCCGGCGGCATTTCCGGCTTCTTTTCCAGCTCTGGCTTTTCAACCCGCACCGGTATTTCTTCAGGCATTAGCGCCTCCTCCGGCTCTGGAACAGGAATTTCCTCTGGCTCAGGCACTGGAACCTCCTCTTCTGACGACGGGACTTCAGGCATTTCGCCAGGCTCAATAATTGGTGCTGTTGATTCCTCAGACAGCCTTCTTGCTGCAACATAGTCAGCAGCCCTGAGAGTAATCACGAACAAGGCAAGCACGCCAAGCGCAATTGTCTCAACCAGCAGCAATTCCTTGCACGACAAGTAATGCCAGACTGCCAGCAAGAGGCATATTAAGAGCAATGCATCAACAGGCAGGCTCCAGCGCTTCAGCATCCTCCTCTCCCTGCCGGCAAGCAAGGACATCAAAGCAAGCAGGCCTGCAAGTATAAGCACTGCGCCAATAAAGCCACGCGCAAGGACAAAAGTAATAATACTGCCATCAACAGCAACGTTTACATGGTCCTCATTTGTTGCGAGGAACGTGAGAGCTTCTCCATCAGGGTCTGTGAAATACTTTGAAAGGTCAATTGTAAGGGCAGTGTCAGAATGGGTTGAAAGTGGTGCTGCTGAATACTCAGGAGGAATGTTTATGCCCTCTGTAACAAGGCCTGTAATGCTCATGTCCCTGATTGTCAATGCAGCTGCAATGAGCGCTGCGCAAAGGAAGACTGTCAGTGCCAGCTTTGTTTCTGTCTTCATGGTTCTACTAGCACCCTCCTTTGCTGGTATTCGCACTTCCAATACCTCAGAAAATCATCAACTTCAGAAGCAAACTTCTCAGGGACAAGCAAAACAGTCCTTCCGAGCTGCTCTATCTTGCACCGCTTAACAATGCCTGTCTTGCCGTCACGACCCTTCAGGGCATAATAGAACCTGACCTTGTCCTTTTTCAGCAAGTGCTCTGTGGAATAAGTGAAGATAACTTTGGCTACGTATTTTCTGTAGTCCTTTGCCTCAACACCCTCTTTTTTCACTTAATTGTCCCCCCAAGCTTCTGTTAGTCAGTTTAACACTAAAGGTATATAAAGCTTTTGATTTTAACCTATATAACTTGACTCTTTTGTTAAATAGGTTAACATTATCTCCTCTTTTGTTAAATAGGTTAACATTTTAACGGCATCCTCTGTATTTTCCTGCACGACAGGCACGAATAAACAACCCTTCCCTTTCCCACCCTGACACGCACTGTCTTTCCCGGCACCCAGAAAGCCTTGCAGGACTTGCAGTACCTCCTCTTAAGCACCGCAGGAAGCTTCAGCTTTGAGCGCAATACCTCCCTGTGCGCCTTTGCTGTTAACCTGTTTGCCTCAGCAGGATTTTTCGGGAAGATAATTGCTGCAGCGTCAAAAAGCGCGCGAACCTGCTGAAGAGCGCCCTCTTTCTGGGACTTCCTCGTAAACACCCTCTTTTTCACCAAACCACCCCAGAATGCCTACCTGCTGCGAAGCTATAAAAACCTTTCGCAATTTACCGAGAATATGCTGAGATTTTTGAAGGCGCTGTTTGGTTATGGTGCCCAAGCAGTAAAGGAAGGCCCTGTTGCAGTAAAACTCTCTGACTTTGAAAGCTGGCTCGCAGGCACGCAGGAGCCATTGAAAACAAAAGTTTCCCAGCAGATTTCATCGTCAAAAACCAGAATAAGTCAGATAACTGCTGAAATCAAAGAAAAAGTCAGTGCCCTGCAGTCAGCCCAGCTCCTGAACCCAAACATTCCTGACAGGGCAAAGGACTACATGACAGGCAACAGGGAGGAATACACAAGAAGGGTTTCCCAATACCTCAATGAAACAATCATTCCAGATGATGCAAGCCAGCTCCCCTTGTTCCTTGACAAGCACACAAAAGACGCAGCAGAATTCACAAAAGGAATACTCAGGCCTTTCCAGATACTGCAGGAATTCTTTGCCAATGAGACAAAGGAAATCACCGCAATGCTCGCTGAAATAGAGCGCGAAATAGAAACAGTCAGGCAGGCGCACGCCCAGGCAAGCACGAAGGATTATGACTTATTGAAAAACGAGGCAGGAATTATTGCTGCGCGCCAAAAACAGCTTGCGGGGCTTATGCAGGAAATTGCAGAGCTTGAAAAGCACCTCAATGAGGCTGAAAAATCAGTGCAAATGCTCAATGCAGAAGAGGAGCGCCTCCTGAAAGACCCTGCAAGGCTTGAAGCGCTCAAAAAAACAAGCGAGGCAAGGGAAAAAGTAAAGGCGCACGAGCAAAAAATCAGGGAAGTGTTCAAAAACTTTGACCCTGCGCTGAGAAAATTCCACAGGATGGCAACAAGGAATGTCAGGCTTGTCGAAAAATACCTTAGAGACCCTGTCGCAACACTCACTGAGGATTTACATCTCGAAATCCTTGAGGCGGTGGAGGACATCAAAAGGCTGCTCAGGTTCGACAGGCTTCCGCTCGGCGACAAAAAGGAATACGTCCTTGACGCAATGGCATTCCTTGACAAGCAAAACCTTGGCAACTGGCTCCGCGAATACGGCCAGCTCGCAAAGGCGGAAAAAGACGCCTACAGAGCAGTGGAAAACTGCGACGCAACAAGAACGCTGGTCAGGGTGCAGAAGCTGCGCGAGGAAACACTGCGCAATGCACAGCTCGCAGGACAGCGCCTTGCCCGGCTCAAAAAAGACGCTGAAAAAATCAATCTCGAACAAATGAAAACAAAGCTCGAGGCAAACATAAAAACAGTCACAGGAAAAGACGTCACGATACTTCTTTAACGCCTTTCAAATCAACTTCGCCAATCAGCACTAATTCCAATTAGCTCGCTTCGCTCGCAACAAGACACTCCTCACTCATGTGCTGCGGACTCCGTTCAGCAGCACGAGCTCGGAGAAAATAATAAAAGAAGATTTTCCATTATTATTGGTACCGCGACTGTACTGTGTTGAGGAAGTGGAGCTTCTCAACATGCTCGGCAATCTGCGGATTGCCGACAAGCCCGTTATTGGTTTTATTCAAGTTACTTCTGTTTTTCCAGCGCGGCAATTCCGGGCAGTTCTTTCCCTTCCAAAAATTCCAAAGAAGCCCCGCCACCTGTGGAAACATGTGAGAACTTCTTTGCGAGCCCAAGCTTCTTGACAGCAGCAACAGTATCACCGCCGCCAACAATGGTGGTCGCCCTCAGATTTGCAATAAACCTGGCAATATCATTTGTGCCTCTGGCAAACTTTGCAAGCTCAAACATTCCCATCGGGCCGTTCCACACAACAGTCCTTGCCTTACTAAGCTCATTCTCAAACAATCTTGTCGTCTTGGGACCAATATCAAGACCAGTCATCCCCTTTGCCATTGCGTCGCAGGAAACAATCCTTGATTTTGCCCTTGAATCAGCCCTTAAGGCAACAACAACATCAACAGGAAGCACGATTTTTTTGCCAAACTTTCCAAAAAGCCGCTTTGCCTCGCTGATTTTGTCCCTCTCCAGCCGGCTCTGCCCGACACTTTTGCCAAGAGACCTCAGGAAAGTGAACATCATTGCTCCCCCAACAAGGATTTTGTCTGCTTTTTTCGCAAGATTCCCAATCAGCCCAATCTTGTCACCCACTTTTGCGCCGCCAAGAACCAAAACAAAAGGCTTTCTCGGGAACAAAGCCTCGGAAAGCATCGAAATTTCCTTTTCCAGCAAAAGCCCGGCACAAGAAGGCAGGTATTTTGGCACTCCAACAATGCTTGCATGCGCCCTGTGAGAGCTCCCAAATGCATCATTAACGTAAAAGTCAGCAGGCTCTGCCAGGGCGCGAGCAAAAGAATCATCATTTGCCTCCTCCTCTGCATGGAACCTCACGTTCTCAAGCACGGCAACATCGCCGGAATGCATTTCATTCACGGCATCATCAACCTCTGCGCCAACACAGTCATCAAGCTTCAGCACATGGCGCTTCAGGAGCTTCTCAAGCCGCTCAGCAACAAGGTCCATTCGCAATGATTCATCAACGCCATCAGGCCTTCCAAGATGGGACAGCAAAAGGACAATTGCCTTTTTCTTCAGAAGATACCGTATTGTTGGCAAAGACTCCCTAATCCTCGTATCATCCAAAATCCAGCCATCTTTCAAAGGTACATTAAGGTCAGCGCGGACAAGAACCTTCTTGCCAGCACGAACAGGCAAGTCCCTCAGAGTTGGAATCATAATCCCCTTTCAGACTTAACCCTTATTTAATACTTGTCACATCAAAAGCTTCAGAACATCAATCATCCTCTTTGAATAGCCCCACTCATTATCATACCAGCCTGTGACACTGACAAAGTTGCCGCCAATAACCTCTGTGCACAACGCGTCAAAAATGCACGAGTGCGGGTTCTTGATTATGTCATGGCTCACGATCGGCTCATCACAGTACTGCAAGACACCCTTCAAATGATACTTGCTCACCTCGCTGAACAGCCAATTCACCTTTTTTGTGTCGGTTGGCTTTTTCAGCTCTGCAGTAAAAGTCGCAAGCGAGCCGCAGGGAACAGGCGCGCGCACTGCCATTCCGTCAATCTTTCCCTTAAGCTCAGGAATGACCTCTGCAACAGCCCTTGCAGCGCCTGTTGTTGTCGGAATCAAATTGACGCCAGCAGCCCTTGCCCTTCTCAAGTCCTTGTGGCCCGCATCAACAAGGCGCTGGTCATTAGTGTAAGCATGGATTGTCAGCATATAGCCCCTTTCAACACCGAAATTGTCATTCAAGACCTTCACGATTGGAGCAAGGCAGTTTGTGGTGCAGGACGCGTTTGAAACAATATTGTGCTTTTTTTTGTCATACAAGTGCTCATTAACGCCCTTCACGATTATGATGTCAGCATCCTTGCAGAATGCAGAAACCAAGACCTTCTTTGCCCCTGCTTTGATATGCTGCATTGCACCCTCCCTTGTCGTGAACAATCCTGTGCTTTCAACAACCACGTCAACCTTCAGCTTTTTCCACGGCAAATCCTTTATGTCCTTCTCTGAGAAGACATGGATTTCCTTTCCGTTTATTACAATGCTGTTTTCCTCAGCCCTAACCTCGCCCGGAAAAACACCATAGACAGAGTCATACTTGAACAAATGCGCCAGGGTCTTTGTGTCAGTCAAATCATGGATTGCAACCCACTCAATATCCTTTTCATCAAGCCCTGCCTGCAAAACCTGCCTTCCAATACGCCCAAAACCGTTTATCGCAACTCTTATCGGCATATCCCGTCTGCAGAAGCACATTATAATAATACTTTATTACCACTCCAGAATAATTAAGCGACAAGCTTTCCGCGCATTCCGCGAAGGACATTTGAGTAATCATCAAAATTCTCCGCAATTAACTCAAGCACAGGCGCCTCACGCTCATCAAGCTTTTTTCCAATGCACGCTGCATCATAATAACAGCACTGGGCAATTCCAGTATTTGCAATAAAAGAGTTCAGCCCCAGAAATTCGTAGAAGCAGACAATAATGTCGCCAACTCTCCTTAAAACGTCATATTTCTTAAGCCTGTCTTCCGGAAGGGTGCGAAGAAGCCGGCAAACATACTTGTCCAAATCCCGCGGAACCCTCTCCCAAAAACTCATCGCAATAGTCCGCGCAAGATACTCCTTTGAATCAGACCGTACGTATACAAAAGACTCCCTGCTCGCTTCTTCAATAGTCTTGGAAACTGATTCAACAACAGCTCTGCGAGTTGGAACAACTATTGCCTGCCCCATAAGGCATCACTGCAAAAACAAAATACGCTGGCCGTTATAAAGCTTAGTGCCTGTGGTGCTTCCAGAGCAAAAAGAGAATGCCAAAAGGAATCAGCGAGAACATCGCGATTGAAAGAAGCATGCTGTAAATGTCAGCCCTCGTCGGGCTTGCGTAATAAATCGCTGACGCAAAAAGCACAACAAGGAATACCACAAGGAACGTGTACAATGCCAGCAGCTTGCAAAGCGTTTTCATGGTTTCACGATTTTAGCGACAAAAAAACCCTCTGTGTCATTGTCCTGCGGCCATATGCGCAGGCAGTCTTTAACTTCTTTTCGGTATTTTTTGCCCTCAAATTCTGTTATTGCAGAGGAGCGCCTGATATTCAGCTCAATAGGCATCAGTCTTGCATCAGTATTGTCAAGCAAATAACTAACTACTGCCTCGTTCTCCTCAGGCTCTGTGGAACATGTTGAGTAAACAAGAGTTCCGCCCTTGGCAAGCAGGCCGTACGCCGCAATAAGCATCTTCCTCTGAGTTGCAGCAAGCCGCTTTATCATTTCAGGATTCCACATAAGTATTGTCTTGATACTCTTCCTTATCGTGCCAGTGCCAGAGCAAGGAGCATCAAGAAGAATTTTGTCAAACTCCATCCCCTTAATCTGCTCACCTTTCATCTGGGTTGTTATTGCATTAAGCACGCCGCACCTCTGCAGGTTAATCCCCAGTGCAGCAAGTCGGACGCCAGCAACATCATTTGCAACAAGAATTCCCTCATTATTCATCATTTGGGCAATTTGAGACGCCTTTGAGCCAGGGGCGGCCGCCATGTCAAGCACGCGCTCGCCCGGCTTTGGGTCCAAAACACGGGGCGGAATCATTGACGCAGCCTCCTGCACGTAATAATACCCAAGGCAGTGCTCAACAGTGTTGCCCACGTCAAGCCTTCCGTGCCTGCTCTCAATGTAAAACCCCTCGCTGCACCACGGAATCTGCTCCAAATGCCAGTCCTTTTCAAGCCGCCTCGTTACCTCGCTGACAGGCTTTTTCAAAGTATTAACCCTAATGCTCTTGCGAAGAAAACTCAATGTGTACTTTTTGTACTCATCCCAATTAGTGAGCTTTGAATACCTCTCAACAAACTTTTCCTTGAATTCAGGAACATTCGGGATCGGCTTTAGCTCAAACATCATCATGGTAAGAACTGCCAGTGTTTAAAAATCCTTACACTGCCAGAAGCAACCTTATCAATTCAAAGAACAAGTCATGGAAGTTCGCGCACTTTCCGTCGCACTGGATTATTTCCTGCCACTTGTTCCTTATCGTGCGCAAATTAAGCTCCTCAACCTGCCTGTTTGCCTCGCTCAATGCATTTGAGAACTCTATTATTTTCTCTGAATTGCCCCAGTACCTGTTCGCGGTTATTGCATTGACAATCAGGTCCGCACGGGGCACTTCCTTTGGCCTCTCAACAGCAACCATCAGCAAAAAGTCAAAATAATCATCCTGGTTGCACGAGTTCGCGGCAACGCATGCAGACAATGAAGCCCACTGCGCGCTAATGCCTGCGCTTTCCAGCAGATTCACCGACTTGTCCATTTTTGTTATCAATTCTGCGCGCGCAACAGTGTCATTTGTCGCCCTTAATTCCATCGCGTCAACCATCAGTTCAGGAGGGAATACCTTCTCGCTGAACACCTGAAAACCGCCGTAAACAAGCGCGACCAGAAAAATTATTGCAATAATCCACGTAAGCACGCGCTTCCAGTTCGCCATGCCTCCCAAGAACAAAGGTTCTGGTATTTAAATCTACTTCTTTGCCTCTGGCCTCTTCTCTGCGGCTGCTGGCGCTGCGCCCGGTGCCGGCTTTGCGCCCTGCGCGCCCGCAGCTGCGGCCGCGCCTTCCACTGGCAGCAATTCATCGATGAGCAAAGCCGGAATCTTTGCCTCGACAAGCTTTGCCTTGATTTCCCCCCTCGGCTTGCCTGTCATTTCCGCAATTATCTTCTTTGCAAGGGCTTCCAGCTCTGCGCGCCTCTTTGTGATCTCCTCCTGCAGGCGCGCCTTCTCTGCCTCAATCTCCTTGAGCTCCTCTGCTGAAAGCTCTGTCTTTTCTGCCTTGATTTCAGCAGCATAAGCCCCTTTGTTAATTTCCGCAATTATTGCCCTTGGCTCCTTGCCCTCAACGAGCACGCCCATCGAGTTGCACGTGCCAATGACTTCCTTGACCTTTGAGAACATATCCCTGCCGAGCAGACCCTCTTCCTTCATCTTTGCAATCTTGATAATCTGCTCTATCTTCAGGTCTGCAACCTTGTCAACATTGGGCGCTCCAGAGCCTTTCTCAATTCCTGCCTCCTTCTTTATCAGAGCAGAAACAGGAGGGGTGCCGACCTCAATCGTGAACGACTTATCAGTTGTCTCAACAATGATTTTTACAGGAACCTGCACGCCTTTGAAGGCAGCTGTCTTCTTGTTAATCTCGGAAATTACCTGCCCGATGTTGACTCCGAGAGGCCCAAGAGCAGGGCCGAGCGGCGGCGCTGCTGTTGCCTTTCCGCCTTCAACGAGCTGTTCTATGCTCTGCTTTGCCATATTATTCACGCAACCTGTGAACTGCTTTTAAGCCTTATGGTCCAAGCGGACCAAGAGGACCCCCGCTTGGCGCCTCCGGCTCCTCTTCCGCCCCCTCTTCCTTCTCCCCGCCTGCTGTCTCCCTCCTTATGACCTTCACAGCGTCCATCCTGACCGTGATTGGGATGGGGACTGCCGCGCCGAGCAGTTCAACAACAACCTCCTCCTTTGCCTTGTCAATCCTGGTTATCTTTGCCTGCTCGCGCTTGAACGGCCCTGAAATGATTTCAACAATGTCATTCTTCCTGATGTCAACCTCGCGCTTGACCTGCTCCAGCATATGCTCTATTTCCTGGTACTCAATCTCCTTTGGCAGGATTCCGCGCGCGTACGGCACGTTGAATGCTGCCTGCTCTGCATTCTGCCTGTCAGCCGCCTCAAGGAAAATATAGCCGCGCATGCCGTGCGGCCTTATGACTGCAAAAACCTCAAGGTTGCGCTTCTTCACATTGCTCACCACAAAATCCATAACCTGGTCCTCGCGGTTAGCAGTAGTCCTAAGCGCAAAGATGTGCGTTGATACTGCCTTTTCGTCTGCCATTTTTTTCTCTTTACCCTAGCTCAGAATTTCTCTTTGCTAAGAATAATAAAAAGGATACCGGCCACCCCTTTAAAAAGGTTGCGGTAAGCAACCCCTGCTGGCATAACCCGGCCGCCGGGTTTGTATTCAGAACATCAGCTCCTTAATGAAATGCACAAGGAAGCCGATAAGCCCGATTGCCGCGATTCCTATGCCTGAAATCTTGACTATGGTCTTGAACTCCACAGCGTCAGGCTTTTTTGTCACCCTGAGAACCCTCTTGCACTCAACAAAAAACTCCCTTAGCTTCAACCACCTTGACGGCTTTGCCTCCGCTCCCGCAGCAGACTTCTTTGGAACAAAAACCTGCGTCGCCTGGGCGATCTGCTCAGGCTCCTTCTGAACCTCAGCAGGAACCTCTGAAGGCATTATGGGCTCAGAGGGCTGTGTTGGAATCCCGCTTCCTCTCTCTTCAGGCTTCTTTTCCTCATCCATAAACCCGAAAAATCAGCATTCGCTTTATATAAGTTTCGAGAAAAGACTTCATCCGGAGCAAAATATTCCTGATAAGGGTGCTTCGCACAGAGACACTCGCTGCAAATTCGGCTCGTCACCGCCCTCCGCCACGCCCCGTTTGCTCCTCACCTCATTCAGCAGCGCAGAATAAATGAGAATACCTTCAACAATCGTTTTGCCTCCGGGCTTGTAAAGCTCCGTGATATTATCAAACTAAAAATAATAAAATAAATCAGTCCACAAACTCTATGCCAAGCTCGTTCTCTATCTCCTTCTTTTCCTCGCTCAAAAGGGTTTTTGTCCTTCCAAAAATCTGCGGGCTCCTCACGCCAGTGACGATGAGCATGCACTTGAGCACGCTTCCCAAGTCCTCATAAATCTGCGCTCCCCAGATGATTTTAGCATCCTCTGACAGCCTGCTTGACACCGTCTCAACAACCTTGCGCGCCTCATTAAGCGTCAAATCCTTTGAGCCGGAAATGTTTATCAATGCGCCAGTGGCTCCTGTAATGTCAACATCAAGCAACGGGTTTGAGATTGCCTTCTCAACAGACTCTGTAGCCCTGTTCTCGCTGTCGCTCTCGCCAACTCCAATCAGGGCAACACCGCCGTTCCTCATCACGGCGCGGATGTCTGCAAAGTCAAGGTTGACAAGCCCTGCCCTTGTGACAAGCTCTGCAATTCCCTTGACAGCATTTGTCAGGATTTCATCAGCAACCTTAAACGCGGTGTGCAAAGGCAAATCAGGGGCAAGCTCAAGCAATTTGTCATTCGGAATAACTATGAGCGTGTCAACCAACTGCTCAAGCTTCTCAAGCCCAATGACTGCATTCTCGTAGCGCCTGTTGCCCTCCATCGTGAAAGGCATCGTCACAACACCGACAGTAAGCGCGCCCATCTTCTTCGCAACGTCAGCAACAATCGGAGCGCTTCCAGTCCCTGTCCCGCCGCCAAGCCCGCACGTGATAAAAACCATATCAGCACCCTGCAAAGCATTCTTTATGTCATGCTCATTTTCCCTTGCGGCCTCCTCACCAAGCTTGGGGTCAGAGCCGGCGCCAAGCCCTTTTGTAGTTTCCCTTCCGATGAGAATCTTCCTGTCAGCAGTCGTGTAAAGCAGGTCCTGCGCGTCTGTGTTAATGCCTATTGTTTCAGCGCCCTGAATTCCCACTTCTGTAATCCTGTTGATGGTGTTATTGCCCCCTCCGCCGCAGCCCACAACCTTGATTGTGGCGCGCTGTCTTGACAGCATTTCCTCAAGCTCAGCATCAGCAGCAGACTGAACCTGTGGCTTTCGCTGGGTGAGCTTTGGGTCGTTCGATGCAGCAGAACTACTTGGTCTTGCAAAGTCCATGTATGTTCACCTCAACCACTAAAAACTGCCTGCTTTATTATAATATATAAGCTTTATTGTAATGGAGTTAAAACACTCCGCCGCATTTATGTTATGCCGGCTTTTTTTTGGTGAATTCGTGAGGCTGGAATACGAAATACAAAACCTTGCAGGCTGGGAAATCAGGGAATTCCTTACAAGGCAGCTAAAGCACCTGCGCAGGAACATCCACCTTGACAAAATGCTGCTTTTCCACAAGGTGCTCTTTGACGGCAATGAGTTCGTGACGTACAACTTCCCCGACGGCGCCCGGAAAAAGGCAGGCACAATAAGATGCCGCCCAAACACCATAAGCATTCCTGCAAACATAGAGCTGCCTGTGTAAGAAACAAGCGAATACAATGCAAAAAAGCAGCCACGTAAGCTTGTGACAATACCCTATATCACAACCTGCACATTTGACTGGCCTTCAGGGAAGGAATTACTGTTTGCAGGATTCAATGACAGCAAGGAAGCATTTGAAGGCATGCAATTGTATTATCCTGATCTCCAGAAAGACTCAATCGTTAGCTATTATTACTTTGGCAACCACAGGGCAAAGCCGAGCAGGAAACTGCTTGAGATTGTCCTAAAGCAAATGAATCAGTAAGAAATCACTGCTTTGCCTTTTTCTCTTCAGCCGGCAGCGCCGGCTTTGTCGGCCGGTCACCCCCTTCCACCCGTGAATGCTTTGCCTTCTGCTCCTGTTTTTTCTCAGCGGGCGGCGCTGTTGCAATGTCAGCGTCAATCCCAGTAAGCTCCTTGATCTTTTTCTGGAGTTCTAGCAAAATTTCCTTTGGCGATTCCTGCTTGAGCACGATTTTTGCCTTGGAGCCCTCAAGCCCGAGCTTTTCAGGAGCAATGTTCAGGAGCATAGCAAGCACCGCCTTGAGCTGCTCCTTCTTGTCAGAAACAATTCCCTTGACCTTGACTTCGTAAACAACATCCCTGCCTGCCAATGGGTGGTTAAAGTCAACCATCACCCTTCCGCCAGTCACCTGCCTCACTGTGCAAAGCATCCCGTCAATGTTCAACTGCAGTCCCGGAACCGGCTGGATTTTCTGCTGCGTGAACTTGCTTGCAGGAATCATCTGAATGAGCTTTGCATTCTTTTTCCCAAAAGCCTTCTCTGCAGAAAGCTCAATCCTGTAAGTGCCGGGATCCTTTCCGATAATCTGCTCCTCAAGACCCTTCAGCAATTGCCCCTGGCCTATTACAACCACAACAGGACCGTACTGCGCCTTGGGAAGCTCGTGCTCCCTCGCAACCTTCTCATCAGTCGTGTCAAAGACAACACCGCTGTCCTTGAGCTTTCCCGTATATTCCAGCTCCACAAAATCATTTGGCTTGATCGGCATGGGAGAAAAGCGCTGGAATGCTATTATTAAAGCTTTCCCTTCTTCCTCAAAAACGCCATAATCCTGTCAATAATCTGCTCAGGGGTCAGGCAGGACGTGTCAACAACAAAATCATGGTTCTTTGCGTCAGTGTAGTCAACCTTGTACAGGTCATGGTACCTCTTTATTTCCGCCCTGAGCCTGTTCTGCATGTTCTCCTTTGTCTTTTCCAGCGTGGTGTTTTCCTTTTCATCAGACCTGCGCTGGGCAAAAACCCTTTTCGCAGCAACCTCCGGCTTTATCGTAAGCAAAATCTTCACCGCATTCGGGATGAACTTCCAGCCAAGCCTTGAGTCAATCACAAAGTTGTCCTCCTTTTTCGCGAGCTCAACAGTCCTCTTGTCAATCACGTCATCAATGCTCCTGTCAGAAAGCGCAATCCTTGTCAGCTCCTCAAGCGTGATTCCGCGCTCAACCGCCATTGCGCGCATAAAGTCTCCTGCAGAATAATGATTAAAGCCAAGCCTTTTTGCAAGCATCTTGGCAATCGTGCTCTTCCCAGACCCCGGAGTCCCAGAGATTGTGATTATCATTTTAACTGCCGCAGCTAGCCTGCTATAAAAGTCTTGTGGGGTGCTGATGCAAAGCCTCTTGCCCAGTGCCGCGCCTGAGCTTCGCTCAAACGGTTTTACTCGCCCCTTGCCTATTGCGGGGAGAGAAAAACCAGTCCCACGGACCGCGGCACAATACAGATGAACCATCTTGTGCAAATCTTTAAATAAGCCCATACTATACCCATCCCTGTGTGAGGTGGGTGAAGATGGAAGAAAAACCAGCAACAATAAGACCCTTGACTTATCATGAACAGTATTGTTATTACATTGCACTCTGCGAATCCGCATCACAAATCGCAAGCAACTGGAAAGATTACCGCCGGATGATAGCCCAGATAAAGAAGGAATTAAGGGCAGACCCGGGCTATAAGAAAGTGGTCGCCAACAGGTTCAGGGCTCCAGAACAGCGCCCTGTCCCCGAAAGCAGGCCAGAAGAAGATTCCGACATAGAATCACTCGAAGCAGCCCTTGAGTTTGAGTTCTGACAAATGACTATCTCAGTCCCCTGTTGCTGTGGTAATCACCAGCATTCTTGTAAAATCTTGTCGGGTTAATAAGCCGCGAACTCCTCACGACATAACACCCCCGTTTTGAGCCTTTCAGGAAATCAGCAAGCTCCTTTGCCTCATCTGTCTTAAGACCTTCAAGCTTTTGCGCAATATCCTCCAAGGTAGTGCCATTGCGCATAATCTTGTAAGCGTCCTGGATGCGCCTCACCTGCTCAGAAGAAATCTTTGCCCTGCTCATGCCGATCTCGTTCAAGCCCCAAACCCGCGGGTGCCTGCCGTCAGCGAGCCAGCCATAAGGCACAACATCCTTGCTGACATTTGTGCCACCACCCACAAAAGCAAGCCTGCCAATCGAAACATGCTGGTGCACGCCAACATTTCCGCCAAGATTTGCACCATCGCCAATCGTGACGTAACCGGCAAGCTTAACACCATTCGTGAGAAATACATAAGATCCGATGGTGCAGTTGTGGCCGACATGAACGCCGGGCAGAATCCGGCTGTTTCCCCCGATCTGCGTCTTTGCTCCAGCCCTGCTTGCGCGCTCAATCGTTGCATTCTCGCCAACCTCCACGTTGTCGCCAATCAAAACCCCTGTGTCCTTGTCAACAGGAAAGCCCGTTGGGAAAATACCAATCTTTGCGCCAGACCCAATAACACACCGAGAACCAATATTAGTGCCCTCACGGATATAGCAGTGAGGACCTATGCGGGTGTTATTGCCAATGCTTACCCTGCCCTCTATCACGCTGAAGGGCCCGACCTCAACACCTTCACCCAGCGCGGCATCTCCAGAAATTACTGCCAGCTCTGAAATTGTTGCGCCCTCACCCATACAACAAGGGAGAACCAATGGCTTTTATTAAGCTGTTGATGCGCACCGCCAAGTGAAGCACAAGCTTTATAAGCAACCCGCAATGGGGTTTCAAATGTTCTACTAAAATAAGGGGGTGAACAAAAATGGCAAGCCAAGTACAACCAATCTTTATCCTGCCGGAAGGCACGCAAAGAACCACAGGAAGGAATGCACAAAGAAACAACATCATGGCTGCAAAGCTTGTGGCAGAGACAGTGCGCACAACACTTGGACCAAAAGGAATGGACAAGATGATTGTTGACTCCCTTGGCGACGTCACGGTAAGCAATGACGGAGTCACAATACTTGAAGAAATGCAGATAGAACACCCTGCAGCAAAAATGGTTGTTGAAGTCGCAAAAACACAGGAAGAGGAAGTGGGCGACGGAACAACAACGGCTGTTGTCATAACAGGCGAGCTCCTGAAGCAGGCAGAAACCCTGCTCGACAAGGAAGTGCACCCGACAATGATAGCCCGCGGCTATCGCATGGCAGAAGAAAAGGCAATTGAAATCCTGAACAGCATTGCAGAGCCAGCCACTGCAAAAGATGATGCTTTGTTAAGAAAAATTGCAATGACCGCAATCGCCAGCAAGAACGCCTCCTTTGCAAAGGAAATGCTCGGCGAAATCGCTGTCAAGGCAGTCAAGAGAGTCGTTGGCGAAGAAGACGGACAAGTCGTGTTTGACAAGGACAACATCAAGCTCGAGAAACGCGTCGGCGGCTGCATCGAGGACACAGAACTCATTGAGGGTGTTGTACTGGAAAAGGAAGCAGTCCATCCTGAAATGCCAAAAGACATCCACGACGCAAAAATAGCGCTGATAGACTCAGCCATAGAGATAAAGGACACTGAGATTGACGCAAAAATACAAATCACAAACCCCTTGCAAATGCAGGAATTCATAGAGCAGGAGGAAAAAATGCTCCGCGACATGGTTGACAAAATCGCGAAGTCGGGGGCAAACGTCGTGTTCTGCCAGAAAGGAATTGACGACATTGCCCAGCACTTCCTTGCGAAAAAAGGAATCTATGCCGCAAGAAGGGTCAAGAAGTCAGACATGGACGCCCTTGCAAGGGCAACAGGAGCCGCAATAGTCACCAACCTAGATTCCCTGACCGCAAAAGAGCTTGGAAGGGCAGGGCACGTCATAGAGCGAAAGATAGGCGAAGAAGAGATGACCTTTGTAACAGGATGCAAGAACCCAAAGGCAGTAACAATACTGTGCAGGGGCGGCACAAACCACGTGGTTGACGAGCTCAAGCGTACAATGACAGACGCAATAGGCGACGTTGCAGCCGCCCTCAAGAGCGGCAAGGTCGTGGCAGGAGCAGGAGCGCCGGAAATAGAAGTTGCAAGAGGACTCAGGAAATACGCTGACTCCCTGTCAGGAAGGGAACAACTTGCCGTCACAGCCTTTGCTGACGCAATGGAAGTAATACCAAGAACACTTGCAGAAAATGCAGGCCTCGACCCCATAGACATACTCACGGAAATAAAGGCAGCCCACGACAAAAAGCAAAAATGGGCAGGGGTTGACGTGTTCAAGGGAAAAATCGTTGACAGCTGGGCAGCAGGAGTCATAGAGCCGTTAAGAATAAAGACGCAAGCCATTTCCAGCGCAAGCGAAGTTGCCCAGATGATACTCAGGATTGACGACGTCATAGCAGGCGGAAAGAAAGAATCAGGAGCAGGAACGCCCCACGCGCCACACGAAGACTTCGGATAAAACAATAATGGGTGGGGACAAATCAGCATTGACCAAAGAGTTTCTGGCAGTGACTCCCTTGATATCCGGTGGTACAATTATTTACCCGTCGGCGGCTACATAGAATGGCTTGGCAGGCTGAACAAAATCGCCGCGAAAATAAAACAGAGGCCGCCATTGCAGGAGGAACAGCCCTGCTTGTACGATCCCGGCTGCACGACATTCCTTAAAGGCGCGCTGTTCACCTTCTACCACTTTGCCACAGGCTCAATCGGAGGGGTCCTGCTCATAAATGCGCTTTACAAAATGATGAAATAATCACGCAGGCGGAGGGCTTTGAGGCTGTGGATGCTGAACAGGCGCTTGCGGAGCCTGCTCTTCCCTTTTCTTCAGAAAACGCACTGCCTTTTTCACGTTTGCCTGTATCATTGCCTTTCTTTCATCATTCAGGCCGTGCGCATTGCCGACAAGGAACACTTTTGCCTCAATACCGCAAGAATCAAGAATGTAATCCTTTATCATCTTGACAGGCAGCTTGTCTGCCTCTCCCATAGTCATCATCACAACAGCCTTTTTTCCCTTAAGCAGTCCGCCCTGCTCATAACTAAAAGCAAAGCCTGTCGTGAAAACCTTGTCAAAAAAGCCCTTGAGGATTGCAGGCATGCCACCCCACCACACAGGATAAATGAAAACAAGAGAATCAGCCGACTTAATCTTTTCCTGGAACTCCCTGTTCTGCTGGCTCATTTCGCCCTTTCCCCATTCGCGATGCTCATTTTCGTGCAAAACAGGGTCATAACTTATTTTGTACAAGTCAATTGGCTCATACTCAATCTTTGCCTTGTCAAGAGCAGCAGTCATTTCTTTCAGAGTGAACGACGCGTGGCTCTCCTCAGGATTGTTCGGATGCGCGTAAACAATAAGAGCTTTCATAACAACCACCTCAAAAAACAGGCGCGACAGAACTGTTATTTAAGCATTGCGAATCACACAAACTCAACTTCAACTTCCAAGGCATCAGCAGTGGGGTATTCCTCAACAACAGCAGGCACAAGGCCGAGAAGCTTGAGCCTTTTTGACTCTTTCCTTATTGTTTTCGCTGACATCAGCAGGCGCAGCTTTTTGTCATCAAGGACAGTTTTCACGCCAAGCCTTGCGGCCCTCTCCCTGACCGAACTGAGCTTTTCCAGCGCAACTTTTTTGTCAACCTTGAGCAGTTTCTCGTGATAGCCCGTTCCAGGCGCGAGCTTTGGCAGATAAGCGCACCCCCTAATCAAAGTGCCTTCCCTTGTCACAACGTCTGTCCTGAGCGCGACACGCTTTGCCCTTAACCTTATCCTGTTGCGCAGCTGCACAGCATCCTTTAGTTTTGCAGTGCATAAATGCACAGCAAGCCCCTTCCTGGCAGCATAATCAAGCAAGACCATCCCCAATTCCTCGCTCCCAAGAACACCATAGCTCAATTCATCCTTTGGCTTGAAGCCCTTGACGTGCAATTGGTAATGCCCTGCAGTCGTATCAGAGAGCTCAAGCTCGTTAAGGTTCAAAAAATCAACCTTTCCCGCAATGAAGTCAATGAGCTTTCTTGTCTTTTGCTCATAGCCCGGAATCACAGGAATCTCAACACCAATATCCCAGTCAAACTGCTTCGCAAGATTCAACCTTTCCCATAACGAGTCATCATCAAGGTTCGGGTGAAAACGAATCTCGTCAAGCCCTGCCTCGTACAGTTTCTGAAGCCTTTCCTGCGTGACAAGCTTCAAAGGAGTGTAAAGGTGGATGTGGAACTGCTTTCCAAACCTTTCCTTGAGCAGTCTTATGTAAGCAACGCACCTGTCAACATTGACCAACGGGTCTCCGCCAGTAATCCCCGCCCCTTTTGCGCCTGTCAATTCAGCCTCCTTAATTAGCTCAACAGGATTGTCAGGAGCCAAGATTTGCCATTCATTCGCGTAAACCACGTCCTTTCCGAACTTGTGCTCGCTCACAGGGCAGTAAAAGCACCTCTGCCCGCACAAGCCGGTCACGAAAAGCACAAGCTTCCTTCCCTCCACGCACAGCCTACACCCTTTTGCCAGCCTTCCAGCACTCCACGAATGCCACTTTGTCCTTTTTGCCAACATACCACAATAGTGCACTGGCTTGATTTAAAACGTTTTTGAAAAAAATGCGCACACCAAGCCGACCGCGCCTGAGCTTCGTTCAGGTGATTTATTTCTCTTCCTGCTAATGCGGGAAAAAAAATAAGTCACAGACCGCGGTCGGATTTCCCACCAAACTTGGCTTTTGTCAGAAAGAATTCAGCTAACCATTGCGTACTCATGCTTTGGAGCCTCATTCAGGTATCTGAGAATCCTGTCAGAATGGGTTGTGATTATGTACTCAATTGCCTTGACTTTCCTGTCCCGCCAGCCAGCAGCCATGTTGCGCGCAATACGTATTCGCGTCTCCTCATCATTTGCCTGATGGCGCTCAATCTCTCTCCTAATCTCCCCCACCTGAGTGCTTATGTCCCGCAGGGGATTTACTGACTGCTTCTTTAAGAACAACAGCTTTGTCGCATCAAGAAGCGTAATCCGCTTCCCAGATTTTATCTTTCTCTGCCAGGATTTTTGGTATTCCTCAATCTCAGCCCTGTGAGTCCTCACGAACTCGTACAGGTCAAGCTCGTCCTCCCTGAACTCTCCCCGCTTATAAGAATATTCTATTTCCATAAGTTCCTTGTTGCCAAGATACCACGTGTACTTACTTATCCAATCATCAAGCGCGGCACTCCTGCCGATATCCTTTCCTGCATCCTCAGAAGCGTACCACAAGTGCTTGTTCAGGTCATCAGCGCGTTCGGCCATGACTTTCAATGCATAAACGTCGTAATACCTGAGAAGCCTCATGAACACACGCTCTGAATTTGCCTCTGCTTCAGACGGTTCAGGCCTCAAACACCTGCCCTGCATGATGTAAAGCCAGTCATTCAAAGCACATGACTCGCCAATATCAGAACCCCTTTTGCGCGAACAACACCACTTATGCCTCATAATTCCGTCAAGAATGTCCTTTTCCATGATGTCCCAAGCAGTTGTCCTGTACCTGACTAGAACATCGCGAATCTCCAAGTCTATGCGCATCTCCAAAGGAAGCTCTTCCGCTGGCATTTATGGCGCCTCTCTCACAGCAGTCACTTGAACGCTCGTTTCAGGGGATATAATGGATATAGGGTATAAAAGGTTATTGCCCAAAAGTGCCAGGAACACTTACGCCTTTCCGCCGTACAAGCGCTCCTTTCTCCTTGACAAGTGTTGCTGCAGCACCTTCAGGACATTGTACGGCTCAGGAACGTACTGGAAAGAGTCATACTTCGGGCGCATGTGCGATGTCTTGCCGGTATTAACTGTTTCCATCTCGCCTGTAAATACATGGATGTTGCCCACCTTGAACATCACGCCAATAAGGCCGACATTTACAGAGGCATTCTGAATCCTGTCATAATCAATTGACTTGAAGTCCCTGCCAATAATGCCTGACTGGAAAATCACGCGCTTGTTCGTGATTGCGTAATGCGTGCGGTTGTAAGCCATGTTGACTATCACGAGCACGACAGCAAGCACGACAATGCCCGCAATAATGCCAATAACAACCGAGCTTGAGAACATTCCGCAGAACACTCCAACAAGCCCGCCTGCAATAATGCTGCCAATAATGCCTGACAGCATGTAAGCAGAATATTTCGGCTTGCTGTTCCACAATACCTCTTCCTTTGGCTCAAGCACGTTTGGGATTTCGTACATGGCTGCCCGTAATAGCCGGCGATTTATAAACCTTGCGGAGAGTAATCACCGCCCTTTGACGAAATGTTTATATACCTCTCTTGCTGGTCAAAGACGCAAAGCGGGTGATACTTAATGGCTGACGAAGAAACACCAAAGGGGGATATTCCTGAAGAGGGCGAGGATTACGAAATCCTGCCGCAGAAGGAAATTTCAGAATTAAAGGACGAACTGAGAAAGCTCAAGGAATTTGAGATTACGCCAAGCAAAAAGCTAGGAGTCCAGCTCATTGAGCTTAACACCAAGCTTGACAAACTGCTCAGCATTTTTGAGGAGGCAATGACCTCCCTTCAGATAGAGGAGGGCGGATTGAGCTTCAAGGAAAAAATGCACCCTGTTGTTGAAAAAATGAACAGGATTCTCGAGCAGAACTCAGAGATAGCGCAGGGAATAGTTGCGGTCGCTGACCTGGTCAAGGACTTGCGCGAAGACCTTGGAAAAGGAGTCACTGTAAAGGAGCCATTGTCAATAAGCGAGCCCCAGCTCGGGCCCGGAGCGCCGCCTTCACTGCCGCCGGTAATGCCGCCGCCAGGGCCTCCGCCTCCGCCAATGCCAAGGAGAAGGCGCTTTGCACCATGATTTCCAGGGAATATGACCTTGGAAGCGCACGCCTGATGCTGTCTTATCTCGGCAGGGCATTAAAGCACTACGATGAGCGCCAGTTCGCAAAGCAAAAAGTAAGGACAGAACTCTCAAGGCTCAAGAAAATCAGCACGAAATCAATGAAAAATTACGTGCAAAACCTTGAGCGTAGCATAAGCGACGCAATAAAAAAAGAGCAGAGAATACTGAAGCACCAGCAGAAAGAGGACATCATGCACAAGGACATAAATGAGCGCATAAAGGAGCTTGAGGAAAAAATTGCAAAATACGAGACGCTCCACGATATGCGCGCGAAAAAATTGAGAATGCTTGAAAGCGCATTCACTGCAGAGCCATCAAAAACAGAACAGATACAACTCGTCAGGAAGTCGCTTGAGCGAGCAGAGCGCATTTACAAAAAAATAAGCAAAAGCAAAAAGTACCCGAAAAAAGCCCTTGCGCAGACAAAAAAAGTGCTTGACAGGATACGCGCAAAACTAAGCATCATAGAAAAAGAATAATTCTCAGAGGTCCTTCGGCATCACAGTCTTCCTGTTGTTTGCCCTCGCGCGCTCAATCGCGTCCCTTACCATCTGCTCAACCTTCTTCGCAAGGGCATCAGGAAAATCCCCTGAAACATTAAACGTGCCAGCTATTTCCTTGATTTTCGCCTTTACAACAATAGTCATGGGCAGGATTATTTGATTTGGGATATATAAATATAGCGCACACAACAACTACTAAAACGGGCTTGTCGGCAATCCGCAGATTGCCGAGCATGTTAAGAAGCTCCGCTTTCTCAACACCTTACAGTCGCAGATACCAATAATGATGGAAAATCTTATTCTATTATGCTCTCCGAACCCGCACAACAGAACGGAGTTCGTTGTGCATGAGTGAGGAGTGTCGCTATCGCCCGCAGGCACTTATTGGAGTTTGCACAATCTCTTAATGCTGTTTACTTGTGCGCGAACCAGAAACACAATTTGTCGCCCTGCTTTTTGTCAAGGCGGACAAACCCAAACCTTTCAAACTGCACAATCGCCCCTTCAGGAAGCTTTTTCAAGCCTGCCTCGCCAAGACCGTTTCTCTTTGAGCCGTCAGGCATTAGGACCTCAACCTTTGCCAAATCCTTGCTGACCGGAAGCCAGTGCATAATCCTTGCGCCTTTCTCGCGATATTCCTCAACATTCCTTGAATGATACCTGAAATTGCCGCCTTCCTTTATGAAGTTACCGCACTCCATAAGCCTGTAGACCTTTTTGTCCTCCAGCGCGTCAGCATCATCCTTTGCAATGTAAAATGTTTCCCAAGTCTCAAACCGCCTCTTTCCGCGGTCCTTATGGTCCGGATGCAGGTCAAGCTCAACAACCTGCCTCGGCGCTCCAACAATCCTCACCTCAACAGGATCACTAACAAAAAAATACCTGTTCGCAATCGGCTCAATGATGCGCCTGTTGTACGAATCAATAATCTTGAAAAATTCCCCAATCGCAACTGTCTTGTCATTCTCGCCAAGGCCCATGTCAACAGCAAACTGTATGAACGCGTCAGGCTGGTAACCCCTCCTGCGCAAAGCAGCCATAAAAGGCAAACGCACGTCATCCCAGCCTGAATATTCGCCGCGCTCAATTGCCTGCCTTGTCTTGCTTGTTGACAACTCAAACCCCTCAAAATTAATCCTTCCAATGTACAAATGCACAGGCATCTTCCAGCCAAAAGCATCAAAGATGTGCTTCTGGCGCTTCTCATTATCCTTGTGGTCCTTCCCCCTGACAGTGTGCGTAATTCCAGACTCATGGTCGTCAATGGCGACAGAAAAATTCATCAGAGGCCAAACCCTTTCCCTGGTGCCTGTCCTTGGGTGCGTGTGGTGGTTAATCCGCATTGCAGGCCAGTCCCGCATTGCAGGATTAGGGTCATTTATGTCTGTCTTAATCCTCAACACCGCCTCTCCCGGCTCGTATCCGGAAAACATTTTGTCCCAGCGCAATTGCTGGTCCTTCAGCGGAAGACCGCGGCACTTGCACGCCTTTTTCCGCTGCATCAATTCCCTGAAAAGGTCAGGATTGCACGTGCAAACATACGCCTTCCCCATTGCCACAAGCTTTTCGGCATAATCATAATACGTGTGAAGCCTGTCAGACTGCACCTGCACCTCTTTAACATTGTTTTTTGTCAACCACTGCGCTTCACCCTCAATCATCTTGTACGCAAGGGGGTAAATGTTCTCCGGATTCGTGTCCTCAATCCTCAAAATGAGCTTTCCGTTGTATTTCCTGCAGTATTCCGAGTTAAGGCTGAGCACGATGGAATGCCCGATATGCAAAGGTCCTGAAGGGGAAGGCGCAATGCGCATAACAACCTTGCCCATCTCTGCATTTGGCAATTCCTTCAAGCCGCGCGCTTCCTCTTTCTTCTTCACCTCAAGAAGCTCAGGCGCTGTCTTTTCAAGCTCAGCTCTCTGCTCGTCAGGGCTCATCCTGTTCACTGCTTCAACAACAGCAGAAATCCCGCTGCTCAAGGTCTTCAATTCATTCTTGATGCCTGGCATTTCAGCAAGAAGCTTTCCAAGAACCGCGCCAAAGTTTGCCTTGCCATCATAACGCACTGCATTCGCAAGCGCGTGCTTCCTTGCCAAAGCCTCAACATCCTTGTCCATGCCCAAAAGAGAATGCGCCCTGTATATAAAGATTACACCAATGCACAAAGTTTATAAACATCACCCAAAGCATTCAGACAAAGGGTGAAATATTGGCAGAAGGCAGGAAAATCACAATCAACATAAGAACGCTCAACACATGCCTTCTCATCGCGCTAATTGTCGTGGCACTGCTGTTGGCTTATAAGATTTACTGGCAGAAGCCGGCGCCAGCGCCTGAACCCCAAAAAAAGGTACAGCTCACAGTCACAGTGGTCACTCCGCCCAAATGCGACGTATGCCTTTCAAGCACGGCATTCGCAGAGGCAGTAAGGCAATTGCCAAACGTAAACGTGACAGAAGCTTATTTTGAATACAACACGACAGAAGGGAAAAAACTAATTGAGGAATACTCTCTTGCAAGACTGCCGGCAGCAATAATCACGGGCGACACAGAAGGCCTCTCACTGCCAGGATTCCAGCAAAAAGGCAACGCGTACTATTTCAACGAAACCCCTGCCCCGTATTACAGCACAAAAGACAAAAGGGTCATTGGCAGGGTCTCAGTCACTTACATAACAGACTCAAGCTGCCCGCTGTGCTTTGACATAACACAGTCCGGAAGCCAGCTCAAAGGAGCAGGAATATTTGTTGTTTCAGAGCAGAATGTTGACCTGTCAGCACCAGAAGCGCTGACAATGATAGAAAAATACAGAATCAAAAAAATACCCACAATGATACTCTCGCCAGAAGCGCTCGAGTACAGGGTCGTGGCAGAAGTCTGGCCAGAAGTCGGCACGCAGGAAGACAACGGAATGCTTGTGTTCAGGCAAACCCCTCCACCATACAAGGGCCTGCCTGACAACAAGGTGCACGGGCTTGTGACGCTCACTTACATCACTGACAAGTCCTGCAAGGAATGCTACAACGCATCACTCCACAAGGAAGTGCTCGCGCAGGGCTTTGGAATGGTCTTCAAGGCGGAAAAGACAGCAGACATCTCAACAAAAGCAGGAAGAGACCTTGTAAGCAAGTACGGAATAAAACTTGTCCCAACACTCCTTCTTGACAAGGAGGCAGGCGAGTACGCACAGCTCGCAGAAGCCTGGAAGGAAGTCGGCACGCAGGAAGACGACGGCACGTTCGTTTTCAGGAACATCAATAACCTCGTTGGAATAACATACAAGGACCTCGAGACAAACGCAACGAATACAACTGCGGCAGCGGGATAAAACTCCATCAAGCATGCTGAACTGCGGTCCAGCTGAGCCTTTCGTTGCACTGCGCAAACTTCAAGGCGCTGCGGCGCAACAAGACACTCCTCACTCATGCACTCCTTACTCCGTAATGTCGCGCGAGTCCGGAGAAATAATAGAAGACACCTTTACTACAAATTCTGAACCAACTTGTCAGCAGAAGGGCTTATGTCCTCCTCAACAGTCGCCTTGCCGCAATAAGGGCACAATTGAGGCACGTAATTCCTTGAGAACTTCCAGTTGCACGTGCCGCACCTGAACTTCTTCTTCTCAACCATCCCTCTCAACCAGCAACAACAGTAATGTTTGGTATATTTAAGCTTTTATCTTGTCAAGAACCACTTGCTAGAGCAAGTATCCTGAACAACAAGATCCTGCGTTTTAGATAAATGCAAGTGGTTCTTGAGCATGCTCGGAAACCGCCATTCGCAATCTCCCTGCTTCAGTACGGATTAAGAATGTGGTTTCCGACATTTCAAGCCGACAATCACGCGGCTTCCATTCCTCACATCCGGCACAAAGCATAACGAGAACATTCCAACGATGAAAAACACAAACAGGGATGCAATTGCCACATTGTCGCCATAAGCATTTGCCAGAAAGCCGTAAACAATAGGGCCAAGAACCCCTGAAAGCTTGTTGGCCAATTCTGAAAACCCGAAAAACTGCCCAACACCCTTCTTGGGGCTCAAGGCGATAAGCAAAGGCCTTGACGCAGTCCAGACAGCGCCCATTGCAACACCGCCCAAAAGCCCTGCAAAAACAAACATCGGCAGGGACTGCACCATAAGCAAAACCCCAAGCACAACAAGCCACGAAGCACCCGCAAGCATCAACGTCTTTTTCGGGCCAATCCTGTCTGACAATCTGCCAACATAATAGCTTCCTGCAACAGCAGAAAGCGCAAACAAGGCATAAACAACCATGAACGCCTGAGTCTCAAGCCCAATAACACTCCTGCCGTACAAGTAAAGGAACACAATAACGGCAGTCACAGCATCAACAAACATGAAAATGATTACCAGATAGGGAATAAGCCCTTTGTGCCTTCTCAAATGCTTTAGCGTTGCAAGCACATCGCTGAGAGCGTGATGGGTATAAGCATGCCACGGCTCTTTCACGCTGTTGCCCCGCTCCCTGACGCCAAAGAAAAGGAACAAGGAAAACGCAAAGAAGAACACGGCAGTCACAATAAACACCGCCTTTGTGCCCTCCAAAGTCTCCCAGCCAAGGCGGTTAAGCACAAGCGCGGCAATGCCAAGGCTCAAAAGAGTGCCAAGGTACCCAAGCGCAACGCCTATGCCTGAGATTTTGCCGTGCTCCTCAGGACTGCCAAGCATTGGAATAAGCGCATTGTACGTCGTAAGGGCTGCGTGATAAAAGAAATTGGCCAAAAGCCCCAAAAAAAGAGCAGGCTTCAGGCCGACAAAAGGAACAAGCAGTGTTGAAACACAGCAAAAAACAGTGAAGACAGCAATAAAAGGCATCCTCCTCCTAATCCTGTCAGACCACGCGCCAATCAAAGGCACCAAAAGCCCGACCAAAAGCATTGACAGCCCAAAAACAAGACCCACCTGGAACTTGTTGCCGCCCAAGAACTGAACAATGTATTTCGGAAAAAAGAAAGTCACGAAAAGCGCGGAAAAAGCAGTATTCGCAAGGTCATACATAGCCCAATTAACCACTTCCTTCACGCGCATTAAACAAAAAAAGGCAAAACTGCTTTTAAATACTTTTCCACAAAAACCTTTTTATACCCGCCTGCCAGAATTTTGTCGAGAAGGAGGGTGAAATGTGCATACTTAAGTGGGTAATGGTTCCATTGCTAAAGCTTTATGTCAAGGACGCAAAAGGCTTTGAAAACATCCCACCAGGACCTGCAATCCTTGTTGCAAACCATTCCAGCTACATAGACGGGCCCTTGGTGTTTTACTTCACCCAATGGCACAGCCCAAGACGAATAAGAAGCATACAATCAAGAGAATGGCTTGAAAAAGGAACATGGTTCAGAAAATTCCTTTTCCTGACAATACTCAAACAAATACCAACAAACGGCAGCGTGGAAAAGGCTCTGGAAGCACTAACCGCAGGAAACTCTTTACTGCTTTTTCCCGAAGGCGGACGCTCGCCCGACGGCAAAATACAAAAATGCACCCACACAGGGCTTGGAGTCATTGCATCAAAAACCAACCTGCCAGTAATACCCATAAGAATCAAAGGAACTTTCGAGTGGTGGCCAAGGCAAAACCTGCTTCCAAAGATGTACAGGTTCAAGTGCATAAAAATAAAAACAGGAAAGCCCTTGTTTTATTCAGGAACAAATAACAAAAAAGGCTGGCTCGCATTCCAGAACAAGGTAATGAAACAAATTGCGCGGCTGATAAAATGAAAGAATACCTCACCCTGTACCAATTAAAACACATCAGCTGGGAAACAATTGAGCGACTCCAGCAACAACGCTTCAAGGCAACAGTAAGATGCCTGCTGCCGCACGTGAAAGCATACAGGGAACTCTTCAAACAGCACAATGTTGACATTTACAAGATTGAAAAAGTGGAAGACTGGCAAAAACTCGGGCTGCCATTATTGAAAAAGGCATACTACAAGGAGCACCCTGAGGATTTTATTGTCAAAGTGCACCCTTCGCAGGCATTCACAGCATACGAAAACTTCATGCACGAGCAGGAAAGCGCAGCAGTCCTCGCAATGTCATTAAAGCTATTGACAGGGAAAAAAGCAGTTGAAAAGGAAATCAGGGAGTTCTTCACGCCGAAAATGCCTGCATTCAGCGCAGGAACAGAAAGCGGAAAGCCAACCCCTGTATTCATCACTGCAAAACAAAAAGAAACAATGCAAAAAATACTTGAAATCGCCTCACAACTCATAATCAGCAACTCCAAACCAGAAGAACTGCTTGTTGGAATGAACCTTTTCCCTTACGCCCCGCACCTTGGCTGGCACGCAGTGCACACAGCGCTTGACATTGCAGCAGACCTCAACCTCTGCACAGCAGCAGGAGGGGCCATTCCAACAGAGCGCCTTGTTGAAATGGCAGAAACATTCAGGGCAAACATTTTCGCAGGAATGAGCTCTTACTTGAGAAACCGCTGGCTTGAGGTGGCGCAGGAAAAAAAGGCAAAACTGCAGCCAAATGCATTATTCATCAACGGAGCTGACAAAATGCACGAAGGGGAGCGCCAAAAAATAGCGGAAATGGCAAAAAAACTCGGTGTAAAACAGGCAGTAGTGCTTGACTTCTTCGGAGCAAGCGAATTCAAGGAAGACCTCCTGCCGGAATGCAGTCCGGGAACAGGATTCCACCACATTGCGCCGCTTTCAACAATAATAATGACTGTCACTGCAGAAGGAAGGGAAAAAGGCGGGTGGATAGAAGACTGGAAGTTCACACCAAAGGAGCAGGGCGGCTACACCGCAATATGGAACATTGACGGAGCAGGAACCTTGCTCGAAGGCTACTTTGTCGGAGACACCTGCGAAAAAATAAGAGCAGACAAGTGCCCAAAGTGCGGCCTTGGCGTTGAAAAAATCTTCAACATCAGCAGAATAAAGGACACAGAAGCACAGTTAAGGCTCACAGGAATTGTTGAGGCAAAAGTAAAAGGCGCAAGAATAAACCTTGTTGCAATAAGGGACGCACTGCTCAAGCTTCCTGAAATAGCAGAATGCCAGGTCATAGCGAGAAAATCACAATTAATTATCCGCATAGCGCCAAAAACAACAAGGCAAAAGGCAGAAAGCAAAGTCAGCGAAGCCCTGAGAAGGCTGATGCTTGAAGTGACACCAAAAATAGAATACACAACCCTTGAAAAGCTCACCACTCACGACGGCTTCAAGTTCAATGGGGTAATTATTGAATAATCACTTCTTTCTCTTCCCTGCCTTCTTTGCCTTTGGAGCCTTGTAAGTCACCTGCGCAGGAGTTTCTTCTGTGTAAGTCTCAATCGCAGGAGCCTCTGAAGCAACAGAGGCAGGCATTGCAGAGCCAGAGTCCTCAATCGAAAGCACTGACACGAGCATGCCGAAAATGTTGACTATCAGCATCAGCACGAATGTGACAAACGCGCCGACTGTCACGAAGAGGAACACTGAGTTCGCAAGCATCAGGGCAAACAAGATAGTGACAAAAGGCCACGCCCACCTTGACTCAGCAGCAATGCCAATAAGCGCAATGATTGAAAGCAGTATTGCCACAACAATAATCACGAGCTCAAGAACAGCATACTCTGCCATCTTTGTCTCAAGAAAAATGGCGCCAATAAAGTTCAATACAAGAACACCCATTATTAACAACAAACGCCCAAATCCCATATCATACACCCCCTCACTGTAAATATTCCAAAAAGAACGGGGTCACTATAAATAGTTTTCTATTCTGGAGTAGTGACGCTAGAACTCTTCTGCCTCAAGCGACTTCAGCAATCCTTTCTTCCTCAACACATCTGCCTGGTGGGGCTTGTACTTGAACACAACATCGCCCTTGTCATCGCCTGACAATTCCCACGGCTCAATCAAAAGGACGTCACCCTCGCGAATCCACAATTTCCTCTTCAGGCGCCCGGGAATGCGGCAGATTCTTTCCTTGCCATCCAAACACTTTACCTTCATCCTTGAGCCGCCAACGCGCTGAATGCAGATGCCAATGACCTGCCTGCCGCGCGGAATAGGAGTCCTCCGGATGTCTTCCTCCATCTGCTGCTGCCTTTCCTCTGCGCTGAGCGGCTTCTTAAACTCCATAAATACCAACAATGGCAGAAGTCTGTTTAAAAGCTTTTGGGTAAGCAAAATTTATAAACAAAACCCGCGCCTCGCAAAAACATGGCAAGAAAAGAGGGAGACAGCCGCTTTGTGAGGTTTTTCAGGGTGATAGGGGCGGTATTTGGAGCGCTCGTAAGCATAATATTCTTCATCATCATCCTGTTCTTCGCGATCGCAATGTTCCTGCCGGGCGAGCACGTAGTCCTCGGCAATGTCGCAGTGGTGCCGATAAAAGGCGTTCTCACAACAGGCGAAAACCACGACCTGGTTGGGGACAAGGGCACAGAATCAGCAAAAATAGTTGAATGGATAAAAGACGCTGACAAGAGCAGCAAGATAAAGGCAATACTTCTCGAGATAGACAGCCCTGGAGGAAGCCCTGTCGCGACAGAAGAAATAGCAACAGCAGTAAAAAACGCGAACAAAACCGTTGTTGCAGTAATCCGCGAAACAGGCACGTCAGGAGCATACTGGGTTGCATCAGCAGCAGACTACATATTTGCGAGCAAAATGTCAATGACAGGAAGCATAGGCGTCACCGGCTCAAGGCTTGAATTCGCAGGCCTGCTCAAGGACTATAATGTCACGTACCGCAGGCTTGTCTCAGGCCAGTACAAGGACGCGGGCTCAAGATGGAAAGAAATGACACCCGAGGAAATGGCATTGTTCCAAAAACTGCTTGACGAAATCCACGAGGAATTCATAAACGCAGTCGCAGAAAACAGGAAGCTCCCTGTTGAAAAAGCAAGAGCGCTGGCGAACGGTTTTGTGTTCACAGGAAAGCAGGCAAAGGAAAACGGGCTTGTTGACGCAATCGGCAGCAAGGACGACGCAGTAAGATACATTGAACAGCAGCTCAACATCACTGCAGAACTCTACGAATACCGGCCAAAAAAGACATTCTTTGAGGAACTAACAGGGCTAACCAGCCAGAACATCGGCTATGGCATAGGCACGGCGCTCACAAAAGCAAGTGTTTCTGAAGCAGTGAAAATAACGACCTGAGCCAGCACGGGTGAATTTTTATTAATAACCGGTAAAAACCACAGGGTTATGGAACGCTACACAGGGCTTACTGTTGATGTTCCGGGAAAAACATTCTCAAATGCAAGCCTGCGCTACACATCAGACTTGGGGTTTGGCGGCTGCCAGGGGTTTATGCGGCCGGCAGTGCTCACGCTTAACGGCAAAGACCTGCAGGAAACAGCCTGAATTGAGCAAGGAGATAATAGAATCGATCGAGAAGGCACGGGAAAGAATGAGGCGCGGAAAGTTTCTAACAGAGGCTGATGCGCGCAAGAGGCTCGGCCTTAATATACGAACTTAATTTTGACGTTGAAGCAATAGACTTTCTTGATATCTTCCAAAGCACCTGAAAGAACGGATTTTTAGCAAAATAGTATCATCAAAAGAAAACCCATTTCGTTTCTTTGAGAGGCTTAAATACAGAACAGACTACAAGCTAAGAGTTGGTGATTACCGGATAATTGCAGATATATCTCCAGGACTCAATAAGATCAAATAACTATTGGCCACAGAAAAAATATCTACAAGAAAAAATGATTATTATCTTTCCCAGAACCCATTTATTGCCAAACCCTTAGTCCCCATAAAAATAGGCACTTCATACCCTTCTGGAACGTGCTGGAATCTCACAATGCCTGCCGCAACCAAGTCGTTTATGTTCACAATGCCTGCGCGTTGGTCATCAAGCCTTGGGCAGGCAGTGTTAACCCAGCAGTCAATGAAGTTAAAGTCCTCCAAGTATTTGAAATCAAACATGTCGCAAGCAAAAATAAAGTATTCCTTATCTGCTTTTTTCTTCAGCTGCAAAGCCCTCTGCAAATTCTTCTGCCCAGGCTTTGTGCTGACAATAATCCCAACACTCTTTGCATTCAAAAACTTCAGAATTGCACCTTTTTTGGCTTTCTCATACGCCTCAACCTCTTTCCTGTCAAGCTCCCTGAAATCATTAGTGTAAGGATTAAAGCAAAAAACAGGCTTTTTTGACTGCAAGGCAACATTTATCGGATGAAAGACGCCAGAGCCGACAAACAAAAAAGCATCAACCCTGCCGGCTAACCTCAAAGCCATTGCAGCATTGCACCCAAGCACCTGCCCGCCCGCAATTGAGCCGGGAACCTGCTTGACAATCGCAGGAACCTGGTGTGCAAACTGAATGCTTGCAACTATTCCAACCTTTTCTGGCAGCTTTTTCAGAACAGCAGAAGGAATCTTTACCTTCCTTGCGCTGCGCGCAGGTATGAATAATGTTTTCATGGCAGAAAAGTTGCAGAACAGTATTTATAAACCTGCCTTTAGCAAAACAAGGTGCTCAAGGCTTTCCTCAAACTCAGGAACCACGCATGCATTGTAATGGTTTAGCCTGCCCCTGACATACTTGATAATGTTTTCAAAGAACTGTTTTCTTGCCTCAACGTATCTTGGAAACTGGCCGGCAGACGCAAGCATCACCCTGGAAGCATCAATCTCCTGCTTCAGGGCATCAATGCACCTTATCTTGTTGTCAGCGCCAGGCTCAACAGTCTCAACATACTCGTGGAATGCCCATAACGGCCTAAATATCTCATCCACAAGGTCGCTCACACCAATAACGTAATCCTCGCCCCTCCTACCCGCAAGAACAAGCGCAAAACATGGAAGAGCAGGATTCCTGCCCTGCGGCACTTCAAAGAAATTAAAGCTCCTGCCAAGCAATTCAACCCTCCAGTTCCTGTAGCCCAAGTTCCTGAAGGATTCCTGCGCTGTCCTTACCCGTTCCTGCGAATAAACCGGCATGGAAATCATTCCTCCCTGTTGTTTATAAAGGTTTGCGACCACAACTCCCTTACAGCATAATCAGCCAAGGGCTTCAGGTTCACAACATCCTCCTCATTGTACCTGATGAGCATGTTCAAATAATCAGTTTCCCTTGTTGCCCTGAACTGCTCCCACAAATAAACAGCATCACTCCCTGAAATTCCCTCAACAGAAGCATCCCTGCTGATGCCCAGCTGCTTTTCAATCGCCTTCAGCCCGCCAGCAAGCCCGATGCGGGAGCAAACATGCCTTAAGTCAATGTGCGGCTTGTGCAACCTCAACCCGAAAAACCTCTCAATCACAGGCAAATCAAAAGAAGAGCCGTTGAATGTCACAATCATTTTTGCCTTTTGCAATTCCTTCTCAATAAGAATGCGGTCAAGATTGTAGCCGCGAATGAAAGTCCTTGTCTCATTGCCGTCATACAAGCCAACAACAGTTATTGCACCATAATAGCCGTTTGTCTCAATGTCAAGAAAAACAGCATCATCCCTCAAGTGGTCATACAGCCGCCAATGCTCTGACAAAGGCAAACTCTTTGACAAATAATTCAGGTTCTCATTCCAAAGCTCTGTTTTGAACTCATGAATCCTTGCATTTGCCTGCTCCTTGCGTCCGGCAGAAAAGCCCTTAACTCTTTTTGCCTCAACAAAGGCATTCCAGTCAGAAATCCCCTGAGCCCAGATTTTCTGCTCTGTTGCCAATCCAACTTTTGGCAAAAAAAGAAACGTGTTGCGCAGCATCAAAGCCCAAAACAACAGCATTGCTTAAAAAACCTCAGTATCCCTGACCAGTGACCAGTGGTTTATTCCTGCCTTGGCGCAGGCTCATCCTTCTTTGGCTCCTTTTCAGGCTATTTTGCCTTTGAGTCCTCCCCGAGGAACTGCGGCTGATATTTCTGGTCATACCTTATTTCTTGCGGAGCCCTTTCGCAGTCAGGCACCCGAGACGCGTCAGGGTTGTTTTTCAGCTTTGCATAATCAAGCATAAGCATCACGTGAGCATTGTCAGCGCCAATCTTCCCATGCCCGACACCAGAAAGAAGCCTCTTGTACTTTATTTCAAACTCACTTTCCTGCCTGTCAATATCTGAATACGGCTGTTCCATAAAATCTTCACCCGCTCAGTACACGTATGGGATTAGTTTTTTTGTCCTGCCCATATAACTCGCGTATTCCCTGCCGTATTTCTCAATCAAGACCCTGTCGCGCGAGCTCACCCTGTATGCGATCGCAAAAAGCAGGAGCACTGCGAACATCAGCATGAACTTCAGCGAAAGCGCGCACGCAATGCCCGAAACCACGAGCAAAAGCCCAAGGTCCCGCGGATTCCTTACTGTGGCATAAATGCCGTTTGTGGAATACGGCGGCAGTTCCTCCTTTGGAGCCAATACTTGCAAGAACCAGAAATACTGCCTGCGCGCATCCATTGCCCTTGCCCAAACCCAAAAACCAAGCAAAAGAAGCACAAGCCCGATAACAGTCATTGCAGTGTACTTTGCAGACATCACAGGATTGCCTGCTTTGACATACTCCCCAACACCAACGCCAACAGTCAGGAGGAACGTAAGCAGCCACACCCATTTTGCCTCATCCTTCACCTGCGCCTTGTGGTGGTGCGCCCACTGCAAAACACTCATCCTGAACAATGCCCTCACAACAAAAACAAATCCTGCAATCAGGAACAGCAAAAAAATACCTGCCAGCGAAATCCATACCCTAAATTCCATATTCTCACCTCGATTTCACAACAGAAATGCGCTTGCAGTATTTAATTATTGGGCATTTTGAGCAAAAAGGCGATACTGGAACGCAAATTGCCTGCCCGTGCGAAACAAACGCCTCGTTGACAACCAGCCAGTGCTTCCGCGGAACAATTCTCTCAAGGGCAAGCTCTGTTTCTTCAGGAGTCCTTGTCTTAACCCAGCCAAGCCTGTTAGAAACCCTGTGCACGTGCGTGTCAACAGGCAGTGCAGGCACGCCATAAGCATAAACAAGCACGCAGTTCGCAACCTTCCTTCCAACGCCCGGAATCTCAAGAAGCCTTTCCATATCTTTCGGCACTTTTCCACCAAACTTATTGACAAGCATCTTTGCAGCATTAATGATATTCCTTGACTTTGTGTTATAAAACCCAATCCTCCTGATAATCCTGATAACATCCTTCCTGTCAGCCTTTGCCAGCTTTTCAGCACGCGGATACTTCCTGAACAAGTCAGCAGAAACCGCCTCTGTAACTTCGTCCTTTGCACGCGCGCTGAGAATAGTTGATATCAACACCCTGAACGGGTCATGCTTTTTGCCCAACCTGTTGAGCATTGTTGAAGAGCCCTGCGACTTAAGCAATTTCCTCAGCACAATATCAATCTCAGCGTGATTTACCATGCAAACGCCTCCAATGATACAAGTACTGCTGTGCATATCCTGCAATTCTGCCCCATTTCTCCCTTCCAAAATCAGCAAGGTCTTTCAATTTTGTGTTTTTTGTCCCAAGATACTGCTCCTTAATCACCCTTTCCATCCACACATCAACAGGAAACGCCTCTGTAAATCCAAGAGCAAACAGCAAAATGCAGTCAGCAACCTTTTCACCAATACCAGGAAGCGCCATTAATCTCTCTTTTGCTTTTTCATAAGGGAGAGTTTTCAGCCGGGCAAACCATGCATCACTGACTCTCGAATTAACTCCAACAATGTATTTTGCCCTGAAGCCAACACCGCACTTTTTCAGCAGTGCAACATCATTAAGCGAGCCGGGCAAAGGAAAAGTGTAAAACTTCTTGCCCTTGAAAAAAACAGGAGAGCCGAACTTCTCAGCAATACAGTCCATATTTTTCTTAATCTTCTTTATGTTTGAGAACTGCGAGCAAAGAAAGCCAACAGTGCATTCCCAAGGGTCCTGCCTGATAAGCCTTAATCCAGGATATTTCTTAATTGCAATCCTAAGCGCAGGATCTTTTGACAATTCGCGCATAATCCGAGAATAATCCTCATCAAGCCCAAAAAAATGACGCACAAAGCGCTCAGAAGCTCCCTCAAAAAACAACCTGTCAGCTTCCTGCCTTACCCTGAAAACCTTTTCCCGGGACACTATGTAATACCAGCCATCGTGCAAATGACACCTGAAAAACTGCCCAGAATCAAGAGTGTGCGCAAGATTAAACCCAAAAACATGAATTCCCTCCATGTGCTGAAAGAATCAGGGGCAATATTTAAATACCCTTCCTATTAATAGCCTTATAAAGAAGAGGTGATTAGTAGTGAGAAAGGCAGTCCCCGTAATTTGTGTTCTTCTTTTGGCATGTTTTGCCAATTATGTTTTTGCATTCAGCATAACAAGCTGCCCTGTGACAATCAATGACTCAAGCACTCTTGCAAATGACATAATTGCCAATGCCGACTGCATAATCATAAATGCAAGCAATGCAACACTTGACTGCCAAGGGTTCACAATATACTCCAATGGAAGCATTAATGCCATTTATGCAACAAACCAAAAAAACATAACAGTCACGGGGTGCATTATTTGGGATATTGCCGCATCAGGAACCAATACAGGTGTTTATCTTACAAATGTTAACCTGAGCTATGTTTACAACAACACAATCCGGCTCAACTCAACAGTTGGCGGAGGCTATGGCATTGTGCTTGAGTCAGAAACAGGAGTCATCTCGCACAACAACACAATAGAAAACAACACAATAACAATAACCCATTCAAACAATGATCACGGAATCTACCTCACGGGCGGCTCAATAAACAACACAATTGTTGGAAACACAATAACAGGCCAAAACGGCACGGGAATATACCTCGGCACACTTGCAAATGCAAACAGCATCCTTAACAACAACATAACAGATGTTGCAGGAACAAAATACCTCAGGGGCATTTTTGTGCACTCCAACGACTCGGTTATAAAGTACAATACCATAAACTTCGGCGGAAGCGCTGCTTATCCGGGAATATACGTGAGGTATGGCGCAAACAACAACATTGTTGCAGACAACAACCTCTCATCCTCAAACTATGGCTCGGCAACCGCCATTTACCTGAGTGGCGTTGATGACCTTGGTGTTTATCACAACACCACAAACCATGTTGAAAACAACACAATAACAATCACGTCGCCGACCAGCTCTGCAACAGGGATTTCTGCAAATTACCTCCTGCTGCCCAGAATCGTGAACAATGTGGTTACAATCATCGGCGCAATAGCTGACCCGTTGTTCACATCAATTAGAGGCATATCTGTGTATCACGAGAATGATGTGGAAGCAAATGCAACAGTTATGCACAACACAGTAACAATCAGCAACACGCCGGTTGGCGTTTCCAGCATAGGGCTATATGTGCACGGCTCAGGGTCAACAGCCAGGGGCAACAATGCAACAATAAACAACACAACGCTCGGCGGGCTGTATGCAGAGGGCGAATACTGTGTTTTTGAAAACAACAGGATTGAGGTCAACAGCGACAATGCAACATACGTGGCCAATTTCACGCGCCAGAACAGGACAAACATGACTTACAACACGTTGCTGTTCAGCGGTTCAGGGGCTGCAAGGGGAATTTACACTGAGTCATCATCATACAACATCTTCCAGTCAAACAACATCACAGCAACAGGTGCAAATGCAATAGGGATACAACTGGTGCTTTCCAACGGAACAGTATTCACCAGGACAGTGATTAACAACACGCTCTCGTGGATAATCGCAGGAGCAGAAACAAGAAACAACTTCACTAACACAACATTCACAATGCCCTCAGGAACGCTCAACATTCCGGGCACTTTTGAAATCAACGGCTCTGACGAAATAAACAAGCCGAAACTGAATATTTCAAATAACAAGGCACACCTCAACAGCACAGCACTGCCGTACCTTAACATAACAGGAATAATAACTCTTTTCGGGCTCAATTACACAACACCAAGACTGCTTGTTGACTGGGACGACGACGGCAGCTTTGAGAACTGCCCTGCAGGCACGTGCACACCGCTCAGCGGCAGCCCAACAGCAGGATACGTCTTCAACGTGTCCCACTTTACAACGTTCTCAACAACAGAAGGCGGGCTGACACTGAATTTGACAAAGACAGACAGCTCAGATCCGATTACAGTGGCAAACCCACTCATATACACAATAACAATAGCAATCACAAACCTTGACCCAACAATAACAAACGTAAGCAACCTCACCCTGATTGACATTTATCCGGCAGGGGTTGTCTTTGACAGCGCCCAGCCAACGCCCGTATCAGGGACAAACAACACATTTGCGCTCGGCAACCTGACAGCAAACCAGACAATTGTCGTGAACATAACAGTAAACCTGCCATTGGCGCTTGCCGACACAACAATCAACAACACGGCAAACTTGTCCTACAATAACGTAAACGGCACACAAATCAACCTGACCGTAACCGAGCAGACAACAGTCCAGTCAGCAGGCGGAGGCGGAAGCGGCGGAGGAAGCGGAGGAGGCGGAAGCGGCGGGGTTTACAGGCCCCTCAACACTACAACAACCGTTGGTTCTTGCTTTGAAAACTGGGTGTGCGATGACTGGAGCGAATGCGTGAACACAAAGCAGACAAGGGAATGCACCGACCTGAATTCCTGCGGAACAACAAAACTAAAGCCAAAGACAGAGCAGGACTGCATTTACACGCCAAAGCCCCTGCCAAAGGCAGCCGCAGAAGAGCCGCCCGCAGAAACTTACAAGCAAGAGCCAATAATCGTGGTTAAGCCACAGGCAAAAACACCTGTACTTGACAAGGTATTCTATGCCATTGCAGTCATTGCACTGATAGCACTTGGCATTTACCTCTACTGGATGCACAGGAAGAAATAAACTGCATTAAACATATGCGATTAAGAGAAGTTTCAGCGTAGCTGAAATTTGGGGAAAATTCGTAGGATTTTCCCTCTTAATCGCTGTTAGGCGTCCTGAACGAAGTGAAAGCCTGCAAGGCGTGGCAAAATTTCGTAGAAATTTTGAGTTCAGAATTCGGCGATGGCGGGTACACCACGATTTTTAATAAAATAAAGAGGGATTACTTTTGATTATCTTGTTCCAGACTCATCTATTGAAAAATGATTATTTTCTGAGTTTAAACTAACTTTTACTCCTATTGGGATGGTTATCTTAGGATCTGTATGTCCTATGTCTGCACCGTATAAAATTGGAAAATTAAAATCTTTTGTATGGAATAGTATTAGTTTTTTTAGTTTTTCTATTTCCTCATTAGTATATCCAAATCCTCTACCAAAAATTAGTCCTTTTATTTTTTCGAAAATTCCTAAAAGTTTTAAATCCGCCATGTATCCGTCAATATTTGCTAAAGACTCTCCTCTAAAAAAAAAATTCTCCTTCAGGAGTTTCTAAAAAAAGCATTTTATTTGAAAAATCTGGCCAATATTTAGTTCCTTTTGTATGCATCATAGAAGTAATGCACCCACCAATAATTTTTCCAGCGGCTTTTCCTTCTCTTAACCACTCATAACCTTTATTTTCCCTATATTTTCTTTTTAACTTTAAATCTTCTTTTTTGAGCCAGTTTGCTTTTTTACAATCGGTCCATCTAGAAGATGGAGTTATTATCCCGATTGGAGAATTCGAAGCAACTGCTTTAAAAAAATATTTTTCAGTATATTCCTCAAAATTAAGAAATTCTCCAAACTCGGCAATTGCAGTAGGTCCGTAGAAAGTAACCAAATCTGATTTAACATGAAAAGCAAAGTGCAATGAAGTAATATCAGAATAGCCTACAAATATTTTAGGATTTTGTTTTATTAAATCAAAATCTAAAAATTCTAATATTTGATGAGAAGAATTTCCTCCTATAGTTGAGATTATCATTTTAACCTTCGGATCTTTAAACGCTTCATTAATATCCTTTGCTCGCTCTTCTGGAGATGTTGAACTGAATCCTTCATTTTTCAAAGCTGATTGATATATCTTAACTTTATATCCCTTTTTCTCAAAATATGATTTGGCAGTCTTTAACCTGTGTGGAACTAAAGCAGCTAAACCACTTGCTGGAGCAACAAATGCAATAGTGTCTCTTTTTTCTAGTTTTTCAGGTTTAATAATCATATTAATAAATCCTCTAAATTTTTAAAAAATTTTCCTTCGTCTGTCTGAACTTCCAAACGAGAGTCTTTATATTTTTTCCTATTATTTTATAGGGAACTCCTAAAAAGTCAGCATAATCCAGGCGCTTAAAGGAGTCAGCAACACCATTTCTCTTATTATCATAATCCAGTTATCTATTTTCCAGTTAAACAATGTTTAAATACTAATTCATACTGTTAGTGGCAAGAACAGACGATAACCACTACTTGTTGTGGTTTTGAACAACCAGCAAATAAAAAAACAGAAAAAAGAGGGACAAAAAAATGGCTTCTAATGGCGAAAGGGCAGTAGAGGACATATTGCATACATCAGAGATTGAACTCAATGACACGCGCCTTAAAATAAAAAGGCATTTCACAAAGCCAGACGTAAACCCGCTGGACGAGGTAGAGTATGAAAAGCGCTCCTCTGTGATAGCAGAACCTGACGGAAAGGTTGTCTTCAAGCTGGAAGGGGCAGAAGTGCCAAAGAACTGGACACAGCTCGCAACTGACATCCTTGTCTCAAAATACTTCAGAAAGGCAGGAGTGCCGGGCACAGGCCACGAAACAAGCGTAAAACAGGTTGTTTTCAGGATTTCAAACACAATACGCCTTGCAGGAGAGGCATTGGGATACTTCCAGTCAACAGAAGACGCAGACGCATTCGAAATGGAGCTTGCCCACATGCTCATAAACCAAAAAGGCGCATTCAACTCGCCTGTCTGGTTCAACTGCGGGCTTTACCACCAGTACGGCATCACCGGCACAGGAGGGAACTGGTACTGGGACTTTGACACGCAATCATTGCAACAAACAACAAGCGCGTACGCAAGGCCCCAGTGCTCTGCATGCTTCATCCAGTCAATACAAGACGACCTGGGCAGCATCTTTGACCTTGTCAAAAGCGAAGCAAAATTGTTCAAGTACGGCTCCGGCTCAGGCACAAACTTCTCAGCATTAAGGAGCAAGTACGAAAAGCTCGCAGGAGGAGGCACAAGCTCAGGGCTCATGACGTTCCTTGCTGTCTTTGACCGTGCAGCAGGCTCAATGAAGTCAGGAGGAACAACGCGCAGGGCGGCAAAAATGGTCTGCCTCGACCTTGACCACCCAGAAATCCTTGAATTCATAAACTGGAAAGTGGAAGAGGAAAAAAAGGTCAAGGCGCTGGTCGCAGCAGGATACTCCGCAGACTTCAACGGCGAGGCATACCTTACAGTCGCAGGGCAGAACTCAAACAACTCAGTGCGCATAACCGACGAATTCATGCAGGCATACCTCACAGGCGGAAAATGGAAAACCCGCTACCGCACAACCGGAGAAGTGCATAAGGAATACGACGCAAGAGACATCATGAAGCAAATATGCCGCGCGGCATGGGTGTGCGCAGACCCCGGCGTCCAGTTTGACACGACAATCAATGACTGGCACACCTGCCCGAACACGGCCCGCATCAAGGCAAGCAACCCCTGCTCGGAATACATGTTCCTTGACGACTCATCCTGCAACCTCGCAAGCATAAACCTCATGAAATTCCTCAACGCGGACGGCACCTTTGACATCCAGTCATACAGGCACGCGTGCAGGATATTCCTCATAGCCCAGGAAATACTTGTTGACTTCGCAAGCTATCCAACAAGGCAAATCGCTGAAAACACCCACAACTTCCGCGCCCTCGGCCTGGGATATGCAAATCTTGGAGCGCTGTTAATGGTGCTCGGGGTGCCTTATGACTCAGACAAAGGCCGCGCAATAGCAGGAGCACTGACAGCAATAATGACCGGCCACGCATACTGCGTCTCGGCAGAATTGGCATCAGTCAAGGGACCATTCGCAGGATTCCAAAAAAACAGGGAACCAATGCTCCGCGTCATAAGAAAGCACCGCGACGCAGCATACAAGATAGACGTAAGGCACTGCCCCCCAGACCTGCTCAAGGCAGCAAGAGACGACTGGGACAACGCAGTTGAGCTCGGCGAAAAATACGGCTTCAGGAACGCACAGGTGACAGTGCTCGCGCCAACAGGAACAATAGGGCTCCTCATGGACTGCGACACAACAGGGGTAGAGCCTGACTTCTCACTTGTGAAATACAAAAAACTCGCCGGCGGCGGTTATTTCAAGATAATCAACCAAAGCGTGCCAAAGGCATTAAGAAGACTCGGGTACACAGAACAGCAGGTCAAGGAAATACAGGCATACGTCCTTGAAACAGGCGCTATGGAAGGCGCTCCGCACATAAAGGAAGACCACCTTGCAGTGTTTGACTGCGCAAACAAGTGCGGAAACGGAAAGCGCTTCATAAGCCCCATGGGGCACATAAGGATGATGGCCGCAATCCAGCCATTCCTCTCAGGCTCATTATCAAAAACAGTAAACCTGCCAAACGAAACAACAGTAGAAGAAATAGAAAAAATTTACGTTGAAAGCTGGAAGCTCGGGCTGAAGGCAGTCTCTGTCTACAGGGACGGGTGCAAGCTCTCACAGCCCCTCACAGCAGGCGGAAGCGCACAGCAAAAAAAGCCAGCCGTCGCAGACGCAAAAACCCTTGCGCAAAGGCGCACCGGAATAACAGTTGACTCTGTTGTCGCAGGAAACCGCCTGATTATACGAACAAGCGAGTTCCCTGACGGCTCACTCGCCGAATTCAGCATAGACATGCACAAGGAAGGCTCTCCAATGAGAAGTCTGATGAACTGCATTGCACAGGCAGTCAGCATAGGGCTCCAGCACGGAGTCCCGCTGGAAAAATTCGTTGAGTTATTCACTTTCACACGCTTTGAGCCGTCAGGAATAACAACCCACCCCAACATAAAAACAAGCACAAGCCTTGTTGACTTTGTCTTCAGAGTGCTTGGAATGGAATACCTCAACAGGACAGACCTTGCGCACGTGCCGCCGCCTGCAAAAGCCCAAAAAACAGAGCCGGCATCTCAAAAACTGCCTGCACAAAACCACTCTCTTCCAAATGATGCAAGCTCGCTCGCAAAAAGCCTCTCAGCAGACGCGCCGCCATGCCCAAGCTGCGGACACTTCACAATAAGAAGCGGCACGTGCTACAAATGCATAAACTGCGGCTCAACAACAGGATGCTCGTAAAAAGCACACAGTTTACAGCCAACTGTTAACTGCAAACCAAAATGAAATGCCCCTACTGCCAGCACCACGAAACAAGCGTCCTTGACAGCCGGCCTGCCTCTGACAACAGCTCAATAAGGCGCAGAAGAGAGTGCACCAAATGCGCAAAACGCTTTACCACAAAAGAGCACGTTGAAATCCTCGGCCTCTCAATCATAAAAAAAGACGGCAGGAGCGAGCCGTTTGACCGCACCAAGCTCCTGAGAGGCATCCTCAGGGCCTGCGAAAAAAGACCTGTGAGAATGGAAAGGATTGAGCGCGCAGTCAACGACATAGAACTGCAGCTAAGGCAGATGGACAGGACAGAAATACCAAGCAGGCTCGTAGGCGACATGGTTGTTGAAAAACTAAAGGCAATGGACGAGGTCGCATATGTCAGGTTCGCATCAGTCTACAAACGCTTCACAGAAGCCAGACAGTTTGTTGAAGCGGCACGGGAAGCAGCAAAGTTTAATAAGTCCGCCTCCCAGAAGGGTGCAGGGGGAAGAGCCAGAAAAATAACTGCTTCAGCACCAGTATGACTTTTCTCACAAAAATAACAAAAAGGGACGGGCGCGTTGTTGACTTCAGCCAGGAAAAAATAGTCACTGCAATTTTCAAGGCATCACAGGCGGTCGGAAGCCCAAACATGCCTCTTGCAAAAGCGCTTTCCGACAGGGTTGTGGAACTCCTCGAGGCAAGGTTCAAGGACAAGATACCGACAGTTGAGGAAATACAGGATGTAGTTGAGGAAGTCCTCATCTCAAGCGGGGAGGCAAAGATAGGAAAGGCATACATCCTGTACAGGCAAAAACGCACAGAACTAAGAAATCTCAAAAAGACAATACTGCAGGGAATGACTGACGAGGAAACAGATCTATCCCTCAATGCGCTGAAAGTGCTTGAAAAAAGGTTCCTCAGGAAGGACGCCGAAGGCAGGCTGCTTGAAACGCCTTCGCAAATGTTCAAAAGGGTTGCAGCAAACATTGCCCAAGCAGAGGCATTCTACGGCGGCGATGTCAAGGCAGCAGCGCAAAAGTTCTACGACCGGATGCGCAGGCTTGAATTCCTCCCAAACGCGCCCGCCCTGATGAACGCCGGAACGCCTGTGCAGCAACTGGTCTCCTCATTCGTCCTGCCTGTCGAGGACTCAATAGAAAGCATCTTTGACGCCCTAAAGCACGCAGCAATGATACACAAGACAGGCGGCGGCACAGGATTCTCGTTCTCAAGGCTAAGGCCAAAGCACGACATCATTGCAACAAGCCAGGGGCAGTCAACAGGACCCACGGCATTCATGCGCCTCTTTGACGCATCAACAAACATAATAAAGGAAGGCGGAGTTCAGAGGGGCGCAAACATAGGCATACTCCGCGTTGACCACCCGGACATCCTTGAATTCATCAACCTGAAGGCAGACGGCAAGAGCTTCACAAACTTCAACCTCTCCGTGGGCGTCACAGACACGTTCATGGACGCAGTGGTTAACGACCGCGAATACAGCATAATAAACCCAAGGACAAAGCAGGCGGTGACAACGCTCTCAGCACGAGGCGTCTTTGACAACATCGTTGCGCTTGCCTGGCAGCGCGGAGACCCGGGGCTTGTTTTCCTTGACAGAATAAACCAGCACAACCCGCTCATCGGGCTTGGCGAGATTGAGGCAACAGACCCCTGCGGAGACCAGCCGCTGATGCCTTACGAGTCAGCGCCCCTCGGTGCAATAAACCTGCTCTCCTGCGTAAAAAATGACGGGTTTGACTGGGAAAAGCTCAGGCTGCTCGTGCATGATGCCGTCCACTTCCTTGACAACGTCATTGACGTCAACAAGTACCCCCTGCCTGAAATTGAGAAGGCAAGCAAGGCAACCAGGAAGATCGGGGTTGGGATAATGGGGTTTGCAGATGTCCTATACCACATGGGTGTGCCTTACAACTCAGAGGAAGGACTGAAATGGGCAGAGCGCATAATGAAATTCGTAAAAGAAGAAGCAATCGCGAAAAGCATTGCCCTTGCAGAGCAGCGCGGAACATTCCCTGCATGGGCGGACAGCACCTTTGCACAACGCAGTCTGCCATTGCGAAATGCCTCTCTGGTAACGATAGCCCCAACAGGGACAATAAGCATGATAGCTGATGTCTCCCCAAGCATTGAGCCGAACTTTGCAATCTCATACGTCAAGAACGTGATGGGCGACACGGATCTCATCTACGTCAACAAGGTCTTTTCAAAGATTGCCAAACAGCGCGGCTTTTACTCAGACCAATTAATGCGCGAAATAGCAGAGCGTGGCGGAATCCAGCACATTCCCGAGATTCCTGATGATGTCAAGCGCATTTTCGTCACGGCGCAGGAAATCCCCCCTGAGTGGCACATAAGAATGCAGGCAGCCTTCCAAAAGCACGTTGACAACGCAATATCAAAGACAATAAACTTCCCTGCTGACGCAAGCCTGCTGGACGTCTCACAGGGCTTCATTCTTGCGCACAAGCTCGGCTGCAAGGGACTGACCGTGTACCGCGACAAAAGCCTTGACCAGCAGGTAATAAACATTGCCCGCACAAGAAAACACGAGCAGAAGACCACAGGCCAAGCACAAGAAAACCCGTTTGTCCGATGCGATGAATGCGGTGCCGCAATGCAGTTCTCGCAAAGAGGCAACATATGCCAAGTGTGCGGGACGCCGATGCAGCCATGAAAATCTACACAAAAACAGGTGATGAAGGAAAGACAGGATTCGTGGGAGGGGAACGCGTCTCAAAAAACGACCTGCGCATAGAGGCAACAGGCACCCTTGACGAGCTCAACAGCGTCCTCGGCGTGACGCTTGGCTTCATAACCGACGACAAACTCCAGAAAATAGTGGAGAAAGCCCAGCACGACCTCTTTACCCTTGGAGCAGAGCTCTCTTGGTTCACGAGCAAGGCAAGCACAGGAACAAGAAAGCTCCCTCAGACATCACCCCAGCAAGTGAGGGAACTTGAGCAGCACATTGACGAGCTTGACGCAATGCTCACCCCGCCCTCATCATTTATCCTGCCAAAAGGTACACAGGCAAGCACGTTCCTCCACCTTGCAAGGACAGTCTGCAGGAGAGCAGAACGCCTGATTGTCGCGCTCAGCCAGCAATACCCCCTCAACCCTGAAATAATAAGATACATGAACAGGCTCTCAGACCTCCTCTACGTGATGGCAAGATACGCAAACAAGGAATTCGCAGCACCAGAACAGCAGCCAATATACAAGTACTTTAAAGAAGACAATTCATCAGGCAATCAGCAAGACAAACAAGACCAAAACTCCATCAAGGCGCCTGAAACGCGGTCCGGCTAAGCCTCTTGTTGCACTCACTTCGTTCGTGCAAACCTCAAGGTTTGCGGTCAAGGGAAATCATATCAACTGCAGTTCAGATAACTATAAATACACCAATTCAGTTTCACTGCCGTGGGGGAAATGGAAGAATCAGATTCTCAAAAGGAAGTGGCAGTCACTTACGAAACGCTTTACGAAATGCTAAGGCGCGAAAAATCCCGCGAGGAACTGCAGCAGCTCAATGAAGGCTTCCTGCTTGACGTCCTCAATTATTTGCGGGAAAAGCAGAAAATCCTTGACGAGGCAGAAAGAAAGCAGGACATCTTCTCGCTTGAAGAAAGGGAAAAGACGCAGGTGCAATTGGTAAACATCAGGAAAATAGTCAGGGAGCTTTACGAGCGCAGAGAGAAAAAAATAACAGACATGGCGCTGAACAGAAGCAGGACAAAAAGCAACATCATAGACACCACACCCCTCCTGGTCCACGAAAGATACCTGTTTGACAGCATCGTGTCAGTGCTTGACAGCTTCAGGAGCAGCGTGCTCTACAGCGTGCTCTCACTGAATGAGCCATCAATCAGCCTGCCTGAATGCCAAAAACTCGCAGGACAGCCGCAAGCAGTCGTGCAACCCCTTGAACCACCTCCTGCGCCAGCAACAAAAACAGTCAAATTCACCCAGCAGGTTGACCAATTTGTCGGCAAGGAACTGGAGCTTTACGGACCATTCCAGCCAGAACAAAAGGAGCAATTGCCTGCAGACATAGCCGACATACTCATAGAAAAGGGAAGCGCAGTGGAAGTGCAGGAATAACCCCTGCAGCAGGCAGCCAGCACCACAATCTTTATAAATGAACCATTTGTGCTTACGTCTATTCTCGCGAGGAAGGAAAATACCATGAAGCTACCAAAATCAAGGAACAAGTACTGCCCCAAGTGCAAAAAGCACACAGAACACAAGGTCGTGCATAACAAAGGAAAGACACCATTCTCAGCCCACCCGCTCGCAGCAGGAAACAAGGACCTGCGCGCAAAAAAAAGGGGCAGGATCGGCTTTGGAAACGCAGGAAAGTACTCAAAACCGGCAATCAGCAAGTGGAAAATGGCAGGAAAAAAGACCTCAAAAAAAACAGACCTGCGCTTTGAGTGCAGCATTTGCAAGAAAGCCCACACCCAAGACAGGGGATTCAGGGCAAGAAAGGTGGAATTCATATGAGAACCCCGAAAGCCCTGAAAGAAACAAGCTCAAAATTCATCAAGATACGCTGCCCAAAGTGCAAGAACGAACAGATAATGTTCGGCAGGGCATCAACTCTCATCAAATGCCTTATCTGCGGAAAATTCCTTGCAGAGCCAACAGGCGGAAAGAGCAAAGTAAAGGCGCGCGTCCTGGAAGTGCTTGAATGATAAAGCTAATCAGAACATACCTGCTTCACGAAAAAGACGCAAAAAGAGTAAAGCAAGGCACAAAACTAGAAGTGGCAATCCCGCTTCACGAGGCAAGAATCAGCCCAAACACGCTAAGGTCCCTTGACGGCGGCATTGAGGAATTCCTGATGGAAAGATTCGGCAATTTGCCGGTAAGACTCGTCAGCGGCCACAAAACCATCGCAGAAAGCGAAGTAACAGGCGCAAGCACAGACGGAAGAAAGATAACGCTCCATTATCAAATAACCGAGGTAGACAGGAGATAATGCTGCTGAAAAAGACAGGTCTCCCGCAGGAGGACGAACTCGTTCTTTGTACGGTAACCGCGGTCCAATACCATTCAGTCTTCTGCTCGCTTGACGAGTACGGCAAGACAGGAATGATACACATCTCTGAAGTCGCACCGGGAAGAATAAGAAACATACGCGACTTTGTCAAGGAAGGCAAAAAAATAGTGTGCAAAGTCCTCAGGGTAAATCCAGAGAAAGGCCACATAGACCTGTCGCTCAGGAGGGTCAACGAAAACCAGAAGCGCCAAAAGCTCAACCAGATAAAACAGGAACAGCTTGCCGAAAAAATAGTTGAGCACGCGGCAAAACAGCACTTGAAAAAGCCGGAAGAAATCTATCTCGCGCTCACAAAGGAGCTTGTGCCAAAATACGGCGGGCTCTTCCCCGCATTTGAGGAAGTTGCGCAGGACAGGCTTGACCTCAGCACACTCATAGACAAAAAAATCGCGGCAGACATAACAACAGCAATAAAACAGCGCATAACGCCAAAGGAAGTCACGGTTGATGGAGACATCACGTTGCTGTCGTACGCGCCAAACGGCATTGAGCTCGTGAAAGAAACACTGCAAAAAGCGGAAAAAACACCCGGAAAGCCAGTAATACGCTACAAGGGCGCAGGAACCTACCACATTTCCATAACATCAAACGACTACAAGGAAGCGGAAAAAAAGCTCAAAACAGCAGTTGATGCAGTCCTTGAAGCCGCAAAGGCGCACAAGATGACAGCAGAATTCGTGCGCGCGGAGCACAGCTGATGAAGGAAATAAGATACTGCACAACCTGCAAGAAGCACACCATGGCAGAAGAATGCGGGTGCACGCTCAAAACAATGCCTGTTGCGCCAGCAAGATACTCGCCAGAGGACAAGTACTGCGCGTACAGGAGAAAGGCAAAAGAAGAAGAGCGCAAAAAACAGGGGCTGCTGTGAGATGTGGAATCTCAATTACACAACAAAAAAGCCTGCATTGAAAAACCCGATACTCATTGAAGGCCTGCCAGGGATAGGAAATGTCGGCAAGCTCGCACTTGACCTCATAATAGACGAGACAAAAGCCAGAAAAATTGCGGAATTCCACTCATACGGCTTCCCGCACTCAGTATTTGTCAACGAGGAAAACCTTGTCGAGCTGCCGGCGATAGAAATTTTTGCAAAGCAGAGAAAAGGAAAGCCGGACCTGCTCCTGCTCGCAGGAGACGTCCAGCCATTGGACGAGCAGTCCTGCTACCAGTTCTCAGACACAGTCCTTGAAATGGCAAGGGAATTCAACTGCAGGGAAATCATAACCCTTGGCGGAATTGCAATGAAGCATGTCCCGAAAACACCGCAGGTCTTTCTGACAGGAAACAGCAGGGAAATAGTCAGGAAATACCAGAAAAGCACACAATTGAACAACAACCTCTACGGCACCGTCGGACCAATAGTCGGAGTCTCGGGAGTGTTGCTCGGGCTTGCAAAAAGAAAAAACATTGAGGCAGTATCACTGCTTGCAGAAACATACGGGCACCCCATGTATTTGGGCATTGCCGGCGCAAGGGAACTTCTGAAAGTCCTCAACACAAAACTCAGCCTCAACCTGCGGATGAAGCAGCTCGAAAAAGAGCTTGCCCAGCTAGAGCAGAAAATCGCAGAAAACCCTGCCATCAAGCAGGTAAAATCCCTCGCAAAGCTCCGCAGGCACAAGGACACGAGCTACATAGGCTGACGAAGCATTTATATACTAATCCCCCTGTTTCTCGTCTATTAAAAAGTGGTGGAAATGGGAGCAATAAAGCAGATTACTGCAAGGGAAATTCTTGACTCGCGAGGCAACCCGACAGTCGAGGTTACTGTGCATTCCGCAAAAAACAAAGCGTGCGCAAGCGTGCCATCAGGGGCAAGCACAGGAGTCCACGAGGCGCTTGAGATAAGGGATGGCGGAAAAAGATACTCAGGCAAGGGTGTCCTCAAGGCAGTGCAAAACGTGGACACCATCATTGCGAAAAAGCTGATAGGCAAGAATCCCGCAGACCAGGAACTCATTGACAAGACAATGATTGAGCTTGACGGCACGCACAACAAGGCAAAGCTCGGCGCAAACGCAATACTTGCAGTGAGCATGGCGTGCTGCAGGCTTGCAGCAAAAGAAAAGCAAATCCCCCTTTATGCGCACATCGCTTCACTTTACGGCACCAAAAAACCAATACTGCCAGTGCCCGCATTCAACATAATCAACGGCGGAAAGCACGCAGGGAACAGGCTTGACTTCCAGGAATACCTGCTTTTCCCAGTCGGGGCAAAAACATTCTCAGAGGCAATGCAGATAGGCGCAGAAGTATACCACGAACTAAGGAATTTGCTTGAGGAGAATTTTGGAAAAACAGCAACAAACGTCGGCGACGAAGGCGGTTTTGCGCCTCCAATGACCTGCATGCTTGAGCCCCTTGACATCATTGCAGACGCTGTCCAAAACCTCGGCTACTGGAAAAAAGTCGCATTAGGAATTGACGCTGCAGCAAGCACCTTTTACAGGAACAAAAAATACTACGTGGAAGGCGAAGAGCTCACCTCTTATGACCTGATGGAAAAATACATTGAGATAATAGGAGCATACCCCCTGCTCTCAATAGAAGACCCCTTCCACGAGGACGCATTTGAAGACTTTGCAAAACTCACAAGGCAAGCAAGAAAAAGGGCGCAAATAGTCGGCGATGACCTGTTGTGCACAAACCCTGACAGGATACGCACAGCGCTCGTGCACCAAAGCTGCACGGCATTGCTGCTCAAAATAAACCAGATAGGCACGATTACGGAAGCAATAGATGCGGCAAGGCTCGCAATGGACAACAATTGGAAGGTAATGGCAAGCCACAGGTCAGGCGAGACAACAGATTCATTCATCGCAGACCTTGCCGTCGGAATTGCATCAGGGCAGATAAAGTCAGGCGCGCCCTGCAGGGGGGAAAGACTGGCAAAGTACAACCAGCTGCTCAGGATTGAGGAAGAGCTCGGAAGGAAAGCAAAATACGCCGGAAGGGTATTGCCATGAAAACAGTCGTTATCGGCGGCAGCAATTCGCAGGGCATTGCAAAAAGCGTAGCGCGAAAGCTGAACGCAAAATACACAGAACTGCAGCTCTCAAGCTTTCCCGACGGAGAACTGAGGGTACGCATTGCAGAAGACGTTACAGGAAAGCACGCAGTCATTGTCAACGGCCTCATGCCAAATCCCAACAAGAACATCATTGAGTCTGTATTCGCAGTCCACACAGCAAAACAGCTCGGCGCCGCAAAAGTCACGCTTGTCGCCCCATACCTCGCATACATGAGGCAGGACAAGATGTTCCATCCCGGCGAGTGCGTTTCTGCAAGAGTAATGGCAAGAATGCTTGACTGCGCAGACCGAGTCATTGCAGTAGACCCGCACCTTCACCGCATAAAGCGCCTGCAGGACATCTTCAGGACAAAAGCAAGAGGCATAAGCGCAGACACCGCAATTGCACAATACATCAGCAAGCACTGCCCGACTGCAATAATCATCGGTCCTGACATTGAGTCATCCCAGTGGGCAAAGACAATCGCTGACAGAGTAGGGCAGGAATCAATGATACTGCTCAAGAAGCGCTATTCTGCAACAAAAGTCCGAATAATTGTTCACGGCGACCCTGCAAAATTCAGGAACCGCGATGTCGTCATTGTCGACGATATCATAAGCACAGGCCACACAATGTTTGAGCCCATAAAACAGCTCAAAAAATTCGGCGCAAAAAAAATAACCTGCATAGGAATCCACGGCGTTTTTGTCAAAAATGCGCTACAAAAACTCAAAAAAATGGGTGCGCATGTGATAACGACAAACACGATACCAAACCCCGCGGCAAAAATTGATGTTTCGGGGATAATAGCCGGTGCACTATGAAGCCCGCCTGCCTCATAGTGCTTGACGGCTGGGGAATCGCGCCTCCAGGGACCGGAAATGCAATAACACTCGCAAGGCCAAAACACATTGAGACATTATGGAATGACAACCCGCACACAATGCTTGACGCCTCAGGCACCGCGGTCGGGCTTTTGCCCGGCTACATAGGCAACTCAGAAGTCGGGCACCTCCACCTTGGCGCAGGAAGACTCATCAAGCAGGACCTTGCAAGAATAACCGATGCAATAAAAGATGGTTCTTTTTACGAAAACAAGGTGTTGCTGCAGGCAATGAAGCGCAAACGGGTGCATTTGCTCGGCCTCATAAGCGACGGAGGCGTGCACTCTCATATCCAGCACCTGTTCGCGCTCATAAAACTGGCGCACAAACAAAAAGTAAGGGAGTTGTATGTTCACGCAATAACAGACGGTAGGGACGTGCCCCCAAAAAGCGCCCTCAAATACGTCAGGCAGGTGGAAAAGGAGCTCGCAAAATACAGCAAGGAATGGAAAATCGCAACAGTCCTCGGAAGGTATTACGCAATGGACCGCGACAACAGGTGGAACCGCGAGCACAAGGCCTACGCTGCAATGGTTGAAGGAGAAGGGTATGCTCACAGGACAGCAGAGGAGGCAGTGCTCGAGGCATACACGCGCGGGGAAACAGACGAGTTCATCTACCCCTCTGTTGTTGAGCCCGCAGGGCTTGTCAAAAAGAATGACAGCATCATATTCTTCAACTTCCGCTCAGACAGGGCGCGCGAGCTCACAAGGGCATTCGTTCAGGGAAGATTCAACAAGTTCAAACGCAAAAAAATAACCCGCCTTCACTTTGTCTGCCTCACACAGTACGATCCTGCAATAAAAGCGCCTGTCGCATACCCGCCAATATACATCAACAACACCCTTGGCGAAGTAATCTCAAAGCAGGGGGTCAGGCAGTTCAGGCTTGCAGAAACAGAAAAATGGGCTCACGTCACGTACTTCTTCAACGGCCTGAGCGGAAAAATATTCAGCAGAGAAGACAGACTGCTCATTCCAAGCCCAAAAGTGGCAACATACGACAAGAAGCCAGAAATGAGCGCATACGCAATAACAAAAAAAGCAATTGAGGCACTCAACAGCAAAAAATACGCATTTATCCTCATTAATTACGCAAACCCTGACATGGTCGGCCACACCGGAAAAATACCTGAAACAGTCAGGGGGATAAAAGCAGTTGATGAATGCGTCGCGTACGTTGTCGCAACAGCCCAGAACAACGGCTATGAAGTTGTTATAACAGCAGACCACGGCAACGCAGAGGAAATGCTTTATCCCGACGGCTCAGCATGCACTGCTCACACAACAAACAAGGTGCCTTTCATAATCATCTCGCCGGAAAAGCACAGGCTCAGGAAAATAAAGCGTCCTGCCATTTATCACGTGGCTCCAACAGTCCTGCAACTGATGGGCATCCCAAGGCCGAAAGAAATGGAGCCAGGGCTTCTCAAGTAATCCAACCAAAAAAACCCCCGGCAAAAACTAAATTCTTTCCAATGCCCTGTTGTGCGCCTCAACATACCTGTCGGCAAAAAACTTCCAGTCAGCAGTCGCGGCAACCCTCTGAGCCATTATCTTGTTCTCAACACGTTCGTGCGTGGTGAAATACGCATACTCCTCCATCATGCCAGCAAGGTCCCTGATTATCTCGTCATCCGCCTTGCCGAAGCGCTTGAGCACAAAAATTCCAGGATACTTTCCCTGCCTGCATTCCGCCTGAATATACCTTCCAAAGCCTGCAAGGTCTGTCGTGACAGAACTCACCCCAAGAGCGCCTGCCTCAAGGGGCGTATACCCCCACGGCTCGTAATATGACGGAAAAACCCCCAAGTGGCAGCCCTGCATTGACTCATAATAGCTCGTGTCAAGCAAGCCGTCAGCGCCGGTAAGATAAATGGGGTAAAACACGACCTTTACTTTGTCATCAGGCGAGTTGTCAAGCCCTGAAGCAAGCAGGGCACTCATTATAGCATCCTTGCCCTCATCATAAAGCTCGTGCGTGCTCAGGGCAGGATATCCCTTCCTGCCCAAAAACCGCCTGAGCTTTGGCTTCAGGTCCTGCCAAAACTCAGGTTCAAGCAGCGATTCTTTTGTTATCTCCCTTCCGCTTAAAAGCAGGTAAAGCACCCTGTTCTTCAAGTCATCACGAATGTCCTCAACAGAATCCCTGATGTCATTGTAATACGTCTTGTTCTCAAGCAATTGCGGCCTTATAGCCCTGATGTTGCCGGGAACCCAGATGAAAGCCACAACAGTTTTGCTGTCCTTCTGCCTTTTCAGGCGCTCATTAAGCTCTGCCAACGCCTTTATAAAAATGTCAATCCCCTTGTCCCTGAACTCATACCTTCCTGCAAGAAAATAAAAAAGCGTGTTGTCAAGGTCAAGCGGGTAGTGCGGGAAAAAATAATACATCAAAAACTCCTTAATCCTTGCCTTGAACAGCCTGTGCCTCATGGAAGCCTGCTCAAACGTGGGAAACTTGTCCATGTCAAGCCCGTTGAAAAGCAGGACATCAGGCTTCCTGCCAAGGAATTTCTCCGCCTCAATGCCGGCGATCTCGCTGACAGTGGTGAAAACGCCAGCGCTCTTTGCGCACGCCTTCTCAAGCAAATGCTTTGCCCACACACCAGGACCACGCTTTTTTGCCTCCTCATCAGCGTTTATCCTGCCAAGCTGCTGGTAAATGTTAATGTCCGCGCTTGACAATGCCCTGCCGATTGTTGTGGCATGGGTTGTGAAAACAGTGCCTGCAGGAACCTTGTTCTTGTGCAGGTACAAAAGCCCTGCTCCTGCAAGCCATTCATGAAAATGCGCAACAATCCCGTCCTTCCACACGTGCTGCATTTCCTGTATTATCCTGCCCACAGCCCAAGCCCACACCACGGGCTCGTCAAAATCAAACCATTCCGTATTCAGGGAATCAATGCCATAACCTTCCCACAGCTGGCGCTTTATGCCGTCCTTGTTCTTGGTGTAATTTGCAAAATCAACAAGGATAACCCTCGGGCTGCCTTTCACGAGCCATGTGCCGACGTGGACTTCCAGGCCCTCCTTCTTGAGTTCCTCAAAGCACTTTTTGCATCCCTCAGGAGGCACTGATTCCTCAAAAGTGCCCATCAGCTTTGCAGGAAAATAAGGACCTATCAAGAAGTACTTGTCGCCATACCGCCTTACCATCTCTGCAGCCTTGGAAGCCACAACAGTGTAAATGCCTCCAACCTTGTTGCAAACCTCCCACGAAACCTCGCACACAACCCCTGCCTTTGCTTCAGCCATTGCCCAGTAAAGCCAAAACTACGTATAAAAGCATTTCACACCACTAAAGAATGAGAAAAAAACAAAAAAACAGGATTATTCTTCGCCATAAGGCTGGTATCCCGGAATCGTGCAGCACCAGCCATCAACCACAACAGTTTGGTCAGGAGCGCCGAAGAACTTGTTGTTCCTGTGATAAATCTCTATGCGCATCTCTCCGCCCCTGCAGGTGTTCGGGTCATAACTCTTGCCATAAGAACCTCCCCTTTGCACAAAAACCTCGCCGGGCAGGCACGAGCCGCGCTGTTCTGCAACATACTCGCCTCCGCCCAAATACGGGAATCCCTGGCCTGTCTCCCCCTTCACGACCTTTCCGGGGTAGACCTTTGCAATCCCGGGATAAACCATTGTTCCAGTGCCTCCTGTGAACAACAGCACAAGGCCCACAACAGCAATGACTGCAACAATGCCAAGGATTGCAAGCGAAACTCCTCTTGCTTCTTCCATACGATTATCACCTCTTTGGTTATTCATAAGCATACGTGTATATAAACATTGTGCTAGCTGAGCACGCTCTGCTGGACAGCAGGGTAACCTTTATATTTTGTCTGCTCATAAACAGACTGGAACTTGCCGCCAATGAGGCTGCACCTGCCCTTTGAGAGCCTGCTGCACTCCTTAAGCAATGCAGGAGGGCAGCGCATACTGCACTCAAGAGCAACATTGTACTCGCACTCCCTGCTAGTCCTGTACTTGAGCTCAAATCCAGCAGGCAGGTAGCACGTCATTCCCTGTGTTTCAGGCGCCCCGCACTCAATGGCAACGCGGTCAACGCACGAAATGTAGTTCTCGCCGGCATTAAGCCTTGCGCACGCATTTATTGCATTGACATAACAGGCAGGGTCCTCAGGGTCAACATCAGGGATTGTGTAAGGCAAAACCTCGCGCAAAACATAGCCGTGCTGTGAAATTCCAAGATAATAACTGCCAACGCTTGCCGCATTGCCAATGCCGAGCTGTATTCCGGTCAGCGCAATAAGGCAAGTTATAAGCATAAGCACTGTTACTGATAATGCAGTAAGCGCGGTCTGGACTCTCATCCTGCACCTTTTCTTATAAAGTTAAAACTAACAAAAGAAAAAGAAAAAAAAATGTTTTGTTTTACCTTGTTGCGAGCTTTGCAACAGGGCAGCACATGCTGCCGTCGTCAAAGTTGCCCGGGATGCAGAGCGCGAACTCTTCATCGCTCAAGGTCTGCATCTGCCTGACTCCCATGCGCGCCATCCCTGGCGGGCAGGTTGTCTGCCTACTTGGCTGGCGATACGTTGCCTCATTTCCGCCCACAACAGCAACAGGGATTCCTTCAGGCGTGTACGGCACTCCCTTGACCCAGTTGCCCTCATACGGGTAGCTTGCCCCTCCGCCCTTGTAATCTGCCTGCGCAACCACTGCACCGCGGGGAGCCTCCTCTTGGACCTTGTCCCAGTTGCCATACAGCTTGTTGGCACCATAGCCGCCGTATGTTGCCGGCTGCGTGACCTCTCCTGTCAGCTTACCTGAAAAGAGCAGGATAAGCCCAACAACAGCTATAAGGGCGACTATGCCAAGAATCGCCAAAGCAACTCCTTTCTCATTAGCCATTATATAATCACCTCTTTTGTTGGTATCATTCCAGTATACAATTGTATGATATTTAACTACTATATAAACTTTATGCTACTGAGTATTAGAATGAGAAAAAAAAAGAAAAAAAAAGGTTTTATTCTCAGACTGTTGTGCCGATTATGAAGCAGTACGGGTATCCCGAGACCTGCTTTGCGCCTGTCGGAATACTGCGCTCATCAGTGATGCATACGCTTCCATACGGGCACATGCCGCAGACATCTGCCTGTCCGCTTACGATGTGGCTCGGGGCGCGCTTGTATGTCGGCGATTGTGTCGTGTCATAAAGCGATGGAGCTCCTCCAATACCTGGCTCTGTCGCTGCATCCCATGTCGCGTCTCCGTAAACCTTTGTCGGGTCCCATGCTCCGCCGGCAGCTATGTCCTTTGCAGTTGCCTCGCGGGACTGGGTTATTCCGCCGTAAGTCTCGTACTCATATCCATAATATGGGTTCTCGACATTTGCAGGGCCTGATGCGACCGCAACTTCAGACTGCCTTGTGTAAACCTTGGGAAGCCCAACTGCGCCGCCTGAGAACTTTCCTGTTGCTCCTGTGAACAACAGCACAAGTCCGACCACTGCAATGACGGCCACTATTCCCAGAATTGCAAGTGCAACTCCGCGTCCTTCTTCTGCCATTTACTATCACCTCGTTTTTATATGTGAGTATTACGTGAGAGGTTATTTTACTCCTATATAAATATTTTGATTGTCAAAAAGAATATGAATATAAAAAAGGAAAAAAATGTCAGGCTTTATTCCTGGCTTGCCCTAATGTAGCACGGATGCTGTGGCGCAGGAATCCAGCCGCCACCTTCTGCAATGTGAATGTTTGTAATGCAGGTTGTCCCCTGCGGGCACCTGAACCCAACACGCCCATCTTCCTCATAGCAGTCCTGACCGCTTGGCACAAAGTACGGCTGCCTCTGGAACGAGGTGTACTCCCTTGTCCCGCTTGCGCTTGTGCCATAGAGTTGCGCGTCCTCCTGCAACGCAATCCCTACCGGCTTCTCGGTGTAAAAGCCTTGCGGATAATACACTGCATCAGGATTTCCTGCTGTTTGCGGGAATCCTCCCTGCGTCCTGTCAGTCAAATAAGGAAATTCCTCTCCTGCGTGGACTCCTCCATAAACCTTTGCAATCCCAGGATATGCCACTTTGCCTGCTGCTCCTGTGAACAAGAGCACAAGACCCACAACAGCAATAACAGCAACTATTCCAAGAATTGCCAGTGCGATTCCTCGTCCTTCTTCTGCCATTATAATTCACCTCATTTTAATGAGTTTAGTCAGAACAAGCTCATATATAAATGTTTCTGGAAAAAGAACTTCAGTATGAGTGAAGAACAGCAGTATGAGCGCACTACCAATTAGGCGCCTTACAGGCGCAGATACATAGCCATAGTTGAAGTTTAACTTCGCACACAGCTCAAGTTTACTTTCGAAGAAAAAAAAACAAAAGAAAATAATAAAAAAAATTCTTATTCGTACATGCCCTCTGCGTAAGCCCTTCCTGCAGGCATGCAGCACACAATTCCATACTTTATCGTGCTTGGCACGCAGTCATCCCTTGCTCCTGCAGCGTTTGCAGTAGTTGCAACAGGGTACTTGTTGTCCGGGCACGGATCGCGCTCAAGACCTTCCCAGCCCTGCCTGTGCTGGTAATAAGTGCCTCCTTCTGAGACAGGCACAGGGCTCGTGTACCTTGCAGGCTCTTCTCCCACAGGCCTCAGGTATGACTCTCCCTGCCTCATTTCCCCACCATACAATCCCATTCCCGTGGCGCCTGTAAACAACAGCACAAGCCCAACCACGCCAATAATCGCAACTATTCCCAGAATTGACAATGCAATCCCTCGAACTTCGTCCATAAAACTTCACCTCGTTCGAATCATTACTTGTTGGCTCATAAAATCCTTGATCAGTATAAATACTTTACTCTTTAAATGCCGACCTGTCCATGCATTTCGTATCTTGTAATGTTTGCCCACCTGACAGGCGCCTTTGTTGGAGGTGTTATTTTCACATAAGGATACCTTGACCACCTGAACATTTTGCACCCGTCTGGAGTGCACACTTCAGAATTTTTGCATTTCTCAACAGTTACCCATACTCCCCCAACGCATTTTACAAAAACATTGTCCTCGCACCACGTTGTCCCGCTTACGCAACTGGCAGGCCTTCTGATAGCAGGCTCTGAGATGTCAAGAACACCATTGCTTATCCTTGCAGGACCTGCAATTGTTGTCCCATTTGGCTGTGCGATTTTGACTATTGGCGCTTCCTGCGCTGTCATAATTATTCCGCCAGTCATATGGCTTCCTCTTGTTGAAACCTTCCAAATCAGTGTTGCAGAAGCAAAAGGAACCAGCACAAGCAATACTGCCAAAACAATAAAGATTCTTGTTACCTGCATGATTTTCCTGAAAATGCGCTTCTTGTATAAAAACATAACTCTCTCCTGAGCGCTAGTTTTATAACAACAAACCCATTCCACCACCCCCATGGTTGGCGAGACAAAATTTCCATTCGGGCAGTACCATGGAAAAAGCATTGCCCTTATTGCGCTGACAGACTATCCATACCTTGCTTACATGCACCAAAAGCTCACTGCGCCATACCTGCATAACGAAACCAGCCGGGTGAGAAAGGCATTGAACTCCTTCACCCCTGTTTTCAAGTGCGAAGGCGGGTGCGGAAAGATTCCCACAAGGTTTTCTTTCGCAGAGGACAGCATGCGCCACACATGGATTATTGACGATCCGTGGTGGTTCTGTGCAGATGACAAGTGCGCAAAATCAACAGGGCTTGACGGGCCGCAGCTTTTCCTGCCCATGAAATATGACACAATACTGAAGTTTGCGCTTGGAGGAAGCTACCAGCAGTCAAGGACAGAAATGCTCTCTTTTCTCGACGTGCTGAATGACCTTGCGGGATTCCGCGGCAGGAAAACAGAAGCAAAATGCAACAAGTTCATCGACGACCTTGTCAGGCAGACAGGGGCGTAGTCCTATTCTTTCCTCAAAGAATGCCAGAGGATTATTATCGCGCCGATGGTCAGTGCGGAGTCTGCAATGTTGAAGGCAGGCCAGGCAAGGTCAAAGTTCTTGATGCCAACATGGGCGAAGTCAGTCACTGTGCCGATAAAAATCCTGTCCAAGGCATTGCCGATTGCTCCGCCCATAATTAATCCCCATGCAAGAAAGTGCGAAACAATCTTTTTGTGCCTGCACGACCAAGCAATCGCGACAGCAACAGCCAGGGCGACAGCGACAAAAACCCACCTCAAAGCCCCGATTTGCATCATTCCAAAAGTTATTCCTGCGTTCTGGATGTGCGAAATCCTCAAAAAAGGCAAAACCTCCACATAATTGCCTTCCGGAATCATTGCGCGCACAACAGACTTTGTGAGAATGTCAAGCAGGACAACAATGCTTGCTGTCCAGAAAAGGATTTTTGCGCCTTTTGATTTTTTTACCGCCATCTTCTTACGCTCAATGGTACTGCTTCCTCTTCCCTTGGCTTTTGCTCAAGGCGGTCAATCTTTGCATTAATGCTGTCAAGAAGCACTTTGAGAGTGTCAAGCTTTGCGTTCACGACCTGCATTTCCCTTGCTATGTCAGGGGTGGGCGCTGCAGGCTGAGGCGCAAATGCAGACGGAGCAGGACTGGCAGGCCTTCCCATTCCCGGAAACGGAGCCGGCGGGGCAGGACCAATTTCTTCCATGCCTGGCATTGCAGGAGGCATTTCTCCGCCAGGCATTTCAGTGATTCCAGGCCCTCCTGGGGCAGAGCCCATTCCTGGCGGTGCTGCTGCAGAAGGAGCCTCAAGCCCTGGGAATTTTCCAAGCTCCAATTCCTCTGATTCCTCTTTTTTCCCAAACAACCTTCCTAATAATCCCATTTTTTATTTCTCCGGCGCCAGTATTTTTGTAACGCTCAGCGGAAGCGCTTTCATTGTCTTGAATACTGCTGTTTCGGGGTATATGATTACGTTTCCGTCCTTTATTCCCTTGTAAATCAGTTCCCTGTCCTGCAACGGCTTTGCTGCGAGCAAGGCAAAAACACTGCTTGAAAACGCGTCATTTATTGGATAAACAGCGTCAAAACTTGCCATAAGCGCGGCAAGCGCTGCCGTGCCCTTGCCTTTAAGCACCAAGTACGCAAATTTCTGCTTTGGATTCGGGTCAAGCAATGATTCTTTTATGTCATTTGCTGATGCGCTAAAGCCCATTATGTCTATGTCGTTCGCAACAACAGGCCATTTCATCACGATAACCTTGTAATTGCTTCCCTGCAGTGCTGCAAGGTCAGGGTATGTTTCCCTGATTTTGTCAAGGTCAGTTATTATGCCGGGCAGCTCATCTGCGCCGAGCACGAACGCGCCTGCTGGCTTTCCGTCTATGTCCAGTATGAACAGCTTTTCGTCCTGGTAAAAGTGCCGGCTCAGGTCATAAGTGTCCATTCCAATCCAGATTCCAAACACGACAACAACCAAAAGCAAAGCCAGCGGAATAATCATCGCTATCATTCCACCCACTTTTTTCAAGACCCATCCAAGGACTGCAAGAACAACAATGACGATAAGCAGCAGCAATATCCATGACATAATACCCTGCTCAGGTGTTCGGGTATTTAAACATTATTCTGCCTTCACAAGCCTTCCGAGGCATTCATACGCTTTCGGCGCCATAAGTATCATGCCACCTTTTCCTGCTGCATTATGGCCTAGGCGGGTTCCATGAAGAATTCAGCAGCCTGGAAAACCTGCTTTTCAGGATTTGTCCATTTGCTTCTGATTCTTGACATACACAGCCTTCTTTGTCTTTTTGTCAGGTTGTCGGTCATACTGTCAATAAACGCATTGCAAGCTAAAAAGGTTCCGGAAACTTTCCGGCTAAACCGAAAATCTCACGCTTATCTTAAAATTCGAATTAATTCTTATTTAGTAATTCTTCTAGTTGTTTATAATTTTCTGTTATTTGATCTTCAAGTTTGATTGCCATAATGTGTATTTTTTTCATACTTATTTTATAATTCAGAAAAGACAAAGTCAACAATGTGGCCATGATGCCCAAGAATATTACGCCGTGCATGTCTATTAATTTGATTTGCATTGCAGTTATTGCAACACCAATAATCACTCCTTGTTGAGCGATCATTGCATTAAATCCTGTGTGGATATAGTTATCACATATTGCATATTTGAATTTTAATAATTCGATTTTTTTCTCGATTTTTTCAACGACCTTTTTATTTCGGACTTTTTGATCATTCTAATAACTCCCCTTCCGCCATCCACTTGCACATCTCACATTCGCAATCCTTGTGCATCCTCGGAGGGGTTTTCTGTCTTACCAGCTCTACTGCATCTGCCATTATTTTGGGTATTC
>JBBILB010000005.1:0-75421 GCA_037445145.1 Candidatus Woesearchaeota archaeon | reverse complement strand
TGCTTGTTGGAAGTATAGAGATTTTGCATTTACTAAATTCATATACATTTTGCCGGGACTTTTAGGTTACGTGAAGACTTTCTTGGACGGTTTTAACAAGATCTATGGGTTTATTAAGAAAAAACACGTATTAAAATTAGTTGTGGGCCTCTTCTGGATACCCATCATATTCCTTTACGTACTTGATATAGTTTTGTTAATATTACACTTGTGTGGGAAAGGTTTCTAGGTCTTACAAAAGATATATAAGTGAAAGGCAACTCTGCAGTTTTATGCATGGTTCTAAAAAAGTTGCAATTTTCGTAATCGCCTATGAAAATGTCGACACGCTTATTGCTGCTATTAAGCGGATTCCTTATGAGATTAAGGAGCGGTGTGAAGAAATATACGTAATAGATGATGCTAGCCCTGATAATGGATACTATGCAGCTCTTGGCTATAAGCACCTTCACGATATCAAAAAGCTCAATGTTTTTCGTAATAAAAACAACTTAGGATATGGAGGTAATCAGAAAAAAGGATATAATTATGCGCTTGAGAAAAAGTATGATATTGTGGTAATGCTTCATGGTGATGTGCAGTACGCCCCAGAGAAAATTCCTCAATTAATCAAACCCCTCGAAGAAGGTACTGCTGATATGGTTATTGGCAGCAGAATATTAGGACGACCTATTAAACAAGGAATGCCTCTGTGGAAATACGTAGGCAATCGTATTTTAACTCTAATTGAGAATAAAGTGCTAAAGCTCAACCTTTCTGACTACCACTCCGGTTTTCGGGCTTTTTCCCTCGAAGCACTAAAGCAAGTGCCATTTAACTCGTTTACTAATGATTACCATTTTGATTCAGAGATGATTATTCATTTTAAAAAAAGAGGTTTGAGAATTGCCGAAATCCCAATCCCCACACATTATGGTCCAGAATCTCATCAAATCTCTGCAAAGAAATCTTTCTTTTATGGATTAAATATCCTTAAATTATTATGGCAATATCATAAAAAGAAAAAAATAATTTGACTGGTTTTATTTTTGAATTAACAATAAATGAAAAATAATTGCATCAGAAACAATAAAGTATATAAATTCTCAAACTGCTTAATTAATTATGGGGCTTTATGATAACATTCCCAGCGGGTATTACCTAAAAGCAATGATTCATGGATATCCTGTTCAGAGATTTTGGCATAAGTCCAAGCTTGCGGAGATATCTAAATACATCCCTGACAATCCCAACATAACACTTTTAGATCTTGGGTGCGGGGCGGGAAATTTTTTCTTTCAACACAAAAAAGGCGCAAAAAAGAGAATTGGGATCGATATTGCAAGAAAACAAATACTTTATGCGAGGAGAATCATGCCGGATGCTGAATGGATTTGTGCGGATATCACCAGAACCAAGTTACCTAAGGCAGATTACGTAGTTCTCTCAGAGATAATTGAACACGTGCCTAATAATATTCAATTGATTAAGAAGATCCATATCACCTTAAATAATGATGGAAAACTTATTCTAACAACGCCGAACTATTCAAGTTTCTGGTGGTTAATTGAACATCTTTGGAGACTTGTAAGCCCCATCAAGTACAAAGAACATCACATTAATATGTTCACATTAAGTCGTCTGAGAAAGTTTGTGAATATGGCCGGATTCAAAATAAAAGAACTTAAAACACTATTCCTAATAACTCCTTTTATCGCTTTATTTTCGGAGGCGCTAGCTCAAAAACTATTACCTTATGAACAAAAAATTATTGGCCAATTTGGGCTGATAATTTTTGCCGTACTCGAGAAACAAAAACAATTATAAATTGATTTTTGTGTGTTGAGATTAACATTATGAAAGCCAAATATAAACATTTATTAAAAAACGTGATGCCTTACGTTCTTCTTATCCTTATAACTGTTACGTTCACGTTACCCTTATTCAAAAACCAGTATAATACGGGTGCTGGTGATTGGGACTTTTTTTGTTTTCAAAATGAGGTGCCCAGAATAACTATTTTGAAATATTTGCAATTTCCTTTATGGAACCCTTATGCATCAGGGGGCAGACCATTACTAGCAGATCCCCAAGCAGGTTTTATTAGTCCGACATTTTTAACAACTCTTATTTTTGGCTGTGTGATGGGCCTGAAAATCAAGGCGTTCATAATGATTCTGGTTGGCTTAATTGGTGTTTATTTGCTTTCAAAGTATTATAAGCTATCACCAATTGCAGGAATTATATCTGCATCAATATTTGGCCTGTCAAGTTACATATCTTTACATGTTGCAGAGGGACATGTTGTCTTTCTGCCTTTTTTGCTATTTCCATTAATATTTCTTTTTTACTTAAAGTCAATCGATAATTGGAGATATCTTTTTCTTTCGTCAGCACTAATCGCATTAATAATTTTTGATGGAGGAATCGCCATACCTCTATTAATAACGATTTTATTTTTGTCAGTTTATGCTTTGTTTTATTCATTTCAGAAAAAATCTCTTACACCTTTGGTTCTATTAATTTGCACATTTTTGGTTGCATTTGGTATTAGCGCCATTCAATCCATACCCACAATGGATTATCTTGCGGAACACCCAAGAACCACCAGTCTAGGAGAAAAAACCCCGCTTTACGGATTATATTATGTTTTTCTGTATCCAAATCAACAATTATGGCAAAACTTATTCCCAGGACAAGCTTGGAATTGGCACGAAAATGGCGCATATACAGGCGTATTACCAATAATTCTTTTTCTTCTGGGCTTAATCTTATTTTTTACCAGACAATATCCTCTTATTATTACGGGCCTGTTTATATTTGCAATATCATTAGGTGATTTAAATCCGTACATGCCTTGGGTTTATTTGCATAAATTACCATTTTTCAATTCGGTTCATGTCCCTATGCGATTCATAATTCTGTTCGTATTTAGTCTTGCATTAATTGCTGGATTTGCATTTGATTATGTTTGGAGAAAAGTTAAAGAACACCCAACCCGATTCTTTTTGTTATTGATTGGGTTATTGTGCATTATTGATTTACTTGTAGTAAATAGCAAACCATTCACACAACCATTTGTTAATACACCCCCTAAAATTGATTGGAATAATGAGTTCCAACAAATATGGGACTCAAATACAGGTAGAAGCGGTGCTTACAGCAGCATGTATTACAACTTACTGGCTAATCATGGCACATTGAATGCATACAATCCAATTTACCACCAAGCATCTCCTAAAAGTATTAATGATGAAGCATATAAAGGCGAGGTTTACTTGGAAGATGGCGGTAATGCATATTATAAATACTGGTCGCCGAACAAACTCATTGTAGGTGTAAACTCCACAAATACGACAAGGGTCATAATTAATCAGAATTACGATAAGGGCTGGCATGTAAAAGGTGGGAAAGCAGAGAACTTTAATGGTTTATTGTCAGCGCAGGTCCCAGGCGGCGTGTCTGAGATTACACTTTATTACTTGCCCACTTCGTTTGTTATTGGCGCAGTGATATCATTATTAATGGTCGTCGGCATTATCTTGGTTATGTGGAAAAAACCAAAAATCAAGTTTTCAAAAAGAATAAAACAATTGTATTGCAAATTTTCTAGCTACCTTCGTTAACAGCATTCTTTTTGAAATAATAATTGTATAAGTATCTATAATCCAAAGCGCCTAATAATTCCTTTAGCCTGTCTGTATCCGCATTCCTCAACTCTTCCAATTTATATTTTATCGGTGTTCCGTAGTCTGCATGAATGTATTTCGTGTTGTCCACATAGTCGTATACCGCTATCGTGAATATTGTGTATCTGGCCACGATAAGCAGGAGGACTATCAGAACAGCCCATTTTATGATTTTATTTCTGGATTTGCCAAGAAGGGAATCAAAGAATATTGCCATTATTATCCATTGGGCAGGGTAAGTGAATGTCAGATAATGAGGGAATACGCCTCCTTTTGGAAATAACAATATGAGGATTGGAATGAACAGCCACAATAGTATGAAAAACGTCTTTGGGTCGCCTACAACAAGAGGAACAAGTCTTTTGAGAGATTTTGTTCTTTTTGAGAGAAAATCAGGATTCTTCCTGAAAGTCCTGAAAACAGCATACCCAATACTGTACAAATAAACAAAAATCGCAAGAAAATCAACAAAAGTCATCCTGAACACCTTTTGCTTTAAGCTGTCACCACCCAAAAAATAATCATAACCCATTGTGGAAACAGAATTCAAGGACAAAACAAACGCATCACTTTTGAAATGAGCAGGATTTCGTGAGTACTCTGATAATTTCCTAAGATTCTCAAAGTTATGCGTAAGCTCATAACGAACATAAGGTGCATACATCAGCAGTATCAGGATGATTCCTATGAAAAACAACAGTCTGGCATGCATTTTAGACGAATAATAGTAAAGAAAAGGCACAAAAACCAGGAAAAACAGGCCAAAAGTATGCATTTGCATCACAAGACCAAGTGAAATAAGAGAGAAGAGAACTGATTTCTTATCCTTCACAAATATCGCCCTGTAAAAAAAGAACATGAAAATAATTATGAAAAATGAAACAATATCCGGCTGCCAGATTTTCCTTGAATAAATAACAGCATAAGGGCTGGCAGCTACAAGCAGGCAAGCAATAAGCGCGGTTCTTACTGAAAAATGCTTTTTTAGAAGGAAATAAAGAAGGACAATTCCAAGCACATTCAGCAGGGCAAACATTCCGCTGACTATGAGTGGGTTTTTTGATATAAACACCAACAGCATCATTAGATAAATGAAACCGACAGGATGCCTTGTTCCTACCGAAGAACCGCTGCCAACCAATGGCAATTGCTTCTTCTCAATAGCGTCCTTTGCGGTTTGCATGAAATAAGCCTCATCATACTTGAATTCGGCAAGCCCGGTCTTATAGAATCTCAGGAAAATTGCCAGGATAAGGATTAGGATAAATGCAAATGTTGCAAGCTGTTTTGATAGCTTCATTTTATTAATAGGCTAATATATGGCGTGCTGAATTTCCTGCCCATTTCTTCAAACAAAAACCTTGGCATAAGCCCTTGAGTACAGGTCCAAGGCTCCATTGCACCCAAAAATGCGAAAAATGCTGAAATAACAAGGGTAATAATAAACGCGATTTTTATCAATATCAAGAGCCTGAATTTCCTCTCAAAAAGAACCGGAGTAAACAAATATAATAGGGGAATGAGCGGAACTGTCCATCGCAACCCGTACGAGCACCCGCCATAATTGTTCGTTCTGGTTATGTAAAAAATCAGGCAGGCAATAATGCCCGCACAAACCATTATTGCCTCTTTTCTGTATTCCTTCCTGAAAAAAGCAATAATTAACCCGATTATTGAAAAAATCAACACCGGCGTGAACAAAATAAATCCTTTTTTGCCCAAAATCAGGTCAAAAGCATAACCAGGAATATTTGACCAAGGCTGCATTACCACTCCTGAAAGCGAGCCAGGACCAAATGCAGAGCCTGAGAAATCAAACAATTGAGGATTGATATTGAACGGAATTATGCTCCCGCTGATAAAAAAATTAATCAAAAACTCAAGCAAAATCAAGATGGCTGCACCTGCAATAAACAGCAGGGTTTTACGCACATTTTTCCTAAATAAGAATATGAAGAAAATAACTGTGAAAATGCTGCCTGCCACCATGTCTATGCAGGAGGTAAAACCTGCAAGCAATCCGGCAAGGAAGAACTGCTTGGGCTTATTTGCTTTCAAAACAAGATAAAAGCAGATTGGAAGCAAGGCAGCAGTAAGCCCGTGGGCGCTGTATATCAGCGAATAAGGGAAAACAAGGGTGCAAATGAACATTGATGCAGTATAAAAAATTCTTGTTGCTTTCCCAATCTTATAATGTTTCAACAGCCTGTAAAAATAAACAAGCATTATGCTGATGCCCAATCCGACACTGAACAAAGTTATCAAATAATAAGTAAGATTCCGGTTTTCAGCAAAATTAAGGTCGAACAGGTGATAAAAAAGAAAATAATGCGGAACTACAAGCAAGTAGGATATTGCAGGCTTGTCAGAATAATAATGCTCGCCGGATTTAACCTTGTCAATGGTGTTCACAAATGTTGAATTGTCTATCGCAAATGTTCCTCTTTCCACTATTGACTCTACTCCTGCCATTCTTGACATATCATTAGGATTCCAAATGGCGTGTTCTGTAAAAAGTGCAATAAAGACAAATGCCACAAGAAAAATCATCTTTTCAGTACGGTCCCACATAATAAACCCAATCAAGAGATTTGTATTTAAAACTTTGTTAATCAAAAACCTTATTAACAATCCCAAACAAACAAGTTAAGATGATGAATAAATCATCGATCAACATCGTCATTCCAGTCTACAACGAACAGTCGATATTGGTAGGGACTGTTCGAACTGTTTATGGTTTTATTCAAAAAAACATAGTTGATAAATGGCATATCACAATTGCCGACAATGCCTCTACCGACAACACTCTTAATATTGCCCGGCAGCTGGCGAAGCGTTACAAAAATGTCAGAGTCATACATCTTGACCAGAAAGGGCGTGGAAGGGCGTTAAAGAAAGCGTGGGGAGAAAGCACAGCTGACATTATGTGCTATATGGATGCAGACCTTGCAACAGACCTTAATGCACTGCCCAGAATGATTAGCGCAATAAAGCAAGGTGCAGCAGTTGCAACAGGAAACAGGTTTGACAGGCATTCCACAGTCAGGCGTGATTTGAACAGGACAATCTTGTCAAAAGGATACAATACAATAGCAAAACTGATTGTAAAAACAAGAATTAAAGACCTGCAGTGCGGTTTCAAGGCAATAAGCAAAAAAGCAAAAAAAGAACTGCTTCCGCAAATACAAGACCCTTCCTGGTTTTTTGATTCAGAACTGCTTATTCTCGCAGAAAAACAAGGCTATCCAATAGCCCAAATTCCGGTGAAGTGGACAGAAAGCCAAAGAACAAGCAGAGTGCGCATTATTAATACCGTCAATAAAATAATGCGCACTCTGCTCGCACTGCGCAAGCGCCTGAAAAAGCAAGGAATTCTATAATCAGCCAAACAACTTAAACCAATACAACCTTCCCAAATGTCGTATGTATTCGAGGATTATTTTTTTGTTTGTGTGGCTTTTGCCGGTTTTCCGGTTGATGAACGTGAATGGAACCTCTATTATGCGTTTTGAGCGGCTCCTTACGACGACCTCAAGGACTATTTTGTATCCGACAGGGTTGAGCCTTATGCCTTCTATTATTTTCTTCCTGAAAACCATGTAGCCAGAAGTCCTGTCCCTTACTGATGTCAAAGGCCAGGCAAGAGCTGTTGCAATCCAGGACATAGCATGACGATAAGCATTCCAGCCAATAGTCCTGCCATTGCCGACTTTTCTTGAGGCAACAGCAATATCAGCACCATCCTTGACAGTTTCCAGCAGTTTTGGCAGGAGTTCAGGAGTGTGGCTGTGGTCAGCATCCATGCAGCCAACAAACTCGCCACGTGCGTGCCTGAAGCCCTCAATAACTGCATCAGCCAAGCCAGACTTTCCTGCCCTGTGAATCACGCGAACAGGATATCGCCTAGCCAGTTTGTCAGCAATTTTTCCTGTGCCGTCAGGAGAATTATCATCAACAATAATGATTTCAATACCCTTAGGCATTGCCTTGCATATTCTTCTCACCAGTGGCTTTATGTTTTCTGCCTCGTTGTAAGTCGGGATTATTATTGAAAGCATTATTTCATCCCCATAGTAATAAGCGCAACTCCGATAACAATCAGCAACACCCCTGCCCATTTCAGTTTTGTCATTTTTTCCTTTAGGAATGCTGAGGCAAAAACACAAGACCAAATGTATGTGAGGGAATTCACAGGATAAAGCACGCTAAGCTCTCCAAACCGCAAAGCAACAATGTTCAGGCTTGCTGACATGACATCAAGCCCAAGCCCGGCAATAACACCCCAATTCTTTAACAATAAAGACGGCTTCCTGATGAGCCTGAAAGGATTGACAGTGAATTTCTTTGCCCCCTTTTTCAGAAAGGTCGGAGAAAGACCTGAAAAAATAGAGGAAGCCACGATTATCAGTGGCGCAAACCACGCAGTGCTCATCCGACCACCGCCCTGTGCTTGTGAGAGCCCCTGCTAAGGATTATAGAGCCCGCAATGATGCACGCAATGCCTGCCCATTTAAGCACAGTAAATGATTCGTGGAAGAAAATGTAAGCAAAAACATTGACCCAGATGTAGTTTGTGGCAAAAACAGGAAAAAGTATTGAAACCTCGCCTTTCTTGAACAAATAAATCAGGACAGCAGCAGCAATTGCGTGCAGTATAAACCCGCCAATCACCTGATAAATGGCAGGGAACAATGGCCAGTTGTTCGCGCCAAACTTCCACAAAACCTTGCCGGAAGAAGTCAATAAAGTGCACAAGACAACAATGCCCATTGCGGCAAGTATTGGAAGACCTTTTTTCCTCATTTTATGCACCTGTAGACGACTTGTTTGTCTGAAACGCCGCTCTGGTCCTGTTTTCGTGCTGTGGCAAGCCGACCGCGGTATTTGTTATAAAGCCCGCAATGCGCCGCGGTCCCGTTGCGCGGGACTTGTTTTGTCTCCCCTGCGCTGAGTCAGGGGGAGACAAAACAACCTGAACTATCGGTTCAGGCGCGGCGCTTGACATGAAATCTTGCAACACACCTCGTGATAATCGTATTTTGCCCATTTTACATTCCTATCGTGAATATGTTTCTCGGGAACCAGAAGATAAACCAGGCAAGCACACCAAGACAATAGCATATCAGGACTGGTTTTTGGAGCCGTGCAAGGAAAGTTGCGTTGATAATGCACAAGCTGGGCAAGAACAACAGCATGTAAAACGGGTAAGTTATCCTGGCAGACGCAAGAACAACATAAGCTCCAAACACAACAGCCACAACAAGCAGGTTCAATAATTCAAGAGGCTCTTTTTTCCAGGCATTCGCAAGAGCATACGGCAATGCAAGCCAGATTATTAGCAAAACAACAAGGTTTGGCTGGGAATAATACTGCGCAAAAGACCGCTTGTGCTCGCCAACACGGACTGTTGTCAGAAAATACGGGTCTGGAATAAACCCAGAAAACCACCTTAATGGGTGAGTGACATCAGAAAACCTTGGCGCCTCAATTGCCTGATTGTGCCTGACCATGCGGGCAATGTGGTGGAAAGGCGTTGGGAAAGCGTCATAAGTCACGTCATAAGCATTCAATCCAACAAGGAAAACTATTATTGCAGTCAAGCCGACAGACAAGCAAACCTTTAACGCCGCCTTCAAAGCATCTTTTGACCAGATTTTTGGCTGCGAAAATGCAGCATAAAGAACAAGCGCAGGAATCACTAACAAAACAGTCTCTTTTGACAACAACCCAAGCCCAAACGCAATCCCTGACAATATTCTTTTGTTGCAAATAAAAAGGTAAATACCAAGAATTGCAAAAAATACTGCAATAATGTCAAGCAAAGCAATAGATGAATGAGTGAACCACAATGACTCAAACGAAAGCAAAAAAGCAGCAATAAGCGCTGTTTTTTCATCGCGCAAGCGCCGGACAAGAACGTAAACAACAACGATAGATAATGTTCCTGCAATTATTGTCGGCAAACGCCACCCAATGCCATTGTCTCCAAACATCCTTATTCCAAACGCAATCATTGCCTTTGACAACGGCGGGTGCTCAACATTGCAAACGGTGCCATTAAGCATGCATTTTGCAGACGGGACATAGTGCGCCTCGTCAAAAACATATCCTTTGAGAGGCGTCGCGATTATCAATAAATGCGCGACAAAAACAACAGCAACAAGCAAAAGCATTGCCTTGTCATACTTTGAGTATTTGTCAAGCATCAATTCATCACCAAGGACTTGACCCCTTTCTCAGGAATTTTGGGCGTGGCATTCTTCGGAGACGGCGAAATGCAGTTCTGCTGGGCATCACAAACACCTGTAATGCACGACCTGTTTTGGGCTGTTTCAGTGCAGATCTGGCAAGGCGCGCCTGGCTTGCACTCATCGCTAACAATAACAGAAACCTTTGTTTTTGACAATTCTGCCTTTGCAAAAGACCACACAAAAGGAAGCACAATTATGGCAAGAGCAATAAGCAGGCCTGCAACAAAGAGAAACAAGGCTGCATCATCTTTGTTCTCTGCCATATACTCCCCCTTACAGACTGCAATAAGCAGTTGTTTATAAAATGTGTGCTTGAACGTCGTCAGGCTTCTTGTCCAGCGCCGCGCCTGAACCATTAGTTCAGGTCAATTTGTCTCCCCTTGATCCAGCACAGGGGAGACAAATTGAGTCGTGCGAGAGCACGACCGCGGCGCAGTGATTGTGATGCAACATGACCTCTACGTGGAAAGTTTTTTAAAACAACCTTATTCTGTGCAGGTATATGCCAAAGAAAGCTGAAAAGCCAGAAGAAGAGAAGCAGGTTGGAATAACCGTAAAGAAGTCAGAGAATTTTTCAGAATGGTTCACACAGGTTGTGACAAAGTCAGGACTGGCTGACTACAGCATTGTTTCGGGATGCATGGTAATCCGGCCGCTCGGCATGGCGTTGTGGGATAACATTCGGGCAGCCTGCGAGCCAAGGCTGAAGGAAATGGGAATCCAGAACGCATACTTCCCGCTATTCATACCAGAATCACTCCTGAAAAAAGAGGCAACACACGTTGAGGGCTTCACGCCGGAATGCGCCTGGGTGACTCACGCAGGGCACACAAAGCTGGCAGAAAACCTTGCTGTCCGCCCGACTTCAGAAGCAATAATGTATGATTCATACTCCAAATGGATACGCAGCTGGAGAGACCTGCCATTAAAATTAATGCAGTGGAACAACGTGGTAAGGTGGGAATTCAAGCACCCCACGCTATTGCTAAGAACAAGGGAATTCCTCTGGGTGGAAGGACACACGGCATTCGCGACAAAAGAAGAGGCAGACAGGGAAATCAAGGACATAATGGCCTTGTGGAAAGATGTTTGCCAGAACAGTCTTGCACTCTATCCATTGCACGGCAAAAAGACGGAAAAGGAAAAATTCGCAGGAGCAGAATCAACAGAAACGCTTGAGTTCTTTGTGCCAAACGGAAAAATGGCGCAGGGCCCTGACGCGCACTCAGACGGCCAGAATTTCGCAAAGGCATACAACATTTCATTCCTTGACGAAAAAGGAAACAAAAATTTTGCCTGGCAGAACACATGGGCAATCACGACAAGAATGATAGGCGTGATGGTGGCAGTGCATTCTGACGACAAAGGGCTTGTAATCCCGCCAAGAATCGCGCCAAACAAGGCAGTAATAGTCCCAATACTTTTTGAAGACACAAAGAAGGAAGTTCTTTCTGCATGTGAAAAACTGAAGAAAGAGCTTGCAGACTTTGCCCCCGTCCTTGACAACCGCGATGGCTACACGCCTGGCTGGAAGTTCAACGAATGGGAGCTGAAAGGGATGCCTGTACGGATAGAAATCGGGCCAAAAGACCTCAAGGCAGGACAGGCGGTTTTGGTAAGAAGGGACAATGGCGAGAAAAAAACAGTAAAGCTTGCTGACGTGAAAAAGACAATAAACTTAATGCTTGACTCAATGCAAAAAGAACTGCTCGCGAAATCAAAAAAAATAACAGAGGCAGGAATTGTTGACGTGAAAACAATGGACGAGCTCATAAAGGCAATAAAAAACAAAAAAGCAGCCAGGGCAGACTTCTGCAACACTCCGGAATGCGAGGACTGGATAAAGGACAAGTCAGGAGGGGCAGGAACAAGGGGAATCATAATGGACAAAAAGCCCGCAGGCAAATGCGTCCATTGCGCAAAGCCGGCAAAGGTGGTGGCTTATTTTGCCAAAGCATACTGAGCACCGCAATATTTATATACAATCGTCAATTGAAGAAACAACGGGGTGATTTCATATGCCAGATGCACCAAAACCAGTCGGTAAAATAACACACTTCTTCAACAAGATTAGCGTGGCTGTTGTGAAGCTTGATGCGCCGCTGAAAGTGGGGGACAAAATAAGGATAGAAGGCCACGGCCAGAGCTTTGAGCAGAATGTGGACAGCATGCAGGTGGAGCACGAGCAGATTCCCGAAGCCAAGAAGGGAATGGAAGTCGGGATGAAAGTCAGCCAGCCCTGCAAGGAAGGAGACATTGTCTTCAAGGCGTGAAATTTTTTATTGTTTTTTTTATTTCTATTCTAAAATAAACTTTTCTTTATGCGCCGCGGTCCGTGACTGAGCAGAGCTCAGGCGCGGCGCCATCGAGATTTAGTCTTCAACGAATAATTCTAAACTATCATTGGGGCTCCCACTGTCCAGAACATCATCAGGAAGCCCTGCAAAAGGGCAAACAATATCGTCATTAACTGGTTGGCATAATTGTTCTTGCCGAGCTTTGCGAACAGGATAAAAAACGGGAATATCGGAGCAAAATACCTGAGCGTTCCAGGAATTGCGCCTGTGCACAAAGGCACAAGAATTGAGTAAACGCCCAAAAACCAGTACGAAAACCTCAGCCTTTTGAAGAACACTGCAAAAAATGCAAGCCCGAAAATAATGGCGCCCTTTGCAACTGCCTGCGCAGGGGTCTCAGGCATTGAAAACAAGTGGCCGAGCGGGTTTGAAATCTCAAAACCCCATCCTGTCTTTTGGACGTGAAAATAACCAAGAGGGTCTCCTGTCAGATGATAAACAAAAACCATGTACGAGAGGAATCCGAGGGGAAGCAAAAGCAAAAACAGGACATTCAGTTTTATGTTTTTTATCCTGAAATTCCTTTCTTTCATGTACTCAAAAAACAACGGAAGCACTGCAATAAATCCTATGTACCTCGTAATTGAGAGAAAAAACCCAAGGATTCCGACCAAAGCCCAATTGCTTTTTCTTGCATAATAAAAGCACGCAAGCAATAATGCAAGAAACAAAGATTCGGAAAACACTCCTGAAAGAATGAACGCGCTCGGAAAAATAAAGAAATACCAGACAGAACGCATTGCTGTCTCCTCGCCATCATCCATCTTCACGAGCATGTAAAGGAAATAGCAGGCGGCAAAAAGCGAAATGTTGGAAATAAACAGGCCGGCAACATAATCATTGCCGATAAAACCGCCGAAAAACCGCATGAGCAAAGGGTAAAGCGGAAAAAAGCCGTAATTCGCATACCTGCCATACAATTGCGTTGAATAACCTTCTGTCGCAATGCGCATAAACCACTCTGTGTCCCAAACACCCCAAATGTCAAGAACAGGAATACCTGTGTACTTGAATGCGTGGCTGGAAAGCAGTATTGTCTGCCTTGAAATCACGCCTATGACTGTAAGCACAGCCCTGGTCAGCACAAACAGGGAACACGCATACCAAAACCAGGCTGGAACTGCCTTCAAGCGCTGAAAAACAGGACCCAAAACAGCTTTAACCCCCATCCCAAGAAAAGGTAGCGGGCAGGGAATACTTAAAAGTTTGGTTTTCAAAACCATTTCGTCTATAATTATAGCAAGGTTTAAATACCCTTGTTGTTAATTTGCTGATAAAAAGGGGATGGTTGTGACAACAAAGCGAATAGAGGCGCTCATAGTTAGGTTTCTTATCATACTTGCCATTGTCATCGCTGTATTTTTCATAGCCAAAAACACAAGCACAACAAAATCACTCACCGGAAGGGCAATCTCAGAACTCTCGGATAACACCGGAAAAGTAGTGGGTTGGAAGATAACAGACGACCCTGCCTTTGAAACACGAATAATCAGCATAGAACGGACAGAAAGCATACTCAAGATAAGGTTCTCGCACAATGCTCCAGAGCCACTGCCAGTATGGGTAGAAGGAGACGTGACACACACGTTCTCTGTGCTTGAGAACGCAAGCCCGAATGACGTTGTTACGCTTAATGTTCTTCTTGAGGACAGCAGGGTGCCAAGGTTCAGGCTCCACATTGGCGCTGAATCAGAAATATTCGAGTTTGGCGAAGAAGACCAGCCACCTGCAAGTCTTGGAACATCAGAGCTTGGGATAACAGCAGAAAACCTGCATTACAAGAGGCTCATAGTCATAGTCATTGACGGTTTCTTGAACAGCAATTATGTGGCAATGCTTGAGGCAGGAAACCTCACAAACTTCACGCGCCTCATGCAGTACGGCGGCATGAATACAACACTTAACATAACAGGCCACAATTACACAGCCACCGCGCCTGGCAATGCAGAACTCCACACAGGGCTTAATGCAACACGCACAGGCATATGGGACAACACGTGCCCGAACGCAATACCCTCAGGAAACACAACATGGGGGCGCCTTAACCTCTACAACACAAGCATTGCCACAGGGCTTGTTTACGGCAAGCAAACCTGCTACATTCCTGACGGCATACTCACAAATGACAAGCCTGCTGTTGACTGGTGGCAGAACAGGACAAACTACGAGAACACAGACTGGGTGGACGGCACTGCCTGCGCGTACGACAGGAATGTCTCAACAAGGGCAATAGACTTCATAATCAACAACACAAACAGCTCATTCTACCTCTTCATGTATTTCGGCACTCCTGACTGTTCAGGACATGTGCATACAGACAAGTCGCACGAATACAATGCATCATTCCTCGAGATTGACCGCGCTCTCGGAATGCTTTTGGACACTCTCAGGGATACAGGGCTTGAAAACCACACCCAAATCATCATAACAGCAGACCACGGCTGGAATTCAGGAACTTCAGGGCACTCAACATTTGATGAGAACACAACAGTTTTGCCGTTAATCACGAACAATGCAAGCCTGATAGCGAATGCGACAACAGCAGGGTTCAGGAAGCAGTGCGACATTGCACCAACAACATTGCACTTTTTCGGAATGACAGCATCAGCTTATCCTGACATTGTGGGCTTTGGAGGCTGCGGCTCAATGTACGAGCAGGACCTGCCGCCAGAGCTCGGCTGTTCTGTGCTTAATACGAGCGTCACGCTCAATCAGAGTGTAATCTCAAACACAACCTGCTTTATCATTGCAAACAGCAGCATCACGCTTGACTGCGCAGGGCACACAATCAAGTACAACGTGCATGGTGGAAACAGGGACTTTGGAATTGCTGCAGTAAACGTGACAAACATCACCATCAAGAACTGCGTCATACAGGACGTGAATGCAAGCGGCAACAACGGCTACGGCATAAACCTGACAGAAGTCAATGAATCAATCATTGCCAACAACACAATCATGACCAACAGCACAGTATACGGCCACGGCATTTATTACTACAACGGCACGCTCACTGTCATTGACGGCAACGACATAAAAACAGGCGCACAAACCAACAATTACGGCATTTTCACTTCATACGTGCACGACACAAACATCACGCACAACAGGATAGTGGCAAACGGAACATCCACGTGCCGCGGAATCATCATCCAGCAGTGGGGTGAAAACATTTCAATCGACCGCAACAACATCACTGCATTTGGAAATGGAGGCAACAATGTGGGACTCATCATTGCTTCAAGCTTCAACAGGATAACCGGCAACCGCCTGAATACCCGCGGCGAGTACAACAATTACGGGATTGAGGTCAATGCAGGCAGCAATCTCATTGCGAACAACACAGTCATCACCAGCGCAAACGCATCTCTCACCGACAACCTTGCCAACCACGGACTGAACATTTACGAAACAGTCCAGCACTTGTCAGTCCTTGACAACAACATACAAGTGGGCACAGGATACGAGAGCCACGGCATTTACCAGAACGCAAGCCTCACTTACGCAGAAAACCACACTTTTGTCGGGAATACAATAACAACAACCTGCACCAACTGCTACGCGATATTTCTTGAAGGAGTCAACCACACCGCATTCAACAGGACAATCCTCAACAACCCCACACAATGGGTGTTCTTCACAACAGACGTTACAGGCGGGGCAACTTATGCTAACTTCTCAAACACAACCTTCCAAATGAGTGCAGGGCGCATTGAGCTTGACAACTTCACAATAGAAGGGCTTGTTGACATCCGCAAGACAAAGCTCAACATCACGACAAACAGAGCATACCTGAACAGCACAAACCTGACATTCATGAACACGACAGGCAAGGTCAGGTTTGACAACGTGATTCTCAACAACCCATTGCCACAGCGCGACCCGGAGGACGATGGCACATATGAGGACTGCCCAGAAAGCATTTGCAGATTCGTAAGCTATTCAGGCAATGTCTACGTGATGAACGTGACGCAGTTCACGAGCTACAGGCTACTGCAGGGCAACATCACGAGCTGCGGGCAGGTAAGCGGCAACGCAACACTGATGGCAGACATAAACGCAACAGGAGACTGCTTCACAATCGGCGACAGCAATACCTTATTTGACTGCAACGGCTTCTCAATAACAGGAAACGGGACAGGCATTGGAATAATTTGCGAAGGCAAAAGCAATGTAACAATTACAGGATGCATTGTGCGCAACTTCACAACAGGGCTCTACATGCACTTCACGTCAGACAGCAACGTAACAAACAACCAATTCACCAACAACACGCTGAACGCAAACTTCGGCACAGACGCAAGGGTGAACGTGACATTCAACCTGTTGACAAACAGCAGGAACGCAGTCATAATCAACGGCTCATCAAGCCACATTTTGTTCATCAACAACACATTAAGGAACAACACAAACGCAGGAATAATCTTCAAGGGCTACCCGACCACGACAGAAATCATTGACAACAGGATAAGCAACAGCAGCGCAGGAATACTTCTTTCAGGTGGAGCATACAACAGCACCATTGCAAGCAACATGCTTTACAACAACACGCAGGGCATACGGCTCTCTGACAGCGTCCGCACAACCCTTGTTGAGAATAACACTTTTGCAAATAACTCGCAGGCAGGAATCAGGATAGACCCAAGCGCAACAAACAACACAATAAGCACAAACACCTTTGCCGATAATTTGTGGAGCATTATCCTTGCAGGAGGCATAAACAACACAATCAGGAATAACACCCTGCTGGCAGGAATCAGGGGCTCGCTGAACATAACAAACGGCGGGTATGGCAACACCATTGCAAACACAACACTCATTGCGAACTCAACCTTTGAAAGCCAGCACGGCACCCAGGGCTCGGCAATCCTTACATACCCAACAAACCTCTCATTCAACAACCCCCTGACGTTCTCTGACGCAATGAATGTCGCCCTGAATTCTGTGTTTGTCAATTCCACACGCGCGCAGGAACTCAATAAGTCTGCTGCCATCACTTTCATCAACCTGTTCCTTGAGCCAAACATCCTCGTGGACCCTGAGGATGACGGCACGTTCGTGAACTGCTCGCAAAAATGTACAATCAACCAGCTGGACCCCGGGCTGATACTGTTCAATGTCTCTGACTTCTGCACTTATGTCGTGAATGACACATCAATACTTTGTAGAGGAGATATAACAAATGCCTCACTGCGCGCAAACGCGACATACACAGGCACGACAACAAACCTGACAAACAACCAGACTGAAGGCGACGGGTTTGGATATGCCGGAACAGCAGGAGACATGAACGGCGACGGCCAAAAGGACATGGTGGTTTCAGCGCCTTATGCAGCAGCCAATGCCTCAAAGAGGAATGTGGGCAGGGTTTACATCATGTATGGCGTGTACCCATACATTCCAAGCGGCAATGCAACAACAATTTCCAACATAACAATCAACGGAGTCAATGCAGAAGACAACCTTGGCCGCGCAATAGCCTCAGGAGACCTGAACAATGACACAAGGGATGACGTCATTGTTGCATCGCCAGGAAACAAGACAGTCGGAATATTGTTCATGTACAACGAGACAGGAAACATAAACATAACGCGTGAACAACTCAATGTCACAATCAACGTGAGCTCAATAACTGACATTGCTCTTGCAACAGCAGACCTTAACAATGACAACATAACAGACTTAATCATTGGCCAGGTGGACTGGCAGAACGGCTCTGCAACCTCGCGCGGACGCGTTGACGTGATTTTCGGAAGGAATGAATGGCCTTCCCAAATCAATTTGTCACAGGACGCAAACGCAACATTCAACGGCACTGATGCAGGCGCATACTTCGGGTTCTCGCTCGCAACAGGAGACGTCAATGGCGATGGAATGCTTGACCTTGCAATTGGCGCGCCAGGAACCAACATCACAGGCGTATATAAAGTTGGCAAGGTTTACGTGTTCTATGGCAGTCCTGAATTTGGAAGCAGGACTATTGCAGAAGCAAACCTGACATTGCAAGGCGAACCTCAGGTCAATGGCTTGAATAACACGCTCGCGCTTACAGGATTCTCAATGTACCTGCGCGGAGACGTGAACAATGACAGCATAAGCGACATCCTCATTGGAGCGCCAAGAGGCATTGCGCCTCCTGACAAGCGCGACGCAGGAACAGCCTACATAGTCTTTGGGGGCAACAATACAGGTACAATCAATCTCTCAAATGCAAACGTCACGCTTTACGGAGTGTTTGGCAACGAGCTTGGAGTGCCTCCTGGAGAGCGCGCAGGAACATCCATATTTGCGCGCGACATAAGCAATGACAGCATTGCAGACATATATGTCGGAGCTCCCAGAGCACACGTCAACGGAATAATGGACGCAGGAATCACTTACACTATTTACGGCAGGATAGAATGGCCCCGCTTCCTAAACCTCACAACAAACAACATCACCCTTTGCGGACAGGACGAGAACGGCCTGTTCGGATATTCTGTATTCAACGGCTCAACAGGTGTTGGAAAGCCAGGAAGCAAGCCAAAACCAACAACGACAACAACAACATCATCTGAGAACAGCGAAACAACAACCACTACAACGACAACAACAGAACAAACAACAACCACAACAACAGAAGAAACAACAACAACTACTGCAAGCCCAACCACAGGAGGCACTTTTGTCCTGATGGGAAAATTCAGCGAACTCCAGGAGCTTCCAGAGCAAGAGCCTGTAACACAGGAACAGCCAGCATGGCTTGAGGCACAAGAACAGCCGCTCAGCATACAGGCAGATTCTGGCTCAGGAGGAAGCCAAAGCAGCCCACAAGGAGACCTGCTTGGCGATGATGTGGAAATGCCTGACGATGCAGGACAGGCAAGCGACTATGACAACCCGCCACCAGAGCCACCAACCACAACCACTACCACGACAACTACTGAAACAACTACAACGACCACAACAACAGAAGAAACAACAACCACTACCACGACAACAACTACTGAAACAACTACAACGACCACAACAACCAGCGGACCAACAGGCGGAGGAGGTGGAGGTGGAGGGGGAAGCTGCTGGCAGCAATGGTCGTGCTATGAAGGACCGCCAAAAGGTGTTGACTTCACCCAGCCTTATAATGAGCTCATTTATTGCGATGAATACGGGCCAGGAAACCCGCCGATAGGACCCTGCAGCATTGAATCAGTCGAGCAACAGGTGGCAGATTCTGCATATGCAAAGTGCTGCAAGACAACAACCACAACAACAACCACAACATCAGAGCCGTTATGTGGGTGCCCCAAGGCATGCCCCTTGCTAGACCCGCTTGACAACATCCCATGCCCCAAGCCGGAAGAAAAAGAAGAGGCAGAGCGCGTTGAATGCGGCGACGGAAAACCAACAGAACTGCACCAGATAGAAGCTCTCAAAAGCCAGGCAAAACACGAAATAATGCAGGAAGAAATAAAGAGAATGACAGACGAGATAATAGCCGCCAGCAGGGCTGCACTGGGGCTGCCGGGACAAACAGCGGACCAGCTAGAACAAGCATACCAGCCGGTAACGCCAGAAGAAGCAATGCGGCTTGAGCGCGAGGAAAAAGCAAGGGAAGAGGCAAGGAAGGCAATGCTTGGCCTCGCAGTCCACCCCTTGTACAAAGAACAAACAGCGCTCTTCCGATCTAACTGCATTGCATGCAATCCTCTTGCACAACAAAAGGGCAATTTCATCACAGGACCTGCAGCATTAGAAGGACCAAATTATGCTGCACCTGCACAGCAAATAACAGGCAACCAAAAGACAAAGCTCAAGGAAGATGTTCTAAAGACAGAAGACGCTCTCACAAAGCTCGCGCAGGAAGACCCAGCACTTGCACAGCGCGTCTCGGCAGAAGTGGAGGAATGCGATGCAAGGCATAAGGGCGCAGTGGAAATAGGGATACCGGGAGGAATGCCTGACATCAGCACTGCAGAAACCCGTGCGCTGGCAAACGAAATGTGCGCAATGAAGTACGGCGAGCCAACAATGTGCGACTACCAAAAATGCAAGTGCATCCCTCCCTGCCCTGACGAGCAGTCACACAAGCCCCACCCGCTCATCACCGAGATCGGCTACAACTTCATTGAAATATTCAACCCCACAGAGGAAGCAGTGGACCTTGGCGACGGCTGGGGCTTTGAGGCAGACTTTGAAACAACAGCCCTGCCAAAAGAACCTCCAATCACATATGAGGAATTCATGCACATAATCGGCACATGGCCAGCACCAGGAGACACAGGAATCCCGCCAAGAACCCAAATACTCATTGCGTACTCGAGCAATGTAAACACGGCAAGCGTTGCATCAACAACAATGCCAGTAACAGGACCAGACGGACTGGTGCCGGGCGAATACATTGTGGTGGACAACCTAATCATTTTCACCCCGGCAGAACCGCTCAGGCCCTTTACGGCATATTCTGTAAGCGCAGAAGGAATAAAGAGCACAACAGGAAGAAAGTCAGCGCCAGGAAAGTTCAGCTTTGAGACAGGAAGCGGCATTTCCACTTACGTGCCGCCTGACGTGTGCAGTGCGGACTTCCTGACAGAAGGCGGCGGGGTGCAGACAATTCACGCGCCAATGAGCACAGAATTAAGCAACGACCTGAGCGCGTTGCAGAGCAGCAATGAGAAACAAGTGCGGAATGCTGTTGTTGCACTAAGGTACAACCACGACCCGTGCGTAGAGCCCGCGCTTTCTGAGATAATGAATGACCCAGAGGCAACGCCGCAGGCGCGCGAAAACGCAATGAACATCCTTGCTGATAAGGGCTCGCTTGACCCCGAAGACCTCAAGGCAATCGCAGAAGAAATTCCCGAGCTCGCAGAGCCAGCCCGCGAGGCAATGAAGAAAATGCCATTGGTCGCAAAGATACCATACGGCACAATGAGCACAGAAAGCATGATAAGGTTTGACGACAAAAACGTGCGCGCAGGACTGCTTGGAATAACCGCCTGGCAGGTGGCTGAATTAGGCAAAGAATCAGCAAAGGTCTCAGTAAGCTTCACAGGACCGCCGCCGGCAGATGATGCGCCATCAATAATGCCTGTCTTTAGCGACGCAAAAACTTCAAAGCCGGACGAAATAATTGCGTCAGCACACCCAACTGACTTCAACACAGCCCTCATAGATGTTGCAACAGCCATAGACACAGCATTTTCTGCGCAGGGAGTTCCAACGCAGGAAATCCCGCCAGAGCTCGAGAAAGCAATCACGCCCTCAACAAGCATTGGCACGCTCAAGTTCATGTTCCCAAGCTCAGGGGCAAGCACTCTCGAACCAGGAGGGGTAAAGGTCGTGATGATAAATGAAGAATTCATCAAGGAATTTGGAATCATGCCAGACTTCATGGTTGGCTCTGGAGGGTATGAGCTTGAAGTTCCACGAATGATTCCCCAGTTTGCCCAAACACCAGACCTTGACATTGACAAAATACGCATTGCGCAGACAGGCCACGCAGAACTATTCAGGGAAATACCAAGAGAATACCCGGTAACACCGCCGGAACAGCCTCCTGAAGAGGGTCCTGAAATGCCAGAACCAACAGAACCCATGCCGGTTGAGGAAACAGAACAGGAAGTGCCGCCATTGGCAGAACCCACACAGGAGCCAGAGCCAGTGCTTGAGCCAGAACAGCTCTGCGAAACAGTCACAGACCCCTCACAAGGGACTGATGTTGCGCCGGCAGGAGAAGTTGATGCTTCCCAGCTGCCTGAAGGATACGAAATAATAATGGCGTTCAACACCACCTGCGAAGAAGGCAGCAAGATTGACCTTAGCATCAACATTCCTGACAATTTCATTGACGTACGCGCATTCCTGCAGGCAGCAGGAAGCACATCTGATGTCCCATCGCAGACAGGCTTTGACCCAGAATGCAATGGAATGTCATCAAGCGCAATAAGGGCCCAGCAGATTGCACAAAGCCGCGGAGAATACTACGCCCTGCGCGAAATGCCAGTCATACTCACACAGCAGGCGGTAACAGCGCCCGAAACAACAGTATCTCTTGCAACCTCAGGATATGCAGTGGACATCAGCCAGGCAACAGGAACTGCAAATGTTTCCCTGTCAATGCCGACAAATGACGTGCCGTACCCGGCAAACCCGAGCGCGCGCATAATCGGCACGCCACTGCTGGTTTCCCTCAGCAAACCAATATCAGGAATGGTAAGAGTCACTTTCCCGCTTGCAATACCCAAATTCATAGATCCTGAAAGCATCGGCGTATACGTGCTAATAGGCAACACGTGGAGGCAGCTAAACACAGAACAGGGCAATGACAGCATTTCTGCTGTTGTTGAGGACATAAGACCATTCCTTGCGCGCAACGAGAATGGAACGTACCATGTGCTGTTCGCGCTTGCAGGCATTTATTGCTCAACCTGCCCTGTGACAAAGCTCGAGAAAGTGTATGACGGCGGCATGCTTGACGGAAAGCGAACTGCAGTTGTGCTCGTGCACGGCATCACAACCGACAACCTGCGCTGGCAGTTCCTCATTGACGACTTTGCCCAGACAAAACAGCCGTTCCAGGTGTGGCTGTTCTCATACCCGCTCACGCTCTCACCTGAGGAAGCGGCAGCTGAGCTCGCATCACAGCTTGAACAGCATGCATCAGAATACGACCAGCTCGTGTTCATAACGCACTCAATGGGCGGAATAGAGGCTCAATTGGCGCTTGATTACGGAGCAAAGAACAATTACGGCTTTGTGCGAAAGGCAAAACGCGCAGTCTTTGCAGGACAGCCGGGGCTTGGAAGCCCGACAGCCGAAGTTTATGGCAGATTGTTCGCATTCCTGCTCAACCTGAAGAGCACTGCAATGCTGTTCAGCCAGAACGCATCAATGCTAAAGGCGGCAATTGAGGGAATACAGGTTCCGCGCAAACCCGGCATTGAGTATTATGTAATTGCAGGACGGCAGCCGTACAAGTTCACCGTGGACCTTTTCACAAAGAACGGTGAATACACGCCAAATGACGGAATCATAAGCACACTCAGCGCGCGCAGTGTCGGGAACAGCGAGATAACAGACATGTGCAACAACTACTTTGAAGTGCCTTTGACCCACACAGACCTTATTGACGCATCACTCTCGCGCCGCATAATGGAAAGGATTGTTGCAAAAGAATATGCAAATGCACACCCTGACATGGCACTCATCGGCTACAACAAGATAGTCAACATAAATGCAGAATGCGTGCCCGGGGCGTACATCATTGCAGGCAGGCGCATAAGCGAGGCAGAAACAGAAGCGCCGTTGTTGTGCAATTGTGGCAATGGTGTGTGCGGGGAAGGCGAGAATGAGGTCAACTGTCCAAGCGACTGCGCAGTGGATGTCACGTACTTCTTCACGTGCAGGGTTGCGCCATGGCTGCTGTATCCTGCAGCATTCATACTTCTGATAGTCTCTGCTGTTTATGCCTCGCGCGCAACAAAACGCCACAAGTACGGCAGGGGAGCAAAAACCCTGCTGGCAATAACAGGAATAATTGTGATAGCGTTCATTGCAATGCACGCAACGTGCAGGATACCACCATTGATAGGCTACGGAATTCTCATTTTCATAGGAGTCCTCCTTGCCCTCACTGACTTCCACGTCAAGCATTACAAAAACCCGCTCTTCGTCATTTGCGCTGTCTTTGTCCTGATGCTTGCAGGATTTGCCGGAATGCAGGAAGCAGGAAGCATATTCGGACAGCAAATAACAGGCGCAATTGCAGAAGAGGACATAATCGAGAACAATGTTTACGTGATAATGCCTGAACACCGTGCAGAAATAATCGGTTCAGAGCTTGCAGGCTCAGGAGTTGTAATGGACCTTGGCGTGCCGCTGGAAGAGAAAAAGAGCGCCAGCGGGTTCCCGCTTGGAGTCATAGACCATGTTGCACACTACAACCTTGACCCGCGGCCAATAGAAACACTCAAGATTGTCATTGCAGGATTTGATTATGACAAGAACTCTGCAACAGTCCGCATAAAGAACGTCGGAACAGGAATGTACGTGTTCACAAATGAGCTTTTGCGCATCAAGGCAGGAGGAAACCTCTGGCTTGACCAAATACCGTATGGCTACTGGCTTATGCCTGGCGAGGAAGGCACGTTCAGGTTTGGGTCTCGAACTCCTGAAATCGCATCTGAAAACTCTGAGTTCGCGGGCTTTGTTGAACAGGCAGAAACACCCGAAAGCCAGGAACCGCTAACAGAAAAGCCTGCAATTTACAGCTTCCCAAGCCCTGTGCACGTGCATTATGGCGACCTGATGCTCCTCACAGAAGTTTTGCTTCTTGGACCCGGAAATGACCTGCCAGAAATCCCCACGGCGCCGGCAGTGCTTGCTTTGGAGGGAGGTTTGCCTGCCACAGCAGAAAGAACTGAGAAGCTTGACCGCGAGGTGCTTGATTACATACTGCTCCCTGCAGAACAGGCAGAGCTTGACCTTGTCGCCCTCGGAGGCGGGGTCAGGTATGAAAGCAGGCCAGGCGTGTTGCCGGACCAAGACGGCGGAACCCCAATGGTCAGCAAGCCTGAACAGCGCAGCAATGACTTCAAGCACGTTCTTGTTGAGAATGCATCAATGCTTGAGAACAGGCTGATTGATGCTGCAGAATCAGTTTACGGCAGGGGAAAGAACACAACTCTGGCAAGGCAGGCTGTTGGGGAATTCCTTGCGAAGAAGCTTGAGTCTGAAGAAAAAGCTCCCGTAAGACTGTCAATAATGCCAATAACAGGCGGCGTGATTTTCAACCTGCCAAGAGACAAGACTCTGGATGTGACAGAAACGCGCAAGGCATTTGAGGAAGAGCGCGGACTGTCGCCATTGCACGAGCAGGCAGCAAAAGCAACAGAATTGTACGCAAGCATAATCAGTGAGAGCCCTGCACAAATGATTCTCAATGCAGAAACAGCGAGCCAGACTGCCGCACTTAAGCCGGCAAAGCCTGCAGGAGGAGACCTTGCAGTGCTTTACACGCTTATGCCTGACCAGTTGCTTGGCGGAGACCTCGCAATTACTGCATCATTGCAGAACGGCAAATTCCTGATGCTCACTGCAGACAGCCCAGGCCAGGGAGCAACAGCAGCAGGAATCAAGGCAATAATTCACGACATTGTCACAAAGCTCATCGCCGGCAGGGTCCAGAACAGGAGCGGACAAACAATTCTTGACCCAGTGAGTGCGCAGAGCATTCTTGAATACCCGCCATTGTTGCTTGAATACCTCAACAACAACACGCAAGGACTGTTCATGCCAGGCGCAAATGCAGTCGTGTCTGCCGCGGTTTACTATCCTGATTCTGGATATGTTGTGTTCAGTGGCGCAGGACTGCCTGTTTATGTCGTTGCAGGCAAACAACTGACAGAATATGACTTCCCGGGCGCAATCGGGACTAATCCTGACGGGAAATACACTGCAAATTACACTCTGCTTGACATTGAGCATATGCTGTTCATGCCAAGCATTGGAATCAGGGAGCAGCTGAACTACACAGAAGTCCCCTTTGTTGAAACAATTGATTTCAACATAACCCTGTACATGATGTCAACGTATGATTCTGAAACGTCTGCTGCAAAGCTCCAGGAAGCGCTTGACAAGCACCGCGGCAGGAACACAACAAACGAACAACCGCAGGAAGACGAGTATTCTGCAATAATCCTGCGCAAAATAACATATCCAGGGGGAATGCCTGCAGGAATGCCAAGACAGCCGGCAGCGCCAGAAGCGCCTGGACTGCTGCCGCCAGAAGAGGAAGCGCCACCAGAATTCCAGCCACCTGAAGAACTCCCACGCGAGGGAATACCGCCAGAAAGAGGAATACCGTCGGGTGGAGAAATACCGCCAGGAGGCGCAGTACCTGTTACGTTCACCCCGCCAAAGCCCGAGATTTACGGCAGGACGTGGAACCGTGTTGATTACGAGGAAACAAGCGAGAACAAAGGCGGGCAGCCAGCAGGAGGAGTGCCTGCAGAAACAATCAGGAGCGACATGCAGGAAACGCGCTTCAACACAGAATACATTGCAAAACAGGCAGGAATTATCCCACCGCAAGGAGTGTGGTACACGCCAATGACAGGAGCAGCAATAACAGACATTACAGGAATGCAGACAGCAGAAACAATACCTGTCACAGAGCCAACATCAACAGTCAACCAGCTAATTGAGACAGTTGCGCCTGCTGGCGCGAGCTTTGCAACAAAAGCAATCCTCGTGAATAACATCCTGCAAGCTGCTGGCACCGCTGAGGACATCCAGAGCTTCCAGTCAACACAGCTCGTCCAAAAGGCAAAGGCAGAACTCATTGCAGAACTCGAGGCGCCTGTTGAAGGAGAAAAGGCAAGGCAGGAACTTATTGATTATGCAGTCCGGGATCCGAACGCGCCAACACTTGGCGAACAAATCATAGACTCAATTATTGACACTGCCACAAGCGCGCCAGGAACTGCTAACATTGCAAAGCTTGCCAAAGACACATACAACAATGCGCTTGATGCCCGCCTTAATAATCTCAAGACCGGATTGGGGCGCGGAAGGCACCAGAGCGCAACAGGGCATGACGAGTACAGCGAAAACCCTGCTGTCGCAGGAAAAATGCTTGAGGCAACACCAGGCGGATTGCCGCCAAAGGAAGAGGCAAAACCAACACCGCCCCCGCAAGCACAACCCGCATCATTCTCTGATACAGCCCAAGGCAAGACACAAAACGCAATGGACAACCTCCTGATTTCACAGGCGCGCGGCTATGCAGACCGCTTAAGTGAAGCAGGGCTTGGGCAGGAAGCACAGGACTACCTGCAGCGCCTGAGCCAGGCAGAGCATCTGCGCATATCAGGAGCATCTGCATTTGGCACGGCACCCGTATACGTGATGCCGACGATAACAGCAGGACAGACACAACAGGGAATAACATCAACAGCAGGCGGCACACCAATAACTGCAACAACCCAAAAACAAAGCATAACAGCGCAACAGCCAACATACACACTGCCTGAAACAACAGGATATGCAATAACAGAATCAGGCACTCCTCCAGTTGATGAACAGCAGGTATTGAAGGAACGCATGCAGGCAGCAGGATACTCAACAGCACTCCAACAACAAGCGCTTACACTCACAAGCAAGCAGGATAATGCCGGCTTAACAACAGGCCTGGAAGGGGCGCCTGAAGTTCAGGACTTCCTGCAGGAAAAGGCATTAAGCGATGACTTCACAATGCCTGCGCCAAAGCCGGTGCTGACTGAAAAACAAAAGGCAATCGCAGCGCTCTACGTTCTGGAGAAAGGACAAGGATTTGGTGAAGGATATGACACATCAGACCTTGAGGCGCAATTCTCCAAGATAGACCCTGACATACAAAAATCAATCCTTGAAAAGCTGAAGGGAATGGAGCTCACAAGTGATGGAATGCCATCCTGCATGAGAGCAGACATATCTTGGACAGAAGAGGAACTCAAAGCTATCAGGTCAATCAATTTCCCAACAGAGCTCGTCACGAGGAATCCAAAGCCAGGAGAAAGGCCGCAGACTCCACCAGACCCTGCAGCAGAGCTATATGGAAAATTGCAGGAATTCTTCAACCAGGTTGTTGATGAAAAAACAGGGCGGACGCTGATGGACGCGATAAAGAGCAATATGTACTCCGCAGAAGCATTGCAGGGTATTGTTAAATCGCTGAAAAAGCACAAGAGCCCGCTCGGAGACATTGACACAGCACGCCTTGAAACGCTCGGAAACGAGCTTGAGAAATTAATAGACAACAACTTTGAAACAATGACTCTCCTCGGCAACATAATACAGGCAGAAGCAGGCAGCAGGCTTGCACAAAACTCTCTCTCACTCTATTCGAACAGGCAAAAAATAATTGCAGAACAGGGCGAGGCAGCATATGCTGCTCTGGAACTGAAGAACAACCTTGCGCGCGAGTACGAAATGCTAAAGGCGCAGGAATCAGCACTGCACGAAGCATTCTACAAGGGCAAGGCGTCAGCAGCTGACTTGCAGAACACAAGACAGGCAAGGCAAGCCCTTGAAAGGCAAATCACAATAGCTGATAATCCTGCACTGAAAGCCAAGTATGACGAGCTCAAAACGATTGAGGCGCAGGAAAAAGAGCTGTTTGAAAGAGGGCTTATTTCGCTTGAGGAGTTTGAAAAAGCAAGGAACAAACGCAAGGCATTTGAGGAAAGCATCCAGGCAAACAGGGGCGCGATCAGGAACCTCTACAAGGGCTTTGACAAGATAGACTGGAAAGAGCTTGGCAAGAAGGTAAACAAAATGCAGGAAGACCTTGCAGGCAGCATTGCTGCAAATGATGCTGATGAAAAAGAGAACCCGCCAAAACCGGACCCAAAGACAGGTGAAATGCCTCCTGCAAAGAAGGCAGCAGACAAGGCAAAGAAAGCAGCAGAAGAGGCGCACAAGTACACCAAGCAGGCATTGCAGGGCAACAGGGCAGCAATAAAGAACAAGATGGCAGCAGTCGCAAGCGCCCAAAAAGAAAAGGAACTTGCTGACGCGCTCAAGCAATGCGAGGAATACAACAAGAAAGTCAAAGAATTCAACGCGATCATTGCAGCATGGATGGACGAGGACGTGGTATGCCAGTACCTCAAATGCCCCTTGGCTGAGGCGGGTGGCAATGTAATAACTGCCGCAATTATTGCGCCACTCAGAAAACTGGTTGCGCCAATAACAGGAATGCAGGGTCTTGGCATATTGACTGAGCAACAGCTGCGCGAGGCTGCAGGAGAATCTCAAGCAACAAATGTACAATACAAAGGCGGCGAAGGAGAGCCTCCACTGGGAGAAGGAACACCAGAAACATATGGGGCAGGCGCGCCAAGCGGTGTCGTTATGTCCCCAGACTTCTTCGGGCTTGAAGGAGAATGCGAAAAAATATGCAAGGAAGACTGCATAAGGGATTGTGGGTGGGCAGAAACAGGAATTACCACGCTGGAACCATCACTGACAATTCCCGGCCTTGTTGTTGAGAAGACAACAATGGTGCCCGGCTGCTGGGTAAGGGAAGGAAAAGAATGCCTTGCACCACCGCAGTTCTTTGAGGAAAACAAGGCAACAAAGCTCAAGGACCTGTTTGACAGACTGGTAAGACAGGCAGAAGAAGCAGCAGCAACAGGACTGGCAATGAAAAAAACAGGGCTTGGAGCATTCAGCCAGACAAAAGACGGCAACAGGCAGACGGTGACTGACAAATACGGATACACAGAAACAGCGCCGCCAACACAGCTGCCAACAATAATACTGCCTGACAAAATTCCCAAGCTTGAACAACAAAATGCACTGCGTAGGATTGAGGAAGCCCGCAGGGCAGCACAAACAATAAGGGCTGCAATAAAGTCAGGCGGAAGGCACGCAATGGCAAAAGCAGCCAAGGACGCGATTGACGCGTTCGAGGCAATGAAAGAAGGGCTTTCAGCAGAAACAAGAGCACAGATTGAAGCAATAAAGGAACAAATTGCAGCAGCAGAGCAGGAACTAAAGGACAATGCAGTGCGCGCAAAGAACTTCCAGCTCCTAGTAAGGGAAGGGCTTGAGGCCACAGGCGAAACTGACAAGTTCGGCAGACAGGTCTACACTGACGTCAACGGAAGGCGCTGGGTACTGATGGACATGAACGGCGACGGCATCGAGGATGAAAGGGTCCTTGAGGCAGCAGGACTGGCGCCAATACCTCCAAAGCAGTTCGTGCCACCTGAAAGAAAGCCTGGAGAAACAGACAAGGAATACAATACCCGCGCCACAGAGGAATTTGTACGGACACAAATGCGGTTTGATGACTGGCAGGAAGACCTGGCAAAAGTGCGCAAGGAATTCCCTGACGCATTCAGGACACTCACAAAGTACATGCAGGATAAATTCAGGGAAATCTCGCAAACAGTCGCAAGGGGAACTGCAGGCCTGCAGTCAGTGCGGCAGGCAGCATACACAGAAGCAGAACGCATGACGATACAAAAAATCAAGAATGACTTCCTCAAGACTGCCCAGCTTGACGGCAATTACGACCTGCAATTCCTCGGGTACGACAAGGCAGGTAAACCTGTGATTGAGATTCTGCGCCTTGATGAGAACGACAAGCCTATAGGCAAGGTCATAATGAACAGCATTGGTGTTGATGCAGCTGCAATGTCAGAAATCACTGCAAGAACAGAAGGACTCTCAGGAAAGGAATACGAAGACGCGCTAAAGCAGGTGCTTGATGAGCTTGGCATAGACCCTGCAGGCATACGCAACGGCATGGTATACACATCAGATGAGTTCTATCTTGACATGGACACCACCGGCTTCACTGCAGAAGACACAAGGAACCTCCTGAACCTGCCAACAGGCGTGTACAGCTTCAAGACAGACGCACAAGGTGTTATCAAGGACGCAAAAGGAAACATAGTGCTTGGAAAGGCAATGCTTGCCCTGACTGATGCAAACGGAAACATACTCCGCGACAAAGCAGGCAACCCAATACCTGCAGATCCGACAAACCCGCCGCCAAACGCAGTGCCTGTTGAGATAATCGTGCCCCAGCACGTGCAGGACGCTTATGCGCAGGCAGGAATACTGCTTGGAATGTACCAAAATGGAGAAATAGACAAGGACCATTTGATAACCAACCTGAAACTCCTTGAAGAAGACTTCCTTAAAGGCATCCCGCCTGAGCGGCTTGAGGCAATGAGCACGCGCGTAATAGAAACAATAGGCGCTGGTGACATGAGCCTTGCAGGAATATCCGAGCGGTTCAGACTCATGCAGGAAATGACAGACACGGCGCTGCTCGAGGAGGCAACAACGCTTATCAGCCAGTTCGTGCAGGCAGGAACAACTGACAGAAGGCTGGTATCACTTTCTGACCAGCTCGTCACTTATGACGAGTTAGAGCGGGGAGTATCTTCTGTCATTGAATACATGGACATAAGCCAGCGCCTTGATGACATACTCATCAAGGCAGGAACCAGTGCAGAACAGTTCAGCAAGCTCAGCCAGAAGGAGCAGCTCGCGCTCGTCAACGGACTTGCAGGCCGTTCAGACATACCTGCTGACCAGCTCACAATGCAGGAACGCCTTGAAGCAAGAAAACTCCTCGGAGACCTGATACGACTTGAGCCAAGGACAACAACAGCAGACTCAATCAGCCAGGCAATAATGGACTACAACAAGGCAGTCATTGACGACATCAGGATGCGCGCGCAGTCAGGAGAAGCCCTCACTGCAGAAGAGCGTGAAGTGGCAAAGCAGGACATGCTCATCAGGCTGGAAACCAGGTTCAATGAGGAGCAGGCAATTGGCGACTGGGCAAACGCAGGCTCCATTGCGGACATTATTGCGGAGGAGTTCGCTGCAGAGGCATACAACCTCGGAATTGACCTTGCAGCGTGGAAGGAAGACAAGAAGAACCTTATTGCAAGCATGGATAACATACTCGCAATGCAGAAATCAGCCAGCGGAATTGCGCGGGCAAAGGAAACACTCAAGGCAAGGTCTCCAACAGCATACGCGCGCCTGATGGAACTCGAACAAACAGAAGACCCGGAACTCAGGCAGCAAATGCTCAACGAAATTTATTCCACCCCCGAATATTACGGAATGGCGGCCAGCGATGTCAATGCGCTGAAGGCATACCTCAACGAGCAGGCAATGGCAATCGAAGACGCAAGGGTTGCCACAAGGGATGAGAAGAGAATACAGGAATTGAAGGAAAACATAGCATTCTTTGCAAAACAATACACCATTGACAAAGGCTCTGAAGAACTTGAAGCGAAGAAAGATGCGCTGATGAGCAGAATTAGCTACTTTGAAAAGGAAATCAAGGCTGATCAGGAATTATTGCGTGAAGGCAGGATAACACGCGACCAGTTCAACACAAGGCTTGCTGCAAACAATGCTCGCGTTAAGGAACTCAAGAACAGCATTGCACAAACGCATCGGGAAATACTTGGCAACCTCTTTGACAAATATATTGCAGAGCTGACACCAGAACAACTGATGTTCACAGGAATACAGCAGAAGCACGATGAATACAAGTCGCTGGTGCAGCAGCGCGAAGAGCTTAGCAAGGCGCTTCTTGCGGCAACAACGCCTGAAACACAGCAATACATCAGCGACCAGATAACCAAGCTTGACCAGCAGATTAGTGATGCAATATCAGTAATGAGCGATGCAATGCCGCTCACAACAGGCGCAGGATTAATCGGGAGCACAGCCCGCAGCCAGGCAACTGTAGAGTCCGCGCTTGCCAATGCAATAAGAATGAATGACCTTGCACTAACAACCGACAAGGAAATCAAGGAAATGGTCACAAAGAACCAGGACGCAATCGGAAGAATCAATCCAAAGGATGTGCAAAAATCACTCAGAGACCTTGAAACAGGCACGATAAGCGAGCGTGAAGCTGCTGCCAGTTCACTAAGCTACCAGACAGATAAGATAAGCAGCCTCGTAAGGGATATCGAGCACCTCATACAAATACGCCAGGCACGTACGGCACAAGGAGTTGAGGTAAGCGACATTGATGAACAGATTGCAATACTGCGCAAAATGGCAGCAGATGCAGTGCCAATACTGCAGGAAATTGCAACAGGACACTCTGCAGACATCGCTTCTGCATCAAACAAAGCACTCTCTGACTTCCGCATCCTCAATGACAGACAGCGCCTCTCTGAAATTCTTGCTGAAAACGAGAGGCTGACTACTGTCACAATTAGAATGAATGAGCTAAAGAAACAGGCTCAGGCATCTGGCATCGACGTTGAAACCCTGCCAGAATACCAGGCGCTTTCTGGCGAATTCCAGACTCTTTCTGCAGGCACTGATGTGCGAACAACGGACTATAACAACATGAGGCAGTTCTATCAAAACAGCCTGCAGGACCTTGACAAACAGATCGCCGCAGCCCAGCTCAAGCTTGACAAGGCAATACTTGCGCAGACAAAAGCGCGTGAGCAAGGATTTGGCGACCAGTTCGGCCAGTTTGACATTGACCAGGCGCGCGCAGAACTTTATGCGCTCAAAGGACAGCGCGACAGCATGCACGCCCTGTCAATGATAATGACAAGTGATGATGACCTGCGCATAGAAAAAGAACAGGCAATTAAGGACATAGTGCATCTTATTGACGATTACGGCACAATCAGTTCACGCAAAGGAAGTGCCTGGAAAGATTTTGAATGGCTTGACGAAAGACTGCAGGAACAATATGGAGGAGACCTTGAGCTTGCCAAAGCAGGCACGCAGACATATGGCGAGCAAATAATGGATAAAATCAGCAAGTATGTTGAAATGCATTCCCAGGAGCTTTTGCGCAAGAACCCGAAGATGAACCCTGCAGACGCAAGGGCTCAGGCAATTGCAAGCGCAGCAGGGATTGTTGCCAGCATGAGCGGAGACGCTAACAGCGATGTCCTTGACACGCTCAAAAAGTATGACATCCACGAGGCAAACACACTTGAAAATATTGTTTCTTTCGGAATAAGCAAGATTGTTGAGGACAGCAGGACAACCAAATACCGGGCAAATGCAGAAATGGTGTCAGGAATCCTTGCAAATGTCATGTCAATGGCTGCACAGGCAGAAAGGATGGAAGGACTCTCGGAAACAACAAAACAACAACTGAAGGAGACATTCAGCAAGATATCATCCGCCCAGAAACAGTACGGCGAGGTAAAAGACTGGTTTGTGAGGAAGGACTTTGAAAAGCGCTTTGGAGACACAGCAGGCTCTGCAGTCATAATGGTTGGCTCAGGTGCAGTCGGCGGGTTTGTTGGCGGAGCAATGCAGTCACTTGCAGAGGCATACGGAGCATCACGATGGGCAACAACAGCAACAAGCATAATCTCCAACGGGCTTGCATTCCACGCATCAAACAACATAATGTCAGGTGACTTCAGCGCAGAAGCATGGAGCCCGACTGCATTTGCCCATTCTGTAGCAATAATGGGGGGAATTTTGGGGATGAACTCATTATACAGGACACTGACTTCATCCTGGGCAAATGAGGCAGCATCACTTGTTGAAAGCAAGGTGCTGGCTAATGTGCAAAGAGGCAAGTTCATTGAAGGCGCAATTAAAGTCAATGAGTTCGGGCTTGAGGTCGGCGCATTCAGCACAATGGACGCAATAAGCAGGGCATCAGCAGGACAGCAAATTGACTGGGGCGACATAATCCTTGACCAGGTCGTCCTGCTGGGAAGCATCAAGACAGGCGGCGCCCTTGCGCGAAACGTGCGCGAAACATTCATTGAGGAAAATACATTGAAGTGGAATGGCAAGTCTCTTGAGGTTGCGCGCGCAGGATACGAAAAGAGGATGGAAGACCTTGCAGTCAGAGAAAGGCAACTCCTTGATGCACTGCGTGACAACCGCTGGCTTGCCAATGATAAGTACGCTGAAGCAATCAGGAACATACAGGCAGAAAGGGTCCAGCTTGGCGACCGCCTGATGAAAGCAGAACAGAACGCAATAATGAACAGGCTTGACAACCTGCTCAGCGGAAGGGAATGGAAGTCATTGCCTTCTGAAATCAGGTCAAGGTTTGCGTCAGAGGAAACGTACCGCGCACTGGCATACCGCGAACTTGCAGACCAGTACGGAAGAATATCAGACGCAAGAAACAGCATCATTGAGCAGATGCGCGCTGCAGAATTGTCAAACGAAATCATCAGAAAGGACATTTCAGGAACAACAGAGGGCTTCCGCATCACGACAGACTTCACAATCGGCGAACTTGTGGGAACTGCAAGGAAGGTTTCGCCGGACTTGTTGCCACGCATAAGCCCTGAAATAACAGTCAGCAAAGGCAGGCTCACAGGCGAGCTTGGAATGCCGGCTGTCCGCGGAGGAACACCAGGCGCAGTCATTCCAGAGCGCGCAATTGAAGCCCACACTGCAGCCCATGAGGCAATAGCAAAGGCGTACCTGCGCGCAAGAGAAACACAGGCAGCGCAGGCATACGACACTGTGCGCTCGCAGGCACAGGCAGGAAGAACATCAACATCCCTTGTGGCAGAGGAAACTGCAAGAGTGCAGTCGCTAGTTGATGCAGCCCGCAAGCCGCCTACAACACCAAAAGTAATTGAAGAACTTGAGAGGACCAGCCCTGATCTTGCACGCAGGGTGGCGACAGAAATCAAAGAAGTACAAAAAGAAAGCACCCGCTCAAGGCTTGATGCCGTGCGCAAGAAGCTTCGCGAAACAAGGCCTGAACTTGAAAAAGTAACAGATGCAGATGTCAGCATGCTGATAGAAGTGCTTGAAGGCAAGAGGGACATTATCAGGCAGGAAATAACTGACAACGAAATCAGCCTCCTTGTACAGGACCTTGGAGATGTCCGCGGAAGAACACCAGAAGGACAACCAATACGCGTTGAAGAGCTTGGCAACATTGTTGAAAGGACAGTTCCAAAGCCGGCAGAAGCAAAGCCTGCAGAAGCAGCACCGCCAAGACCTGTTGAAAAAACACCAATTGAGCTTGCTGCTGAAAGACTGAGAGCAGTGTCTGAGATTGCGCGTCAGGAGATTGAGAAAGGAATCATACCCAAAGAAGTCGGACGATGGAGGATAGAGTCTGCACAAGACGCATTTGTGAGTGAGGTGCTCAAGGAAGCAGAACGCGCAGGAACTGCTGCAAAGGAGCCAGCAGCAGCAAAACTCAGCAGGCTTGACGCCGCAACACTTGAAGCAGCACGCTCAGAGCTTGACGCATACCGCAAGGCGCTTGAGAACGAAGTGCTTACAGGAGAACGCGCCGTGCTTGACGAGGCAAAGCTCCAGAACGTGCGCAAAGTCCAGTCTGTACTTGCTGAAGAATCAGCACGCTTCACCGAGATGAGAAGCCTGCTTGAACAACAGAGAGTAATGTCTGCAAGAACAGAAACAATGATTGAAAGCAAGCCTGCTGAGACAACCGCGCGCACGGCGCTCGAGCTCAAGGGACTGGACTTCCTGGCCAGCACAATTGAAACAGCAAGGAAAGCAATAACAGAAGCAAAGCCACCCATTGAGGAAGTGAAGGTTTTGCGGCCGACACTGACACAAACACAGGCAAAAGAATGGACTGCTGTGGAAGAACTCGCAGGCAAAGCAAATGACGCCCTTGGCAGGCTTGACATTGAAACAGCAAGGAAAAACGCAAGGGAAGCAAGAGAACGTGCTGAGAAACTCTTTGAAGAAGCAGATGCTGCACGTGTGCACACAGAGCTCAGCATTGAGGAATGGACAAAGTTTGGCGAGCTCAGGGACCGTGCAAGAGAACTGGATGATGTCCTTACAAGAATAACAACAGGAGCAAGGCCTGAGGGAGAGTTTGCGCCGAACAAGCTCATTCCGGGCCTTGAGGAAAAGCTTGCAACAGCTCCGAGAGTAGTGCGGCTGAAACAACTCCTTGGCGAAGGAGGATTTGGCACGGTATTCCTTGCAGACGTTGAGATTCCCGGTGTTGGAATTAAGGAAAAGGCAGTCAAGTTCATGAGCGAAAAGGCATTTGAGCATGTGAAAATGTTTGCTCCCAAGGATGTTGTTGTTGACTTTTTCCTCAATGACGTTGTTGAAGCAAAAGGACAGCCGTCAAAATACTCAATCGCGCGCGAACTCGGGCTGCCTGTGTCAGAAACGTGGGGGCTTGTGCGTGCTGAAGGAACAAATTATGCATACATGATAGACGTTGCAAAAGGCAAGAACGTGTTTGACCTTACCCCTGCAGAAGCGCGCGAGGCTGTGCGAAAGACAGCATCAAAGAAGATTGACGAAATCGTTGATGCACTCTACCGCGGAATTGAGTCAGGACCAAACAAGGGAAGCTATGGCATCCAGGACATTGCCAACAACCTCATAATAGACCCCGCAACAGGGAAAGTAATGCTGATTGATCCAGGACTGCTCATACGCAACAAGCCATGGCAAGTCATGTACGAGGAGATTGCGCGAAAGGCAGCAGATGCAGAAGCGCGCGGAATGCCAGAAGAGGCAGCAAGACTGCGCTTAAGTCTTGAAAAGATTGCGCGCGAAGCAGGTGTTGATCCACTCAGGGCAAAAGAAGCAAGCATGACAGAAAACCCGTGGTACGGAGCAGCCACGATGAAGGACGTCCTGCGCGCAAAAGCAATGAGAGGAGAACAAGAAGCAAGGATTGAACAGGAACCGTCAGAAATACAATACATCCTGAAAACACCTGATGCTCCAAACCTCAGGCTGAACATGGAATTATTCCTTCTTGAGAAATACACATCAGAGGACGCGACAAGGCTGGCAGAAGAATTTGCAACAGCAGACCCAGTCAGGCGCAATGAGCTACTCGGTGAGTTTGAGGCAAAAGGGCTCAAGCCCCAAAGCCTTGCCCCGCTATTAATGGGCGGGATGAAGCTTGAAGACTTGCAAAGGGCGGTTGAAAAAGCAAAGGCAAAGCCCGCAGAAGTGCCTATCGTGGAAATACCTGGAGCGCCGGAAAAGGCACTGCTTGACACCATGACCGCTGAGCAGTTTAAATCATTGAAGGCAGAGGCCGGCAGGAAGGCCGCAGAACTTGAAGAAATCCTGAAAGAAAGCACTATTGATGATCCTATGAGGCAGATTGCGCGCTCAACAGTAGTATACACTGTGCTTGTTGGGGCAAGGCCTGCATGTTTAATCGCATTCAACGGTCCGGAGGGCTCAACAACGCTCAACGGGTTGCCTGTAAAACCAAGCCAGCTGGAATCATTTATTGAGGAATTCAACAGGCGCACAGGCTCTGACCTGCGGGTTATTTTCAAGGAACCCTTTAACATGCCATTAGTCAGGGGCGGAAGTGAGCAGCGTCAGGGAGCCCTCGTCTACAGCATTTCACGTGCAAGGCAGGCATTAAAGGAATTTTCCACAGAAAAACTGGCAAATGGCCGCAGTGTTCTGACTGATGAGCAAGTAAAACAGCTGGAAACAGATGAAGGACTTGAACAGGTCATACAAGAAATTTCAGGGAGGAAACTGGTGTCGGGTGGTGCAGAAGCAACAGGAATACTATTTGGGTATGGCAAGACAAACACTCTGGATTACATGTCCTTTGAGGCAATCAAGCAAAAACTTATGGGCATAATTGAGCCTGATGCTGAAATGCTGGACAAAAACACCGGCAAACCCGTGCCAACAATAAGCAATCAAAAAGTAATTTTGTGGTTTGCAAACCCTGAAAACAAGGCAGCCATAGAGACTGAATTCACCCCTGAAGAACAAGCCCTTGTCTCAAAATTCAACAAGCAACAGGTTGCATTACTGAACATCGCTCCTGAAATCAGAAACATGCCTTCACTCAATTGGGTATCAACAGAACCAGAAGAAACCAAATTATTGCAGGAACGCTACAGGGAACTGGCATCAACAGCAGAACAACCTGTTGCAGAGCTGGTCGCAATGCCGGTTGTAAGCGAGGAAGAGTTGTCAATAATTTCATTTGGCAAGTTGCCTGAAAAAGAGGCGGAATACGCTGCCCCCACAGGCCGCACGCTTGGATGGGGGATTAGCGCGATGAAAGGGGCGGGAATTGCCGCTATTGCGCTCATACTGCTTGTAATGATTGCTCTTGGAATGCGCGCGTATGCAGGAAGGCGAAGGCCTGAAATGACTCCTGCCGAGATTAAGGCAGACCTTGAGAGTGCGCTGAGAGAACTGAGGGAAAGAAAGGAAAGGCTGAGAAAGCTCAAGTAAAGCTTACATGGGGCAAATGATACTTAATCCCTGTCAGCTCCACAGCGTACGGCTTTAAATTGGCTGCATCGCTTGACCACATGAATTTCTTAAGATTCCTGAGCTGGTTAGGGTCAAGGAACAATTTGTCCTCAAGGAGCTGGAAATTATGCTGTTCGCGCGGGCTCTGCAAAACATGGCCCATTGGAAAAACAGACAGGATGATAGTATAATCAAGCCCGCCTGACTCTTCAAGCGCGCGCCCCTCGCCAAGAATCGTGGCAGTAAGAGCCTGCAGGTCTTTCACGATCCGCTCATACAGCCCCTTGTACTGCATTTGCTCTGCCTCACCAGTCTTAAGCTGATAATAAGTATGCAGGGCGTGCTCAAACCCAAAAACAGTCTTTGCCTTCTCCCCAAGCCTGGACGCGCTTTGCAGGATTGCCATCACGTCACTCCAGTAATCGCTAAAATTGAGAAATTCATTGTCAATTCCAGGAGGGCTGCCATAATAGAGTTCAACAAGTGCTGCATTTTTCTCTATCTGGTAGTCCACAGACTTTATCATGAACAGCACCCTGCGTATTATTGTCCCTGCTTTTGCAGGGGGAAAAGCCCTATCATGTCCTGAAGTTTTCTTGCCTGCTCCATAATGCCTGCAACCATTTATTATCACACAATAATACTGTTACAGCATTTAAAAACCTTTTCTTAAAGAATATCACACAAACCTTGCAGCGCTGAAGGCAAACGCAGTCGCAAGTGTCGCGGCAATCATGCCAATAATGTAGCCGAGGACAAAGTTAATGACAACGATGATAACCCATGCAAGTATTGACTTGCCCCAGTTCTGGTAATAAAACCGCTTTATCAGCCAGACAAAAATCACTGCATTAACAAGCATAAACAATGCGTTCACAAAGAAAGCAGCAACCCTGCCCATCACGAGAAATGCAGCAGCCATTCCGGCAGGAATCAGGCTAAGCAACCAGCTCGCAATGGCAGCCAGGCCCGCAACCTTGAACGCAGTCTGCCACGTATTGTCATCAAAATCAAGCCATTTGGAGACATACCTGAGCACAACGCCGTTGATTGCAAAGAATATGGCAGTTGAAACAAGCCCGACAGTGGCAGCAATGATGAACTCCAAAAACGTCATAATACTGCAAAATACCATCGTACTTTTTTAAATGTTTTTTCTCACTAATGAGGAACACCAGAAGGCAAAAGTGCAGGCGTCGTTAATGACAGTAACATTTATATACCCCTATGGCAACATTCCGGCTTATGGAAAAGAGGTTATTGACAGCAATAGTAATAGCCATTCTTGCAATGCCTTTTGTTGCGGCAATACCGCCAACAGGAAGCATTGTTTACGGGCAGTCAGGAGGAATAGTGCGCTCAACAAGCCTTCCAACAGAGAATGTCCACATAGCAGCACAGCAGGAGGCAACTGTTGTCTCAATGCAGCAGTTAAGCGAGCTGACAAGCAAGATTGAGCAGTTCCAGAACGATGTCAACAGCATGCGGACTGCATCTGAAAGCCAGCGCACAGACACAGCAAGCCAGCTGAGCGCAATGAACCGCGAGCTTGGCGCAATAAAGGCAAGCATTGACAGCCTCCAGGTAATGCAGCAGCAAATCAGCGAAATCAAGCCAGAGCTTGAAAAGCCGCAGGAAATAATACCGCCAATGAGCCTTGTGATGCTCTCCATCGCGAACGCAATACTCCTGATACTCGTTATCGTGCTTATTTTCTGGCTAAAGGCGCAGTTCAAGGCAACAGAAAAAGAATCCCATTTTGAGGAGCACTCAATGATACACCTCACTGACTTCATAAGGGAGGCAATGCACAAGGGAGCAAGCCTTGCAGAAATAAGAAAGCGCCTGGTGCAGCGCGGCTGGAGCGATGCAAAGATAGACGACGCAATCCAGGAAGTCAGGACAATGCACGCGATGTAAGAACGTTGTTTCTTTTTCAGAGGAAAACTTGAACAATAGCTGTGTATCCGCTTATGTAAGGTGCCGCTGTTAGGATATATTTATAAATCGTCAATAGCTGAAAACGGATAATATGGTCCTGGAAAAGCTCAGTGAGTCCTTGAAGAATACGCTGTCAAAGATAGCCAAGGCAATGTTTGTTGACGAGACCCTGATTAACGAGCTTGTCAAGGACATCCAAAGGGCGCTTCTGCAAGCAGACGTGAACGTAAAGCTTGTGTTTGAGCTCACCCAGAAAATAAAAGAGCGCGCCCTGAAAGAGCAGGCGCCCCACGGGCTGACAAAGAAAGAGCAATTAATCAACATTGTCTACGAGGAATTAGTGAAGTTCCTGGGCGGCGAAAAGAACGAAATAAAACTCCCTGACAAAAAGCCAAACAAGATAATGCTTATCGGCCTGTTCGGCTCAGGAAAAACAACACAGGCAGGAAAATTAGCAAAATACTTCACAAAACGCGGCAAAAAAGTTGCCTTGCTCGGCCTGGACGTACACCGCCCGGCAGCAATGGACCAACTGGAGCAGGTCGCAAAAACAGCCCATGTTCCTGCGTTCATAAAGCGCAATGAAAAAGACCCGGTAAAAATATACAATGAATTTGAGAAAGAATGCAGGAATTATGACATCATAATAATAGACACAGCAGGAAGGGACGCGCTAAGCCAGGACCTCATTGACGAGTTAAAGAAAGTGCACGAACTGGCAAAGCCGGACGAGTCTTTGCTTGTCATTTCTGCAGACATAGGACAGGCAGCCCAAAGCCAAGCAAAGGCGTTCCATGAGGCAGGAGCCATAACAGGCGTCATCATAACAAAAATGGATGGCACTGCAAAAGGAGGAGGCGCACTCACGGCATGTGCTGTCACAGGAGCGCCAGTCAAATTCATTGGAATAGGCGAGAAAATAGACGACCTTGAGCAGTTCAACCCGCAGGGCTTTGTCGGAAGGCTCCTCGGAATGGGCGACATAGAGTCCCTTTTGGAAAAGGCAAAAGAGGCAATCACAGAAGAGGAGGCAAAGGACATCCAGCAAAAGCTCCTAAAGGGCGAATTCAACCTCATAGACCTATACCAGCAGATGGAGGCAATGTCAAAAATGGGACCGCTCGGCAAAATAATGGAAATGATTCCGGGAATGGGCCAGCTCAAGCTGCCAAAAGAGGCACTGCAGGTACAGGAAGAAAAGCTCAATAAGTGGAAGCACGCAATGAACTCAATGACAAAGGCAGAGCTTGAAGACCCTGAAATCCTTGACGCAAAACGAATTGAGCGCATATCAAGGGGCTCAGGAATCCCGACAGGCGAAATACGGGATTTGCTGAAACAGTACAGGCAGTCAAAGAAACTAATCAAGATGCTCAAGGGTGCAGGAACTCCTGAAAAGCTGATGAAAAAACTCGGCGCAAAGGGAAAAGGGCTGAAGTTTTAGGCATTCCTGCTGTCATTGAGAATGCGGTACGCATCCTCGTTGCTTCTCAGCTTATGGATGAATGACTTGTTCTCAGGCGAATAGATGCGCACAATGGAGCCAGGGTGGCCCAGGACAATTATGCCCTTGTTCTTGAATTTAATCCTTCCCGAAACATCAATGGTGACCTTGTGGCCTGCGTTTTCAAGCAGTGTGACGCGGGCAGCAAGCCCCTCAACAATCTTTGAATAAGACCGCCTGTCCTCATCATTTATTACTGTGAACGTGGCATAGCCGTTCTTTATTGCTTCAATCATATCATTGCCAGCCGCGTCCTGTTGCACCTGCGTCGAGCGGCATTCAAGGCATTCGTCGCCAATCCACGAGAAGGGGTCATCTAGCCTAGAATGCCAGAGCAGTGTAAAAACCTCATTCCTTGACGGAAACTTTGTAAAGCCGGTCTGGGCTGTCTTGAATTCGTTCTCGCCAACAAGCACAGGGTCGCCATCCTTGTGCAGGACATAATCCAGGTTTACAGTGAGAATTCCCCTATAATGCATCGGGCTCTTTTGGGCTGCAAGGTCTAAAATGCTTACTGGTCTGACTCCTTTCATTCCAATTATCACTAAGACGTGACAATTTATAAAGCTTATGTTCAGCGCAGCCTGGCAATCTTTTCCATCTGCGCTGTAGTCATCTGGACAAGCGTTGCCTGGGCCCTGGCTTCTGTGGGAACAAGCTTCATCTCATTGTCCAGGATGCTGTCAATGCCAACAACAAGGCGCTTGATTTCTTTCTGGTCCTTCTCTTTTATCGCTTCCTTGAGGTTTGTCCAGAGAAGCTCCTCCATGTTAAGAAGCTTGATGAGCGCAACGTGGTTCTCAGTGATGAGTTCAAGGCTCCTCACTATGCCATCAAGTGCAATATTTTCAATCTGCTTCACAGCAGCGTTGTACGACAGCCGTGCAATGCCAGCAGGCAGAATCAGTTTCTTTCGCTGTGCAATGAGACCAACCAGGACAGGTATTGTCCTAGCACCTTGGACAAAGTATTTTTTAAGCGCCAAATCCAGCTTTGCAATATCAGCTTCCAGTTCTGTCTCAATGTCAACAGGCATGACAACCACATTCCTTCTGGCTGAAAAACGCACTGGTTATAAAAACTTTTCCACAAGCCCTGCCTCTTCTATCCTGTAAATGCCTGCAAAATCCTTGTATTCAATGCTGCTTTTTTTGACAACTATTCTTTTCTTGAAGAATGGAGCATCAAGGACTGTTGTCTCTATCTCGCCGCCCTCGCCTGCAGGGTTTATCTTGTGCGTTTCTGCTGCCTTTTTGAGCGTTTCAACCATTGCCTTGTCAATCTGCCTGCCAAGAAGCTCCTTTCCAAGCGGCTCTGCAAAAACCCCTGAAATAATAACCTGCATTCCTGACTCAACAACCTCGTTGAGCAATTGCGCCTGGTCCATCTGCCACAATGGATTGATGCAGGCAATGCCAAGCCCATTGCAGATTTTTTTGATTCTCTCCGCCTGGTATGCTGACTTCACAGCGCCAGTAACAACACCTTCAATGCCAAACTTCCGCCTTGCCTCTTCAATGGCTTTTTTCAGGTCATCAAGCTCTTTTTCCTTCTCGCCCTTTGTTGAAACCCTGACAAGAGGCATTCCAACGGCTTCTGCCTGCATTTCAGCAACGTGGACGTTTGGCGTGTGGAACATAAAGCTTTCAGGGTTCTCAGAAACAACAGTAATCAGGCAAACTATCCTGTGCCCCTTCATTGCCTTGAGCATTGCAAGAGTGCTGTCCTTCCCCCCTGAAAACAAGACGCCAAGCTTCATGCCTTGCCTGATAATTCGCTTGTTTAAAAGACTTCACTCCTTCAGCGCCCAGCCGACAACAAGAATTCCGCCGAAGAAAAGGACTGTATGCAGGACAAGCCCGCCCCAGCTGCTTGAGCGTACTGCAAAAGGAATATTGAAAAGCCCAATCACGGCAAGAATAATGCCGAGAATCACTGAAACAGTCCTCGTAAATCCTTTTGGCATTTATTCCTCCTTTTCTTTCTTTGACGGCAGCTTTTCGATTTCAATCCTGCCTTTTGCCATTCTTACTGAAACATCGTCATCTTCCGTAAGCTTGGTCACTGTAGAAACAACCTCTGGCAGGAGTATTCTTGCGCCCCTGAAGTCAGGCTTTGTGATTATTTCCTGCATTTCTTTCTTTGGCACTGGCTCAGGAAGCATTTCCTTCTTGTGTTTTGCCTCAAGTTCCTTTTGGAACTCCTTTGTGCGCGCAAAAAGGTGCCTTGCAATTTTTTCAGCAACATTGACTCCTGTTGCCTTTGTTATTCCCTGGAGCCCCGGGGAAACATTCACCTCAATAACTTTCGGGCCGCGGACGCTTTCAAGCATATCAACACCGCAGATTTCCGCCCCAAGCGCGCGGGCAGCCATCAATGCAGTCTTTTTTGCCTGCGCACTCAGCGCGGTTGCCTCGCCGCGTCCGCCTGCGTGGATGTTCGCGCGCTTTTCGCCGGTGACTGCAATGCGCTTCATTGACGCCACAACCTCGTCTCCGACGACAAAAGCCCTTGTATCAGTGCCGTCTGTTTCGATGTATTCCTGCAGGAGGAAGGGCTGCTTCAATACCGCAAGCGCGTCAATCATTGAGCTCGCGCTCTCATAACTGTCTGCAAGCATCACTCCCTTGCCGTGCGTGCCTGTGGGAAGCTTCAGGACAATTGGGTAAGTCATTTTCTTTATTATTTTCTTTGCCGCCTGGGCTGTTGATGCGATGTATGTCTGCGGCTGGGGCACTCTTGCCTTTTGCAACATGATGTGCGTGAGGAGCTTGTCGTGGCATATCGTGAACGCGCTCGGCTTTATTGGAATGAATGTCCTGTCGCCAAGCATGCTGGCAATTGAGCGCAAAAGGTTTGCATACCTTCCTGATCCCTTCATGTAAAGGCAGTCGTAATGCCTGAGGGGCTTTCCTGCATAAAGCACACCCCCCTCCTTCCCGAGGTTGACCTCAAACTCCTTGATGTCAAGCAGGTCTGCCTCCCCAAACTGCTTTTTCAATGCCTCAACGGTCCATTTTGAAGAAATGCTTCCCATGCTTATAACGCCAGCGCGCATAACAATCACCTTAGCTTCTTGTCAGGGTCAATCAAAAAGCCCCGCTTGAGGATATTCCTTCCAATGAGGACAGGATACTTCATATGCTTCCTGTCTGCTATTGTGAAAAAAACCTTGAACCGCCTTCCTGCAATCATTATGCGGGCAAGAATAATGCCTCTTGTCGCAATGCCGTGGGCTGACTTGATTGTTTTTTCCCGCAAAACAGGGCCGAGGCCCAGTGATTTTGCAAGGCCTGCGTCAATGCTGCACTTTGTGGCTCCTGTGTCAACCCTTGCAACAACCCTTTTCTCCTTTTCCCTGCCGAATATCACGACATGCTCCTTAAGACCGATAATTGTCTTCGCTGCCATTTCACACCTTCATGAACGGGAAGAAAATCACATCCCGAATGCTTGGCGAGTTCGTGATTATCATTACCATCCTGTCAATGCCAACACCCATCCCGCCGGTAGGAGGCATGCCGTATTCTATTGCCTGGATGAAATCCTCATCAATTTCCTGCCCCCATCCCTTCCCTTCCTTGACCTGCTCCTCTAATAGCTTTCTCTGGAGTATTGGGTCATTGAGCTCTGAATATGCGTTAGCCACCTCCATTCCTGCAATAAACGGCTCAAAGCGCTCAACAAGCGAAACATGGTTCTTGCACGGCTTGCACAGGGGCGTTGTCTCAATCGGGTGGTGCGTTATGAAAGTGGGCTGGATGAGCTTTTCCTCGCACAACTGCTCAAACAACGCCTGGATCAGCAGCCCTCTTGACGGCTTTGGAGGCAACAATTCCTTCCTTGGAACTCTCGCGAGCAAGCCCTTGTCGTCCAATGCCTCAACATCAACTCCGCCAAGCTCTTTTATTGCCTGAATCATCGTCATGACCTTCCACGGCTTTTTGACGTCAATCTGGTGCCCCTGGTATTCGAACTTGGTGGTGCCGTGGATTGCCATTGCTGCAGCCACGTAAATGTCCTCACACAATTCCATCATGTCATTAAAGTCAGCATAAGCCTGGTAAAGCTCCAGCAGGGTGAATTCGGGATTGTGGAAGCGGTCAATGTCCTCATTCCTGTAATTCTTGCCAATCTCATAAACCCTGTCCATCCCGCCGACAATCAGTTTCTTGAGGTAAAGCTCAGGCGCTATGCGCATGAACACGTCCTTGTTAAGCGCGTTAATGTGGGTCTTGAACGGCTTTGCGGCAGCACCGCCGTAAATCGGCTGAAGCACAGGGGTTTCAACCTCCATAAATCCCCTGCTGTTGAGCAAGTCCCTTATTGTGCTGATTATTTTCGTGCGCTTCCTGAAGGTCTCCCTGACCTCAGGGTTCATGATAAGGTCAAGGTAGCGCTTCCTGTAGCGTATTTCAACATCCTTCAGGCCGTGCCATTTTTCAGGGAAAGGGCGTATGCTCTTGCAAAGCATTTCAAACTTGAGCACCCTGACAGTAACCTCCCCTGTTTTTGTCTTGAATATGCTTCCTTCTGCGCCAATCCAGTCGCCTATGTCATAAAGCTTCAACAAAGAATACTGTCCTCCAATGTCGCCGCCAAGCTCATCTTCCTTGAAATAAAGCTGGAGCCTGCCTGTGGCGTCCCTGATGTGCATGAAAGTCGCCTTGCCCATCCGCCTCAAGGCAATAATCCTTCCTGCAACAGAAGCCTTTTCGCCAGAGTCCTCCTCGATGCTGAGCGCACCGTACTTCTCAAGAATCTGCCTTGCAGTGTGCGTGGGCGCATACCTGTAAGGGTAAGGATTAATCCCGAGCTTCCTGAATTCCTGCATCTTCCTGATGCGCTCGTCAATAAGCTCTTTTTCAGTCGGCATACGGCGCTATTTGTGAGGGCAGGTTTTTAAACGTTATCATTCTGCGCGTGCACAGAAAACAGTGAGTGATGTTACGCATGAAGTACTTTTTTGATGATTGGGGCCAGGAGGGTGCAGTATTTTCTTGGACCCAATATTGCGTATGATTTTAGCTTGGTCACTTTTTTGTTCCCATCAACACACTGCTCCCAAACAGGAAGATTGAGGTCAAGACCAACTGCAATCCCCCCTGCTTGCTCAATAATGAACATCTGGGGGCCTGCGCCGTAAATGTGGCTCTGGTATCGCAGGTATGCTTTTGCCTGCCCCTCAAGAACTTTTCTTGTGCGGTCAACAGAGCAAAGGTTTTCTTCGTAGCGGAAAATCAACCCACTTATTTGTTCGTTAAGAATGGGGCTGTCCCTCTCAGGAACCCATCCGCCCAGCAGGACTAGGTCGCCCACGCAGGGGACTGAATTATCGTGGAGCTTTACTTCAATGCCGCCGGTATCCTGCGCAGTGAATTTTTTCAGCCCCTCCCCCCTTACTGCAAGATAAAGTATTTTTTCTTTTGGCTGATACATTGCTCCAATGACATACTCCTTGTCTTTCTGCAGGCCAATAACAACCCCAAATGAGGGCTTTCTTCTGGAGTGCAAGTAAGAGCCATCAAGGGGGTCTATTACCCATTTCCTGCCGCTGTCTTTGTTCTTGTCAAATAATGCAACAGTAAGCGTGTCTTCCTCACAAATCACGCCATCGCTTCTGAATATTGGGTGAAGCTTATTGAGAATGTAATCCTGGCAGTCTCTGTCAACTTTACTGACCACGCTTTTACTTTCGGGATTTCCCAATGCACCGGAATCAGAATATATATCCTTTAGGCTGGGAGGCAAAAATTGCCCAAAATAATCAATTTGCAAATCCCCCACTTCTTTGATTATGTCCATCACGAATGCCTTTTCCTGGTCATAATCACCCATAAGCCCAACAATGTGTTTTAAAATTAAAAAGTTTTGCAGTAATCTGCACGCAACAACCAGAACCTTTATAAATGATGGTTTTGTATAAAATACCCAGAATCAGACGTTGAGATGATAGGGTGAAGACAAGTATGTACGAATCTTCTGCTGAAGGACAAAAGGACTTAAATGGCTCAGATGCACGGCTTGTTGCAGCGTTGGATTTTTGCAATCTTTACCACCGCCTTGCAGAAAGAAGAAATCTTGGCTTTGCACAGGCTGTTCTTGAAAATGCGCACAAGTCAAACCTTGACTACGATACAACAAAGCTGACCCTTGAGGCAGTACTTGCCCTTGCAGCACCGCCTGAGGCAACGCCCGCCATTGCAGGGGAGCCTCCAAAAGCGAACCACATCGAGGCGCTTCCCGAGGCTGTTGCACTTGTTTATGCACTTACTCCTGAAAAGACAAAGGAGCGCAGAATGGCTTTCCTCAACGAGCTGAAACAGCAGCCATACCGGGAGATGCCCTTAATAAGGGAAAAGGCATTGAGTTTTTATGCTCCTGATGACAATGAAATCAGGCAGTATGTTAAGGCCCTGCCGATTGAAGGACATGCCCTGCTTTTGAAATCCGGCGAGTCAAGATGGGACACGCTGGCTGCAAATTACCCCAAATACAAGGAAATGATAATCCATTTCTCACGCATAGAATCCCAGTTCAAGGTAAGGCTGCGCGACTACCTGCCTCCTCCGTCGAGTTCTTAGAAAGTTTTATAAAGAATTGCTACTAGGTAGTAGGTATGGGTGGATATTGATGGTTACGCCAGACAAACGAATCCTCATTGTCTCACAGAATCAGCAGCAGGCAACGAATGACTTGGGCGACCTCATCCTTAATTTCAATACAGACCGCAGGGACAGGATTCCTGACGACTTTGAACATTATGACGCCATTGTAATACACCATATTCCTGACAACATTGCAGAGCTTGCTGACAATTACGAAATTCCTGTACTTGCCCTTGAATCGCTTGCTGAAGCCCTGAAATCAGGCGGGCATGACATCATAGCCGAAGTAATGCCTCAGGCAGACCAGGTTTCACGCGTAAAAAACAGACTTGAGCAGAAGGAGCGTGTGCTACAAATATGGTCTGGTGAAATTCAGGGCAAATTGAAAATGAAGTATCTTGACCTAAAACCAGCGCTGGATGAAGCAATCGCCCAGCAGCGCATTCCCAGATACGTTGCATTTTTCTCGTATGTTGAGCGCTTTACACCGGCTGTCGACGAATACAGCAAAGCAATCAGCGTTGTCTCCAACCGGATATACCTTAGCTTTAAGTCTAATCTTGACAATCTCGAGAAATGTTTGGGAACCCCAAACGAGGAATTTTTCAGGAAGGCTGCTGAAAAAGACCTTGGCGAATACCTGGATTATTTGCAAAACCGCAGGGAATACCTGAAAAACACAATGAAGCTGAGGGGGCAGTCTGTCGGCGGCGGTTCGCACTATCTTGTGAAACCTGACCTCACACTTGATTCTGAAGGCAAGCCCGAATTCCGCTTCTTGAAGGAAATGCGCGACGCAAAGGGGATTCCAAGCGAGGTTATTGCACGCGTGGTTTATAGGGATGCAAAATATTACAATCAGGCAGGAGGGCTCCTTCTGCCTGACAGCAAACAGCCAATCAGGCACGGCAGCAAAAGCTATTTGTTGCGTGAAGCCATCACTGGCCCTGACTTGGAAAAAGTGCTGCAATTTATTCGAAGGAGGATTGGGAAAAATGACACAAGGAAATCATGGCTCCGCCAGTTCCGCGACATAATAGTTTACCAGGTTTTCAGGGACATAATACAGTGGCAGAATACTGCGCCGCCCATCAACGAGCCGCAAATCCCGGCAACAAATGACTGGATTGTTAAGCACATGCAGTCCAACCTCAATGCTGCACGCACCACTTTCTCGCGTTATCTGCAATTGAACGCTGCCGAGGAGGCGCTCTGGCAGGAGTGCATTGGGATTTTCAATCCGATATGCTTAGACCTTAACAAAGACACAATCAAGCGTCACTTTGATGCCAGCACTAAAAACATCAAGCTTTACACAAGGGATACAAAAACACCCCAAATTGAGGATTTGGAAAGACTTATTGGAACAAAGAGTTCAAGAGTCATTGAGGATTCTGCCAAGAAGAACCTCAGGAGCAAGCTGTACTATGTTGACACAGGATACACATACATGCACAGGGATGAGGATTTCTTCCACGTTGCGTGCAGTTTTGAACTGCATGAGGAATTTGCAACAAGCGGCGAGCGGTTATCGCCGCAGGACAAGCTGAAAACCATTGAGAATTATTACCGCAGATTCAATGGGTTCCGCGGCTTGGGCAGGAAGAAGCCTGATTCACTAACATACTTCCTTCACGGCTTCTACAGGTGCTTTGTGTCAGGGCATCTCAACATCAACGAGTATGAACTGGAAAAGAAGCAACATCAGCTTTATGCAGAAAAGGTGCACCACAGGCTGGGGCTTGCCGAAGCGTTTGCAGAAGACGCAATAACTTTCATAGAAAAAGGCCTGACATTGCCAAACACTGTCAGGAATGAACCTTATGACCCTGACAAGGCACTTGGTCACATCAAGTCATACCAAACGCAAATTTCCCAAGCAACCCGTCCAGACCAGCGCGAGCAGTACAAAAAGAAACTTGAGGCTGAGATGCTGCGCGGGCTGCAATACTTTGCTTCTAAGTTCTCAAGAATCAAACTGCAGAATCCGCCTGCATCGCAACCAGCGGCCCAGTGAAGTTTGCAATCTTCTGGCTGATTGTAAGCAGGTGATGGGCAATGGCAACCTGCTCTGTGGAAGCCCTTCTGGATGAAAGGAGCGTCTGCCAGTTCTGGAGCACAGTCTCCTTTATCTCGTGGATTTCCACCAGTTTCTGCGGGTTAAACTTGTAAAAGCATTCAACAAGCTGGCGCAGCATCATGTTGACCTTTGCGAACAGCGGCACCATTGATGTCCTTGCTGCAGGACTCATCCCGGAACTGGCAATTTGCCTATAGAAATACTTGTACTCGTCGGCAAGCTTCTCAAGCTCCTCAATAATGAAATAAAGCGGACCTGTCTTGAACAGCGAATGGCCCTTGCGATTCAGATATCTCCTGCAGCTGATTGTAAAGCGGTTGTTGGCTTCCTCAAGCGTCAGGAGGTGCTTAAGCTCATTAAGCTTGTTTGCCTTGATGAGATTAAGCCCCTCGTCTGCCATATTGAGCATCAGTATCAGGATGCGCTTTAACAATTGGTCAAAGCTCTCAATATCGCCTGAAATGTTCTTGATGACGCAGTAATTTGCACCCTGCTCAACCACCTCAAACCCAACGTCCTTTCTCAGCGTTTTCTGGATGAGCGCAAGATCCTGGCCGTCCTTGATGTGCACCTTGATTTCGTCAATCCCGCGCATGTAAAGCCCGTGGATGTAGCGTGTCAGGAACGAGCCAAGGATGTTACCATGGATTTCAATCCTGTGAATCTCAGGGGCGCGCTCGGTCGTGATGACAATCTTCTTGTTGTCAACCTCAAGTTCAAGCTCGTCGCCCTTCTTGATGCTATTGTCAATGCACCATTTCCTTGGCAGCGAGACCAGCTGCGTCGAGTCCGCGATTTGGATGACCTTTCGTTTCATAACCCTTTAAACCCCTTAAAGTTTTCAGGCAGCCTGTAAGGCTTTGTATAATTTTTCACTGCCTTTAAACCCCCTAAATTCATGTATAGAAATTGATTGAATTATATAAAGATTGCGATGAATTATAAAGAATTACGTTTTATATAAGGATTATAAATTATAACCTGAAAATATAAAACCATTCAGGCCAATATAAAGATTACCGGAGATTATCCGGACAAGAGGTATTGGGAAAGTCCCGTAGAGGGGGTGTGAAAATGAGAAAAACAGAACTGGTAGCAGAGCACCAGAGATTGTTCCACCAGCCAGCACTGCCCGTCTCCCTTCCGCTTGAGAAGGACACAGATGACTACGAGGACTTTGACGATGAGGAAGAGATGATGCAGACGCTCTGGCACAGGGGCGAGGAGTCGTCTGAGGACGAGCTGATGAAGGAAGGCGAGGACTACTGATGGAAACAGACAGCGTCTTCATCACAGACATACAGTCAATCAAGGCATTCATACGCTCACAGCAGGAGAAGAAAGATTACTTCAACCACGTCATGGACAGAATAATGTCCAAAAACAAGGCATGAAAAGGCTAGTGTGCGTTTCATGCGGCAAACCAATAACGAAAAGCGCCTTTGGCGACCCGTACATCTACCGCAACTGCGAAGCAGACCACGGGACAGAAGAGGAGCGCTATTCGTGGCTTGACCGCCGGTAAAGGTCTTCACTCACGAATCGACGGGTCCGCCGGCATAAAAAACCGGCGGGCCTCTGATTCTTTAAACTTCACTGAGAGATAACCACACCAAATTAGGCTCCTTACAGTCGCAGATACCAAACAATAATGGAAGAACTTCAAATATGGTTTTGTATCTGTGGGCGTAGCCAACCGAAGTTATATAAGTCGCATTTTTCTCACTGCTGTTATGACGCATGTTTATCCGACATACTGCCCGCACTGCAAGAAGTTCGTGACAGGAATCTCGCGGAGCTTCTGCCCGCACTGCAGAGAATGCTTTGCAGAAGTAAACACATACTGGTTCAACACAGAGCCAAACGAGCCAATAGACGCAGACGGGCGCTTTATTCACTGAGGCAGGTCATTTACTTTTCCAAACCCAAGCGCTTTCTTTCTTGCGTCATCAATGACAAAGACATCAAAATCACCAAAGTCAGAAACAAGAGGGCACTTGATTTTTTCCTTTGTTACATCGCTTCCTTCCACGCTTGGATGAAAGCTCGGCTGAACTATCAGGATGCTATTGTTGTACCTGCCTTTCAGGAAGCACTTGTATTTCTCAACCCGCCCATTGTCCCGCAGGGAAACAGCAGGATGAATATGCCCGACAACAACAACTTCTGCATCCTTTGTTTTTGGCATTGAATCACCGTGCGCAATCAGGATATTGCCGAGCTTAAGCTCACTGACAACATGTATTCCTTTTTTGTTCGCCAATGGTCCTAAGGCAGGGTCGTGGTTGCCCTTCACAATCACAATCTTCCCGCACTTTCTCTGCAAATAGTCAAATAACCGCATTGTTTCCTTCCATTCCTGCCTTGAAGCAGCTCCGAATTCGTGCTTCAGGTCGCCATTGAGGACAATCCCTTTTGGCTTTACTCTGGAGAAGACCTGCTCAAGGCGGTCAATTATGTCCGTGTAATGAAACCTTGGAACAAGCACGCCCTGCTTCATCAGTGACTCCTCAAACCCGATGTGCAGGTCAGACAGCACAAGAGCGCAAGAGTCCTTCAGGTACAAGGCAAGATCAATGATTTCAATGCCGGGATAAAGCTCCATATCAGTTGCAGAGTATAACAATCTTTAAAAATCCTGTTCCCATTTGCAAAAAGTGATGAAGCGGTTGGCTGTCTTAATAATTGCATTGCTCGCGGTTTCCTGCGCAAGCGCCTTTGTCATTGTCGAGCACTGGAATGTTTATGACGATGAGCCGTTCTACGAACTTGTTGAAAACAATGTTGACCTTGATGTCTCAGAAGTGCAAAGTGGTGAAATAAAGGTCGTTTTCACAATTCCAGAGCTTGCAGTAAGGGAAAGCAAAGGGCCTTATTCGCAGGCATTAAGGAACGAGCACATTGACCGCGCAATCCTGCTACCGTGGAATACAGAAGCAGGCGAGTACGCAATCAGAATGACCATAACAGACAGCGAGGGCAACAAGAGGATAAGGCACAGGATAATTCAAATCGAATAAAAAAAAATTATTGTGCTGCCTGGGCTTTCTTGACGAATTCAGACCGTTCGCACGTCACAAGCACCTCGCCCTGCGCCTGTCCGCCAACGCTCGGGACAGGTGCTGCAACCTTGGCCTTTGCGCCAAGCTGTGCTCCGGGCAGGTTGAACGTGAGGTCGCGCCCTGTGTCCCTCCTCGCAGTCTGCTGAACAAAAATGCCAAAACCTGACAATCCCTCATACATGTCAGTTGCATCATTGTAAAGCATCTGCACGCCGCCTGTGATGTCAACATTGATGCCAGGGCTGAATGCAAAACTGATGACTTCAGGGCCACCGCCTTCTGCAAACAGGGACGGGTCAATGAACAACTGCCCCGTAAAGCCGGGATTGAGTATCACCCTTGCGCCTCCTGCAGTAACAATGTTTGCTGTTCCGCCCACTGCGCCATTGCCGTCGTGATCAATAAACAAGGGATATGGCGGGGCAAGCACGACTGTAAACCTGTAATGGTTACCTCCAAGAGTCACATCGCCATTGCCTGCAGCATCATAAGGCGCAGCAACTTCTTTTCCTCCAAGGTCTCTGATGTAAACCTTGCCCTCATCAATGTTGATAAGGGTGTATTCTGCAATGTTTGTTATGCTGCGCTTGTTGTTGCCGTTCGTTACAGCAAACAAATCATGGGGCAGTATCGGGCCTCCCATGAACTCAAAGTTCTTGGCCGCATCACCCCACTTGAGCCCTCCCGCGTCATAAACGAGCGGGAACTTATAATACTGGCCCCTGTTGTTCGTGAACTTCATGTTGTACTTGTTGCCGCCTGACGAATCAAACTTGATTGTGTTGCTTGTCTCAAGGTCTGAAGACGCCTTCTTCGGCGGCGTCACTGTCTTTGGCAGGCTGCCCTGAAGCCCGCGAAACAAGATGTCAAAGTCGCCAAAGAACCCCTCAGGGGTTCGCAAATGCTGCTTTGTGCCCTGATGGTCGCCAACATAGACGTCGCCGCTCGCGACAGCAATCGGGGTGAAGCGGTATTCTATCCTGCTGATGCTTAATTCGCGGCAGTCATATGCCGCAACAATCTTCACCCTTCCCTCCATTATATTCTTGCCGTTTGCTTTTATGTCATGGCTGAATTCATTGTCATCATACTGGTCGCGCATGTCAATCGTGCCTGTCGGGCCCATAAGACGCAACTCAACAGTCTTGTCGTCTGTGTTTACCTCTGCCCTCACAATCGTGTATGTTGCCCCAAGCATTGGCAAATCCTTTTCCTCCAAGTCCTCAAGCCTGCCGTTTTCAACCTCGCTCCTGAGTCCTGATTCAAACTCTATGATGAACGCAAGCATGTCCTCGCTTGACGGGCAGTGCATGTAAAGCCCCTGGACGTCCTGCTCATTCTTGGTAAAGTCAATATAGCACCCGTTGAAGCCGCCTGCTGTCGGGTCGCGCAGCAACAGCGTGTACCTGACTGTTGTCCTGCCTGCATTTGTCGTGATTTTCCTGTCTGCCATGCACGCAAACTCGTTTCCCGTAATGCTTGGAGACTTGTAGCCGATTGCCTGCCCAATGTCAATTCCGGTAATCACCAGAGTGTTTGTCGGCTCGCCCGGCTGCTGCAATCCTTGAACAACCTGCGATGTTGTCCGTATTTGTGCATATTCTTGCATCTGAGCATAAGCAACTTCTTGCTCTGGAGTGTCAAGAATTACTAGCACAGATATTATGCCAACAATCACCACAACAAGAAAAATTCTGATTTCAAAAGGCACGGCAAGCTTCATAACAAACACCTCTTTTATAACAGGATTCTTGGTTATTTGGTATTTAAATGTTTGTGACGATAAAATCAGATAATACGCTTTTTGGTCTCTAAATCCTCAATGTGGATTACTGAAACAGGGCATGCCTGGGCTGCATCCATCATTTGCTTGAACTCCTCATCTGTAATTTCTAATTCCTGAACAGAATTATCATCATTCTTCTTGCCGCCCTTGAGGTCTGCCCTGCCGTCATCTGCCATCTCCCACCTGTCGGGATAAGCCGCAATGCAGGCGGCGGCGCCAATGCACTCGCCCCTGTTGTATATTATCCTGTACCGCTTTTTTGCGCCGTCACTTGATTTCACAGTTATGTTTTGTTTCATTGCCATAAAGAATCAGCCCAAGTATATTATTGGCTTTCTTTTCACCGCATTCTGGCTTGTTCCGTGCCAGTATGATATTCTTTCCTCGCCTTCCTTCCAGCAAAGCGAAACCTCCCTGCCATTAATCCTGTGCGGAAAATCAACAATCCCGCAGTCAATATCCTGAAGCACAATGCCAAGCTCGTCAAGCTTGTCAAGCGTGCGGAAAAACGCGCACATGTGCCTGTGAAGCTCCCTATTGAATACCATTTCCTGCGCAAAAGCAAACTTGTAAGACTGCTCCTCTGTAAAAGGGTCTGACAAGAGCACAGGATCGCGGGAATCCTCTGAAAGCACGCTTATCTGTGCCTTTATCGTGTGCAGCTTTGAAAGAATCCTTTCCACCTTCGGAAGCAAATCCTCTGCTTCATCAAGGGTGAAAAACCTCTTTTCTGACATGGCGGAAACAACATGTTTGTAATTTATAAACATATAGCGACAAGAACATAACAACTGCAAAACATAATTAGGAGAATATAACCCAAAAAAAGTGCACAGCAAAAAGACGGCCTCTTGCTCAGCATGGCTAACCCTCTTAGGCAATGCGAACTGTCGGAATTAATAATAATGGCAAGACATATCATCATGTCTCTTGAGCGGTACGCTCACGCTATTAGTATTACTTGTTTTATCTTACTGACTTCAAGAACTCTACCAAAAGCCTTACCCCAAATCCTGTTCCGCCTTTTTCTAAATAATGCCGCCTCTCAATGCTCCATGCAGGTCCGGCCATGTCAATGTGGGCAAAAGGGGTCTTTTCAACAAAATGCTGGAGGAACCATGCGCCTGCAATAGGCCCTGCCTCATAACCCTTGCCTCCGGGAATGTTTTTCACGTCAGCAACCTCGCTCTTAACGATTTCCCTGTAATCATCCCACATTGGAAGCTCCCAAAGCATTTCACCGCTTGCCTCGCCTGCAAGCTTCAGCCTGTTTGCCAAGGCAGCATCCCTGCTCATCAGTCCTGCTGAGAAATAGCCCAACGCAATAACGCATGCGCCGGTCAAAGTGGCAAGGTCAATAATGTATTTTGGCTTGTAATTCTTTTCAGCATAACCAATGGCATCAGCAAGAACAACCCTTCCTTCTGCGTCTGTGTTGCCAATTTCCATCGTTTTCCCATTGTAAGCAGCAACAACATCGTTTGGCTTGTATGCATGGCAGCCGGGCATGTTCTCTGCGCAGGGCACAATGCCAACAACATTCGCGCTGACACCAAGCATTGCAAGAGCCCTTATTGCGCAAATCACAGCCGCACCTCCTGCCATGTCGCCATGCATGTCAGCCATGAACTGAGGCTGCTTGAGGTCCAGGCCCCCTGAATCAAAAGTCAGCCCCTTCCCAACAATTGCCGTGAGAGGACCATTGCCCTTTTTGTACTCAATGACTATGAACCTCGGCTCTTCTGCACTGCCCCTGCTTACTGCAAGCAGGCCGTTCAAGCCAAGCTTTTCAATCCCTTTCTTGTCATAAACAACCACTTTTACGCCGAACTTTTTCAATGAAAGCGCTTCTTCTGCAAGTCTTGCAGGAGTCATGCTTGAGCCCGGCTCATTTATGAGGTCTCTTGCATAATTCTGACAGTCAGCAATTATTTTCCCTGCCTTTGCGCCCTCCTCTGCCGCCTTTTCAGCCTCAAGCAAAAAAACACTCTTGATATCCTTTATTTTTTCCCTGTTGACCGTCTTGAACTTGCTGAAATGATAAGCGCCAAGAATTGTTCCCTCTGCAACGGCCTGCGCCTGCTCCCTCAATGTTGCTTTCTTGGCAGAAATGTTGTGGAGCGTTGTGGCAAAAGTGGAAATCCCATCGTCCCTCAGAACCCTTGCTGCAATCCCAGAAGCCCTGCGCAACTGCTCAAGACCAAACTCATCGCGCTTTCCAAGACCAACAAGCAAAACATGCTCGCAGGACAGTTTTTTCAGCGTGTTAATGAGGCGCACCTGCCCGAATTCACCATTAAACCCCTTTTTCTTAATGATGCGGTCAATGGCGCCATCAAGCAATTTGTTAATCTCTGTAAGGATAGCATCTGGCTTTGGCTCAAAAACGCCAAGCACAACCGCCTCAACAGGAAAATCCTTCCAGCCACGCCGGTCAGTCAGAATGTCAACCATGAAATGGCTGTTTTCAGGGTATTATTTAAGGTTTTCTTGTTTCTTACTCATGCAAGGATAGATTATTTTTCAGTCACTGCTTCTTTCTCGGGTTCAGATCCTTTTTCAGGTTTGCAACCACACCAAGGATTCCATAGTCCTCATTCAGCTTCCTCAACAAATAACCTGCTCCAGTTGCCCTCGAAAAATTACCAGCCGCATCAACTTCAACACACGCATATTCATTAGTCCTCAAATTTCGTATTTGTACAAACCCAGGTCCTTTAATTACTTCAATGGTATCATCGATTGACATATTTTCACCTCCTCACTTTTGATATTAATCATCCTATCATGCAGCCAGCAATATTCACCGCCTGGCAATGCCCTGTTAAGGCAGACAGTTCCATTGCGGCACAATGCTTTGCAGGGTTTCATTTTCGTCTGGTCTTGATTACAGCTCAATTCTACCATTGCTGCAAAAGTGATTAACACGCAACACGTAATCATCAAGGCTTATCGTCATCTCAAGTGGCGTGCGTTCTTTTTTTGCAAAGTGTATGATTGCAGTCCTTCCTATGACTTCAACAACCCCATCTCCTTCCAGGAAGCTGTCCTGTCTTGGGTTTCTTTTTTTAGCGTTATGTATCCGTAAAACAGCTTTCTTTCCAATGATTCTTTTCCAAGCATTGTTAGCATTTTAGGGAGCGTGAGGGCTAGTCTTCGATGCTCATTGACGGGACTACGTAACCCCTCTCATAGCAATAGTCCCCAATGTGTGTCATAAGCTCGCGCGCCAAGACAGGATCACAATTCCTTTTCTCGCATGTGCTGTTATCATTGCAAACAAGTATTCTTGCGTTCCTTCCTGACAATTGTTCTGCAGCAATAACACCATTGCAATTATGAAACGTCCCTCCTCTGCTTTGGTAATAAATTCTTTCTCCCAGAGGGGTTTCCTCAACAGTCATTGCCTCGCTTATGCTCGGGCCTCCAACACCAACGTGGTACTCGCGCAACACGCGTTTAATCAAATTCATCGCCTCATTAGCAAAATAATTGCGCATCACGAAACTTGCGCTCATTTTTCTCACCATTTAGGTTTAACCTGACTTTCGCAGAAAATATTGGGGCTGACAAGGACTGAGCAAGCAATCTTTAATGAAATACTGTCACTTGGAGAATGCTCGCTCGGCGAAGTCATCAAGCGGTTGAGGATGCACAAAGGAACCGCGTACAACTCCATTCGCAGGCTGGAGGAAAAAGGATTTGTCAGCTTCAAAAACATCGCAGGGGTGAACATTTATTCGATCAATGTGCTTTCTCTCAAAAAATTATGTCATGAAGAGACTGCCCTCCACCAAGAAAAAATAGCATCAATACAAGAATTGATTAAGAAGGCGGAGCGCATAAGAAAAACACACAATGATACAAAAATCGACATTTTGCTTGGTTCACAGGGCTTCAAATCATTTTTCAATGCACTTTATGAGTGGGCATACAAGACAAAGAAGGAATATTATTTCCTCGGGAAAGGAAATGAAATGATTAAGAATCTTGGCCTTGAGTATTACCAGCAGACCCAACTGCGCAAAAAACGTCTGAAATTGCGATGCCGTGTAATTCTTGATGAACGCGCTCTGAATTTGCCTGTCTCTAAATACTGCGTTGGCAACATCCGCTACATGCATACCAAGAATACAAGCCCTATGTCAATCTGGATTTACGGCACAAACACTGCCCTTGTTTTGTGGGATTCGAAACCCATCACAATAATTATGATTCAATCCAAAGAAGCAGCGACCAGTTTTAAGAATTACTTTGAGAGCATTTGGTCAATTGCGCACACCCGAAAACAAATGAGTGCAAAAAAACATTAACAAGTCACAATTTCTCCCATGCATTCTTCATCAATAACGCATCTCCCTCAATGTTCGGGCTTTCTGAAATGATTACTCCCTTGCACTTGAATTCCTTTAGCGCTTTGAGAAGTTCTTCGTATTTCAAGTCGCTGTCCGGCAGGTTAAGGTGGTTTCTTTCGCCTTTTTCTGTGTAATTTATGCCTGAGACATGGCAGTGCATGTTTTGAAGGGCTTCCTTGCCAAGCTCTTTCTCAATCAGGGCAAGCTGGGCATTGAATTCTTCAGGAGTGTTTTCCTTTCTTCCTGAGCGCGCGTGCAGGTGAGCGAAGTCAATGCACGGCAGGACATTCTCCAAGTCCTGGCTTAAGCGAATGCATTCCTTGAGGTCGCCCCATTGTGATGCCTTGCCTGTTGTTTCCGGCCGAAGCCAGATTGTTATTCCCTCATCAGCCAGCTTTTTACTGACTTCTTTCATTGCATCCCTGACTTTCTCGTACACAACCTCCTTTGGCTGTCCCTGGTAGAATGCAAGGTGCCATGTGATGCTCCAGCCATTGCATTTTGAGAGTATTCTTGCTGCGGAGAGCATTCTTTTCTTGCTTGCCTCAACCTTTGCCTTCTCAGGCGATGCAAGGTTCACATAGTACTGGCCGTGGCACGTAAGCACGATTCCTTCCTCTTCTGCCACCTTCCTGACCTCTGGAGCCAGTTTTTCAGAAATGTTGACGTTCTGCACGAACTCAAGCTCCATTGCTCCAAGACCAAGCTCTTTAACCTGCCTTATTCCTGCTATTGTTCCTGCTTCTTTCGTGCTGTGCGGTATTCCTGCTGTGCCAAAAAGAATTTCTTTCATGCACTAACAAAAACAACAAGTGCTATTTATACTTGTTTATCAGTGATTCAAGTTTGTTACGCACTTCTTTGACACGGGCAGAAATGGTTTCATAAAAGCGTCCTTCCCTTTGAGGTTCTGTTTGCGCAATTATTCCCTGCACCCTGTCAAAGCTTGCAACAAGCTGGTTTACTTGGCTTTTGTCAGGCGCAACGTTCGAGGCAAGAATTCCGTCGCACAAATCATTTATGTTTTCAAGCTCAGAGCGTGCTGAATAATAAATGCTGAGCTTTTGCAGCGATGCCTGAATGGTTGCGACCTCGCCAGACAATTGCTTGTAAAGCGGCATCTCAGCAACACCCCCAACCCTTCTTGCAAGATTATTGGTGTCATGAAGATTTTTTGAGACCAATTCAAACTTTTCGTGCTCAACAGGCTTTCCCTCGCAATAAAGACTTCCTGCCTCAATGAGAAAAGACCTTGCTGACTCAACAGATTTCTGCAATGACCTGACCACTGTTGCGCCCATGCGGTACTTTGTGTCAAACTCGCTTAACAGCGCTTCGTATTCCCTGTAAATGTCAGAATGCTTGTCTTTGGGCAGTTCTGCAACACACTTTTCTGCTTCCTTAAGGGCGTCTTCTGCGCCAACAATATCACAATCTTTAATGCGCTTCTTTGTTTCGTTCAAATGCCTGCGGGCTTCCTGCTGCGCAAACCCCTTGTCGATTATCTCTGAAAGGTCAGTTATTTTTTTCATGAGCGCGGTGTCTGTAACAGGATTGTACTTAAGGAAGTCATCAAGCTCCCTCCGCGCATAGGAATAGAGCCCCACGTCAATTCTTGTTGATCTCAGGTGCTCAAGAAATTTTTCAACATGGGCATTTTGGTCTTCTGTTTTGCGCGACTCGAGCTCAGTTCCTATTTCGTCTTCTTTGAGGCGGTATATTTTGGCGAGTGCGCCTGATATTGCGTGCTCCCGTGCCAGAAGGATTGTTGTTTTTGGCCGGGGTGTTGTTCTGCAGTATTGTTTCTTTTCCTTTATTTCCTCCAAACAGTACCTGAACTGCTTCATTGTCAGCCTGTCTTTGGCGTCCTTTGCCCGCGCTGCCTCAACAAGGTCCACAAGAGCGTCAGAAATGCTTCCAGCGAATTCCCTGAGATTGGTGGGATGTCTTTGCTTAAGCGCATTCCTGAGAATCTCCTCCTGGCTTCCCTCATACGCCCTGCGGCCGGCAAGCATTTCAAAAAAGACAGTGCCAAGCGAATAAACATCAACAAGGGGTGTGGTGTTTTGCTCTGTTATTCCGTCTTTTATGAATTCAGGGCACATGTATGCAGGAGTGCCCATGCGCGTGCCGGCAATGGTCAGGTTTGTATCAATGTCCTTGACAATGCCAAAGTCAATTATGACAGGGCTGAGGTCTGGCCTGAGCAGGATGTTTGAGGGCTTTATGTCCCTGTGAATCACACCCTGACCATGCATGTACTCAACAGCCTCGAGAAGGGACAACATTATGTCAACTGCAGGCTCAGGCGGAATCCTGCGGTCAGGCTGTTTTTGCAGGCAGGCATCAAGGGATTCGCCGCTGATGTGCTCAAGGACAAGGCAGGTGCCTATGCCGTACGCATCAACCATGCCAAAAAGCTTGACAATGTTTTTGTGGTTGAGCTTTTTCAGCACCCTGGCTTCTTGGATAAAGCGCTTTCTCGCATCTTCATTTAGGATTTTTTCAAGGTCTTTGTCTGATTCTGTGCGGTGCTTCAGGACTTTCACAACAACGTCAAAATGGTCCTCGTGCTTGTGTTTTGGCAGTGTTGTGTTGATTGCCTCAAGCAGCATTACGTATGTTTCAAGCGCTGCAGCTGGCTTGTTGTTATGAGGCGGACCATTCTCAAGGTAGATTCTGTGCGCTGCATCATGAATTCTCTTGCGGTGCTCATTGCTTGTTATTTCCCGCGGATTATGCTCGTCATACGGGATGTCTGCGAGCCCGAACAATTGAGGGCTTTCATCACCATAAGCAATCCTGCTTGCAAGAATCTGCAATGGGTTTGTCAGGTCTGCAAGGTATGCAGCGCCAAGCCCTCCGTGGCCGAGCTTCCTGACTATGCGCCCAAAATCATGGCCATACAACGTCCTAAGCGCTTGTTTCTGTTCTTCTGTCATTTCTGCCGGAGAGAGGCTACTAGAACACCCTCACTCACGCGAGAATACACGTTTTGGCGGTTTATAAACCTATTGCATTGCTCAGAGAATAAGCTTGCAGTTCCTATCATCCTTTTACGTTTCCCAAAGGCTTAAACCCAACCAGCTTTTTGCTTATTCCAAGCTTGTGCATGACATCAACAACCTCTGAGATTGACTTGTAAGCAAACCCTGCCTCTTCTGCAAGTCCTGAGAAGGATACTGTGCGAACGTAAATGCCGCGCTTTTCCATTTCCTTCTGCAGCTGCTCTCCGCGCACCATGTGCTTTGCCTTTGTCCTGCTCATAGTCCTGCCAGAGCCATGCGCAGTGCTTCCCCAAGTTTCTTCCAAAGCCTTGTCAGTGCCCAAAAGTAGGAATGAGCCTGTTTCCATTGAGCCGCCAACAATAACCGGCTGACCAGTATCACGGAAGAACGGTGCAAGTTCTTTCCTGCTGGGACCAAAACACCTCGTTGCCCCCTTGCGGTGCACAACAAGCTTTTTCTTTTTGCCATCAACAGTGTGTTCTTCCACTTTTGCAATATTGTGCGCAACATCATACACCAAGTGCATTCCCAAATCATCAGCAGGCGTGTTGAAGACCTTTGAGAAGCACTCCCTTATCCTGTGAAGAATGACCTGCCTGTTTGCAAAGGCTGCATTTGCAGCGCAGGCCATTGCCTGAAAATAATCCTGACCCTCCTTTGAGTTAAAGGGGGCGCAGGCAAGCTCGCGGTCAAGCACCCTGATGCCGTAGTCCTTCATCCTGCCAAGGAATGTGCGCAAATAATCAGTTGCAACCTGATGCCCAAAGCCCCTTGAGCCGCAGTGCACCATCACGCAAATCTGGTCAGGGCTTGTTATGCCGAACTTTTTGGCTGACTTTTCGTCAAAAATGTCACGGGCAACCTGAACTTCAAGATAATGATTGCCAGAGCCAAGCGTGCCGAGCTGTGTTATCCCCCTCTGTATCGCCTTGCTTGAGACTTTGTCAGGGTTTGCCCACGGGATGCAGCCTGAGTCTTCTGTGTGGTCAAGGTCCTCGTCCCACCCATAGCCCTGCTCAATGCACCATTTTGAGCCTGCCCTCATTACTTCTGTAAACTGCGCATTGTTCAGCTTGAGAAATCCCTTGCACCCAACACCTGCTGGAACGCGGCTGAAAAGAGTGTCAACAAGCTCCTTGATTTTTGGCAGGACATCCTTTTCTGTAAGCGTTGTTGTGATTAATCGCATTCCGCAATTAATGTCAAACCCGATTCCTCCCGGCGAGATGACTCCCCCTTGGTCGGGGTCAAAAGCTGCAACACCGCCAATAGGGAAGCCATAGCCTGAGTGAGCGTCTGGCATGCAGTGTGCGAACTTGACGATTCCCGGCAGGCAGGCTACGTTTGTCAATTGGTCAAAGACCTGTTCGTCCATTTCCTTCATCAGCTTGTCGCTGGCGAAAATTCTTCCGGGAACAAGCATTCCCTGCTTGAACGTGGTCGGAATGTCCCAGACGTTTTCCCTTACTTTTACTGCGGCAGCTCGTCCGCTTGGCCTACCGGGAAGCTGCGGCACCTCTTCCTGCCTTGCATCCTCAGAACTCATATGTCAACCACCACCCTGCACTTCCAGCCCTTCGGGGTTTCCTTGACCTCAAACATGTGCATTGTGACCGCCTTTAAGTCATTTCCGAGCTTGTGCTTTTTGAGATTAATTTTTTCGCCTTTCAGGTCTGCAACAAGCCTGTATTTTGCATTCTTGGCGATTGAAACCTTCACGGTCCTGAAGATTAGCTGTTCAGCATCCTTGAAAAAGATAATCTCGTTAAGGAAGTCAAACAGCAACTGCCCGATGTCCTCGTTTTCCATCATGACTTTCTTGGTTACTTTTGGCTCAACTGTTTCAAGCCGCGCTTGGGACTCAAGCACTGCAAGGGCGGCATTCGTGAAAAGGTCATTAAGGTCTTTTCCAGTTGCCTCAAATGCAAGGTCTGCTGTCACTACGCCCTCAAGGAATTTGTAATTTGGCATAATGGCATCGTCGCAGGGTGCGTATATAAAGTTTTCCGCGGAATCATCAAGCACTGCTTAATTTTGAGGATTGGGCTTCGAACAGGTGATTCCGACGCAGGCAAATCAGGCATTAAATTTGAAACATCTGTTGAAAAATGCCGCAAAACAAAAGATATCACTTCCTCTTTTCCCAGTCAATGCCTGCTGTTTTTGCGCCAGTGAGGTACTTGTAGCATTCCAATGCTGCTTTTGCGCCCTCCCCTGCTGAAATGACAGCCTGCTTGTAAGGCACTGTTGTTGCATCTCCTGCTGCAAAAATGCCCGGAACAGACGTATTATTGTTTTGGTCAATAATTATTTCGTTCTTCTCATTGGTTTTCACAAGGTCTTTCACTGCGCTGACATCGACAACATACCCGATTTCCTTGAAAACGCCATTTACTGCAAGCAGTTTTTCCTCATTGGTCTCAACATTCCTTATTCTGAGCCCGATCACGAACTTGTCACCAACAATCTCAACAGGAACATAAGGGGTTGTTATTGTGATCACTTTTTCCTTTTTCATTTTTTCAACACTCACCTCGTCGCCGCGGAACTCTTTCCTGCGGTGGACGACGTAAACCTGCCTTGCTCCTGCGCGGACAAGCTCAAGGGCGCCCTCCACGGCAGAATTTCCTCCGCCAATCACTGCCACGACCTTGTTCCTGTACAGGGGCGCGTCGCAGGTTGCACAAGTGCTTAGTCCGCGACCAAGGAATTTGGCCTCGCCGGGAATTCCAAGCTCGCGGGGAACAGTGCCAAAGGCAAGAATAACCGCCTTTGCAGAATAAACATCATTATTTGACAGGGTTAATTTGAATCCGTTGCCTTCTTTTTCCACCTTGACAACCTTGCCTGTGATGAATTCTGCGCCGAATGAGAGCGCGCTTTTCCTAAATCTCTGCACGAGCTCTGCGCCTGCCATCGGCTTAACGCCAGGGTAGTTCTCAATGTAAGTTGTGAGGTTCATTTGGCCGCCAATGTCAACCGAGATTATGGCGGTCTTGAGTTTTTTCCTGCAGGTGTAAATGGCTGCTGTCATGCCAGCAGCTCCTGCCCCAACAATAACAACGTCGTATTGCCTCATCACAACAAAGACTGTGCAGGGTGTATAAAAAGAATGCGTTTTCAGGCTTGTTTCTTTGCCTGTTTGCCGTCATTATACAAGGCAATTATTTCCCCGGCTTGCTGGGAAATGTCCATGCCTGCTTCCCTTGCGTACATTTTTGCGCTTCTCAGAAGTATTTCAAAGCCAGAACCCTTTGCCAGCGCCCTTTCCCTTGCCAAATCAAGGCTTACGCGGACATTTGCGGCATAACCGATTTGTTCAATCTCGGCAATCTGCGCAGAAACATCAATACCTGCCTTGCTGGCAGCGTACTTGGCGCTCATCAGGTGTGCCACGAAGACAGGGCTCCCCTCATTTGCCCGTTCTCTTGCCTTGGAGAGCTCGTCCTGAACAATATGGTCAAGCGGAATTTCTGATTGTGTCATTAAACTGCGTGGAAACTGCCTGCCAATTTTAAACCTTTTGTTGATATTGCTATTTTGGAGAGATAACACACAACCCGCAAACTTTATATACTACTATCGCTTCCGATATATCGGTTTTGATATATCGGAGCCAACAATGACGCATTCAATGATTCAAGGATACCTGAAAATCCTCGTGTTCAAGGCGCTTGAGGAAGGACCTAAGTCAGGATACTCTCTAATGAAGTTCGTAGAGGAAAAAACAGGAACAAAGCCGTCGCCGGGAAGCATCTATCCCCTTCTTGACCAGCTGAAAAAGGAAAAGCTTGTTGAGGCAAAAGGCGTCGGAAGGGCAAATGAGTACCGCCTCACAAAGGCAGGAAAGCAAAAGGTTGCAATAATAGAGGAGAAAAGGCAGGAATGCATACAAAACCTTGTGAACGCAATGAAAATGATGTCTGCCCTCACAGGCGAGGACTTCTCAATGCCCCAGCAAATGATAGAGAGCATAAAAAAGGGAGAGGAGCCATTCAGGGAGCTTAATCCCGAGCTTGATGCATTCAGGAAGCAGTTTTTCGTGATGTACCAAAAAGGAATAATAAAGACTAATGCTGCAAAAATCAGGAAAATCCTTGCCAATGCGCTCAAGGAGATGAAGGAATTGTGAAAAAGCCAATAATTGAGCTCAGGCGCGTCTGGAAGACATACAGGATGGGAGAGCAGGAAGTCCATGCCCTGCAGGGCATTGATCTTGAGGTATTTCCCGGCGAATTCCTTGCAATACAGGGACCGTCAGGCAGTGGAAAAAGCACCACAATGAACATGATTGGCTGCCTTGACATTCCGACAAAAGGCGAGGTGTACCTTGACGGCCAAAACATCAGCAGGCTCTCCGAGTCAAGCCTTGCCCAGATCAGGGGCAAAAAAATAGGGTTCATATTCCAGAAATTCAACCTCATTGAGACACTCACAGCCCTCGAGAACGTGATGCTCCCAATGACATTCCAGGGAATTCCTGACAATGAGCGGCACGAGAGGGCAAAAAAGCTCCTGACACGGTTCGGGCTCAAGGACAGAATTCACCACAAGCCAAACCAGCTTTCAGGGGGAGAGCAGCAGCGCGTTGCAATAGCCAGAAGCCTTGCAACCGACCCCCTTGTTGTCCTTGCTGACGAGCCGACAGGAAACCTTGACAGCAGGGCGGGCAGGGATGTAATGCTATTTCTCAGGGAGCTTAATGAGCACGAGGGAAAAACAATAGTTCTCGTGACACACGATGACACGCTTGCTCGCACAGCAGACAGGATAGCATTCCTCAAGGACGGGACAATAACCAAATCACAAATTGTAAGAGGTGGAAAAAGATGAAAAAACTGATGATATTCGTTATGGTGCTTTTGCTTTGCGCAACAGGCGCTGCAGCAGCAGGAGGGGCAATGGTAACCGCATCAATACTGCGATATGAGCCAACGCCTGCAGAGCAGGGAAACACTGTTGACATATGGGTGCAGTTAAGCAACTCAGGCACAAAAGCGGACAGGGTTGCAGTAAAGTTCCAGCCGGAATACCCCTTCAGCCTTGCGCCAGGGGTGCAGGGCGAGGTTGATGTCGGCACCCTTGCAGCCATTGAGAACAAGGTTGTGAAGTTCACGCTTTTCATAGACCCGAATGCGCCAAACGGCGACAGGAACGTGAAATTCCTTTACAAGCACGGCGCAATAGACACGTGGGCAATGCTTGAAGCGCCAATAACGCTCCAGACGCAGAACGCAGTGCTTGTCATTGATGATTACAAGGTTGAGCCAATGCCTGTTGTGCCAGGGCAGACGTTCCAGGTAACCCTGAAACTGCGCAATGCAGGCAGGATTGGGGTAAAGAACCTTGACGTTGGCATTGACCTTCCTGAAGGCACGTTCAGCACAATCGGCACAGGCGCAAAGAAGCGCATTGACTACATCGCCGCCGGGGAAACAGAAACGATAAGCTTTCAAATGGCATCTGACACAGGCACAGCAGTCAAGGTATACAGCATTCCGGTAAGCCTCTCATACCAGGACGAAAGGAATAAGCAGTACAATGACTCTGCAAAAATAAGCATTGTAGTGAATGCAAAGCCAGAGATTTCCCTGACAGTTGATTCCACAAAGTTCAGGTCAAAGACATCGCCGGGCACTGTCACGCTGAAAATAGTCAACAAGGGAATTGTCAACATGAAATACGTCTCTGTAAAACTAATAGAGACTCCTGACTATGATGTCCTGAGCTCAACAAATGAAGCATATGTGGGAAACCTTGACAGCGATGATTTTGAAACAGTTGACTTCACAATAAAGCCAAAAATTGCAGAACCAAGGCTGAAGGTGCAGCTGGAATTTAAGGACCCGTACAACATTGACTTCAAGGAATCATACGACCTGCCTTTAAGGATTATAACGGCAAAAGAGCTCGGCAATGGCGGGATGCCCTGGGGATGGATTGTTCTTGCATCTGCTGTTGTTGGCGGAATAATCTACTGGCGCATAAGCCGCAAAAAGAAGCGCTGAACAATGCTAAAAGACTATCTTGTCATAGCATTCAGCAGCATGCGCAAGAGGTTTTTGCGCACATCGCTGACAATGCTCGGAATTTTCATAGGCATAGCCGCCGTTGTCTCCCTCATCTCGCTGGGACAGGGAATGCAGGACGCAATCAATGCCCAGTTCGCAAGCATAGGCACTGACAAGATAATAATCCAGGGCGCAACAGCAGGATTCGGTCCTCCGGGCTCAAACACCGCAGGCATCATTGACAAGCATGACCTTGACATCGTAAAAAGGACACCGGGCGTAAGCAGGGCAGCAGGAAGATTATTGCGCACTGTCACTGTTGAGTTTGAGGACGAATCAGACAACCTGATGGTCTTAAGCATGCCTGAGGAACCGGATGACAGGGCTCTTGCAGAGGAAGCAAACAACTTAAGGGTTGAGCAAGGCAGGCTGCTTAAGCCGGCTGACAGGAAAAAAGTCGTGGTTGGAAACAGAGTATGGAACAGCAAGAAATATTCTGAAAAAATGGCCATTGGCTCAAAACTTTTGCTCAACGGCGAAAAGTTTGAGGTTGTCGGCCTGATGCCCAAGATAGCAGCAAATGTGGACATGGTTTTGCTAATCAATGAGGAGGATGCGCGGGAAATCATGAACGAGGAAGACCAGTTCAGCATGATAGCTGCACAGGTGGTTCCCGGAGAAACGCCGTCAAAGGTTGCGGACAGGATTTCAAGGGCAATGAGGCGCGACAGGCACCAAAAAGAAGGCTTTGAGGACTTCACAATCAAGACAAGCGAGGAAGTCATTGAGTCAGTCAACACAATTCTTGGCGTTGTACAGGCAGTCTTTATCGGAATTGCGCTGATAAGCCTGCTCGTGGGAGGAATAGGCATAATGAATACCATGTACACTGCAGTGCTTGAAAGAAAGAAAGACATCGGCATAATGAAGGCAATCGGCGCAAAAAACAGCGACATAATGCTTATCTTCCTGCTCGAAAGCGGTTTGCTCGGAATGGCAGGAGGCGCAGTCGGAATACTTATTGGAATGGCATTGAGCAAGGCTGTTGAAATTATTGCAACAGGAATCATTGGAAACCTGCTCAAGGCATCATTTTCTTGGTACTTGATAGCAGGCGCGCTGGCATTTTCTTTCCTTGTCGGAATGGTTTCAGGGGCTTTGCCAGCGCGCCAGGCAAGCAGGCTTCCGCCTGTTGAGGCATTGAAGGGCGAATAACCATGCGTGACTTGTTCATGCTGGCATTCAGGAATGTCAGAAGAAGGAAGAAGCGCACAATTCTAACAATGCTCGGCGTATTCATAGGAATAGCAGCAGTGGTCGCCCTTGTTTCACTCGGGCAGGGGCTTGAGGAAATGGTTGACAGGCAGTTTGAAAAAATAGGCGCGGACAAAATAATAATCCAGGCCAAGGAAATGGGCTACGGCGGCCAGAACGTGCCGGGGCAGCTAACAAAGCACGACCTTGATATCGTCCGAAGGACACAGGGTGTAACAAGAGCAGCAGGGTTGCTCTTCAGGGGAGGGCTTGTCAGGTTTAACAATGTCCAGCGCACCCAGTTCATAATGGGGCTTCCTGACAATAAGGAAGAAGCAGACCTCATAAAACAAATGAATTCCTGGGAAATAGCAGAAGGACGGGAGCTTTCGCACAAGGACAAGGGAAAGGCAGTCATAGGAAACGACATTGCACACAAGAACCTGTTCAACAAAAAAATAAGCATTGGCAACAAGATAGAAGTCAGCGGAAAAACCTTTGAGGTTGTTGGCATACTCAAGCGAGTCGGCGACCCAGGAACAGACACGTCAGTCACAATCTCAGACGAGGAAGCAAGAGAGATAGCAGGAGAGCCAGAAGCATACTCCTACATTGTTGCGCAAAGCGCAGCAAGGCTCAGTCCTGAAAACGTTGCTGATGCCATTGAAAAGGCAATGAGGCGCGACAGGCACCAAAAAGAAGGCAGGGAGGACTTCACCGTGCAGTCCAGCACAGAGCTCATTGAGTCATTCATGAAAGTGTTCTTCATAATCCAGGTAGTGTTTGTGGGCATTGCAGCAATAAGCCTGCTCGTGGGAGGCATAGGCATAATGAACACAATGTACACTGCAGTACTTGAGAGAACCCGTGAAATCGGCGTCATGAAAGCCATTGGCGCAAAAAACAGCGACATAATGCTCATTTTCCTGATTGAAAGCGGATTCCTTGGCGCTGCAGGCGGAATAATCGGCATAATAATCGGCACAGGAATAAGCAAGGCAGTTGAGGCTGCAGTAAACGCGCAATATGGCGCAAACACAATACTTGCTGTTTTCCCGCCGCACCTGCTGATAGGCGCGCTTGCATTCTCATTCGGAGTCGGAGCAATAAGCGGATTACTGCCTGCGAGAAGGGCTTCAAAATTGAAACCAGTGGATGCATTACGTTACGAATAAATCATAAACAATAATTACGGGCGCGTACCGCGCCAGAGACAAAACGATTGTTCAAGTTTTCTTCGGAATAAAAAAGTTTATGGTTGGTATCTGTGCTGTAAGCACCCAATTTGTGTCAGTTAATAATTAGAATGAAGTCAGAACTCCAGTATTTTTCCGTTCTTTGCAACGTTGATTATCCTTGTTGAGCCAATCCTGTCCTCAACACCCGCTGCTTCGTGAATGTGGCCGCATATGACAAAGTCAGGCCTGAACTCAATGATTGCCCGCCTGATTGCCTTGCTGCCGGGAAACCTGCCAAGCTCAAAAACAGTGCCTGCAGGGTGCTCGTGCACAAGCATCACCTTCTTTTTCGCAGCCTTGACTTTTTCAAAGCCCTGCTTCAGGAGCTCAAACAATTCTGCCTCGTCAATCAGTCCATTAGGACCAATCTGGGTTGAGCCCCCTGCGCCAAAAAAGCCGATGTCGCTGTAAATGACCCCGTCGCCGTGCAGGTGCTTTATTCCATATTTCTCTGCCAGAGCATCAGATGTTGCAAAATTCTCGTGATTCCCTGTCTGGACAAAAACCTGCATTCCCTTCTTCTTGAACTGGCTGACAAGATAAGGCGGAAGCTCATCAAGTGTGCTCCAGTCTCCGCAGGCAAAGACAAGCTTTACCCCTTCCTTCTCTGCCTTGTCAACAAGGTGCCTCAAGTCATTTCCATGAGTATCACTAAACGCTAGAACCTTTACCTTGTCCGCTATGCTGTGCTGTTTCATTTTCTTGGACCCCTTATGCTGAAGCCGGGCTCAGGGCTTTCAATCCAGTCTATTTTTGCGCCCCTGACTTTTGGAAGCGCCTCTGCATCAACAATGAACGTCAAGCCATGCTCTTTCACAACAGTATCGCCTTTCTTTTCTGTTTTTTCAAAGTCAAGCCCGTATTTGCCGTTTGCTGCCTGAACCCTCAAACAACAACCCTGCTTTTTCTCATTCCGCATTATTTCCTTTAGTTTTTTTGCTGCGTTTTCAGTCACGCTTATCACCTTAAGCGAGATTTTGTTCAGTTGTGCAACAATCTTCTCAATTTCCTTGTCATTAAACCCGTGCACCTTGAGCCCATGCTCTATCGTCTCAAACTGCCTTGCGCTGCATCCAATGCAGTGAATGCCATTTCTCAGCAAGACATCCACTGCTGCAGGACAAGCATCAATCACTTCGCCAATGGTTGAGTTTTTTGTTATCATTTTGCACCAAAATACCTTTCCCTGTAAAACATTATCAGCTTTTCTGCCTCTGGAATGCAGTCCTTGTCCTGAATCCCGATTTTTGTCCTCTTCTGCACGTCCTCAAATGTTGTTGCACCGTCAAGCACTGCCTCCTCAATGTCCTTGTCAGTAACCCTCATGATTTTGTCAATCACTCTTGCGCCTTCTGTTATTATGCGGCTTTCCTGCCCGGATCTTCTAAAATAATCGTTTATTGCAGCCCTTAACGCTTTTGTGCCAAGCACAGAACAGTGGATTTTCCTCTTTGGCAGGTCCACAAGGTGCGTGACAACATCGCGCGGAGTCAGTTTCAGGGCTTTTTCAACAGGCATTCCGCCATTCTCAGTAACCATGACGCTGAGAATGCTTGTTGTTGCAATCGCAGAAGCGCATCCAAATGTCTGCCACTTGCAATCCCTGATTTTGTCATCGGCTTTGTCAACCTTTATCCACATTCGCATGACATCGCCGCACGCAGGGCTTCCAACCATTCCAACGCCATCAGGGTTGTAGTTGTCAATCTCCTGCTGCGTCTTAAAAATGTTCCTTGGGTTGAAGAAGTGGTCCTTGACGACATCAGTGTAAAACCAGGATTCTGCCTCCTTTGCGCACCTTGCAGCAATCAGGTCAGGGTGCGTGGTTGGTTCGGGCTTAAGCGTTATCTTACTCATTTTCTCATCCCCGTAGGCAGTATATCCTCCACCTTGAGATTAACTGGCGAAATGCTCCTTAGCTTCTGCACAATACCCGGCAAAACCTCAACAACCTTATCTATGTCTGCATCTGTCGTGTGCCTACCAAGGGTGAACCTTATGCTGCCGTGAGATGCCTCGTAAGGAAGCCCCAGTGCAAGAAGCACGTGGCTTGGCTCAAGGCTTTTTGAGTTGCATGCGCTTCCTGTGCTTGCGCAAATTCCGTGCTCGTTGAGGTGAAGCAATAATGCCTCGCCTTCTATGTCCATGAACGTGATGTTTGCGTTGTTTGGCAGCCGCTCTGTCGGATGCCCGTTAAGGAATGTCTTTGGCACGCTCTTAAGGATTGAGGAAACAAGCCTGTCCCTTAATGCCCTGACGCGCGCACATTCAATTTCCCTGCATTCGTGTGCAATTTCAAGGGCTGTTGCAAAGCCCACAATAAGCGGAATGTTTTCAGTGCCTGAGCGAAGCCCGAATTCCTGCCCTCCGCCATGCAGAAGGGGGTGAATGTTCGTGCCCCTCTTGATGTAGAGCACACCAACGCCTTTTGGGCCGTAAACCTTGCTGCCATTAAGCGTCATCAAGTCGACGCCGAGATTTTGCACGCAAAGGTCAAGGCACCCTGCCGCCTGGCAGGCATCTGTGTGGAACAGGACATTGTGCTTTCGCGCTATTGCAGCAAGCTCTGCTATCCTGTTTATCGTGCCTATCTCATTGTTTGCGTAAAGAATTGTTATCAGGACAGTGTCAGGCCGTATTGCCTTCTCAAGAACTTCAGGCACAACCTGGCCGTACTTGTCAACAGGAAGCACCGTCAAATCCGCACCATCGTGCTTTTGGAGGTATTTACAGGTCTCAAGGACTGCGTGGTGCTCTGTTGCGCTGGTGATTATGTGATTTCCCCTTTGCTTGTTTGCGCGAAAGACTCCTTTTATTGCCATGTTGATGCTTTCTGTGCCAGAGCCTGTGAATATGACCTCTTCCGGACTGCAGCTGAGTATTTTTGCAACTGTTGCCCTTGAATCATTCAATGCCTTCAATGCCCTTAATCCTGCAGCGTGAAAGCTTGACGGGTTTCCAAAGTCCTCGTGCCAGTACTTTTCCATTGCCTCCTTGACTCTTGGGTCTACGAAAGTGGTGGCTGCATGGTCAAGGTATATTTCCTTCATGTTCTCACTCGTAGCACATTGAGCAGCCTTTTGGCATGCCCTTGTTCTTGTCCCTGCAGACAGCACAGATAAACCTAGTCCCTCGTATCTTGCGAGTAAGCTGCTGCGCTGCTTTCAGGAATGCATTGCGGTCACTGATTCCTGCAGCAGATTCCCTGATGTCCTTCTGCAGGTCTTTTGTGAAATCAACCCCTGTTGCGCGCTTCTGGTGCAAATACTGGCTCACTGCCGCATCACTCACTCCAAGACTGACTGCTATTTCCTTCTGGCTCCTGCCACGATGTTTCATGGCTTTCGCCAGCTCGCGCCTTAATGCCGGAAGTATGTAATAGACTTCCAGCTCCTGTGGATGCAAAAGCTGAATCACCATAAAAGTTAACTATGGTGAACTGCCTTTAAAAAGCTTTGGGGTTTATTGGCGCTGTAGAAAAAGTCCCTGAATAACAAAGAAAGATTCTGAAGGATGATTCGTGCATAAACTTCTGCGCGCTGCGTGCGCGCAGTACGGCAGCGGAGACTGCCGCCAA
>JBBILB010000004.1:0-83390 GCA_037445145.1 Candidatus Woesearchaeota archaeon | reverse complement strand
GCCTGCCTCCATAAACGCTCTATCTTTTTAATCAACCTCTCTCTTTTATTCATGGGAATCGCCTCTCGATTCCCAAACCCTGTGCAGCCTAACGGCTGCCGGGGTTTTTATGATTTTCTACAGCGCCTTCTCCACAGCAAGCTTTATAAATAGTCCCTGAATTCGCAGGAAAATCTGACTAGCCTGAAAAGGAGTTTTTCAGTACATTGTCAGTAAAGAGTGGGACAAACACTGGCTTCTGTGAAGAACTCCGCAAAAGGCTCTGTGTCGGTAAAGATGCGATAATTCTATCGCATCAGGAAACAAAAACAAGAGAGAAGGCTCTATGCCACGCGTAAGACAACCGAGAAGGGGAACAATGCAGTTCTGGCCACGAAAGCGCGCTAGGTCAACCCATGCCCGCATCCGAACGTGGAATCCCGTAAAGGACGCAAAGGCATTGGGCTTTGCCGGCTATAAGGCAGGAATGACACACCTGATTGTCACTGACAACAAGCCAACAAGCGCCACAAAGGGCGACTCCATTGTTGTTCCGGTGACAGTCGTCGAGTGCCCGCCATTAAGGGTTGCAGGCATCCGCTGTTACCGGCTCCACAACCACAAACTCGTTCTTTCAACACAAGTCTGGGCGGAAAAGCTCGACAAGGACATTTCCCGCGTTCTTCCGATGCCAAAAAAACCCAAGACAAAGCCTGATTCTCTAAAATCAGAGGAATACAAGGAATTCCGCCTGCTTGTCCAGACCCAGCCAAGACTGTTAGGGCTGAAGAAGATGCCTGAAGTCTTCGAAGTCGGGATTGGCGGCGACGCAAAGCAGCAGCTGGAATATGCAAAAAATGTTCTCGGAAAAGACCTCAAAATCACAGATGTGTTTTCAGCAGGCCAGCAGGTGGACAGCCATTCAATAAGCAAAGGAAAGGGCCTGCAGGGACCTGTCAAGCGCTTTGGAGTTTCAATCCGCTCGCACAAGTCCGAAAAGACAAAGAGGGGTCCTGGCGCACTCGGGCCTTGGCACGGCAATTTCAACTGGCCTGTCGCGCACGCAGGACAGATGGGCTACCACCAGCGCACGGAATACAACAAGTGGATACTGCAGGTTGGCGAGGATCCGACAAAAATAAATCCTGCAGGCGGCTTCCCGCATTATGGCAACATCACTTCACAATATCTTCTTATCAAGGGCTCGCTTCCGGGTCCTGCAAAAAGGCTCATCAAGCTCACAACGCCATTAAGGCCGAATAAGCATATTCCAAAGGAGGCGCCGGGGATAACGCACATAAGTGTTTCCTCAAAGCAGTAAAATGGACCTTACAATACGCTCACCAACAAATGCAGAAGAGGGCAGGAAGAGGCTGCCTGCGCAGTTTGCAGAGCCAGTCCGCCCTGACCTCATCAAGAGGGCTGTTGAAGCAGTCTGGAGCCATGAGCGCCAGCCATACTCGAGCGACCCTTGTGCGGGAAAAAAGGCAAGTGCAAAATTGTCAAGGCGCAGGCGCGATTACCGCGGCGGTTACGGCCACGGAATGTCGCGTGTCCCAAGAAAAATACTCTCGAGAAATGGAACACAGATGTACTGGGTGGCTGCAAACGCGCCGGGGACCGTCAAGGGCAGGAGGGCTCACCCGCCTGTTGCCTCAAAGGACTGGCGCCAGAAAATCAATGACAAGGAGCGCAGGAAGGCAATCAGGAGCGCGCTGGCTGCAACAGTCAGCAAACAGCATGTTGTCCAGCGCGGCCACATAGTGCCAAACACTTACCCGTTCATCATAAGCAACGCATTTGAGGCATTGGAAAAGACAAAGGCAGTCATGGACGCCCTTGCTGCCCTAGGGCTTGAGGAGGAGCTTGCCCGCTCTGGCAAGTGGAAAATCAGGCCTGGAAAGGGAAAATTGCGCAACAGAAGGTATAGGTGCGCAAAGGGCCCTCTTATTGTTGTTGGAGGCCAGTGCAAGCTACTCAAGTCAGCAGGCAACATTGCAGGCATTGACGTCGCAGATGTCGCGCGCCTCAACGCGTCATTGCTCGCTCCTGGTGCAGTCCCGGGCAGGCTCACGCTGTTCACTGCAAACGCCGTTGACAAAATATCAAAGGAGAAATTGTTCCAATGAAATTCGCTGACGCAACCTCTGTAATCAAGTATCCTGTTTCAAGTGAAAAGGCAATCCGCCTTATGGAGGCAGAGAACAAGCTTGTCTTTGCTGTTGACATAAGGGCAGGAAAGCAGGACATAAAGAAGGCTGTGGAGGAATTATTCAAGGCAAAAGTGGTGAGCGTGAACACGCTTGTCATAAGGGGCCAGAAGCGTGCGTATGTCCGCTTCTCGCCTGAAACTCCTGCGATTGACATTGCCACAAGCCTCGGGCTGATGTAAAATGGGAAAATCACTAATACAGCAGGCAAGAGGAAAGGGCGGTCCTGCATACCGCTCGCCAAGCTTCCGTTTCAGGGGCGACGCAAGGATGCGCGCGCCGACACCAAAGCCAATGCAGGGCATAATCACGGACTTTGTGCACTGCCCGGGCCACAGTGCGCCATTGGCTGAAATAAAATATGAGGACGGACACACCTGCCTGCTTATTGCTCCAGAGGGTGCAAAGGTTGGCGACATGGTGCGTATTGGCGAAGGAGCAGAAATATCACCGGGAAATGTGCTTCCGCTCAAGGACATCCCTGAAGGAACCCCTGTTTACAACATTGAGCTCCATCCCGGAGACGGCGGAAAATTCTGCCGTAGCTCAGGCGTTTTCGCAAGAATAGTAGCGAAGACGCCTGATTATATCACGCTTCTGCTTCCGAGCAAGAAGCTCAAGAACCTGCACGCAGACTGCCGCGCAATAATCGGCATTGTATCAGGCGGCGGAAGGGTGGAGAAGCCGTTCCTAAAGGCAGGCACAAAACACCACAAGGCAAGGGCAAGGAACAAGCGCTATCCGCGCCAGAGCGCAGCAGCCCAGAACGCTGTTGACCACCCGTTCGGAAACAAGCGCACAAGCAGGAAGGCAAAGCAGCGCGCAGTCGGGCACTTTGCGCCGCCCGGAAGAAAGGCAGGTAAGATGTGGCCAAGGCGCACAGGAAGGAGGAAGTAAAGAATGCCAAAGGAATTCCTTTTCCGCGGAAAAAAGCTTGACGAAATCAAGGCAATGGACATCAAGCAGTTCATGCAGCTCTTGCCGGCAAGGTCAAGAAGGAGCCTCAAGCGGGGTCTTACAGAACAGGAAAAAATACTGCTCAAGAACCTGCGCGCAGGCGAAAAAGACCCGAAAACCCATTGCAGGGACATGATAGTGCTTCCTGAAATGCTCGGAAGGCTCATAAAGGTTCACAACGGCAGGGAATATGTCCCGGTGGCAATAGAGCCGGAGATGCTCGGTCACAGGCTTGGTGAATTCGCGCAGACAAGGAAGAAGGTCTCGCACTCAGCACCAGGAATAGGTGCAACGAGGTCAAGCGCGTCGCTCAGCGTGAGGTAAACGAATGACAACTTACCGCTACACAACAAAGACAGCTGCAGACGAGGCAAAGGCAGTTGGGATAGCCCTGCCTGTCTCTTACAAGCAGTCCTATGAGGTTGCAAAGTTCATCCGCGGAAAGAGTCTCCCTGTTGCCAAGAAAATGCTTGAGGATGTGATAGCCTTGAAAAGACCTGTGCCAATGACAAGGTTCAATAGAGACACAGGGCACAAGCATGGAATGGCAGCAGGAAGGTTCCCTGTTAACACTTGCAAGCACATCCTGAAGCTTCTGGAGGGTGCTGAGTCAAATGCCCAGTTTAAGGGCTTGAGCACTGCAAACCTTGTCGTGAGGCACATCGTTGCCCAGCGCGGGCCAACAAGCTTCCGCTATGGAAGGCACAGGAGGAGGCAGGCAAAGCGCGCGCATGTTGAAGTGATAGTTGCAGAGGTCAAGGAGCAAAAAGCAGAAGGCAAAGAGGTTGCAAAGAAATGATTGAGCGCAAATTTGTTGCGGAAAGGGTAAAGGAATTCCAGATACAGCAGTATATAGAGCAAACCCTGAAGAATGTTGGGCACAGCGTGACAAAGCTTGTTAGGACCCCGCTCGGAGAGAAAATAATAATCTCGGCGTCCAGACCGGGGCTTGTGGTTGGAAAGAAGGGCGAGAACATTAAGAAGCTCACAAACACGCTCAAGAGGCGCTTCAACCTTGAGAACCCGCAGGTAGAGATTGCAGAAGTGGAAAACCCCAACCTTGACGCGCAAATAGTTGCTGAAAGGATTGCCTCAACGATTGAGCGTTTTGGCATCCAGAAGTTCAAGGCGATAGGCCACAAGACAATGCAAGATGTCATGAATGCAGGCGCGCTCGGCATTGAAATAAGGATATCGGGCAAGGTTCCGAGCGCCCGCGCAAAGTCATGGCGGTTCTATTCAGGCTACCTGAAGAAATGCGGAAATGTCGCTCTGACCCAGATAAGGCGCGCAACAACATTCGCAACACTGCGCGCAGGGACAATCGGCATAAAGGTCGCAATCATGCCTCCAGGGGTTAAGCTTGTTGACGACATAGAAGTAAAAAAGGAGCTCCCTGTCACAGAGCCGGCAAAAGAAGAGCCACAGAAAAAGCCAAGGGCAAGGAAAAAAAGAGCTCCAAAGCCGGCAACTGAGCTCGGGAAAGAGGGGGTTGCACAATGAAATTCAAGGAACTCAAGGCATTGCCGCCTGCAGAGCTGAAAAGCAAGATGCTTGAACTCAAGAAGGACCTTATGAAAGAGAACGCACAGGTCGCAATAGGCACTGTTCCAAAAAATCCGCGCAAGCTTAGGCTTGCGAAAAAAACAATTGCAAGAATCGAAACGGTTCTTGCAGGCAAACAGGAGGGGACTAAAAAAGCATGACTGTATGTGTGCGGTGTGGCTTGCCGCAAGAACTTTGCGTATGCGAGAGCATTGCGAAGGAGACCCAGAAGGTCACCGTCGCAATCGAGCAGAAGAAGTTCGGCAAGAAATATACGATTATCACAGGAATCAGCGACATTGATCTTAACCAGCTCGCCAAGAAGCTGAAGGCAAAACTTGCCTGCGGCGGAACGGTCAAGGAAGGGCGCATAGAGCTCCAGGGCGGAGGCGGGGACACCCCCGCAGCCGAGCGCGACCACAAGAACAAGGTCCGGGACCTCCTTGTGGAAATGGGGTTCGCCCCTGAAGCAATCGTTATAAAGTGAGGCAAAAAATGGCAGAAACCTGCAATGATGCACATTGTCCGATGCACGGGAGCATAAGGACTCGTGGAAGAACATTCGTTGCTACAGTGCTCTCTGCGCGCGCCCAAAACACGGCAATAGTTGAGTGGGAGAGGAGTTATTATGTGCCAAAGTACGAGCGTTACGAGCGCCGCCGCACAAAAATAAACGTCCACAACCCAGAATGCATCAATGCCAAGCCAGGGGATATTGTCCGCATATCGGAATGCAGGCCTATCAGCAAGACAAAGCACTTCGTAATTACCGAAAAGCTGGGTGCAGAGCGCCTCTTTGAGGAACGCGCCGCCCTCCTTGAAGAAGCAAAAGTGAGGAAAAAGGAAGCTGATGAAGAGGCGGAGGCAAAGAGATGAAGGACATAAAGGCACATATAGGGCGGCCGTTGCCGCATAACGCGCGCATACCAACGTGCGACAACTCCGGGGCAAAAACACTCAAGATAATAACAGTTAAGGGCCACAAGACGCGCACAGGCAGGTACGAGGCAGCCGGAATAGGCGATGTCATCATTGCGTCTGTGGTTGAAGGCAAGCCTGAAATGCGCAAGCAGGTTGTGCAGGCAGTAATTGTCAGGCAGAAAAAGGAATTCAGGAGGCCTGACGGGACAAGAGTCAAGTTCGCTGACAATGCCGCTGCTGTGCTCAAGGACGAGTTCGGCAACCCCAAGGGCACGATGATAAAGGGTCCTGTAGCTAAGGAAGTGGCCGAGAGATGGCCTGCAGTGGCAAAGATTGCAAGCATAATAGTGTGAAAACATGAAAAGCTGGAACAAATCATGGAAAGGAAGTGCGCAGGTACGGAAGCAGCGTGCGTATGTGCGCAATGCGCCCCTTCACGTAAGGGGTGACTTCGTGGCTGCGCACCTTCAGAAGGACATGAGGCAGAGGTACGGTTGTCGCTCGCTCAGGCTCAGGCCTGGCGACAAAGTAAAGGTGGTCCGTGGCGCATTCAGAAACAAGACCGGAAAGGTGGACCGCATCAACGTGAAGGAGCAAAAGGTATACATTACTGGTATTGAGTTCACTAAGCGGGATGGAAGCAAGGCAATGTGTCCAATCCATCCTTCAAAAATAATCATTCAGGAAGTTGACACTTCTGACAAGAAGCGGCTTGGAGGTGCAAAAGCATGAGCAGGCACCTGAAACGCATTAATTCGCCGAAAAGCTGGATAATCTGCAGGAGGACAACAAAGTACGTGGCAAAGCCAATGCCTGGTGCGCACAAGCTTTCTGAAAGCATGCCGGTATCCCTTGTGCTTAGGCAGCTTGGGTATGCAACAACTGCTGCAGAAGCCAAAAAAATCCTGAACACCCACCAAGTGCTTGTTGACGGAAAGAGGGTCAGGGATTTGAAGTCACAGGTTGGGCTGCTTGATAGTTTTGCATTGCCAAGCACAAACGAGTATTACAGGGTTGTTTTTGACAAAAAAGGAAGGCTCCAAATGGTGCCCATCCCGAAAGCAGAGGCAGGGATCAAGCTCTGCAAGGTTGAGGGCAAGACTGTTGTTCCAGGAGGCAGGACGCAGTTCAACTTAAACGACGGCCGCAACATCCTTGCTGACAAGGACTCTACAAAGACAGGCGACTCGCTGCTAATCCAGGTGCCTGGCCAGAAAATACAGCAACACATGGCGCTTGAAAAGGGCGCGCTTATTTACCTGATTGGCGGAAAGCACATCGGCACTGTTGGCGTGCTTGAGAAGATTGAGAATGACGAAATAACATTCACAACAGACGGCAAATCAATTGTTACCGCAAAAAAATACGCGCTTGTTGTCGGCAAGGACAAGCCGGCAATAACGCTTTTTAAGGGAGAATGACAAACCTAATGAGACAGCTGAAGATAGAGAAAGTCACCCTGAACATAGGTGCAGGGAAGGACATGCAGAAGCTTGAGAAAGGCATTTCTCTCATAAAGGCGATAACAGGGATTGAGCCTGTCAAGACTGTCACCCAGAAAAGGATTCCGAACTGGGGCTTGCGCCCGGGGCTTCCAATAGGATGCAAGCTGACCCTCAGAAAGCAGCCTGCAATCGAGTTGCTCAAGCGTCTTTTGCACGCAAAGGATTTCAGGCTCAAGCCCGAACAGTTTGATAACAGCGGCAATGTCTCATTTGGAATACAGGAATACATAGACATTCCGGGTGTTGCGTACGATCCCAAAATAGGGATAATGGGGCTTGAGGTTTGCGTGACCCTTGAGCGCCCGGGCTACCGCATCAAGCGCCGGCGCCTGATGAAGAGAAGAATACCACGCAGGCATATGGTTACCCGCGAGGAGGCAATGGAATTCATGCAGAAGAACTTCAATGTCAGGGTGGGTGAGGCTGAATGACTATTAAAGACTGGCGCAAGGCATTTGTCCAGCTAAAGGCAAAGCCTGCCAAGATGAAGAAGTACATGAAGCACAACGCGCCCAAGAAGCGCAGCACAGGAATGACTGTTACGGCTCGCTGCGAGAACTGCGGCCGCTTCGGCGGTCATATCAGCAAGTATGGCCTGCACATGTGCAGGCAGTGCTTCCGCGAGATTGCCGTAAAAATAGGATTCAAGAAATACACCTGAGGGAAAAAAATGCTCAATGACACATTGGCAAACAATTTGTCCGGAATACTGAATTATGATTTGGCAGGCAAGAAGCAGTACTTGGTGCACCCCGCCTCAAAAATGACCATGAAAGTCCTTGAAATACTCAACGCGCAGGGATACATTGGCACAACAGAAATCGTGACAACTGCCCGTGGCGGCGTTGTCAAGGTGAATTTGCTCGGCAACATAAACAAGTGTGGTGTTATCAAGCCAAGGTTTGCTGTCACAATGGACGAGTATGAGAAGTTTGAGAAGCGCTTTTTGCCCGCAAAAGGCGTTGGCGTGCTCATAATATCAACAATCAAGGGGCTGATGACTCATGAGGAGGCAAAAGCCCAGAACCTTGGGGGAAGGCTTATCGCCTACTGTTACTGACTATGAAAATAGACTATGAGGCAGTGTTTGAGGTGCCGCAGGGCGTTACTGTAGCAGTTGACCACGGCAATGTCCTTGTGAAGGGTCCGAAGGGTGAATTAGCTAGAAGAATGTATGCGCCTGGAGTTTCCGTTACTGTAGAGGGTCAGAGGGTTGTTTTCAAGGCAAAGAAGGCTACAAAGCGCGAGAAGCGGATGCTTTACACTTTCTTGGCTCACCTCAAGAATATGGTGAGGGGGGTCCAGCAGCCGTGGGTGTACAGGCTCAAGCTGTGCGCAGGGCACTTCCCAATGACTGCTGCAATTGTCGCAAACAAGTTCGTGCTCAAGAATTTCCTCGGTGAGAAAACCCCGAGGGAGTGCGCAATCCCGAAGGGTGTTGACGTGAAGATTGCGGGACAGGAAATAACAGTCACTGCAGTTGACCGCGAGCTTGCAGGCCAGACTGCAGGGCTGCTCGAGCTACTTACGTTCAAGCCTAAAAAGGATCAGAGGATATTCCAGGACGGCATTTACATTACCGAAAAGCCGGGGAAGGAAATAGAACAATGACCAAGGAAAAAATGCTCAAGCTTAGGAAGCAGTTAAAGGCAAGGAAGCCTGATTTCATCAGGGAGGATTATCAGAAGCGTGCATGCATTCCGTTGCCATGGCGCAGGCCAAGGGGATTGCACAGCAAGATGCGGCACAGGTTTGCGGGCCATCGCGCGCTCGTCGACCCGGGATACGGTAGCCCGAGGAGGGTTTATGGTCTCCACCCGTCAGGCTACGAGCCGGTGCTTGTTCATACCATTAATGAGCTTTCAAGGCTTGATGTCAAGAACCAGGGTGCAGTGCTTGGAAGCACACTGGGGCTGCCAAAGCGAATAGCCCTGCTTGCAAAGGCAAAGGAGCTTGGAGTCAAGGTCCTGAACGTTAAGGATATTGACGCAGAACTCAAGAAAATCCAGGATAGCATTGCGGCACGCAAAGAAGCCAAGATAAAGGCGGCAAAGGAAAAGGAAGCCAAGACAAAGGAAAAGGCAAAGAAGCCGGAGCTTGCTGAAAAGGTCCTGAGTGAGGAGGAGCAGAAGAAAAAAGCAAAGGAGGAGAAGGACAAGGTCCTTACTGCTAGACAGGTATGAAACTTCAGAAAAGACTTGCGGCGCAAATACTGAACTGCTCGCCAGGTAGGATTGTTTTTGATCCAGAAAAGCTTGGCGAGATAAAGGAAGCAATCACTAAGTTTGACGTGCGCAGGCTAATTGACAGGGGGATCATCAGAAGGGTGCCTGTTCAGGGAATATCCAAGTTCCGCGCAAGAGTGGCAAAGGCGCAGGCGCGTCGCAGCCGCAGGGTGGGTCCTGGCTCAAGAAAGGGCTCGGCAAATGCTCGCGCTAACAGCAAGTTGCAGTGGATGCGCCTTATAAGGGCACAGCGCGACCTGTTGAAGCGCCTGAGGGACCACAAGCTTATAACGCAGGAAACATTCAATATGATGTATGCAAAGGCAAAGGGTGGCTTTTTCAGAAGCACGCACCACATAAAACTGTTCCTGAAGGAGCAGGAATTATTTATCAAGAAGTAAAACCATGAAAGCGTCACCAACATATTCGGTTCAATACCGCAGGAAGCGGAAGGGCAAAACAGACTACAAGACACGCATCAAGCTGCTCAAGAGCGGTGAAAGGCGCCTTGTCATCAGGCGTTCTCTCAGGAACATCTGGCTCCAGATAATTGAATTCAGTCCGGAAGGCGACAGGGTTATTGTCTCTGCACATTCGCACGAAATCCGCAAGCTTGGCTGGAAGGGGTCACTTAACAATCTTCCAGCAGCATACCTGTGCGGCTTGCTGCTTGGCAAGAAGGCGAAGGCAAAAAATGTCAAGAACCTCGTGCTTGACATTGGTCTTAGTGTTTCGGTAAAGGGCGCGGTGTGGTACGCCGCCCTCAAGGGGGTGCTTGATGCAGGAATAAGCGTTCCTCACGCAAAGGAAATACTGCCTGATGAAAAGCGCGTAAAAGGCGAGCATATAGCAGAATGGGCAAGAAAGCTCAAGGAACAGCCTGAGAAATACAACCGAATGTTCAGCAAATACATAAAGGCAGGCCTGCTACCCGAAAACCTGCCTGCACATTTTGAGGAAATCAAGAGGAAAATGCAAACATGAGTCCCAAAAAAACAGTTGAGGAAAAGAAGGAGGAGCAGAAAGAGTCTGAAAAGGAAGTGCTTTCTGTTGTTGAAGAGGAAAAGCTGGAAGTGGAAAAGGATGTTATTACAGAAATTCCTGAGGAAGAGGCAATTGAGGTCCCGAAGGCAGGTGTTGACATTGCAGCATGGCAGCCCAAAACAAGCATTGGCAAAAAAGTGAAGTCAGGTGAGATAACTGACATTGACCAGATACTTGACAAAGGGCTTAAGATACTGGAGCCGACAGTGGTTGATGTGCTTTTGCCGAACCTGCAGAACGACCTCCTTATGGTTGGTCAGGCAAAGGGAAAATTCGGTGGAGGGCAGAGAAGGGTGTTCAGGCAGACCCAGAAGAAGACGCCTGAAGGAAACAAGCCAAGCTTTTCCTGCGTGGCGGTTGTCGGCAACTGCAACGGTTATATAGGCGTCGGATATGGAAAGTCAAAGGACACAGTGCCTGCGCGCGAAAAGGCAATTCGCAAGGCAAAGCTGAACATCTTCAAGATTGCCCGCGGGTGCGGTTCCTGGCAATGCAACTGCAAAACCCCGCACAGCATACCTCTTGCTGTGGACGGAAAGTGTGGCAGCGTTCGCATACGGCTGATGCCTGCGCCAAAGGGAAAGGGGCTGTGCATGGAGCAGGAAACTGCAAAAATACTCAAGCTTGCGGGAATAAAGGACGTGTGGAGCAAGACAAACGGCAACCTGCGAGCCACCACAAACCTTATTGCGGCAGTTGTTGACGCGCTCAAAAAGCTTAATGCAACCAAGATGAGGCCGGATCACGCCGAGCGCGTTGCAAAGGTTGCTGGAAAAGTGATTACAGAGGAATAAGTATGGCAAAGCTTGCAATAGTCAGGGTTCGCGGACAGGTAAGGATGAATAGAAGCATAGCCCGTGCTTTTGAGCAGTTGAACCTGTGCAAGCGCCATCACGCAACAATCGTTGAGGAAAGCCCTGCAGTCCTCGGCCAGCTCAGGAAGGTGCAGTCTTATGCAACGTGGGGTCCTGTAAGTGACGAGGTTGCAAAAAAACTTGCTGCAAGGGCAAGGGGCAATGGCAAATGGTTTGCGCTCCAGCCTCCGCGCAAGGGATACGGCAGAAAGGGTGTAAAGATGCCTTTTGCCAAGGGCGGCGCGCTGGGCAACCGTGGCGAAAAAATAAACGACTTGCTCATGAGGATGGTTTAAATGACAGTCAAAAGGCGCAAGAAAATAACAAAGCAGCGTGGCTCAAGGACGTGCGGGTGGGGTCTTGTGCACCGCGGATCTGGCCAGAAGGGTGGGGCAGGAAATGCAGGCTCAGGCAAAAAGGCAGCCTCAAAGGTGCCGAGGCAGGGTCTTTGGGCAAAGCAGTTGATGGGCAAGCACGGTTTTATCCACAAGGGTCCGAAGGTTGAGGATGTTGTGATTAACCTGCGCGACCTTGAGGACAGACTTCCGTTGCTTCTGTCCCAGAAGGTAGCGACAGAATCAGCAGGCACAATCATGATTGACGTTTCAAAGATTGGATGCATAAAGGTTTTAGGCTCTGGTAAAGTGAAGAGAAGGTGGAAAATAACAGCGCAAAAAGCCACGCCTGATGCAATTGAGAAGGTCAAGGCAGCTGGCGGAGAACTGCTTGCTGCAAGGGCTGAATAAAAATGTCTTGGTACAAGGAAATACTTTATAACCTTCCTGAGGTCGCCCCTCCGACCCAGCGCAAGCTCGGGTTCAAGGAAAAGATGAAGTGGACGCTGATAGTGCTTGTGCTTTTTTTTATTCTTGGGCTTATTCCATTGTTTGGGCTTGGGCAGAATGCCTTGCAGCAGTTTGAGATTCTTTCAATAATACTTGGAGCCTCCTTTGGCTCAATCATAAGCCTTGGAATTGGACCCATAGTTACTGCAAGCATAGTGCTTCAGTTGCTTAACGGCTCAGGTTTGGTAAAGTTTGACCTTACCACGCATGATGGAAAAAGGAATTTTCAGGGTGTCCAGAAATTGCTCAGCATATTCTTCATCCTGTTTGAAGGCGGGATTTACGTGTTTATGGGCGGGCTTGCTCCTCCAGAAACTCTCGCGGGCACTGCCTCTTATTTTATCCTGCAGCTTTTGCTTGTTTTCCAGTTGTTCCTTGGCGGAATAATGATTATGTTCATGGACGAGGTCGTTAGCAAGTGGGGGTTTGGTTCTGGAATATCATTGTTTATCGCGGCAGGGGTCTCGCAAAGTATTTTCATTAGGGCTTTGTCACCATTGCCGTCGCCGAACAATCCTGAAATCATGACTGGTGCAATTCCTGCTTTGTTCCAGAGCCTTGCGCGCGGAGACCCGCAGACTGCAATACTTATGCTTTCAACAGTGCTTTCCACAATTGTCATTTTCGTGATTGCTGTTTATGCGCAGAGCATGAAGGTTGAGATTCCTCTTTCTTTTGGCAGGATTCGCGGCCACGGCATAAGGTGGCCTTTGAGCTTTGTTTATACCTCAAACATTCCAGTCATCCTTATTTCAGCGCTCATTGCCAACATTCAGCTTTGGGCGCACCTGATGCAGAGGTGGGGTCATCCTTGGCTTGGCACTTTTGTCGGAAACACGCCAGCCACTGGTTTTGTTGCGTGGATTTATTCGCCTGACATTGTTGGAAAGCTTATCAGGGGCTCATTGACCATTTCGGACATCTGGCATGCCCTTGTTTACCTGATTTTCCTTATTGGCGGTGCTGTTGTGTTTTCGTGGTTCTGGGTGCAGACTTCAGGGATGGACGCAAAAAGCCAGGCAAGGCAGATTATGAGGTCTGGTTTGCAGATTCCTGGCTTTAGGAAGGATGAGCGAGTGCTTGAGCGTTTGCTTGATCGCTACATTATCCCTTTGACTGTTATGGGCGCTATTGCAGTTGGCATTCTTGCGGGTCTTGCTGACATTTCAGGCGCTTTGACAAATGGCACAGGGCTTTTGCTTACTGTCATGATTATTTACAGGCTTTACGAGGACATTGCAAAACAGCACTTGATGGACATGAATCCTATGATGAGAAAGTTCATTGGTGGATAAATGCAAGGCAAAGTAGTTTATGGGGCGGGATTGGAGTGCAACGGAAATCCCGCACTAATGCTTTTGGTCGAGCTTTTCGCAAAAGCTCGATGCGGCATGAATCCTATGATGAGAAAGTTCATTGGTGGATAAAAATGGGCTTCCTTGATTTCCTAAACCCTGTTTTTGATTTTCTTTTTGGTTGGCTATTGCTCTTGCCGCCTTTCTGGGCGATACTTATTCTTTCATTCATAATGTCATTGATTGTAATTATCATAACAAAGTACACCACAGACCAGGACCTGATGAAGCATTTGAAGGAGGAGTCAAAGGATTTGCAGAAGCAGATGAGGGAATTAAAGGACCAGCCTGAAAAATTGATGGAAGTGCAGAAAAAGCACATGCAAAGCTCAATGAAGTACATGACTCAGAGTTTCAGACCAATGATTTTCACTTTCATTCCAATAATCATTATTTTTGGCTGGATTTCAGCGCACCTCGCATATGAGCCGATACTGCCGGGTCAGGAGTTCTCGGTCAAGGTACAACTGGATAAGGGCGTTGCTGGCGTTATCAGTGCTACAGCCCCTGAAGGAATCACCCTGACAGGTGATGCGAGCAAGAAAATAAGTGACGGAATTGTAATTTTCACTTTCAAAGGAGATGCCGGCAATTATTCTGCGCCGGGAATAGTGTTTAGTGTCAACGGCAAGGAATACCACAAGGACGTAAAGATAACAACCAAGCGCGAATATATCAATCCCATAAAGCCAGTCAGGGATGGTACTGTAAGGCAGATAGAAACACTTCATGAAAAAGTAAAGGTCATCAAGCTTGGTTCGTTCTCGCTCAGCTGGATATGGAGCTATATAATATTCTCAATCATATTCAGCTCATTGCTCAGAAAGTGGATGAAGGTTTATTAACCAGAAAGGCAAAATCTGCTCCAAATGGGCTTTTTAGGGGAGAAGAAATAGCAGCCAGAGTTCCACAGGAAATGATGGAGGTGTATTCTCGGTAATTTCCATTTTTAAATACAAAAGTATTTAAATACTTCTCCTTTTAAGCTTTAAAAATAGTTCACCTGAAATGGGGGTGTGAACATTATGGCAAAAAAAGCCGCCAAGAAGGCAAAAAAGGCTGCACCAAAAACAGAACAGCGCGAAATCAAGGTTGTGAACATTGTTGTGAGCGCGAACCTAGGGCATGATATTCCGCTTGAAAAAATGGCTGCAACACTGAGCAACACAGAATATAATCCTGAGCAGTTCCCGGGGCTGGTCATCAGGATAAAGGAGCCAAAGACGTCTGCTCTCATATTCTCGTCAGGAAAGATTGTGTGCACTGGCGCGAGGAGCATGGACAAGGTGCACGAGTCCATAAGGAAAATCATAAAGAGTCTTGAAAAAATCAATGTCAAGATTAAGGTTGAGCCGCAGGTGAACATCCAGAATATTGTCGCAGCAGGCAGTGTTGGAATGGACCTTAACCTGAACGTGCTCGCAATGAAGCTTGAGAACACAGAGTACGAGCCAGAGCAGTTTCCAGGGCTTGTGTACAAACTACCTGACCAGAAGGCAACCTTTCTGCTGTTCAGCAATGGGAAGGTTGTCTGCACAGGCACAAAGAGTGAGGAAGAGGTCAACAAGGCTCTGGACAAGCTCATAGAGAACCTGAAAAAGGTAAAGGCCAAATAAAAGGGCACTAGCCACTGGTCATGCACTCGCGCAGGATATAAAAAGATGGGGGTAGATGAATGAGGGAATGCTCTCTCATTCGCGTTTTGGGATGGCAGAACAAGCAGTTGCCAAGCAGTTGGATGCCAGAGAGCTGATACAGAAACTTCATGACTTCTTCCAGCAGCACTGTTATGCAGAACTGGTGGAGCAGGCAAGAAAGGGTCAGAAGTGGTTGAATGTGGACTTTCCGGCACTCTCAAAGTTTGACCCTGACATTGCTGATGCCCTTCTTGAGCTTCCTGAGGAGTTCCTTAAGGCTGCTGAATTGGCGATTGAAGAGTTTGATGTGCCCGGTGACGTAAAGGGCTTTGCAGTGCGCTTCTTTAACCTGCCTGAGTCGAGCAGGATTATGATAAGAAATATTCGCTCAGTGCACCTGAACAAGCTCATTTTTGTTGAAGGTATTGTGAGGCAGAAGTCAGACGTGCGGCCGCAGGTTACAGAGGCAAGGTTTGAGTGTCCTAGTTGCGGGAACATGATTGCAATGCTGCAATTGGACAACAAATTCAAGGAGCCAAGCAGATGCAGTTGTGGAAGGAAGGGAAAGTTCAGGCTTTTGAGCAAAGTTCTTGTTGATGCTCAGGGATTGGTGCTTGAGGAGGTTCCTGAACAGCTTGAGGGCGGAGAGCAGCCAAAGCGCATAAATGTCTTCCTGAAGAACGATCTTGTCAGCCCGTTGAGCGAGAAAAAGACAAACCCTGGTTCGCGGATAATCCTTGTTGGCGTGATAAAGGAAGTGCCAATCATTACCAGGTCAGGTGTCCAGAGCACCCGCTTTGACCTTCTGCTTGAGGCAAATTCTGTTGTTGGAGTCCAGGAGGAATTCACAGACCTCAGGATTTCAGCCGAGGAGGAGCAGAAAATCAGGGAGCTTGCCGAGGATCCTGCCCTTATTAGGAAAATGGTGTCTTCTGTCGCGCCAAGCATTTACGGACACGAACGTGTAAAGGAGGCGCTTTTGCTGCAGATGTTTGGAGGTGTGAGGAAAAAGCATGATGATGGTGTTATCCGCAGGGGTGACATTCATATCCTGCTGGTTGGGGATCCTGGCGCGGCAAAGTCCCAAATGCTCAAGCGCATGGCGGTAATCGCGCCAAAAGGGAGGTATGTGACTGGGAAAGGTGCGAGTGGTGCCGGGCTTTCCGCAACTGTTGTCAAGGACGAGTTTTTGCAGGGCTGGAGCCTTGAGGCAGGAGCCCTTGTCCTGGCAAACAAGGGTATGGCAATGATTGACGAACTTGACAAGATGAACAAGGATGACAGCTGGGCAATGCACGAGGCCCTTGAGCAGCAGACAGTTACTATAAGCAAGGCAAACATCCAGGCAACATTGCGGTGCGAGACTACAGTGCTTGCTGCTGCAAACCCGAAATTTGGCAGGTTTGACCCTTACGACACTGTTGCCAACCAGATTGACCTGCCGCCAACGCTCATTAACCGCTTTGACCTGATTTTTCCAATAAAGGACATTCCTAATCAGAAGACCGACGAGAAGCTTGCCGCTTTCATGCTTGAACTGCACCAAAACAATGTTGAGGCGCCGCCTGTTTCCACGGACTTGTTGCGCAAGTATGTTGCCTATGCGCGCAAGAACGTTTTCCCGAAGCTCACTGACGGCGCAATTGATGAGTTGAAGGAGTACTTCATCAAGATGCGTGCTTCTGCAGGTTCAGGGGCAAGCGCAAAGGCTGTTCCTGTTTCTGCAAGGCAGCTTGAAGGGCTTGTCAGGCTGAGTGAAGCCTCTGCGAGGTTGCACTTGCGCGACAAGGTACTGAAAAAGGATGCAAAGAAGGCTATTGAGCTTCTTGATTACTGCCTCAGGCAGGTCGCGATGGATGAGGAGACAGGGCAGATTGATATTGACAGGATTGCAACTGCAATGCCTGCTTCGCAAAGGAACAAGATAATAACAGTTAAGGAGATTATTGCCGAGCTCGAGAACAAGGTTGGCAAGATTGTGCCCCTTGATGACGTTGTCAAATCCGCTTCTGAAAAGGGCTTGAGCGAGGCAGAGATTGAAGACATCATCCAAAGGCTCAAGAAGTCAGGGGACATCTTTGAGCCCAAGCACGGCTTCATCAGCCGCATCTAAAAGGAACAAAATATCCTTATTGGGCTGCAATGCCGCGTCTTGTTCAGCACTTCTTCCTGAAGTGTATGTAACCAAGCAGGGAAAGCCCAACCAGCATAAGCAGTATGCCCTGGATTCCCAGCAGAAAAAGCCCGATGACTCCAAGCGCGAAGCACATGATTCCAATGATTTTCCAGATTCTTGCGTTTTTCTTTTGTTTCATTCTTCAAGCACTGGCTGCTGCGTTGTTGATAATCGCGCAAGGCTCTGGCAGCTTGTCATCAAATACCTGTTTGACAATTGCAGGCACACTGAAAAGTCGTTTGTAAGTGCGAATTCCATCAGGCAGTTATCCCTTGCCCTCAAGTCTTGTATGTTCATGCATAATGCGCTTTTTCGGCTTGCATTTGCTATTGCTGCAAAGCAGGGGTCTGCTGATTCAGGAATGACGAGGCTGTTGCATATTGTTGCTGCCTTTTCAGGGTCTGACTGCACAACCTTCAGCGCCTGCTCAATTACCGCAGCAGTGTCCTGCGCGGGTCCGCAGTCCTCTGGGCAGTTCATCCTATTCTCGCTGGGTTCGCACAGCCCATTGCCGCAAACACCCTTGATTATTGTGTGTATGCAAATTCCGCGCTCGCAAAAGTCCATTGTTGCCGGGTTGAGGTCATCGCAGGTTTCAGGGCAGGCAAGCTCTTCAGGAACAAGCTCTGCCTCTTCTGGAACAACAGCAGCAGCTTCTGGTTTTTCAGCGGCAACTACCGTGAATTTTGCGTATTGCACTCTGGTCAGACGCGCATAGCCGGCAACAAGCCGCACCTCGTACTCTCCAGGGGGTATGTTTTCAGGCAGCTGGATGCTTTGCGTGTCAATTGCGCTCAGCCCTACTTCCGTCCTGCCAACCCTTGTCGTGATAATCTTCCGCAATACTGGGTCAACTATTGCATAATCAAGCATTACAGGCACTGTGCGCTTCTGTTCTGATGACAAGATTGTCATTACTGACAGTGTTCCGCCCGGCATGATTTGCGGCTGTTCCACTTGCATTGAAATGCTGATTTCCTTTGCTGCCGGCTTGAACAGGAGAAATCCGGCAAACGCGAGGATTGCTATTGCGAGCAGGCTGCCGACTGTAATCAAGATGGTCTTGCCTGTTATCACAATGCGTCTTTCAGCCGGCTTTGATGCAATTCGCAGGGCGAAGTCAATGTCCTGCGGGTTGTAGCCAGCGGTGAGCAATGAAGCGCGTATTGCCTCAGGGGCGTATCCGCGCCTCAATTGGGTGCGCACGTAGTCGTTGATGCTTTTGTCCACCATCTTTTTCCTGAGTGTCTTGAGCACGAGACTATATAAACTTTGAGGATATGTTAAGTAAAGCTCTTAAGTGTACACTTCTTTTTCTTTGAGAAATTGCCTATCTGTACTACCTGCAGGAAAAGGGCAAGGTCGAACACATCATCCAGAACGTCGCTTATGAATTTATCGAATTGCTCAGGAAATTCCCGGTATGGCTAAACAGGATCGACGAGTACACTTGCTAGTATAATGACTAACGGTTTCATACCTGTGAATTGTATACTTAGCAAGTGCACTTAACAGGATACAAAACTATTTAAAACACCAAAAGTTGTGTTTGTCAGGGGGATATGGCTGAAGAACAACAAAAGCGGCAGGTAGCGCGCAAATTGTGGATAAAGGACATTCTTGCAGGCAGATACGTGAAGGAGGATGGATTCAAGCCGAATCACATTGTGCTGAGGGACAATTCTGTTGCAGCCAGGGTAAATGTCATCGGAGTTGTGGTATTCTCAAGCGAGGAGGGTCTGCCGATAATCTCGATTGATGACGGTTCGGGTAGGATAAGCGTGCGCGCATTTGAGCCGAATGAGAGGATGAGTTCAGTGAAGGTTGGTGATGTTGTCGTTGTTATTGGGCGGCCTAGGCAGTTTGCTGCGGAAATGTACATACTGCCTGAGATTGTGCGGAAGCTGTCGGATCTTGGATGGATTGAAGTCAGGAAGGCTGAGCTTGCGCCTATTCAAAGCGTCCCTGCACCTGAAGCGCGAGAGGAAAATTTCACTGAGGAAGCGGTTGAGGAGTCTGTTGGCGAGGTGGTTATTAATGCCATACGCTCGCTTGATGAAGGCAATGGTGCAGAGATTGATGCTGTTATTGCCAAGGTGGGTTCTGCGGATGCAGAAAAGGTCATCAGGTTGCTTCTTCAGAACGGCGACATTTTTGAGATAAGCCCTGGAAGGCTCAAGGTCCTCGAATAATCAGAAGAATGCAGGAGTTACGAAGACCTCAATTAATGCTGCAATGAACAGGATGAATATAGCAATCAGTATGAGGTCGGATGTGTCCAGCAGCACTTTTTCAAGGTTTGTTGTGCCAAAGTCGTGCCGTATTATTGCCACTGAAAGTATGCCTCCTGCAAGCCCTGCAATGAAGTAGGCGAGTATTTCAGGAATTCCGTGAACAGCATACCTGAGCAGGCTCAGCGAGCTTATGTGCAGGTAGTTCGCATACCGCGCAAGTCCTGTGGATTCTGCTGCCTGCGCCAAGTGCGTGCGTATGAAGTTGCCGACTGCGGCTCCGATGACGCTTGCATTCCAGCTAAGGATGAATATTGCGCCAGAGCAGTACAGGAACGAGAACAGTATGCAGAAAATCAACACTTTCACGTTGTTCAGGAATATCTTGTTCATCAGCCCGAACTGAGCAAGTGCGCCTGTGACCTGCTGGTTCAGGTTTGATATCGTGTGGGTTTGGGTGATGAACAGTTTCTGTGAAAGAACATCGGGAAGGACGACATACCAGAGTGAATATGCTATAACGAAACCAATAAAAAGTGTGAGGAAAAATTTGATTGCCTTGCCGTGTTCCTTGAGAATGGTGCGTTCGTGGGATAGTAGTATATCCTTTTCTTCCTCAAGGCGTATTGCCTGGTACATCAATGGCAGGGCCGCCATTACCGTGAGGAAGACCATAACTATGCTTGCCTGTTCCTCAAAAATCCAGAGGCTTAAAAACAGCCCAAGTGATGCATAAAGGAAGCCAAGCAACACAAGAACCCATGGCTGCCTCTCGGCGCGGAAGGGATTAAGCAATGACTCCAAGACCATGCGTGCTGAATTCAGCGTTTGGGTTTATATACCTTTTGTTCTGGAAAAAACAATCAGTTTTATAAACAGTAATTGGATTATTCATCCTATGGAATACGAGCAATTGCTTGAGCGCGCGCGCCAGTTGCTTCCGCAGGCTGTTGTGGAGCGCGAGCGCTTTGAAATTCCAAAAGTTAAGGGGCATATTGAAGGCAACAAGACAGTTATCAGCAATTTTGCCCAGATAGCCTCAACACTTCGCAGGCCTATTGAGCATTTGCTTAAGTTCATTCTCAAGGAGCTGGCAACACCCGGCGAAATCAACAAGGCAGGGCTTTTGGTGCTTGGCACAAAAATTCCTGCATCGCGAATAAATGACAAGATAAAAGAGTATGCATATGAGTTCGTGCTGTGCCCGAAGGACGGAAAGCCCGACACAGACCTTATCAAAGAGGGTGACTTCACATACCTTAAGTGCAATGCTTGCGGCCACAAGCAGCCTGTCAAGTCAAAGATTTAATTTTTCACGATGATCGTCAAAATACACAAGCGCGAGAACAGGACTATTGTTGCGGTGTGCGACTCAGACCTAATTGAGAGGAAGTTCAAGGAGGGAGAGCGCCAGCTTGACCTCACAAGTGATTTTTACAGGGGTGAGGAGCGCGATGACAAGGAAGTTGGCGATCTCATAAGGAACGCGGACATAATAAACCTTGTCGGTCCCAATGCTGTAAAGCTGGGCCTGCAGGAGGAAGTCATAACGCAGGACCACATAATAACAATAGCCGGAATCCCCCACGCTCAGGCAGTAATAATGCACGAATAATTCTTACCCAAACCACGCTCCGAGCCCTGTCTGCTTTTCTTTTTCCTTGCCGAACACGCCCTCTATCCTGACCTGCAAAAGTTCTATTGCCTGCTGCAAATATCCTGAAACATTGTATTTTTTTGCGAGTGATATTGTGGGCTCCAAATACTTCACTACAGATCCTTCGGATATTGTGAATAGTATTTTTCCGCCGCAGGCAGTGCATTTTCCAACGAGCGGCGGACGCCTGAATTTTTCATTGCAGTTCACGCACCTGAACTCCTGCATTCCGAACTTTCTCAGGTTCCCTTTCGTATCCTTCAGGAAGTGCTTTTCAATCACGAGCCGGGCAACATCCGACATGTCAACCGCCCGCAATTTCTCAGCCAGTTCCATCTGCCCCTTGAGCTTGTCCTCCATTGATGGTAGGGTTTTATACGCGGAACACCTGATGGTTTCGTTCATATCGCTGACGTCGTGTGTGAAGCCAAAACCCTCGTATTGATCTGGCTTGTTAAGCACTGACTTGACCTGCTTGATCTTTATCTCCCAGGGCATCTTGAACTGCAGTGCTGCCTCGTAGAGCTCTAAGGGGTACCGCCATACGATGTCAAGGTCAAACACCATGTCGTCCACTTCGGCAGGAGTCAGCACGGATGTGAGGACTAGCGGTGCGTCCATGGTTGAGCCCCTTGTGTTCGGCAGGTATTTCTTTGAGAAGTTGAGGAACGCATCCATTAGCAGGATGGCGCACGCCTCGTCTCCGTCACAATCCCTCCTTGTTGCTGAATGTATGTAGGGGTGCGCAAAAAAGCCTTGCGTCTTGCTGAATCCAATTATCCTGCAGACTATTCCTGCTGATGTGTGCGGTGCAAGAGCCACGATAAGGTGTCCGGTAAGGTCGTCTGGCTTTTGGATTGAGTAAAAAGGTTTTAGGCCGTAAATATTTGTGAGTTCGTCATCGATGAAGTTTGCGATGCGCATAAGCACGGATGTTATTTTTTCATCGGGTGAGGCATCACAGTCAGGGAGTATTACATCTTGGGGCTTCAACTCCAAAACCTGTTCGGCGTTCTCAAGTGGTTTTCCAAGTATGTCCTTGTCGTAGCCGAGCTGCTTGAGCCTTTCAATGCTTGTGCTTATTTCCTTGGGTTTGAAGTGTGTTATGGGCAGCTGGGTCATGTCGTACCTTGTTGTTCCATCTTTGTTGACTGCTATCTCGTGCTTTGCCCTCAGCAGCCCCTTTGCAATGTGTTCTGGGATATGTTCGCGGTTGCTGGTTCCTCTCACGCCCTTTATTAGTTCAGGCTGTGAGCGCATCCCGACTTTTTCAGCAGCCGCGCTGAAGTAGTGCTTTGCATCTATTGTTGTTTCGTGGCAAGGCTGGGTTTCGCCGTGCTTTGGACAAACAGGCTCTTTTATCCATGCATTGCAGCTTTTGCAGTGCCATGTTCTTTCTGTCGGCGTGTTGCATGTTTCACAGACAGAAAGGACTGTTGTGCGGTTGCATTTTCTGCATACGTACCGCGGGAATTCTGCTGTTATTGTGCCTTTTTCCATTGCACTTTGGAAGCTCCTGAATTTTCCTCCTTCATCCCCTACAGGGAAGAGGCAGTGTGGCGAGCCTGTGAGCTTGCGCATCTTTGCTTTTTCTGGTCTTCCCATGCGTGCGCCGATGAATGTTCCTGCCTTGTCCCTTATTGGCACCGGCGCGAACAGGTTGATGAGCTCAAGGGCGCCCTTTTCGGGATGCCTTTCTATTATGTCAAGGAGTGTTTCTGTGTTTTTTGCAGGCCAGCCCAGTGTTGCCAGCAATGCCTGCGCGTGGTCTGACTCAACAACAACGTTTTCCTGAACAACAACAATGTGGGGCAGTCCAACAAGCTCAAGGGCGCGTTTTGGCGCTTCCTCTCTTGGAATAACAACCTTGCTGACCATTTTTCCGTCCTGCCGCATGTGCACGGTTTTCTTGTCCATCCACTGCACTAACTGCTTGAGCTGTTCCCTGTTTATTGTGCTCCAGTAATATGTGTATGCGGGATGTAGCGGAATGCCGAATGCTGTGCTGAGTTTGAGAGCATCGTTGGCTTGCGGGGTAGTGCGCAGGGGGTTTTCAATCACTGCCCGTATGAGCTCAACAGGGGTTTTTGAAGCCGCGGCTATTTTTTCTGGTGAAACTTCCCCGTGCATTGCTGTTGCTGCCTTTTCCAGCTCCTGCACCCACCATTCAGGGCAGTATCCTGCAGGCACTAGTGGATGGGCGCGGTTGGCAAAGTCGCCGTAATTGACGAGCATGTCGCCAAGGAAGAGTATTTCCGCAATTTTGCCCTGCACTGCCTTGTATGCTGCAATGCTTTGCAATTGCGCTACAGAACCGTCATCAAGCTTTACTATTGGCCCGTCGATTGTGTCGCAGGCGGTTATTGCGCTTCCTTTTTTGGGACGCTCTGTCTTGAGCTGGGTTCCTGTGGCAAGGTAGTTTGTCGTGACGAGCATCGTGGCTGGGTGTATGCCGTCTGTTGAAAGCCCGGTCGTCCTGCTTCTGCCATACCTTAGCCTGAACCCGCCGACGCGCAGGGGGTGCGCGAATACGGGACGGCCTGCTACAAGGTCTGCTATGTAGCTGAAGTCGGGGGTAAGTTTTATCGAGCTTTCTTTCTTGATTTCCCCCCTTGCTTTTGCGGCTTTTTGGATTTTAAGGTATTCTTCAAGAAAATTCCAGTGCTCCATTCCGAAATCTTTTCCCCAAACACTGAGCTTTCCCCAGAGTTTGGGTGCCTTTAGCGGTATGCATTCTGTCATTACAAGGCAAAATCCGCTCCTGACGAAGTTTGTCGGTATTCTTGGCAGATCTTTGTAGTTTGAAACTTCAAATTTTTCAGAGGGTTCGCCGCCAACCTCAATTGGAAGGTGCTTCATGACAAATTCTATTTCCTCAAATGTCGGAAAATACTGTCTTGGCGCAACTTTTTCCCTGTAGTCGGTCATTTCTGTGTATGCTCTCTTGATTTCAAGATCCTGCGCGTCATAAACATCATACTTGAACAGGGTCCTGACGTAGTCTGCAATAAGCAAACAAACTGCTGCCGCTGTGCCTCCTGCGTTTCTTATCGGTCCTGCGAGGTTAACGCAGAAGTATTCCCCGCGGTTGTCCATTCTTTTCTTTATTTCAATGCTTACCAGTCCGTCAAGTGGTGATGAAACGACTCCCATGGTAACGTATGCAAATCCTGTCCTGACCCCTATGCTGATTGCCTCTTCTTGGTCCCTGAACTTGCAGAATTTCTGCTGTGCAATCTCGCCGGCGATTGCAAGCCCAACCCGCCAGTCAAGCGCGCCATACTGCTTTTCAAGCTCCATAATTCGTTCAACAACTCCCGCGTCGGCGAGTTGGGGCGCAACTACGCTTATGAGGCCGACAACGCGCTCTGCCATATTTGCCGCGAGCTTGACCTCAACTGCGGTGTCTGGGTCATAGCCCTTTGCTCTCGCTTCGCTGGCAATTTTGTGCACTTCATCAACCCGTTGCTGTATGGACTCAAAGTATTCCTGCATTTGCGGGTTTGCCGTGATTTTTGTCTTCAGCATTTCAGAACCTCAGTATTTTGACCGCACGTGTGTGAAGGTTTATGACAGGCACCCTGCCCGGGTCTGGCTCATGACCCATTTTTTCCTGAAAGGGGGTCTTTGCCTGGAAGCAGCTTCCAAGGACTATGCTTACTCCCCTGTAGCTTGCCACGTTGCTCTTGTGGATGTGCCCCCCTATGAAAATGTCAGGGACTTTTTCGAGCACCAACGGGTCCTTCTCAGGGTCGGGCATATAGAGTGTGGACGTGTGTGTGGGCGCAAGGTGCCTTCTTTGCAGCAAAAATTTTATTATCAGTGGAGCCCTGTCAGAGATTGTTTTTCCCGAGTTCTTTATGCTTGAAACAATCTCGCCATAGTCATCAAAGCTGAATCCGTGATAAACAAGCACGTCAAAACCGGGGAATGTTTCCGAGCTGTGGATGTTTATCATGCAGGGGTTTCCGATCAGAAACGCGTTTGGTAATTCATAAAGCGCCTTTGCATATGTCCGTGATAGGGGCGGTTGGGGCTCTGAGATTCTGCCTGCATCGTGGTTTCCCGGGCAGATTATTATTGCAATGTTTTTTGGTATTTGTCCAAGCAGCCGTGCTGCCTCGTTGTACTGCTCGTAAACGTCAAGTATTTCAAGCTCTTTTTCCTGGTTTGGGTAAACACCCACGCCGTCAATCAGGTCGCCGGCAATTATTACGTACCGGACCTTTTTTGCAATCGCCCTCTGTTCCTCGCTGCCGGTTTCGCCGCACAGCCACCGTATGAATCTCTCAAAGGCATCCTTCATGAACAGCTTGGACCCGACGTGCACGCAGGAAAGCACAGCAACATATGCTTCGTCAGGCGATTTCTTCAGCTCGCCCGTGAGGGGTATTTCTGGAAGGACAATTGTGTTTGCAAACACAATGTTGTTGCCGGTTGTGCCGGTAATGCCTATTACTTCATCTGGAACGATGTCTTTTGCTGCTTCGTGCACTTCTGGCTTTGACTTGCTTATCATTACTTTTATTCTTCCGCTGGGGTCTTCAATGGTGAGTACTATTTTATCGTTCTTTGTCGTTTGCTTGTCACTAACCATGCCGATTATTGACACTGTTTCGCGGTCCCTCTTGTTGTTCAGCCTGCCTATTGATGTTAGGTTCTGGAGTTCCTGCCTGTGATGGAGCATTTTCTCAATTGCCCTGTAGCGCGCATTGAAATAATTCACGAAGTCTTGCGGGGTTATTTTTTTGGGTTTGTCGTGGTACTGGAATACTACCTTTACTTTGGGTGTGCAAACTGGTGCGTTTGTGGTTGTTTGGGGCGGGTTTTCTGTTAAACCTTGTTTCGCAGCGAGTGAAAGAATTTGGCTTGCCGGAACGTTTTGCAAAACCTGTTGGTAGAAGTAGTCGACCTTTTCCGGTTTGGAGAATGCTGCCAGGAATTCTGGCTTGACCAGTACTTGCTGACTCAGAAGGTATTTTACTATTTCCTTTTTCTTTGATTCTGTGTCAGGATTCATTGGGAGGTGTAAGGGCAAACTCTTTTGCAAGGGTCTGCAGGATGCGTGGCGTCGTTTCTTTGGTTGTTGATATTGAAATTTCCCTTGTCCTGCCGTAGCGCCCTTTTGAAATCACCTTTGCGTTGATGATTCCCAGCATGTCAAGTTCGCCTACTATGTCTGATATTCTGCGTTGGGTAAGTGGCCTTAGGCCAACCCTGTTGCAGATTGACTGGTATAGGTCGTACACCTCTCCTGTGAATACCTGCTCTTTCTTTTTTGAGCAGATTGTGTAAATGGCAAAAAGTGTGGCCTGATATTGTGTGGGCTGCGTCCTTATTATCTCAAAAATCCTGTCTGTCTCTATCTTTTGCTCTGCCTGATCAATGTGGTCTGTGGTGATTTTTTCAGCGCCCGAGCGTTCTGCAAGCTCTGCAGCCACCCGCAGCAACTCTATTGCCCTCCTCGCGTCGCCGTGGTCTCTTGCAGCATACGCCGCGCATTTTTCAATAACGCCGGGGAGTATTGCACCATTTACAAGCGCTTCATTAGCGCGTTGTTTTAGTATGTCCTGCAGTTGCAGCGCATTATATGGTGGGAAGAATAATTCTTCCTGGGATAATGAGCTCTTTACTCTCGGATCAAGCCTGTTGATGAAGTTTGCGTTGTTTGAAATTCCGATGATGGAAATTTGAGCGTTTTTCAGTTCTGTGTTTATCCTTGTGAGGTTGTAGAGGAGCTCGTCGCCTTCCCTGTCCATTAAATGATCTATTTCGTCAAGTACAAGTATGATTAATTGCTTCTTGGTGTCAACTGCTCTGAGGAATGCTGCATAAATTTCCTCTGTCGGCAGGCCTGTTACTGGAAGGTTTTCATTGAATTTTTCTCGTACTATGTGGGCAATGAGCCTGTATTGCGTGTCCGCAACTTTTTTCATCTTGCAGTTAAGGTAAACAGGTATGATTGGCACTGCGCGACCTGTTGCAACTAAAGAAAGTTGATTTAGTGTGTATTGTACAACCAACGTCTTTCCAGTGCCTGTTTTTCCGTAAATGAAAATGTTTGATGGCTTTTCTGCTCGCAGGCACGGTGCCAGAATTTTGGCAATGTTGTTTATTTGCTCATCTCTGTGTGGAATGTTTGATGGATTGAAGTTTGCTTGAAGTACTGATTTGTTTTTGAAAATTGATTTACGGTCTAAGTATTTTTCAAAAAGTCTTACCAACCCCTTTTCCTGCATTTTTCTTTCCAGTTGAAACACTGGTATTTATGCTTTTCTTTATTTGAGGTTGTGCGCCTCCCCTTTGTTTCTTTTGGAGGAATGGAATTAAAGAAATGTTGTATTAGTGTGTTTTGTGTATTTAATAATATATATTTAATTATAGAGAATAAAAAAGTGAAGTTTTATATACTTATTAATTTATTTATATATAGAAAATAAATAAAAATGAAAATTAATTTAAAAATATATATGTGAATATCTTTATTTAAAAATATATATGATATAGATAACACAAAAACCAATTTAATTATATAAAACTCATTTTCCAGAAGAAATAGAGGGGTAGGAATAAAAACAAAAAATGTTGCTACTCCTCAATACTAAAAAGTCAAAAGCTTTAAATATAGTGTACCTCTACAAGGATATTATTTGAATGAATATCAAGATTGCTAAATAATGAAGGGGGCTTTGTAAAAATGATTGTGCAAAAGGATTTTTTGAACAAACTTAAGGATTTCGGCCTCAACAGTTATGAAGCAAAATTGTGGACAGCATTACTCTCACGTGGTGTTGCAACTGCGGGAGAGCTTTCTGACATTGCAAACGTTCCAAGATCACGTTCTTATGATGTTCTTGAAAGTCTTGAAAGAAAAGGTTTTGTTGTAATGAAGCTTGGCAAGCCCATAAAGTACATCGCAATACCTCCTGCAGAAGTGCTTGAGAGGGTCAAGAAAAATATTTCAGAGGATGCAGGAAAGCGGGTGCAGCTTCTTGAAAGCCTTAAGGGAAGTGATGTCCTCGCAGACCTTAACATGCTTCACAAGCAGGGTGTTGACCTTGTTGAGCCCGCAGACCTTACCGGCGCCGTAAAGGGTCGCACAAACCTTCACAACCACCTTGCTTCGATTATTAAGGGTGCTCAAAAAAGCGTGTCAATTCTGACAACAGATCAAGGATTGGTGAGGAAGCTTGATGCTTTGGGTGGTGTGATTTCTAAGGCAAAGGAGCGAGGCGTAAGGATTAGGATAGCAGCCCCGATAACAAAGGAATCCCGTGCTGCAGCAAAGGCGTTATCAGCGCACGCACAGGTCAGGCATGTTGATGACGCAAAGGCCCGGTTTGTTGTTGTTGATGGCAAGAACGTCACATTTATGGTTTTGGATGATGCAAACGCCCACCCGAATTATGACTTTGGCGTCTGGGTCAGCACAGAATCATTCGCAAAATCCTTTGAAAATATCTTTAATACAATCTGGGATTCTGGCAAGGCAGTCAAGTAACCCAAACCTTTTTATACTCTTTTAAATCAATTTTATCTATTAAGAAGTTAAATGAGGTGGAGGATTATGGCTGTTGATGATATGGTCTTGAGGATTACGCTTGCTGTTATTGTCGGAACGCTCGCGGCAATAGTGTATTGTATACGTGTGCTTATCCTGATGGAGCGCCGCGTTGCACGGATTGAGGAGCACATTGACAGCATCGCCCACAAGATCCTTGCTGAAGAGCAGTTGATTGAAAGGGTCATGCGCAAAAAGCGCTGATTGTCATGTCCGCCCGTCACCCTGTTTCGGGCATTGCACACTCCTGTCTGAACGACTTTGCAGAGTTATTGCGCAAATACCCTGCTGATAAGGCGGTTGCAAAATTTTCATCAGCAATAAAAAACAAAAAACTTGATGTGATAAGCAAGAATGCGTTGCGCTATGTTGCAAGGCACGTCAACAGCAAAAATCCGGGTGAGGAGCTTCTGTCAAGAATTCACAGGGCAAAGCACCTGCTTTATTCATGCACCACCCAGCTTTCAGGCGTTGCATCAAGGATGTTTCGTAAAAAGACAGTTGTTGTGCACAGGGCAGGCATGAATGATGCGCGTGCAGCAATAAAAAATGCTGACTGCGTGCTCCTTGAGCCTGTTGCAATAAGCAGGAGGGGTGTTTTTGTCGGGCGTGGTGCGCGCATGCTTTGTCGCCTCGCAAACGCGCACGACATTCCTGTTTTTGCAATGGCAACATCATGGCATGTTGTTTCTTCAATGCAGCGGGATGGAAATGTGGAGTGTGTTCCGTCTGAGAATATTTCTGCTGTTGTTTCAGAGCACGGCGTGCACGCATTCAATGTGTTTTTGAATAATACAAGGAAGTCCTGCCCGTGGATTACTTCTTTGCCCTGAGCTCCTTTTCTAGCATTTGCAGCTCCTTTTCAAGTTCTGCTATTCTTTTCGTGTTGTCTTCCTGTTGCAGGATTTCGCCGCATTCTGGGCACTTGTACTCGAATTCTGTTGCCTGGTCAAAGTCAAGGCGTATGCACTTGTTTGCGCACGTGAAGAAATTTGTTGATTTTTCGCGCTCAATGCGCTCCTTCAGCTTCTCAACCTTTGTTTTTTTCAGGTTCCTGACAAGTTCCTTGACCCTTTTTGGGTTGAATGTCCAGTAATAAATGTACCAGCCTTTTTTCTTGTCTTTTTTGCGCATAAACGTGACAAGGTTGTGGTCGTAAAGCCTGTAAAGCATGTTTCTTACGATGTTGATTTCCTTCTTTATTGTTTCAGCGAGCTTGAATTCTGAAAAGTTCTTTTTGTTTTTCAACACCCTTACTAATGGCAACACGTCTTCACCAACAACTTCCTTTATTACTTCTGAAAGAAAGTCTTCCTTTGCTGTTGGTTTTGGCGCGGTTTTTTTTGGTTTTTTGGGCTTCGTTTTTTTATTCATTTTTAACATTTTCAAGAAAAAACGTTTTGGTGTTGTTTATATACCTTTCGCTGTGCTGATTACTTCATCAATTTTTTTTCCTATTTCCAACGCAAGTTTTTTGCTTACCACAAATTGTGAAACAGTAACGTCAAGCTCGTTGGGATGCAAGAATGCCCATTCCTCTCTAGCAAAGCGTACTGCAATGTACGGCTCTGCGCCGGTGATTTTTGCGAATTCCTTCAAATCAGCAACTTCCTCTTTTGTTAGGTATTGGCACTCGTTTTTTGTTGTCTTGCACTCTATAGCAAGCACTTGTTTGTTTTTTCCTGCAAGAATGTCCGGGACTGGGTATTTTATGCTTCCTGAGCCGGCCACTCGTGCTGCTGCCCAGCCCTTTTCCCAGAATAAGTGGACCAATTCCCTTTCTGCGCCTGTTCCTTTTGTCTTTGCACCCATTTTTATTCTTGTTTGGCGCAATGTTTATATATAATTTCCCTTCATTTGCAAATCCGGGGTGATTTTATGGCTCAAATATCAAAAAGGCTAATTCCTCTGGCTGCAATGGAGAAAATAATCAAGACAGCGGGCGCAGAGCGCGTTTCTGACAAGGCAAAGGCGGCATTAAAGGAAGTCCTGGAAGAATATGCTGAGAAAATTGCCCAGAGCGCTGTCAAGCTCGCAATGCACGCAGGAAGAAAGACAGTAAAGGCATCTGATGTGAAATTGGCGGCTAAGCCGGGTTAGGCAACATTCTGTTCCTGCTCAAAGTCATGGTCTTCAGAAAGGGGTGGCTGGGGTCCAAGTTCTTCTTTTGGCTTTCTCAGGGAGATGCGCATTCAGCGACAATACAGGCATTCTGGCTATTTAAAAGTTTTATATAAGTTGCAATTATCCGCCTGCGCTTGTGTATTTCTTTATTGTGCTGTGCCATGCCCAGAGTGCCAAAACAAAGAACGCAAAAACAGGCATTACAATAATTGTCATGCCAGACAAGGTCATTCCGCGCAATAGCGCTTCTACTGGATAGAATGAGCTTACTGCCACTGGGAACAAGAAGGTGAGGAAAAACTGTAGCCCCGCGCCGTAAACAGTCAGCGGATAGCGCGCAAAGTCAGCGAGCTTCATATAGAGCAATACAAGCGCCTCGTTCTTTACTGCTATGAAGCTTCCTGCTGTAATCAGTGTTATTACTGCGAACTGGAAGAGTATTCCTGCGCAAACAAGCAGTAAGTACATGGCAAATCCCTGGCTCAGAAAGCTTATTTGCAGTTTTGTAATGGTGTAAGTGACTATAATTATCCCAAGGACTGTTTCAAAAATGCCGTTCCAGTCAATGCTTGTTGACATCAGGTAGAGCCAGGAGTTGTATGGCTTTAGCAAATACTTGTCAAATTCTCCACGTTGGACTGCTTCAAACACCTTCCAGAAGAATTCGCCTGTTAGAGCCCTTCCAATTCCGTAAACTGTGATTAGTGTTCCCTGGAAGAGCAGGAACTGGTGGAATGTCCAGCCCGGAATGCCGACTGTTGTGTTGTAAATGATGAGGGCGAGCATTGGTCCGACAAGGTCGCCCAGCACCATTGCAAGCATTGCAATGATGAGGTTTGCCTTGTAAGCGAGCTCCTTGTTAAGGTATATCCGCGCTGTTTTTGCAGCAAGCGTGATGTATTTCATAGTCCCACGCTCACAAAGCGCCTTACTGCGCGCTTGGCAACAAAGTGAATTATTGTGTAAAGCACAGCAACCCATGCAAGCTGTGCAAGCAATGATTCCAGAACGGGCGCTTTTTGCAAGTATATCAGGATTGGCACTGACCTTGCGTATTCGAAAGGCAGGAAATGTGATGCTGACTGTATCCATGCTGGGAAGAATGCGAGCGGGATAAAGCTCCCGCCGAGGAAGGCAACAAGGGTCCTCCTGACGCGCCTCAGCCCTGTGATGCGCCTCATCCAGAATGCGCCAAGCCCAAGCAGGTATGACAAGCCGAAGTAGATCAGGAAGGCGAGCAAAAGCGACACTGCAAAACCTGCCAGGCTGATAATTGGCGCGAGCGGCAGACCGAAGAAGATGATGCCTATCAAAAAGACAGGAATCATCTTGCTTATGATGTTGTAAACATTTATGCCAATTTCAAAGCTCAGATACCAGGGAATGATTCCGATGGGTAGGAGCATTCCCCTGACCATCCAGCCTTGAATGAGGTCGTTCTCAATCCACTTGTCAACCTTTGACCAAGTGAAAAACCCGACTATCATTGAAATAACGTAATAGTTTACCATCTCTGGGAAAGTAAATCCGCGAATCAAAGGGGCGCCGGTGTATGCGAACACAGACTTCCAGAGGAAATAATAAATGACAAGGGTTATGGGTGTTGTCAGCACGCTTGCAACAGCTTCCCACCTGTATTTTGTTGCTATCTTGATGCCGATATTCGCCAGTCCGATATGGTGGTTTATGTTCATGCCTGGTAAATCTTGGTTATGATTTCCTCGATTGGCGGGTCTGCCACAACTATGTCTGCAACGTCAAAATTCTTCAGCAAATAATTGATAAGGTCTTGTATCTTGGCCTTGCGCATGTCAAGCTCAAGCTCAAGCTCGTAATCACGCTTGGCAATTACCTTACAGCCCTTGAACACAAATGGTTTTGCCTTCTCTGCAAGCTTTACCTCCACGTGCTTGTCAGTGATGTATTTCTTCCTGATTTCCTCGAGCGGTCCGTCATAAATGATTTTTCCATAGTTGATTATTATGACCCTGTCGCAGAGCCTTTCTATGTCCTGCATGTCATGGGTTGTGACTATGAATGTGGTCTTGTTTTTCCTGTTCAGGTCTATTATGAAGTCCCTGAGCTTTTCCTTTGCAATGATGTCAAGCCCGATTGATGGTTCGTCAAGGAACACAAGGCGTGGGTTGTGGAGCAGTGCCTGTATTACTTCGCATCTCATTCTTTCTCCAAGGCTCAGGTCCCTTACGGGCGTCCTGGCTATTTGTTCTGCATCAAGGAGCCTGATGAGGCGGTTCATTCTTGCCTCAAACTCTTTTTGGGGGATTTCGTACAGGTCGCGGTGCAAATAAAATGTGTCAACAGGCGGCAAGTCCCAGTACAGGCCTGTTTTCTGCCCGAATACTGCGCCGATGTTCTTCACATATTTTACCCTGTTTTTCCACGGCACCATTCCCATTACCACTGCCTCGCCGCTGTCAGGCCACAGCAAGCCGCAGAGCACCTTGAGCGCAGTGCTCTTGCCGGCTCCGTTTGGTCCTATGATCCCGACTATTTCCCCTTCCTTTATGTCAAAGCTTATCCCCTTCAGTGCCTGCTTGTACTCTACTTCTGGCTTGAGGAAGCTCTTGAATGCAGCTATGAAGCCGTGGCCCCGCTTGATTGTCTTGAACTGCTTTTTCAGGTCTTTTACGTGGATTATGTTGTTCATTGCGTCTTGCCTCTTGTTTTTTTGCCACTCCCAGCAGTATTAACTGGGAGGAAAAGACAAAAAGAAAACTAGCCAAAAGAGCCAATGAGACTATTGGACGCAGCTCATATCCTTCAAGAAATAGCATGTTCTTCTTATGCTTTTCGGTTTCACAGCTTTATCCTCATCAAGTCCCTTGCTGCTTGTGTGTTGTAAAAGATGTTTCTTGCGTCTTCCTCAAGCTCTGAAACATTCTTGTACCTTGCAGAAAAGTGTATCAAAACCAGTTTTTCCGCGTTTGCTTGTGATGCAAGCTGTGCTGCTTCTTTTGCTGTCATGTGCGCATACTTGTGTGCTTCTTCTGTGCGCTCGCTTGTGTATGTTGCCTCGCAGATTACCAGGTCTGCATTCTCTGCGAGCTTTTGCGCCCCAGAGCACACAACGCTGTCTGTTATGTAAGCTACTTTCTTGCCGGGAATAACCTCACTTACCATGTCAGGGGTTATTTTTTTGCCGTTTACTGTCACGACATTTCCTTCCTGAAGCTTGCCAACAAGCGGTCCGATAGGCACTCCGTGCTTTTTGAGGAGCTTTACGTCCATTTTGCGCTTGTCATTCTCAACAAACGCGTACCCTATTGTTGGAACGCTGTGCTTCAATGGCGCGCATTCTACAATGAAGTCATCTGTCTTGAGGATGACTCCTGACTTTGCCTCGTGCACCCTGATATCAACATTGCGGGCAAACTCAAATGCGTTGAACATGTGGCCAAGCCTTTCTTTTGTGCCTGCAGGACCGTAAATCTCAATGCTTCCCGGATTGTCAGAAAGCCCCTTGCTTTGCAGCAGGCCCGCAAGCCCGATTACGTGGTCTCCGTGCCAGTGGGTTATGAATATGCGCGTGACTTTTGACAATGGAATTCCTGCGGTTTTCATCTGCCTTTGCGTTCCTTCGCCACAGTCAAACAGCAGCCCTTCTGCCTTGTATTTCAGGAACACTGATAAAACATTTCTCTCCTTTGTCGGCATGCTTCCTGCAGTGCCAAGTATTGTTATTTCCATAATGCCTGTTTTGAGACGGAAGGTATTTAAACCTTCTGCATTCAGTTTCATGTTATGGCTGCAATCGTTAAGGCACTGCTTGAGGGCAGTGTTGTAAGGACAGAGAACTCTGATGAATCGCGCGAGCTTTTCAGGAAGGGCCTTTTTGGGGGGCTTCTTGATGATGGCAGGGTCCAGCTCTCTCCGATAGAGGCTGTTTATCTTGCTGCCAAGAAGCGCATAAATGTGCTGGATGGAAAAGGAAAGGTTATCAGTGTTGAAAAGCTTATTTCAAAGGTGAGAAAAAAGGACAGGAATTTCTGGCCGAGGTATTCCGTGTTCAAGGACTTGAGGGACAGGGGGTATATTGTAAAAACTGCCTTGAAGTTTGGCGCTGACTTCCGCGTTTACGAGCGCGGCGTAAAGCCCGGTGAGGACCATGCGAAATGGATTGTTTATCCTACAAGCGAGCACGAGCGACTGACGTGGCAGGAGTTTGCGGCAAGGAATAGGGTTGCTCACAGTACAAAAAAGAATTTGCTGGTTGGAATCGTTGATGATGAGGGCGACGTGAGCTACTGGGAAGTGCGCTGGCTCAAGCCTTAAACCTGCATAACCTATTTATACCACGGTCAAATCAGCTCTTGCTTATGGGAGCTCTGGACTATCGTGACAGGATTCTTGCAATGGTTGAGCAAAAGCCAGTCCAGCCAATTGTTGTCGCAAAAGAGCTGTCAACAAACTCAATGCTCTCAAGCGCAATGCTTTCTGAAATGAGTGAAAAAGGACTGCTCAAGGTTTCGCACCTGAAGGTGGGGAGCTCGCCATTGTACTATCATCCCGACCATCCTGAGCACTTGCTTGACTATGTCCAGCACCTGAACGAGAAGGACAGGAAGACTGTTGCCGCGTTGAAGGAAAAGAGCGTGATGCGCGACACTGCACTTGACCCACTCACAAGGGTTTCATTGAGAAACATAAAGGACTTTGCAAAGCCCCTCGATGTTGTAATTGACGGCGTCAAGGAATTGTTCTGGAAGTTTTATTTGCTTACCGATGAGCAAGCTGCTGATGCAATAAGGCAGTTACTGCAGAAGCAAGCACCAATGCCAGAGTCGCAGCCGGCAGAAGCTCAAAAACCGCAAAAACAAAGGAGGCAAAGTGCAAAAAAACAGAAGGTTGCTGTTGAGCCGCAGCAAACAACAATTGCCCCGCAGGCTCCTGCAAGTGCTGCGCCTGCTGAATCTCGTGCTGCCCAAAAGCCGACAATAACCGTACCTGAGGCAAAAGCCGTCGAAGAACAAAAGCCAATTGCCCCTGCAGAGGCAGCACAGCAAGCATTGGCAGGCGACGACCCCTTCCTGCAAAGGCTTATGGCATTCTTTGCATCAAACAACATCACCGTGATTGAACAGGTCGCGTTGAAGAAAAAGAACGAGTATGATTTTGTCCTCTCAATTGCCTCGCCTGTCGGACAACTGCATTATTACTGTAAGGCGAAGAACAAGGCAAAAATCGGCGAGGCAGACCTGAGCCACGCTTATGTTCAGGGCCAGCTGAAAAAGCTTCCTGTGCTTTTCCTTTCTCCTGGAACGCTGACAAAGCCTGCAAGCGAACTTCTGAAGGAGCTGAAGGGATTGGCTGTAAAACAGGTGTGATCAAAAAAATGGGTGTAAATTTAAGGGACATTGTTTCAAAAAGGGAAATTGCTTTTGAGGCGCTGAAAGGCAAAGTCCTTGCCATTGACGCTTACAACATCCTGTACCAGTTTTTGACAACAATCCGCACTCCTGACGGAAGACCGCTGACTGACAGCAAGGGCAGGGTTACTTCCCACTTGATTGGCCTGTTCTCAAGGACTTCAAGCTTCCTGAAGCAGGGCCTAAAGCCTGTTTTTGTTTTTGACGGCGAAGTCCCTGTGCTGAAGCACAGGGAGATTGAGAAGCGCGCAGAGGCAAAGGCAATGGCACAAAAGCAGTACGAGAAAGCTGTTGCTGAAGAGGATGTTGAGGCAATGCAGAAGTATGCTGCAAGAACTGCCCGGCTCACCAAGGAAATGGTTGAGGACGCGAAAAAACTTCTTATTCTGATGGGCATTCCTGTCATTCAGGCGCCGAGCGAGGGAGATGCCCAGGCAGCATTCCTTGTCAAGAACGGTGATGCCTGGGCTGTTGTGAGCCAGGACTATGATGCCTTGCTGCACGGCGCAGACAGGCTCATACAGAACCTGTCAATCGCAGGCAGGAGGAAAAAGACAAAAGCCCTTGCAACAGTGGTTGTAAAGCCAGAGCTTATTGTCTTAAAGGACGTGCTTAAAGAGCTTGAAATTACGCACGACCAGCTTATTTATCTTGCAATACTTGTCGGAACAGACTATTGCCCCGGCGGCGTGAAGGGAATAGGCCCGAAAAAAGCCCTTGCGCTTGTGAAAGAACAAAAAACCCCTGAAAAAATATTTGCTGCTGCAAAATGGGATGAGTTCTGTGACATTTCCTGGCAGGAGATATTCAATTTGTTCAAGGAAATGCCTGTCACAAAGGATTACAAGATTGTTTTCAGGGCACCCGACAAGGAAGGTATTAAAAAATTCCTTGTTGGCGGGCACGATTTTAGCGCTGAGCGAGTCAAAAAGACTCTTGATGAGCTGGAAAAGCAGCACAGGAAGATGCAGCAAAAAGGCCTTGGTGATTTTTAATGAGGCTGAAGGATGCATTGAAGGGAAAACTCTCGGAAAAAGAGCTTTCGTTGCTTAGGGGTTTTGATGTTGTTGGCGACATTGCACTGCTTGAAATTTCTTCCAAGCTTGAAAAAAAGAAAAAGATCATTGCGCAAACACTGCTTAAACTTTTGCCTTACATCAAGGTTGCTGTGAAAAAGAAAGGCGGGCACAGGGGCAAGTACAGGATGCAGCCTGTTGAAATTATTGCCGGCGAGAAAAGAAAGACAACAGTGCACAAGGAATTTGGCGCTGAGATGGCTTTGAATGTTGAGACTTGTTATTTTTCCCCAAGGCTTGCGAATGAGAGAGAACGCATTGCAAGGCAGGTGAAGCCGGGAGAGATTGTGCTTGTAATGTTTTCAGGCATTGCTCCTTATCCTATTGTCATAGCAAAGCTTTCGCAGGCTTACAGGGTTTATGGCATTGAGGCAAATCCTGAAGCGCACAAGTATGCTGTTGAGAACGTGAAAAGAAACAAGCTCGGTCACAAGATAATCCTAATAAAGGGTGATGCAAGAAAATCCATTCCGAAGATGAAGTTTGACAGGATTGTGATGCCTTGGCCGCAAAAGGCGGATGAATTCCTTGACGTTGCACTAAAGGCATCGCAGAAGGGTACAGTCATTCATTTCTACGACTTCCAGCCAGAAGGCGAATGGGAAAAGGCAGCAGAAATAGTCAAATCCGCCTGCAAGAAGGCAAAAAAGAAGTGCAAAATCCTGAATGTGGTTGAGTGCGGACAGGTTGGTGTCAGGCAGAACAGGGTTTGCGTGGATTTTGCTGTGCAGAACTAGCCGAACATCTTCACATAGTCATCGTCTGCTGGCTCGCCGCTCCTGACTTTCTCAATTGCCTGCAAAAAGTCTGCTTCCTCAACCCTTGTCCTTCCATCGCGTATTGCAAAGTATCCTGCTTCTGTGACGACTGCCTTTATTTCTGCCCCTGAGAATCCATCCATTGCTTTTATGATTTCGTTTGTGTTTATTCTTGCAAGGTTGACTTCTTTTGTATGTATCCTGAATACTTCTTTTCTGCTGTCAAAGTCAGGCAGTGGCACGTAAATGCGCCGGTCAAGCCTTCCCGGCCTGATTATTGCGGCATCAAGTATGTCTCGCCTGTTTGTGCAGCCAATGATTTTCACGTTGTCCAATGGCTTGAAGCCATCAATCTCGGCAAGCAGCTGCATGAATGTCCTTTGCACCTCTCTTTCTCCTGACGTTCCTATGTCAATCCTTGTTGCCGCAATTGCATCCAGCTCGTCAATGAATATTATGCTTGGCGCCTTCTCGCGGGCAAGCTGAAAAATTTCCTTGACAAGTTTTGCTCCTTCGCCAATGAACTTCTGAACGAGCTCAGAACCCACTACTTGTATGAATGTGCTGTTTGTGCTCGCAGCAACCGCCTTTGCCAACAAGGTTTTTCCTGTTCCCGGCGGTCCAAATAGCAGGATTCCTTTTGGCGGCTGGATTCCAACCTGCCTGAACAATTCCGGCTTTTTCAGGGGCAGCTCAATCACTTCCTTTATTTCCTGCACTTGCTCTGAAAGCCCGCCGATGTCTGCCCATTTTATGTCAGGCTTTTCGAGTATCACGAATTTTTCAACGTCAAACTTCTTGCTTGCAGGCATTTTCTTGAGTATTGTCAGGTTTTTTTGCTCTGCCAGCACGCTGTCTCCTGGAACGAGCTTGCCGCAGTCTGCCGCTATCTCAACAAGGAATTCGTTTCCGTTCGGCAGCCTGACCAGTGCCTTGTCCTCAAGTATGTCGCGTATCTCGCACGCAATCAGGGGCGCCTTGCGGAATTTTTCAAGCTCACGCTCAAGGTTGTCAACACTCTCCCTGAGAAACCTGTTTTCCTCCTCAAGCCCGCTCACGTTTGTTGCGTAAGAATAGCTGACGTCCTCAACCTTTTCCGTGTTGCGTATCGTCATTGAAGTTCTCCTACTCAAAGATTGTTTATAAATTTTGTGGGCAACCTTTTTAATAGCGCAATCAGCGGGTTACTTCAAAGCTTTTGACCTGTTCAAGCAGTTCTTTTGGCTTTCCCTTGCTGAAATGCTTCCGGACAGGCTCCAGATAACTGTCAATCGCAGTGGCAACTGCCTTTTTAAGGTCCTGCGGGTGCAGTTTTCCTTCTGAATACACCTTGGAAAGCTCTTCAAACCCTTTCAGGACAAGCTTTCCCCCAAACTTTTCAGGCCGCTCTATCACGAGCTCTTTTTGCTTCTCAAAGATTATGTATTTGCAGTACTCAATTATTGGGTTTTCCGCGAGCTGTTTGGCAGGGCAGTATGCGTTTGCTATTTTTCTTTCAACGTCTTTTGTTGTGTCATCCATGAAAACAGCAGACTCGGGGTTGCTTTTGCTCATTTTCATTGCGATTGCGCGCTCAATTGCATCTTTTTCTGCTGTTACAGGCGGCTGCTGGAGCCCCCTGAGCATGTGGTGGTGGACTGCGATAGGCACTTTTTGCCCGAGCTTTGGTGCTATTTCGCGCGCAAGCATATTGACTTTCCTCTGGTCCATTCCGAGCTGGCATATGTCTATGTTGAGCTGGAATATGTCAGCTGCCTGCATTACCGGGTAGAAAATTTGTGCAGTGCTCAAAGACTCTGCTTCTGACCTGCCCATTATTTGCGAGCACCTTACTATCCTGTTTACTGTGGTGTTCCTTGCTATCTGCATTACTTTTTTCCAGTATTCGCTTTTGTCTGCAAAGTCAGAGCACCAGACGAACTTTACCTTGTCCACGTCCATTCCGCAGGCTTTCCAGACTTCGACAAAGTATTTTCCTGCTGTCTGGATTTTGTCCAGGTCTCCGCTGAACTTGTTGTTTGCCCAGGCGTGCCAGTCAGCAACCCACATTATGAATTCGCACCCTGCCTTGAGCATCTTGTTGACGTTGATTGTCCTTAAGAGCCCCTGGGCGATGTGAATCCTTCCTGACGGCTCAAATCCGTCATACGCAACTGGGGTTTTCTTTTTGGCAAGAAGCTCCCTTAGTTCCTTCTCTGTTATAATTTCCTCACCCACCTGTTTTATGAGTGCTAGCCGTTCTTCAACATTCATGCCCTGCCTCATTTTTCCGTCTTTATTTAAATCTTTCTTGCAATAGTAAAAGAAAACATTTAAATACAACCTACACTCATTCGGGAGGAGTAAATAAGGGTGAACTGATGGCAACTGCAGACGAAAAGAAATTCTCAAAGCAACTGATGGGCAAGACTGTTGTCAGCAAGTCTGGCAAGCGGTTTGGCGAGGTTGGCGACATTGTTTTCGAGACAAAGTCAGGGGAGCTTATCCACCTTGTCCTCAAGAACCCGACCGCCTACACTGAGAAGCTCGAGTTGGAAAAGGACAAGGCAGGAAACTTGCTCATTCCGTTCAGTGCGGTTATCGCGATGGGCGACTTCATGGTTGTTTCGGAAGAAGATATTGTCTGATTTCCCTAAATCTTTTTAAACTGGTGCCTGTTCGTGCTATTCAGGGGGATTTATGGCTGAGGAATGTTCTGTGATCTGGACTGAGAAATACCGCCCAAAGTCGTTTGCAGAGGTCAAGGGCCAGGATGCTGTCGTTGGCAAGATAAAGTCCTTTGTCAGCCAGAAGAACCTGCCCCACTTGTTGTTTGCTGGTCCGCCCGGCGTTGGCAAGAGCACTCTTGCGCTTGTTGCTGCGCGCGAATTGTTCGGCGAAAACTGGCGCCAGAACTTTCTTGAGCTTAATGCCTCTGATGAGCGCGGCATTGATGTCATAAGGGTCAAGGTCAAGGATTTTGCAAGGACAAAGGCAATTGGCAATGTGCCTTTCAAGATTATCTTCCTTGACGAGTGTGATGCTCTGACAAAGGAAGCCCAGCAGGCGCTCAGAAGGACGATGGAGAATTATACAAGCACCTGCCGCTTTATTCTTGCGGCAAATTACTCGAGCAAAATCATTGACCCGATCCAGAGCAGGTGTGCTGTCTTCCGCTTCAAGCCATTGCCCAAGGAGGATGTTTTTGGAATAATTGACTTGATTGCAAAACAGGAGGGACTTAAGCTAGACCCTGAAGCAAAAAGTGCATTATATGATATCTCAGAGGGCGACTGCCGGCGCCTTGAAAACATCCTTCAGAGTTGTGCTGCAATGCAGGATGCAATAACCCCTGAGCTGGTGTTCTCGATGGCTTCAATGGCGCAGCCGAAGGAGATTGCAATGCTCCTCAAAACAGCATTGGAAGGTGATTTCGTCAAGGCAAGGAATTTTTTGCTTGACACGATGCTGAAGTACGGCTTGTCAGGGCTTGATGTCGTACGCCAGATTCAGAAGGAGGTTTGGAACCTCGGCATTGATAACCGCGAAAAAGTTAGGCTCATTGACAAGTGTGGAGAGATAGAATTCAGGATGGTGGAAGGCGCTGACGAGTTCATACAGTTGGAAGCCCTGCTGGCGCACGTCAGCGCGATAAACAAATAAAGTTATTTTATTCCTCTTCCCCTGAGCTCTTGACTGTTATTTCTGTCTGCTTGTATTCTTCGTAGTCATAAACTGCTTCAATGCTTATCTGTTGCTCAAAGTCAGACCTTGTGGTTATTGTCTGCGTGCACGTGACTATCTTTTTACCGTCATAAAGTGTTATTGATCCTTCTGCCTTTGTTCCTGTTGTCGTGAGTCCTGTGCACTGCAGTCCGGGCATTCTTGTGTCAACAATCACATAAACCCTGTTTTCCTTTGCTCTTGCGCTTTTGTCGCAGAATGAGCCGCGGTCGTAAACATTGCCTGTCCCTGAGTTTGAGATTTCAAAGCTGAAGCTTATCTTGTCCTTGCCCCGCGCAGTTTCTTTTACAGAACCGATTTGTACGGGTGCGCCTGAGTTGAATATTGGCTTGTCCTCGGTTATTTCGCATATTCCGCCGGGCTCTGGCGCAAGCAGGTTTTCGCGTACGCAAAGCTTGCTTACCGCTTCTGTTGTATAAGTGTAGCAGATGTCTGCGCGCAATGGGAACGCGACCTGCGCGCCTGCAATCGGCGAGAAGTGGTTGAGGTCTGTGAACTCAACAGTTGCCTGCCCGCCGGGGATTACATTGCCTTGCGGGTCCTTTCGCACTGCATAAAGCTCATCTGTGGGGCTCTTGACAAGGTCTTCCTCAAGCTTGCCGAACTCTGCAGGATTTATGCCTGACAGCTTTACTCGCACGCGCTCAGGAACAACTGTTGCCTCGCCTTTGTTCTCAAGCTTTACTACAACGTCAAATGGGTCCCTCCCGCCGTCAAAAACCTCTTTTCGGAAGTCAATGAATTCTGCCTCAAGCCCTGCTTTGCCGCCAACAAAAGGCGCAGTGAGCTCAATCTTTTCTGCCTTCTTGCCTGGACCGCATGCAGTGACGAGTGTGAGCAGAATGATAACCGCAATTATCCTTCGCATGTTCCTTTACCGAGAATAATTGTTATATAAACCTTTCGTTGAATTGATTTGGTAGAAAACGCGCTTTCAGCGCCGCGGTTTCGTTGCGCGGGACGCTGGACGCATAACAATTATTAGCGTATAGCGTCCAGCGCATAAAATTCAGGCGAGCGCTGTAAAAACTTGCAACATTTGCTGACTGCTTTATGTTATTGGCAGAATTTCCATCTGGTGGAACACTGAAGTCCTGTAGCCGTATCTTAGCACAATTGTCATTGGGCTCACGTATGCTGCTTCTCCGCGTGGCCTGTCAAACTCGCAGTACACAAGCCCTTGATTGTTTGTCAGCCTTATGTGTCCCTTGTCCAGCGGTCTGCAGCTTCCTTTGATTGAAACTCCGCTGACAATCACGTCAGCAAGCTCAACATAGTCGATCTCGTCAAAGTCTAGCCTGGAGCCTGGCGCGCACTTGTTTAATGTCTGGCCTCCTGACCTGAATACTTCCCCGCCGCCGACATTCTGAACGTGTATCTTGAACCTTGTCTTGCCAGGGCTTGCGTCAACCTCAACAAGGGTGACTGCGACAGGCGCGCCCTGCCCTTCGCCAAGCCCGACGTTCTGCGGCACGCACACCCGAGGCCTTATTCCTGGTGCGTAAGGGTCAGGGTCTATGCACATGTTTGCAGAAGCGACTGTCTCATAATTATAGCACGCAGTTGCCAGTAATCTCAAGGGATACCTGTCCTGAAGCACTTTTGTCATTGCCCTGAACGTGACGGTGTCAACCCCGCCCTGGCTTACGAACTGGCTTCTGCCCTCAAGCAAAGGAATCTGCTCTCCTGCGGGCGATATGCCGCTTACTATTGCAGGATCAAAGCCTGAAAGGTATATCCTGTCGCCCGGTCCGCCGATAGTGTATGTTCCGCGGTTCTCAAGCTCAAGGACAACTGCCAGTTCTTCACCGGAGAACAGCCTTGTTGGCGGCAGGTTCTGCGCAAATCTCATGTAAAGCCCTTCTGTTCCCCTTCTGAATTCCTCAACAAAAGTGGGTCTTTCTTGGGGGGCGGCAGCCCTGCAGCCGGAAAAAAGCAGAATCAGGACTGTGCAAAGCAAAAGCGCTTTCCGCATGCTTCTGCACCACGGTTTTGAGTTATATAAATGTTTGGTCGTCATGGCTTCATAATCCTTGTCTGAGTGTTAATGCTTGTAACGTAGCCGTATCCAAGTGTTATGGTGAGCGGCGCTGTGTAGCTGCCAATCCTTGAATCAATCCCTTCAGGCAGCGTGCAGACAATCCGCGTTTCTCCCTGTTGCTTTATTTTTACTGGTGTTGGCGCGCACGTGAGTTGTTTTTCAGAAAGTGCTGCCTCAACAGAAACAACACCCCACCCTTCTGGTCCCAACGCTCTTCCTGAGCATGCGTCGCGGTAGAGCTCCTGCGCAACAACCTCTCCCATTCCAAGGTTTTTGATTGTGAGCACGAACTCAGGCCTGACCCTGTTTTCATGCTCGTGGGGCAGCATCCTTGTTTCAACTGTTGTTACTGCGACAGGCGCTCCCTGTCCCTGGCCGAATGCCTGCAGTGCAGGAGTGCACACTTTTCCTCCTGCCTTGCCTGTGAGGTCTGTGTCAATGCAGACTGTTATTGGTGCATTTGTCCTGTATGGATAGCATGCGGTGAGTGTTATTGTTGCAGGATAGCCCTGAAGCTGCGGCCCGAGGGGTTTTGTGTCAAAATTGAATTGCAGCAGGCGTTCCTCTCCCTGCGGGTTGAATATTGACTTTCCGCGGACATTGAACCTTCCTTGGTTTTGCTGCCTTGGCAGGTAAAGGTATTGCGGTTCATAGCTTAGAGCGTAAATGCCGTCTTCAACGTCTGTTGTGCCGAGATTGGAGAGCGTTACTAGCAGTGAGAATTGGCTTCTCTCGTATACTTCCCGTGGCGGGGTGCCTTGTGCAAAAAAGAGCTCAACACCCTGCGTGCCTATATTGACTTCTGGCAGGTGCATTGTGTCCTTGCGCTGGAAAAGTCCGTACTGGCATCCTGACAGGACCAGCGCCATTATTGCGATAACCAAGAATTGTTTTTTCATGCTGTTGCTCCTTTGACATCTGTTACTGACTTGCGCTCAAGCAGATACCTGTATTGTGCGCTGACCTTAAAGTTCTGCACTGCTATTGGTGCATTGCCAAGCACTTGCTCAGGGTTGGTGACTTCAAGAGGGATTCTGAAATTCCTTGCAGCTCCAGGGTTTAGGGAATAAACATTTACCAGGCCGTCATCGCATGCCTGCTGCTCCTCTTCAGGGATTGCCGCACAGGATGTTTGCTGGATGTTAATTCCTTCTACATGGGCAATCTTGATTCCTTTTGGCACAAAGAAGTATAGCATTGAGAGCTGCTCAAGCTGCCCGTCCCAGATATTTTCAACAGTGATGCCCCAGCTTTGCAATGCCTCACCGCTTCTGCCGAGCGCAATTGGTTGTTGTCCAAGGCTCATTCCTATGCGCACAGGTCCTGAAGTGTATATTGCTACAGGGGTTCTGTCAGGCACGTTTGCGAGCGGGTCAATGTTCTGCCTTCTGTATTCTCTGAGCCTATCCCTATCCATTATGTATGCCTTTATGTATGCTCTTGTTGTGAACTCAAATTCTGCCTTGAGTTTGAGGTTGTGAATTCCCTTTTTAAGCGCTCCCTTGTTCCAGATGCAGTCAATCTCGTGCTGTTCTGCAGTGATGATGTTGAAAGTATCCTTTGGCCTTATTATGTTTGCAGCGGTTGTTCCGTCTGCATCGCAGGTAATGTGAATGTCAAGAGGCTTGTCAAGGGTTTCTGCCTTGAGGGTTGCGAAAGCAGTTACTGGTGAGTTTTCGTAAAAGAACGGCTCTGTTGGCCTGAAGTTTTCTATGTATACCCCAAGCCGTTTTTTTGCTGCAGTGTCAACCTGTCCTGTGTAATAGTCTCCCTTTGCAGCCCTTATTGCTATATTAATCTCAGTTCCAAGCATCTTTCCTGTTTCCACACCTCTGGTGTACATGTTTATTATTGCTCTTTTTGTCCAGCTGATGATTGCCTCGTAAGACAGCAGTGGGTTGAAGCCAAGCTCAATCTTTTGCTCTCTTGCATAACTGACGAGGTCGCCGTAAGTGACTGCCCAGAAAACAAGCCCGAATGCCCAGATTATGAAGTATATCGTGATTGTTTTTGAGCCAGCTCCCCTCGTGAGGAAATAAAATATGAACAGCGGGAAATAAACCGCTGCCATTGTTACTGCCTCAAGCACTAGCAAGTCCTTCACGATTTTTGCAACAAGCCCGAGAATTATCGGCACAAGCCACATTGCCAAAAACCATAGGGTAAACTTCCAGTCCTTTTCCTTCATTATTCCTTTTGCGATAAGTGCCAAAAACGCGTATACGCCGAATGTTACTGCCAGTATTGTGAATGATACCAGCGCCTGGCGCCTCATTACGAGAAGGTCAAAGACATGCCATATTATAAGTAGAAATGCAAGGATAAGAACGCCCCATCCGCTTGGCTTCTCTGTGCCAGTGGCGGCTTCCGCCATGGTCACTCCACCCGCACTGTCAGGCTGATGACGTTAAGGTCAGTCATCGGCATTAGCCCGATGTAATTGTTGCCGTCCCTGATAACCGCGGAAATGTCGCGGACATACTTGGGGTCGCGCTGGGAAAGCAAGTCCAGCCTTCCGTTGATGTTTGTTTCTGCTTCTTTGAGTCTGCCGTCGTCAACAAATTCTATCTCAAGGACTGCATGGGCTTTTCCTGTTGCAATCGCTGTGAATATGTCCGGCTCCAGGAAGAAGAAGTCGGAATATCCTTTTGTCGGCTTTACGAATGTCTTTATTATTATGTTTTCTATGCGGGCCATTCCTGAGCGCAGCCTGAAGCCAAGGGTGTTCTTGCCTGAAACAAAGTCCTCCTTGAACAGGTCTTGGCGGCTTGGGCTCTCGCAGACAGGCACTGCCGAATAAATTATTTTGTTGTTGAGAGTTATGTCAAGCACTCCCACGTCGTCCTTGTCGCATATTGGGTAGAATCCGAGGTATGCTGACTCAATGTTCTGGTATTCAATGTCTGGAATGCCGAATGAGTTTGCTGCCTCCTGCTTTTTCACGTCTGTTATTTCGCCAATTATCTTTACGTCAGTGAGCTGGTACTGTCTTGAGAATATTAGCCCAAATCCCCATACCTGGAATTCCACTGCGTTGTTTTCGCGCAAAAGGCTCTTTGGTATTGGCACTGGCGCAGGGTTGTTTGTTATTATGTTGTTCTCAAACACCTGCTGTCCGTTGACGAAGATTTTCAGCCTGCCTCTGTGAATGGGTGTTTGGAAGCTGAGCATGACATTGTCAACGGTCCCAAGGTCAGGGATGTAGAAGTTGATGTTCTTGAACTGCTTCCTGAACCAGCCCTTCTTGATAATGAACGGGCTTGCCTCTGCAAGGACTTTTGCCTGGCGCTCCTCAGTGAGGAACAGGTTTGGGATAAAGTGCTCGAATTCTGTCTGGCCGACATAATTGAGCCTTCCTGGCGCTGCCTTGAAGATGACTTCGCCTCCTGGCGCAATCACTCCTGGAGGCAGGACTCCTTCTTCCTCCATCAGGAGCTCCCTTCGCTCCTCTGGCGGAAGGAAAATTATGTAGAACACCAGCAAAAGCGTTATCAGGCCTATGAGTGTCGCTGCCGCGCTGCCTGATGCCTGACCGCGTCTCCTCACATTAATCACCTTCTTTTGTCACCAAGCGAATTCGTACATATATAAATATTATGGGTGAATTCATGCTTGTGCTTTTTTTTTGCGAACCTTTTTAAGCAGCCTTCACTACAAAATACCCATAGCGAAGGGGGTTGCAGCAGTATGAAAACGGCCAATATATCTGCATTGTTTGTTGCATTAGTTCTTTCAGCTTTCAGCGTTTCAGCGCACGTGTACGTTGATGATTATTATGATTATCACGGTAGGACTTATTATGATGGCTACTCAAGCGATTATTCCCGCTCGAGCAGTTCTGAGAGCGTAAGTGTGCGCGAGTCAGAATACGAGCATTCATCGCAGAATTATGGGGGCTGGCGCAGCAGCCGTGTCAGTGACCATTATGATTATGGCAGGTCAAGGGAATTTGCTTTTTCACGAAGTTCTAAATACGAGAGCTCAACAAGGAATTATGATTCCGGCCATCCTGCCGGGCATTACAAATACGGCTACCTTGACTATTATTATCCTTATTACGATGTTGGTACTTATTACGGGTATGATTACAGGCCATACAGTGATGATTACGAGCTTGGCTTCACAAGCCCGTATTACAATCCATACAGGTACTCGCGTGTGGGCGCGTACGCGTCAAGGTATCTTCCATACGGGTACTGAGAATGAAAAAGCTTTTTGCATTATTCCTTGTTGCAGTCATTTGCCTTGAGCTTTCTTCTGCAAGGGTTTTGTATTATGCTGACGAGGTTGATTACAGGAATAATGTGAATTATGCCCTGCACAATCCTTATGACGCTGTTGACCCTGATGTTGCCGGTGATTTTGACAAATACGCGTGTATTTCGCTTGATGACTACAACCGGTTTGCGAACGCAGACAATTATGATTCTTACGAGCCGCTGACTGCAAAAACAGCAAAGCGTTCTGACCTGCAAAAACTGCGCAGGGAAGACCAGCTGAAAATCATAAATGAAAACCCTTATGACTCCCTTGACGAGAATGACATTGATGATTACAATGACTGGAACTGCTATACGCTAAGGGACTACAATTCTTTCGCAAGCCAAAACCCGTACGATAACCGGCGCGTTGTTGACTTCACCCATTTTGATGACATTTATGAGGTGCAGAAAATCGGAAAATACAGGTACAACAACTTCTACACAATTCCCAAGGATATTGCCAGGTTCAACCTCCAGTACACCCGCGCACCCAAGCCATATTATGAGCCGTACGATACAAGGCGCACGCCATACCTGCTGTACGGTTATGGAATTGTTAGGATTGAGGATTATTAATGCTCTACTTTTTTAAATGCCGGTTTGTTTTTCCGTGTCATGAAACAGCTCGCGTTAAAGCTCAAGCAGGGAGAAGCCAAGGTGTTGGTTGAGAATCCTGATGACTTGTGGTTCCTCAGCAACATTATTGACAAGGGGGACTTGGTTAAGGGAAAAACTCTTCGCAAGCTGAAGGTGACTGAAGAGGCAGCTGCTGAGAGAAAAAAGGTCTTTCTTGCAATACAGGTTGAAAAAGTTGAATTCACCGCGGCAGAGCTCAGGGTTTCCGGCAAGGTCACAGAGGGTCCTGAGGACGTGCCTCGCGGAAGCTACCACACTTTCTCAATAGAGGTCGGAAGCACAATTACCATCATAAAGCCGGAATGGTTGCGCTACCAGCTCGATTACCTTAAGGAAGCAACGAAAGCAAAAGTGCCAAAAATAATTATTTGCATTTTTGACCGCGAGGAGGCCTTGTTTGCAAAACTCGCAAGGGACGGGTATGAAATGCTTACGACAATAAAAGGAAAGGTCGCGAAAAAAGCAGTGCCTGAAAAAATAAAAGATACTTTCTACGAGGAAATTGTTAAGCAGCTGGAGGATTATGACAAAAGGTTTGGGCCTGACAAAATAATCCTTGCAAGCCCGTCCTTCTGGAAGGAAGAGCTTTTCAAAGTCCTGAAAAGTCAGGACTTGAAGAAAAAAATAATCCAGGCAACGTGCTCTGGCGTTGACGAAACAGCAATCGCAGAAGTTCTGAAGCGCAGGGAGATGCAGGAGGCATTGAAGCAGGAGCGAATCAGCAAAGAAATTGCTGTAGTTGAGGACTTGTTTGGCAAAATCGCAAAGCAGGGTCCTGCATCATACGGCATGAAAGAAACAGCGCAGGCAGCAGAGGCAGGCGCGATAGAGCACCTTCTTGTTACAGACAGGCTAATCCAGAAGCTCAGGGAGGAAAACAAGTTTTCAGAACTTGACAGCATGATGAAAAATGTTGACAGAACAAAAGGGAAGGTCTGGATTATTTCAACAGAGCACGAGGGCGGAAAGCGACTTCAGGGATTGGGCGGAATCGGCGCAATACTGCGCTACAAGATGTTCTAGTGCTCAAGCTTGTTCTCAAACACAACAATAATTAAATACCAGATAGTCAAAAAGCACTACTTGGGAGTAAATATCCCCCTTGTGCGGTGGTTAAAATCGTAACATTTTAATACTCGCCCTGATTTACCCCAGTCCCATAACAACAAAAGGGGGGGAGGTATGTATGATTGTCAAAGAAGAATTTTTGAGCAAGCTCCGTCGGTATTTCTCCTTGAACCTCTATGAGGTCAAGATTTGGACTGCCTTGCTCTCTCGTGGTGTTGCGACAGCAGGGGAGCTTTCTGACATTGCCAATGTTCCTAGGTCAAGGAGCTATGATGTTCTTGAAAGCCTTGAAAGAAAGGGTTTTGTCGTGATGAAGCTCGGCAAGCCGATAAAGTACATCGCGATTCCGCCGCAGGAAGTGCTTGAGCGCGTCAAGAAGAATATGAAGGAAGATGCTGATGAGCGCATCAAGCGCCTTGAGCAACTCAAGTCCAGTGACGTGCTTAACGAGCTCAATTTGCTTCACACGCAGGGCGTGGAGCTTGTGGAGCCGGCTGACCTTTCTGGTTCTTTGCGTGGAAGGCATAACCTTTACTCCCACCTTGAGCTTACCATAAGGAATGCCGAGAAAAGTGTGACAATAATGACAACACCGCAGGGCTTCCTCAGGAAGGTTGAGGGGCTCAAGCCTGTTTTTGAAAAGCTCAAGAAGAAAGGCGTCAAGATACGCATTGCTGCACCGATCACGAAGGAGACCAGGGACGCGCTCAAGGATGTTTCAGAGGTCGCAGAAGTCAGGCATACAGACTCAAAGGCAAGGTTCTGCATTGTAGACGGCAAGGGTTTGGTGTTCATGATCCTGGACGACAAGGAAGTCCACCCGACGTATGATGTTGGAATATGGGTCAACACGCCGTTCTTTGCCAACGCGCTGGAGACCTTGTTTGACACTGCATGGAAGGGGATGAAGCCTGTCAAATAAGGAGCGTGTTTTCTTTTTTCCTTGTTAATCTGCCAGGGCGCATATGAACATAGACAAGCTCGCTCAAAGCTTGCATCCACTGGAACGGAAGGTGCTTCCGGTCCTGGACAAGCACACAACTGTTCCTGCAATATGTAGCGCAACAGGGCTGAAGGATGTTGAAGTAGTCAGGGCGCTCCAGTGGCTTGAGAACAAGAAGGCAGTAAAGGTTGAGACAGAAACCTACGACGTTGTTTTTCCTGACAAGAACGGCGAGCTTTACATAAAGCAGGGATTGCCGGAAAGAAGGTTTTTGCAGGCGCTTGGCGACAAGGAGCTTTTGCTTGACAAAATCCAGGCAAAGGCAAAGCTCTCAAGGGACGAGCTGAACATCAGCCTCGGTCTTTTGAGGAAAAAGGCACTTGTACACATCTCGCACGACAAAGGATTCAAGGTCAAGCTCACAGAGCAGGGAAGGGCTATGCTGAAAAAGGAATTTCCGGAAGAGGCATTTTTGCGCAGGAGTTTCCCTGTGCGCGCAACAGAGCTTGCTCCTGAGGAAAAGGATGTTTTGCAAGCTTTGCGCCACCGAAAAGCAATTGTAAGGGTTGATCAGCACAAGCTGAAGAAGGCTGTTCTGCTTCCGCTTGGCAAACAGCTTATTGAAATGGGGGTGAGGGATGAGCAAGTCATTGATGCAATAACTCCTCAAGTAATCCTTTCCGGCGAATGGAAAAAGAAGCCAATAAGGCGATATGATGTCACGGTGCAGGTGCCAAGGATTTCAGGAGGACGAAGGCATTTTGTTTCTGACTCAATAAACAGGATTAAGAAAATCTGGCGCGACATGGGATTCAATGAGATGACCGGCACGATTGTGCAGTCCGCATTCTGGGACCTTGATGCATTGTACGTTCCCCAGGACCATCCTGCAAGGGAAATGCAGGACACTTTCTACCTGAAAAAGCCCAACAAGGCATTGCTTCCAAAAGCATTTGTAAATGAGGTAAAGGCAGTGCACGAGTATGGCGGAAAGACAGGAAGCACTGGCTGGCAGCAGCCGTGGTCTGAGGAAAAAGCGAAGGAACTCCTTCTTAGGACGCACAGCACCGTGCTTAGCGCACAGGCAATCTCCCGGCTTGAGGAAAAAGACTTGCCGGCGAAGTTCTTCAGCGTTGTGAAGGTTTTCAGGAATGAAACCCTTGACTGGAAGCACCTCTTTGAGTTCTATCACGTTGAAGGTATTGTTGTTGATCCCGATGTAAACTTGTGCCATTTGCAGGGGTATCTCAAGGAATTTTTCAAGAAGATGGGCTTTGAAAAAATAAGGCTCAGGCCGTCCCACTTTCCGTACACGGAGCCTTCAATGGAAGTTGATGTCTGGCATCCTTTGAAAAACGAGTGGGTTGAGCTCGGCGGCGCAGGAATTTTCCGCCCAGAGGTTGTGCAGCCATTGCTCGGAAAGCCTGTGCCTGTGCTTGCATGGGGGCTTGGCATGGAGCGCATCATAACCGACTATTACAAAATAACAGACCTCCGCGACATTTACAAGAATGATGTCCAGCAGTTGCGGGAGGCGTGGCTGAGGTTGGATTAAATGTCTGCAATAACAATCAACAAGAAGGAATTTTTGCGCTTGATAGGCAAAAAGCTCAATGACAAGGAGATTGAAGACCGCCTTTCAATGATGGGTGCTCCTGTTGATGCTGTTCTTGATACAGAACTTGAGGTTGATATTTCTCCAAACAGGCCTGACTGGCTCAGCGAGCAGGGTTTGGCACGCTCGCTAAGCTCTTTCCTCGGGGTTAAGACAGGGCTCAGGGGATATCCTGTTGCAAAGGGCGGGTATCAGGTAATTGTTGACAGGGCAGTCAGCGCAGTAAGGCCTTTCACTGCCTGCGCTGTTGTAAAGGGGCTTAAGCTTGATGATGAAAAAATCCGCGAAATCATACAGGTGCAGGAAAAACTGCACGTCACTTACTGCAGGAATCGCAAAAAAGCGGCAATTGGTATTTACCCTCTTGAAAAAATTCAGTTCCCAATCACTTACACCGCGAAAAAGCCGCAGGAGATTGTGTTCATTCCGCTGGAAAGCTCTAGGGAAATGGATGCGGCGCAGTTGCTTGTCCAGCACCCGACTGGCAGGGCGTATGCGCACTTGCTTAAGGGACAGCCAAGGTTCCCTGTCTTTATTGATGCAAAAAAGCAGGTGCTCAGCGTTCCGCCAATCATAAACTCCCAACTGACCGGAAAGGTCGAGACCACGACAAAGGATGTCTTCATTGAGTGTTCTGGCTTTGACTTACGTGCCCTGAATGTTTTGCTTAACATCATTGTTACCGCGCTTGCGGACATGGGGGGAAAAATATTCAGCGTTGATGTTATGTACAGGAAAAAAGTCACGACGCCTGACCTGTCTCCGAGAAAAATGAAGGTGGACATTGATGCAGTCAGCAGGCTTCTCGGCATTGAGCTTAAGGAGGCAGAAGCCAAAAAGCTGCTTAAGCGCATGGGATACGGTTATGCCTCAGGCCATGCGCTTGTTCCTGCTTACAGGGCTGACGTAATGCACCTTGTTGACCTTGCAGAGGACATTGCGATTGCCTACGGCTATGAAAAGTTCAGGCCCGAAATTCCAAAGGTTGCGACAATCGGTTCTGCAGATGACTTTTCTGATTTCCAGGAAACAATCGCCAACTTCCTTGTTGGCCTTGGCATGCTTGAAGCAATTACTTACCACATTTCCAATATTGCTGTGCAGGCAAAGGCAATGAATTGCAAGGTAGATGTCATTGAACTGGCGAATGCCCTGACTGTTGATTACAATGCATTAAGGGCATGGATGCTTCCTTCTATGATGGAAGTCCTGAGGGTCAACAAGATGAAGGATTATCCGCAAAAGTTCTTCTCAATCGGCACAGTATTCTCAAATGACCCAAAGACACCCACCCAGGTTGGCGAAATAACAAAGCTCGCAATGGTTTCAGCCCATCCAAAGGCAGACTATACTGAAATGAGGCAAGTTATTGAGTATTTGTTTAGGGTTCTTGGGCTTAATGCTTCCTTTGAGGAAACAGAGCACTCCAGCTTTGTGCCAGGCCGCGTAGCTCAAGTAAAGATAGCCGACCATGCAATCGCCATTGTTGGCGAAATGCATCCTCAGGTAATAACGAACTTCAACCTTGAAATGCCTGTTGCAGCAGCAGAGATAAACCTGACAGAATTATTCAATCATCTGAAGAAAGCATAGTTTTTAGACCATCTGACCGCAGTGAGCGCCGTATCAATAATGCTTGATCCTTCTCACACTGGCTTATTTTGTACAGCAGACGCGGGTTTCCTGATAGCCGTCTTTTCAGGAGTGGTTTTTGCAGCAGGTGCTTTTGGCTCAGCTTCCTTTGCAGATGCAGGTTTTGTTTTGACTTTTGTAGTATTTTGTGCTGTTGCTGGCTTTTGTTCTGCAAGCTTGCTCTTTCTTGCCTTTCTTGGACGCGCTTTTCTTGGCTTTGCCTTGGTAGCGCGCACTGCATATCCCAGCTGCTCAAACGCTTTTGCGACTTCTGCGTGGCTCGCGCCTTTTTTCAACTCAACGGTCCTGTCAAGCGGCTCAAGGTGCATTATGTTGCACTTCCTTCTCCTTGTTTCGCCATCTATGAGGACAAAATTATCATCAATAACATCAACCACGACGCACTTCATTCCTGCGTCTCTTCCTGCGGTTTTCACGCAGATTCTTCCGACATCAATCATTTTCTTCCTCCGCTCTCCTTAATGGGAACGTCGCCGTTGGCCCAAGAGCTTTTATTGTCTTGCTTTTTGTATTATCTCGCGGCGCATGCATTGAGAACAAAGCACGCCGCCATACGGCCTTTCAGGCCTTTTCTGGCTCTTTGGCATTGCGCGCAGCACGTGCGGATGCACTGCCTTTACGCCGTGCAGCACAGAGCCGCAGCTAGAACAGTGCTGCCTGCTCTTTCTCATTTCCTTGTAATGCACGACGGTTCTTCCGCCAGGGGTCCTTACGTAAATCCTCCTAAGCTTTCGTGTGCGCCTTTTTCCTTCAACCATACGCAAACCTTCCAGAGGGGTATTTAAAAAGGTTTCGCAATAGTATTTAATTCTGCAGAGGAAAAACATTGTTATGCCTGTGCTTGTACGGTATGATGAGATAGGGATCAAGGGAAAAAACAGGGTGTGTTTTGAGAACGCGCTTGTGAAAAACATAGAGTCAAAGCTGCGCTCAAGCAATGTTAAATTCTCAAAAGTTAAGCGGGTATTTGGCAGGATACTTATCGAGACAGATGAAGACTGCAATTGCCTGAAGACTGTGTTTGGGATTTCATCATTCTCGCACGCGATACGTGCAGGAAAAGCCATTGAGGATGCGTTCTCTGCTGCAAATACACATTTTAAATTGTTGAAAACCGATTCTTTCAGGATAAGCTGCCAGCGTCTTGACAAGGATTTTCCGATGAGTTCAAGGGATGTCTGCATAAAGCTTGGCGAAATGCTAAGGAAAGCATCAAGTGCAAAAGTGAAAATGGAAAACCCATCAATAGAAATCCGTATTGAGATAATCTGTGGTGTGATTTACATCCTTACTGACCGTGTTGCGGGTCCTGGCGGAATGCCTGTTGGCTGCCAGGGGGCAGCTGTTGCGCTTATTGAGGATAGCGCATCTGTTGTTGCTGCAGTGCTTGCAATGAAGCGCGGGTGCAAAATCATTCCAGCAGTGCTTAACAAGACAGACCTAAGCCTTTTGCAAAAATTTTCACCCGACAAGCTTGTCATATGGAACATAAAATCCATTGAGGAGCTTGATGGAATTTGCAAAAAGCACAAAGCAGGGGCTGTTGTGGTTAATGATTCATTTGGAAAAGCAAGAAATATTGCGATAAATGCGGTTGTTTTGCGGCCATTGTCAGGAATGAGCGGAAATGATGTTGAAAATGAAAGAAAAAAACTTGAAAGCAGATGAGAAATTCCTTGCTCTTGTCGAAAAAAAAGTCAGGGATGCTATAAAGAAATACCGGCTTTTTTCAAAACAGGACAAAATAGCCGTGGCTGCCAGTGGCGGAAAGGACAGCACAACGCTTCTTTTCATACTTAAAAAGCTCGGCTATAAAATTGAGGCAATAACCATTGACTCCCATATTGGCTGCTACACCCAGGAAAATCTTGAGAATCTCAGGACAACCTGCAAAAAGCTCAATGTCAGGCTGCATGAAGTATCTTTCAGGAAGGTTTTTGGCGCATCATTGTGTTATTTGCGTGACAAAATCAAGAAATGCAGGTCCTGCACTGTTTGCGGAGTGCTCAGGAGGTATTTGCTTAACAAAAAAGCAAGGGAAATCCATGCAAAAAAGCTTGCGGTTGGACACACTCTTGATGATGAAGCCCAATCAATTGTCATGAACCTGCTGAAGAACATGCCTGAGCTTAATGCAAGGCTCGGACCCGCAAGCAATTCCTTGAATGAAGCTCTTTTTGTTCAAAGGGTAAAGCCATTGTACGAAGTCAGAGAAAAAGAGGTTGTCAGCTACTCAAAAATAATGGGCTTTCCTGTCAAGTACTGCCGTTGCCCTTGCGCTGTTGACGGCTTCAGGTTTGCCGTGAGGGGTTTTCTTGACGAGCAGGAAAAACAAAATCCCGTAATCAAAGAAAATATTGTCAAGACCTTTCTGAAAAACCAAAGCAATAAAAAAGCAAAACAGCACCATTCCTTGTGCAAAAACTGCGGAGAGGTCTCAAGCAAGGGTTTTTGCAAGGTGTGCGAATTACTTGCTTTGGCTAAAAATCCTTTGAAGCCCGGCAAGCTCGGCCTTGGTTAGTTTCCTGCAAGCCCCGGGAGGCAAGCCTTTCAGAGAAATGTTTGCTATCTGCGTCCTTTTCAGCCTTGCGACGGTGTATCCGAGCTTTCTGAACAATTGCTTTACTATGTGCTTCCTTCCCTCGTGCAAAGAAATTTCGACGTGCGAAGGCGTGTGAACTGCGACCTTGTCAAGCACCACAAGTCTGCCTCCGACCCTGACCCCTTTTTTCAGCCTGCGCACATCCCTCCTGTCAATCTCGCCAGTCAGCGTTGCGTGGTATGTTTTTTTTGTTTCGTAACGCGGGTGCATGAGCCTGTTTGCGAGTTCGCCGTCATTTGTCATCACTATCAGCCCTTCTGCATCGCGGTCAAGCCTTCCCACAGGATAAACCCTGATCCCTGCTGGGACGTAGTGCATTACTGTGAGCCTGCCTTTTGGGTCGCTGACAGTGCTCACTATCCCTCTTGGCTTGTTCAGTGCATAATATTTTTTTGGTTCCTGTTTTGGAATTCGCGAGCCGTCAACGCGTATGTCATCAACAGAAGCATCTGCTTTGTCCCCGAGCCTGACTGTTTTGCCATTCACGCTCACTCTTCCTCCAGCTATCAGTTCCTCGCATTTTCTCCGTGAGGCAATTCCTGCCCTTGCAAGGATTTTTTGTATGCGTTCCTGCATGGGATTCAACTAAGGCACAATCTTTAAATAACTATCTTCAGTCGTTTGCTTCATGATTGACATTGTTTTCCCTGAAAAAAACGAGCAGGAATTCTTCAGCACAGCCCAGAAGCTTGGCTATGCAGGGCTTGTGCTTGTTTATCCCTCTGTCGAGGTCGCAAAGAAAGCACCTATTGCGCCAGCAGGGCTGAAAGTCAGGACTGCGGTGCTGTCTGAGCCAAAAAAGGCAAAACAGCTCCGCATCAAAGGCGTTACTGTTTTTGTCAAATGTTCTGACCAGGACAGGGTTGTGCTTGAGCAGGGCTCTGCTGATGTTTTGTTCAGCGCTGAAAGCACCCAGCCAAAAGACTATATCCATCAGCGCGGCTCAGGTCTTAACCACGTGCTTTGCTCGCTTGCAAGGAAAAACAAGGTCGCTATCGGATTCAGCTTTGCAGACATTCTCGCATCAAGAGGCAGCCAACGAGCCCAGCTTATTGGCAGGATGATGCAGAACATAATGCTTTGCAGAAAATACAAGGTCAGGATGCTCATTGGCTCTTTTGCAAAAGACCCTTGGAAGATGCGCTCGCCTCACGACCTTGCTTCGTTTTTTGTAATGCTTGGAATGCATCATGCAGAGGCCGCATCTGCTTTTAGCCTTTGAGGATGCTCATGCATTCTTCCCTGAGAATTTCATTCCTGATTTTTCTGCAGTTGCGCTTGTCCCCGCTTTCCAGCGCAATGATGTGGACCGCAAGCTGTTTGCAGTCCTCTTCCATCCTTTCCGAGCCGGCATAGTCTGTATTTCCTGCCAGCGCCTTTTCGCACGCAAACCGCACCAAATCCATTTCCCTGCATGCCTGCATGTCGCCAAGCAGCGCCTTGCACAGGAAATCGCCTGCAGGGCATTGCGCCTTGTCATCAGCAGCAAGCGCCAGGCACGCGGGCTTTATGTCAGGCTCTGCAGCGTCGCAGACCCTGGAGTCCTTGCTGATGCGCGCCATGCATAATTTCATCATGACTGCCGTCTGCTGTGCGCAGAGTGCAGGGTCATTTGAACGTACTGCCTGGACAAATCTTGCGAAGCTGCTGCTTTCCTGAATGCAGGCATCAGCAAACGACCGGATTTCCGCGTCAGGAATTGCAGCGGGCTGGAGAAAATACCATGCAAGCCCTCCTGCTATAGCAAGCAGGATGACAAGAATTATTGCAACTTCTTTCATGCCTGCTGCGAAAAAGCCTCATTATATTTATCTTTCGGTAATAATATGAGATAAGCTTTTTAAACCAAGGGCGCCCTATCTATTTAAAAGAGGAGGTTGTGCATGCAACGAACAGCAGTAATACTAAGTATTCTCTTAATAGCGCTTAGCTGTGCTGTTTTTGCAATGCCTTTTGAGGTGCAGGTTGTTGAGGTTTACAGGACAACAGGCGGGATGTGCTGTCCTGCCGGCAATGTTTTTTTTGGTATGAACAAGACTTTTGACAAGGTTGTTTTTTCTCCGCACATTTCGCACAATTCCCATAACCACAACAGCATGATTTTTGAATTGTGGCAGGGCGGCGCCAAGGTTTACACCACGTCCTGGGTATTTAAGGCAAGCTCTGGAATCGGCCTTATTTTTGAGCGGTATCTTGGAAATACGCCTGCAGAAAACTTTACTTATTCAGGGTATATTGGCAGCCACAGCACAGGGATGACATTCCTTGAAGCAAGGATGGTTCCTTATGAGATTTGGGGTAGTGTTTCAAGAGATGCTGACCCTCTTTCGCTTGGCATAATCAGCTCACTGGTTAATGTTTCTCCTGCATCAAACCTTTTCAGGGTTTATTCAGGCATTCCTGGGGTGCTTGCGTGGGTTGAGAACACGGAGACAGATGACTGGGATTACGTGCGCAATGAGACACAGAACCCTAGTGATGAGGTTTTTGTCTGCGCTGACACAAACAACAATCAAGTTTGCGATGTCAACGAAGGAACTTATAGGGACTGTGTTGACAAGGGCGGTGACTGGTACAATGGGTATTGCTGCGGTGTTAACTTCACAAGCTGCCAGTTTGTTGGCAGGATTCCCCATAGCACAAGGCAGGAATGCACTGAGCGGAATTATTTTAAGAAATGCACGAAATACCAGCTTGTTGTTGAAAACACCACAATTGATTCCATTTGCGGCAAGAACGTGAATGATGAATGGCAGTGGGTGCCTTTGGCAGAACTTGGTGAAATTCATGAAATGAATTGTCCTGACGGCTCTGTTGTTTCAAACGGCACTGCATTCTTCAGCTGCGGAAGCCAGCTTGAAGGCATAACCAAGGATTTTGGCGGGTTCAGGATTGTCAATTTTGGCAGGGTCTCGCATGAGTATTCCTGCTCTGACAGGACTGTTTATGAGTGCGGCGGCATATCAGGGCCATTCTCATCAATCAATGGTCTTGATATGGGGATGACAAACCCTTCTTTTGAGGACACTTATTACTGCGCTTCTGACGGCGACTGGACTAAAGATCTTGATTCTAAGGATGAGCCGAGTTGCACTTCTGCGGGGTACAGCTGGACAGGGACTTATTGCTGCAGTGAGGATGATGACATCAAGGAATACTACAATGACCCCGCATACCCGAATGGGCTTGGCGGCTGCTGGAACAAGGTGTTTATCCCGACAGGGGACTTTGTGCCTTACCTTCCTGTTGGCGCTGACCGCGTGATTAATTACAAGGGCCAGTTCTTTGGCTGCCGCATCCCGCAGTCAAGCACAATCCTCCAGCTCAAGGACGTGTTCAGGCAGCCGCCGCATGACGTGCTTGTGAACAACAGCGTCACCCCCTGCGGCGCAGTCCTTGCCAATATTCATGAGAGCACAAAGCCGCACGCAGTGTGCCAGCCGAACGGCAAATGGGATTTCACGAGCGAGCTTGCTGGAATGATTAACAAGAGCATAAAATGGTCTCCTGCACTTACAGGAATTAAGGGCATAGCGGTTTCAGGTTGCTGCGCTTATGACCAGTGCTGGAACGGCACTGCCTGCCAGCAGCTCAATTCATACTACAGGATTGGAGAGGAAGGGTTTATCTGCAGGATGCCCAGGGAGGAATAGCAGAGTATTTTCAAAAAAAGAGGGTGTGATGAGAAGAACAACATTTGCGGCATTGCTGGTATTTGTAGCAGTTTTTTTGCCTGGGGTGCTTGCTGACATAGGCGCTGACTGGCAGAGGGTGGCAGTCAGTTTTTCATGGGACTTGTCAATGGGCGGCGCGTGCGCGAATGAGACCCAGTGCCTTTTGCACACGCTTGGCAATGACAGCTATGACGGGGATATTTTGCGTTGGTTTGAGTTGGGCGATGAACGGCTATGGCCAAGGTGCGTCAACAATTCCCAGAGCATCCTTGACTATGTCTGCGAGAATGGGAACTGGACAACCCGCACAAAGAGGCTTGCGCTCCAGCTTCTCCAGCTCGCGCAGGAAACTTCCCCTGACCGCCACACCTTGTTCTGCGACTCGTACGAAGCTGTGCTTAACAAGTATGATTATCTGGTCAAAAATGTCCTTGTTGAGGAATATCTTGGCAGCAGCTGCAACATTGGCAATAAGGCAGTCCCCTGCATTAACAGCATCTGCATCCTCAAGACTCCTGCAGCAATTGCCGTGGGAGCAACGCTTAATGTTCCAGTAAACCACACAACGCGCTCATTCCTGCTTGCGCTGGACAAGAGTGCGGATTTGTGCAAGAATGTCAATCCTGAAATTACGGGCTTTGCGTCCTGCGGCTCAAATGTCTGGTACAGCCCCTCGCTTAATGCAGTCATTTATCTTCCAAACGGCAGCCTTTCACTGCCCCCGGCAGGAATTTTGGAAAAAATAACAGGCCCAATGGCAACAATGAGTTATTACGTAATGCAGGTATTGCACAAGCCTGAAAATCCCGGCATGAACTTCCTTTATTTCCCAAGGTCGCGGTTGTTCAACCACATTTATCTCGCGCAGAACGGCAACAAGGCCATTTTTGGCTTCCTTGAAAAAAATCTGAGACCGGAATACACAATCCTGCCTTACAAAGAGTCAAGCCCTGTGCCAATAGACTATATCGGTGTCAGGTATTCCAATATCAACCTTGGCAAAGACCCTTGCCTTAACCTTGTCAAGGTGTATGACACAAGGGCATTCTGCGAAAACCAGACAGGCACGGGCTTCAACATTATTGCAAGGCACAGGTGCGAGCCAGGATACGAGAATGATTGTTTGGAAGCAAGCCCGATTGTCAGGGCATGGCCTGCCCTGACAGGAAAATTGAGACCATGAAAAATGCACAGCTCACGCTTATGATAACCATGGGCATCATATTGCTGTTCGCGGCAATCCTTGTCATATGGCTCGGTACGCAGACCGCAACAATGCAGACAGAGCCGGAGGCAGGGCAGCAAAGGCTCAGGCAGGTTGCTGTCCAGCCGGTAAGGGAATATGTTCAGTCCTGCCTTGACATAACGACAATGGCAGGGCTTGAGCTTCTTGGCAAGCAGGGGGGTGTCTTGTACAGGATGCAGGGCGGCCTGACTCCTGATGTCCAGCCCGCGGAAAAGGGCTCGAGGTATGCTGAATACGAGGGGCTCAATGTCAGCTACCTGATAACAAGGCCTGTGCAGGATATTGGCACGCTTTATTATGCAGAGCCGGACGAGTACCCCTTCCCCTCATTTCCTTACGTGTTCAACCAGACAACAGGATCTGTCATGAAGGAATTTTACGGCGGTTATTATGGAAAATCATTGCTCCCGCCGCTGTTCAAGCCGGGGAGGGACTCAATCCAGGAGCAGCTCGAGTCATACATCAGCTTTAACCTTCCAAAATGCACTGACTGGGCGGTTTTTGGGGCGCAGGGGCTTTCAATTGCCGCAGGCAGGCCTAATGTTAGCGTGATGATTGCTGAAAACATCACCCAGATTCAAACAGAGCAGTTCTTCACAGTGCTTGTCCGCTGGCAGGTCAACATTACAGACCTTACGACAAAAAGGAACACAACTCTTGACCAGTTCTCGCTTGGCTATCCTGTCCACCTTGCAAAATTCTACCTTTTTGTCCAAAGCATTGTGCTTGGCGAAATAAATGACGCAACATTTGATCCCCGCAACCTGAGCACTGCAGCAACCCCTGTCACAATTGTCAAGAATGTTTTCAGGAATGATTTTGACCAGGGAACTGATGACATAATCATTGTTAGGGATGAAGAGTCAAGATTGCGCGGCAAGCCTTTGGAGTTCTGGATTCTCAGGGCAAACAGGTATCCTGCGCTGGTGTGGATTAACCAGACGGCGCTTGACAGGTATGAGTTCATTCCGCTTGGCACCTGCGAGGGAAAGCCGTCAATATTCCTCACTGGCGATGAGCTTGTGATAAAATGGCCTGAAACATGGACTGCAAAACTAAGGGCGGTTGACCCTGACGAGGACCTTGTTACGTTTAGGACAGAGCCTGCATCACCGGGAGAAATCACCACGCCCCCTGCAGGCGAGCCTTTCAGAATGCGCGTTTATGTGTCTGATGGCGGCAGGACAGAAGACTATCAGGTTTTGAAGCTCCGCACCACGGGGTGCCCTGACTAATGAAAAAAATATTGATGATCGTAGCACTGGCGGCGTTGTTGTACGCAATGGCATGTGCGCAGCCCGCATTTGCTCAGCCGGGGTGCTGCTGCGACCCGATTGTGTTTAATGGCTCGCTTGTGTCAGACCGTGTTTTCTGCGATGAATCATACTGGAAGTTCACATCACAGCTTCCTGCGCTTGGGGAATCCTGCGATGATATTTGCGAGGCAATTTTTGCCCCTCCTGTCGTTATCCCGCCACCTGTCAACTGCGACTCTCCTGAGTACAAGCCTGCGCCGCAAAACCTTGCAGTCCTGCCTGTGAAAGGCAAAAAGCAACTCCTTATCACGTACTCCCTGCCATGCCCGTCGCAGACTTATTATGTTGAGATTTCGCGGTGCAAGGGCGATGACTGCGATGATTTTGTCCGCCTGACTGAGGCAGCCCCTACAGGGTTTTACACAGACATTTCGCCAGAACTGGAATGGAATACTGACTACACGTACAAGCTTGTTTCGGCTTCCAGGGTTTCAGGCTTGTCAGAGCCTGCTGTCGCGTCAGGCAGGCTTAATGACATTGAATGCTGGCACAAGGGCTATGAGCAGTTCTGCATTGGTGATTATTATTACGACCTTTTTGAGCAATACCTTAAGACATACGGCTATGCAGGAATAACCCCTGCTGCTTTTGATGCTGATTTCCCCTCTGCAGTTATTGCGGCTTTCCAGGACAAATTCAACCGCGGCTGGGCGTGCGATGAATCAAACCGGCTTTACCAGCAGGCGCCTGCTGTGAACTGCCAGGCAGGAGAGCAGTGCGTCATTGATGAGGCAGGCGTCATGTGCATCGGCCAGACGGTGTGCGACAGGGGCGGGATTTTCGGGTTGTATTCCACGCTTGCCGGCTGTGAAAAAGACGGCGAGAATTACTGCTTTTATGACCGCTCGAAAAGCTCGATTGATGAATGCTATGCGTGCAGCCCGAGAATGGTGTGCGCGGATTACCGGTCAAAGGGTGCTTGCGAGCGCGACAATTGCCATGCCGGAGTGTGCGAGTGGCGCGACGTGATTCCTGGCATTGGCATAGGTGTCTGCGTTGACACGCGGTTTGCAAACTGCGCATGGTGCAAGGCAAAAGGCACTTTGGGGCTTGAGAACAATGACGCTTACAATGAGGTGTTTGACCAGTGCACTGCTGAAAAGTCAAATGCACTGACTGTCCCGGGATTTTTGTGCGTTTATGACAAGAACTCGCAGGAAAGCAACCCTTGTTCTGCTGCTGCATGTATGGACTACAATGAATCGCAGTGCGGCTCTCCTCCTGGCGGAATCAGGCTCAATGCTGACAACTCGGTCGCGGTTCCAAGCACAGACCCGTGCAACATACGTGTCTGCCAGAACATTGCAGGCGCGGGCTGTGTGAAAAACCACGATGCAGACAGCGTCCCTGACTGTGCGCTCAAAGTGGCTGCCCCTGAGAGGAGGCAGTGCGAGCTTGACTATCTCCCGCCAAATGTGACCCTTGTGCCGTCAGTGTTCAGGACTGACAGGATTGACTGGCTTGCTGTAAAAATGCTTGACAGGCGCAATGCAACTGATGACGGCGCGTTCATGGAAGGCAGGCAGGGCTACCGCCTGCGTGTCTGCGTTGTTGGCGAGGAATCATCCTGCACGAGCCCGTCTGATTTTGCCTCTACAAATTATTCAATGCTAAACGTGAATGACCTTTATTTGCAGGGCGGAAGGGAAGTCCTTGCAACAATGTCTATTGGGGAAAATACTTTGCGGTATTATGGTGTTGACCGCGCAAACAACCCTGGTATTGTCAAGGAAATGAAAATTATTGCCTGCGACAGGTGCCAAGGTCCGAAAGTGCTTGAGGTTGTTGTGACTCCGGGCAGGCTTGTTGACGGCAAATATTACACAATTGCAGACACTCCTGTAATCACTGTGTCATTCAATGAGCCCGCAATCCTGACTTCTGCAGCGCTTGTGCTTGGCAGCAAGGTCATGCCTGTGACGGCAAGCCCGTCAAGCGGCGCGAATTATGAGTACACTTTCATCCCGCTTAAGCCCTTATTGGACGGAGAGTACACCCTGACTTTCAACGCCAAGGACAAAAACGGCGTCTTCATGGATGCAGAGGGCAGTGTTTCAATTACAGTTGACACAACCCCTGGCGACATAACAATCATTCCAGAGGACGGCACAGTCATTAATGTTGGCTCAGTTGACATATCAATACAGTTCAATGAGCCGTTGACTTTGCTTGCTGCAACGCTTGAGAACGAGGTTTGGACATCAAAGTATGCCGCAAAAAAAGTGACAATGAACCTTGTGCCAATGCTGACTGCTTCAGAAGACGGAATGACTTACAGCACAACTGTTGCAGGGCTTTCAGGCGGAAAGAAAAACATCAGGGTCCAGGCAGAGGACCTTGCCGGCAATCCTGCAATCGGAAAATCAAGCTTCTGGGTTGACCTTGGGCCTATGATGATGCTGCTCAAGGAGCCAAGCTGGGGCGTCAGCGCCTCGTACGTGTTTGACATCGTTGTTGAGACCTCGCGCACGGCAGTGTGCAAGTATTCCTATGACCTGCCGGCGCCTGCATCAGAAGAGGCATTTGATGAATTCCTTTGGGCATTCCCTGAAGAAACGGCTGTGACGCATAAAATCCCTGACTTTGACAAGATTGCGGTCGGCGACCTGAAGACCCACAAGCTCTACGTTTACTGCAAGGCAGGCGGCAATATTGTGATGGAATCATTTGAGCTGCGCATTGACCCGACTCCGCCAGTAATTAAGTCAGCATATGCTTACCCGGAAGTAATCATAGAGCGTCGCTTGCCGGGACAGGACATTTTCACGACTTATCTCAAGGTGCAGACAGATGATGAGGGCTTCTGCAAGTACAGCACGGAAAACGTGCCGTTTGTTCTGATGAACGGGCTCTTTTCCGGCTTTGATGAAATTCCAAAGAGGTCCCATTCTGCTGAAATCAACGTAACACAGGATGCAACAGAATACACTTATTATGTTGCGTGCAAGAACACTGCAGAGATGCCTTCTGCAACAGTGCCCGTCAAGTTCAGGGTTGACCTTGGCGTGCCTTTTGCAGCAATAAGCCAGACTCCGCCTTACTCAAACACTACCGAATTTGCCCTGCGGGTTGAGACAAACAAGCGCTCATTCTGTTATGTGGGCGAGGCGATTGATGCAGAGCCGGTCCTGATGGGAGAGTACGGCTATGCGCACGTGGCGCCTGTGAATGTCACAAGCTCTGGTGCATACAAGTGGTTTGTGAAGTGCAGCACAGGCGCCGGGAATGAGATTGCGACACTTGAGATTCCTGTGGTTGTTGACACGACGCCTCCTGAAATGCTTTTTGTTGATGACAGCTCAAACCTGCCTGAGGAGCCTGAGTTCTCTTATTTTGCTGATCAGCTCCAGCTTAACTTCCTTGGCGTGGATAATGAGACGAACATTAGTGCGTACTATTACAGGCTGCTCACATATCATGCCAACACGACCGTGCTCAACTGGACACTTAGCACAAACCTCAATGCGACGCCGTTCTATGTGACCCGGCTTAACCTGACAGATGGTAACAAGTACCGGTTTGAGGTTTACCCGGTCAACATTGTTGGCCTGCGCGGCAATGCGATGGCAAGCAATGGGGTCACGATAGACTTTGAGAAGGCGCCGACAGCCTGCGAGAATGGAGTAAAGGACGCTGATGAAACAGATATTGATTGCGGTGGGCTCTGCCCCGGCTGCCTTGATGGCGCGAACTGCAACACAAACACGGACTGCATATCAGGATACTGTCATAACGGCATATGCGTAATTGCTGCCTGCGATGACAATGTGAAAAATGCGAATGAAACAGATGTTGACTGCGGCGGAGGGGTGTGCCTGCCGTGCGGAATGAACAAGACATGCATCAGTGATGCTGACTGCGCGAGCGGAAGCTGCAATTTCGGGCTCTGCAGCAATCCAGACACGTGTGCTGACGGAATACTTTCAGGCACAGAGAGTGATGTTGACTGTGGCGGATCTTGCCCGGTCAAGTGCGGCGAGAACAAGAATTGTCACTCAACCCTTGATTGTTCTGCGGGATTGATGTGCATTGAAAGCACGTGCCAGCCCGAGCGCGACCGTGACGGCGACCTTGTGCCTGATGACAGGGACAAGTGCCCGAACACCCCGCAGGATGAGGCTGCTGACGAGAACGGCTGCTCGCCCTCGCAGAAGTTCAGCTGCGGCGACGAGATTTCTGACGGCTGGCGCATCAGGCACTTTGGAAGCGTATTGTGCACAGGCGAGGGCGCGCCTGATGCAGACCCTGACAATGACGGGCTCACCAACCTTGAGGAATACAGGCACGGCACAAGCCCGACAAACCCAGACACAGACTTTGACGGCTGGGATGACAAGGTTGAGATTGGGAAAGGCACAAACCCGCTTGATGCAATATCGCACCCGCCAAGCAAGCTGAGGATACTGCTCTGGATTTTCCTTGTTCTGCTTGTTCTTGGTGCGATTGGAATTGGCGGCTATATCGGGTACAAGTATTACCTTGAGAGGCAGGCAGAGGCGGTTCCGCCATTAATTCCTGCAAGGCCTTTGCCAAAGGCTCCTGCGAGAAAGTCAGTGCCTCCTGTTATTGATAAGCTGCGCAGGATTGCCCGCAGGGAGGAGCCGGGCATTACGGACAGGGACTGGGTTTCAATGGCTGAGCTTGCTGACCGCCTCAAAAAGGAAAATGTGCCTGTTGCAGAGGATGTGTTTGGAAAGCTCAGGGATTTGCTAAGCGGAAGGATTCCAAAACGTGAGGCTCCCGGCATTCTTGCCGCGATTCAGAAGGAGCCAGAGGCATTCAGGCTTTTGAGAAAAATTTTGTTTGAAAGGCTCACTCCGGCAGAAAAGGGGCTTGTTAGGGAGCGCCTTGCTGTCTTGAAGGCAGGCAGGCTCACTTCTGCAGAGCTTGAGGAAATCCTCGCAAAATTGCGCATTACCGCAGCATATTACAGGACGCATAAAAAGGAGCTTGAGCGCGAGCTCGCAGAATGGCTCAGTGAGCGGAAGGTGAAAAAATGAACAGGCGCGCACAGGTAATAGGGCAGGTTTTTGTTTTCATTATTGCAGGGCTTGTTTTCGTGCTAATCCTTGCATACGGCTACAAGGCAATCGTGAACTTCATGGAGCGCGGCGAGGAAGTCCAGATAATTGACTTCAGGAATGAGCTTAACTCGGCAATAACAATGATAAAGCGCGATTATGGCAGTGTACAGCGGGTTGATTTGCGCATGCCGTCAAATGCACGAGAAGTTTGCTTTGTGACGTCAGATCCTGCTGATGTGCGCGTGCCCGGATGGGAGGAGGAGTTGAAAAACAGCAGGCCCTTGATGCATTCGGCATGGTCAATAGGCAAGGAAAATGTTTTCCTTGTTCCAAAACAGCCTGCGCCGATAATTATTGCTGATATTGTTGTTGAGCCGGAAACCGCAGGCTATTTGTGCCTGCCTATCGTGAACGGCAAGGTAAGCATTCGTGTTGAAGGCACAGGAAACAAGGCACTAATAAGCAGGTGGCCAGAGGCAAATGAACAGGCGGGGAATTGAGCTTCAGTTCAACTGGATATTTGTCCTGATAGCAGGCGCCATAATCCTCGCGTTTTTTTTCAGCGTTGTTCAGAAGCAGCGCGCGCTCAGCGAGGACAAGCTTTCGCTTACGCTCTCTGCGCAGATGGATGCTGTCTTTGCTGGCGCCATTGAGAGCAAGGGCACAACCCAGGCAAGCCTTGTGACGCCCAGGCAGGGGATTGCGTTCTCGTGCAGCAGCGGATGCGGTGCATGTAAGTACTATATCGGCAAGGCATCTACGGATTTTGGTGACAAGCTGCTTTTTGCCCCTGCATTAATAAAAGGCCAGAACTCAATAGCAAGCGCTATGGAATGGAAGTTCCCGTTCAGGATTGCGAATTTCCTGCTCCTTACAAGCCCTGCAATAAAGTATTTCCTGATTTATGACAGCAGCAGCCCGCTTTCTGTCCAGATTTTCCAGCGAGTAAGCAAAATGCTGCCAAAGGAAATCAACCAGCAAACATTCCCGTCTGTTTCTGCCGCATACCAGGTCGCGCCGGAGGGCTATGAGCACACGCGTTTTGTCTTCCTTGGCACTTCAGAGCCAGACCTTGGCAGGCTTAACCCGCAGTTCATGGAAGAGGATGTCTCAGGGGTGTGGATTGACCAGGACTTTTCGAAAATAATATTTTATGAAAAGTCAGAGGAGGGCTCGCTTGACTTCAACAGCTATCCGTCCCTGCTTGCCGGCGATGCCACGGCAGCTGCTGCTGTCTTTGCAGCAGACCATGACCTGTACAACTGCGTTATGAGGAAGGCATTTTACAGGCTTAGCATTGTTGCAGGCGTGCACGCTGCCCGGGCAAAAGCGCTTAAGGCAATAATGGAGGCAGAGGACAGGATTGGTTGCAGCAGTGCATATGCAGCAGTTAGCAGGGAGCTTGAGGATGCAGCATTAAAAGCAACAATATTGGGAAGATCATTCCCTGAAGGTGAGGCGCCTGAGGAGGCAGAGGCGCTCCGCAACCTTGTTTCAGCGCAGTCAAGGCTGCAGCAGCAGAACAAGGACTTACTGCAGTCCAGCTGTCCGGAGCTTTACTGATGAAAAAAGCGCAGATAAAGATGTTTGAGACCATTGGCGTGCTCGTGGTATTTTTCTTCCTGCTCATCTCAGGCGCTGTGTTTTATTTCAAGATGCAGGAGTCTGCATTCCAAAAGGAGCTTGCAAAGCAGGCGCAGCTGAGGAGCCTCAAGGCAGCCCAGCGCGCAGTGTTTTTGCCAGAGCTTGACTGCAGCCTTGTTAGCGTGCAGCGCGAGAACTGTTTTGACCGTATCAAGATTTCATCATTGCAGGGACTGATTGAGACTGAACAGCACGTGCATGATGAATACTTCAAGACTTTTGGCTACTCAAACATCAGCGTGTACCAGGTTTATCCTGAAAGCGATTTTGGGATGACGCTTTATTATTATCCGCCTGATGAGTATAGGCGCGCGCTTCAGTCCAGGCTGCCTGTGCTTTTGTACGACCCTGTGGCAAGGGATTATGCATTTGGGATGATGGAGGTCACGACTTATGCGCAGGTCTAAGGGGCAGATGGAAATAATGGGGCTTGCCATAATTGTCATACTTGTTGCTCTTGGGCTGTTGTTTGCGGTTAGGTGGATGCTTAAGGCGCCTTCTGCAGGGCCCCAGCGCGTAGAGGAATCTGTTCTTGCCGCAAACTTCCTAAGTACCTTGCTTGGCACAACCACGGACTGCAACAAGCGCACTGTCCGCGACCTTTTGCAGGACTGCGCTCTCACGCAGGGCGCCACAAAATGTGATGGGGTGACATCTTGCGATTACGTGAGTGGCGTAATAGAAACGGTGCTGTCAAAAACCTTTAGCAAATGGAAGCTTGATTATTATTTCTCAATGAGCGGCAACTCGCCCCAACTAGAGGAAATCAGGTTCGGCAAGCCGTGCACCGGCGCTCGCGAGAAAAAAGAGCACCCCCTTCCAGTAACCCCTGCATTTGAGATAACAATCTCCCTTGAGATTTGCAGGTGAAGCTTTAAAAAAACCGCCGGATACATAATCCCATGGGGCTGGGGGAGAAGGTCAGGAAGTTCTTTTTGAAGCTTGGACTCAAATACTTGCCATGGGTTGCATTCGGCACCATAACGGCAAGCATCCTTATTGACCTGAAAAAAGAGCCAAACCTCGAAAGGGTTATTGTGCATTCAAATACAGATAATTGGAAAATTTCGCCTGATGCAAAACGCATTGCGTTCAGCTCAAACCAGTTTAATGATGGCACAAATGCCGACGTGTATGTTTCAGGGATGAATTGCGAAAACATTGAGTGCATCATTGGCAGCCCTGATAATGATTACTTCAAGAAATGGTCTCCTGACGGCAGTTCTTTTCTTTTTGAGCGCAAAAATGCCCTTTACCTCTTTGACTTCAGACTGCGCAAGGAGCAATTAATATTTCAAAGGCCTGCTTATTATGAGGATTTCTCCCCAGACAGCCGCGCAATAACATTTTATTGCGATGGGGCGCTGCATTTTTTTGACAGGGACACATTGCAAACACACAAGCTTCCCGCCACAAAAACAGATTCTTTCATTCCCCGCATCAGGTGGAACAGCAGGGCTGCGCTTTTCAAGCACGGAGACAAACTGGCATTGTTTTCGCTTGACAACCCCAAGCTCGAGGAAATCGTATCAGAGCCCGTATTGTCTTTTGATTGGGCAGGAGACAATATAGTTTACCTAGCTCAAGATAACCCTTCTGTGCTTCATATTATTGATAGTGAGTCAGGAACACCAAGCCAAATAATGCTTGATTTTCCCAGCTACTGGTTGCTTGGCACTGACGGCTTTGTCGCAGTTGGTTCTAAAGACAACAAGTTGTTTGTTGCTGACTGCGCCGCAGGAAGCGTGTCGTACGTTGGTGGCTGGCAGTATCAATTCTGCGGCGCGTGGAACAAGGCCCTGCTGGCAATAAATCCATTAAACCCTTCGTGCCGCGGGAAAATTTCAGAAGGAATTTACGTCTATGATGCCGTGGCAAAGACGCTTTGCCGACTGACAGATGGTAATTATGACCTATTTTATCGCTGGCTGCCTGGCAACAGGATGCTGATTGCTTCTGCAGGAGCAAGCAGGATTTTTCCAAATCTTCTCAATGTAGGCATTCTTTCTGTTGATGGAAATTATACGCAGCTGACTCATAATGAGCAGGGGGTTGACGCAAGATTTCTGAATTATTTCCGCCACAGCATAGCAGCAATAGGCATTCTTGGCTTTCTTGGACTGCTTGGCGCTTATGGTACTTCAAGGGCAAGGAAAAGGCAGTGCATTATTGAGCCTCACCAGTGGTATGACCGGGTTTTTGATTATCCTGCAGCGCTTTCCACAGGAGTGACTGCGGCATCCATGGCAGGCTTGCTGGCTTATGCGCAAAGCTCAAATTATGCCCCCCTCTTGCTGCACACTGCAAAAAACAATCCTCTTCTGGTGGCATCCGGAATTGAAGCTGCTGCTGCCTTTATCTGGCCTGTTTTTTATAATTTTGCCCACACAATCGGCAAGCTTAAGTCCCCTTGCATCCTAAATTACCTATTGATGTTTCTAAGGGCCATTCATTATTTATGGAATCCGCGCAAGGCGCTTACTAAAGCACTCAAGTCTGTTGCTATTGAAGACGATTTAACACTCTCGAGCAAAGCGCTTATTGCCAGTTACGAGAACAGGCCCCTTGATGCAGTTTTTTACTATGCGGTGTGCTTGCGCCATAAAAAAAGAAGACCTGAAATTGAAGAAGCCGTATCAATGAACTGGTTTGAGGGCTTTACGCGAAATGTTGTAAGCAGGATGGGTCTTATTGAGAACTCTGTTCAGCTTCGCAAGTCTCCAGAAGACGCTGCCTTGCTGACCCGCCGCCAGTTTCTTTACCTTCAGAGGGGAAATGAACGAAAAGCCAAACAGCTTGCGCAAAAAATTGTTTCTTTGCCGGACTGCAGCAATGAGGCGCGAATTCTGCAGTCCTTTGTTCTTGAATCACTTGGCGAGCCAGAATTGGCTGAAAGGCTGAGGAATGAGGCGTTTCCAAGGCTTTTCAGGGAAAGCCAGCGCGCAAAATATGAGAACAGCATTTTGTACTCGAAGTTGGGATTAAGGGAACGGCTTGTAAAGGAAGCCCAGACGCTTGATTACTTGCAACGGTTTGGAAGCGCTCATGATTTTGATGTTGCAAGGCCTTTGGGAATTTGGGATTCTGGCAGGATGTGCTTTTTGTTTGAGACTTTTTCCGACGGCGAGAGCCTTTATGATTGTCTTGAGAAAAATCCTGACATTAATGTGCTGCGCAGGGCAGCAATGGCGCAGGCAGCGCTTCACGCGATCCTTCCCTGCGATAACAATTACGAACTTGAGAAGGATTTGTCTTCATTCATGGAAAAACTGCCGCAGCAGATGCGCAAACAAAAGCTTTTTGACGCGCTTGTTGAACTGCTGAAGCCTGCTGAAAGATTCCAGGCTACTGACTGCGACGGCCACAGGGAGAACAGGCATTACAACCTCAGCCACCAAATAACTGTTTATGATGCAGAGTCCCGCGGCAGTGCGCCCATGTCATATGACCACGCAAAGCTCAGGGGCCAGGGCCGTAGCATTGGCACACCCGAACAGCAGAAAGACGTGCTTGTTGAGACAGCCTGCGCCTACAACAGGCTTGTTCCGCCTGAGCGGCGCGTGCCTGAGAATGATTTTTACAACAATGTATTGCGCGCCAGCCCTTACAAGGCAATGCGTTTTGCATTGTTCGCGCAGGGCAGGCCTGAAAAGCACCATTCTGCTAGGCAGTTTATTGCAAATGCAGAACTTGACCTTCTTGTCCTTAGTGATGTGCTGAAAAAAGAATCGCGGTACACCTTGTCTGATGCCCTTAATGACATTAATGGCTTTGTCACATAGAATTTGCCAGCACGGCCCATGACATTTCGTTAATTAGTTGGATTATGCTTGCAAGATGGTGCGCTGATGTATTGTTTTTTGAGCGTAGAATTGCTTTTGCTGACGAATCAAGCTGTTTCAGCCTTTCAAGCAATTTTCCTGCCTTCGCGCTGTCAAATGAATAATACAGCTCGTATAATGCCCTGAGCTCCACGTTCACATCGCAAAGAGCATTCGCGATTTCCTTTGGCGTTTTTGACTTGGCTATTTCTGCATACAGGTCTGCTATGCGCTCAATATCCTTGAGGATGCTGTATGAGTACGTGATGCTTGCCACATCATCAGCTCCTTGCTTGTTTAGAAGGCGCTTGCAGAAGTCAGTGAGCCTATCAATGTTGCTTTCTGCCGCATCGACCCGCTCTTTTGCATCATCACTGCCTATCCTGCAGGATTCTTCTGCGCTCTCTGCCATTTCAAGGAGTGCTAGGAAAACCCTCCTTAATACTGTTCCAAAGTCACCTGCGTCTCCTGTTGCAATATTTTTTATCTTGAATCTTGTTTTTCCTGACTCAACAACCTCAAAGCCGATGAGGTTTTTGAGTTCTGCAAGAACACTGGAGTATGCCTTTGGGTTGTTGTACTGCACTTCAAGCTCGTCAATTCCCTTCTTGTATGCAATCTTGATTTGCCTTGTTGCCACAAGAGGGTTATCCGCAAGGACAAGAATTGTGTTTTTCTTTGCTGATTGCGAAGAGATTATCCTTACTTGGTTGGGGGTGATAGCCATCTCAACTTCGTCGCCTTTCCTTATGCCGTGCCTTTTAACCCAGCTACTTGGCAGGCTGACGAGCAGGGAATTTGTTCCAAGCTTTATGACTTTGCGCCTCATAAGCATAATCAAGTATTTGCTATATATAAATTTTTCTGCGTATAAACATATATGATAATATATATGGTATATGAAAAAAGTATATATGCTTTCCGGATATATTTCGGACTGAGGTGATCAAAATGGTTTCAAAAACAAACATGACAATCGCCGCGAATTTGCGGCAGAATGCGCGCATAAAGCTTACCGAGCTCTCGCGGAGGACTGGCGTTCCTGTCAGCACCTTGTTTGACAGGATTCACGACCTTGGCAGCCTTGGAGTCACGCGCCTGTGCGCAATGCTTGACTTCAAAAAGCTCGGCTTTGGCACGTGCGCCACAATCCTTTTCAAGGTCTCTAAGGAAAAGCGCACTGACCTGAAGAACTTCCTGATGAGGTCTTTCTGCGTGAACTCCCTGATGCGCATAAATAATGGTTATGACTTCATGGCAGAATGCGTTTTCCGCGACATGCGCGAGCTTGAGGAGTTTTGCGAAAATCTTGAACAAAACTATGGCGTGCGCGGCAAGGAAATACATTTCGTGATTGATGATTTGAAGCGCGAAATGTTCTTTTCAGAGCCGTCATACGTTAAGGGGGTGGTGGCAAATGGGTGACACACTGGAAAGCTTGGACTGTGCCAGGGATAGCATGTATGAAGCTATTGATAGCATGTACGAGACTCTGGATGGTATTGATGAAGCTGTCGATAGTCTGGATGAAGTTCCGGAATATGCGAATGAAGGGCTGGAAAGCAGGGTTCGTGAAAAACCATTTACTCTTATTGATCTTGGAATTGTATCGGCAGTAATTGCCATCTGTGCTGCTATTGCGATTCCTGGAATGCGGCAATATTGGCCAGCAGAAAAGAAAAAGGAATACGTTGTCAGTTATGAGTCTCCTCAGGTCAGGCAGTTGTGTGACAGCGCGTTGAAGAATGTTGCGCAAATACAGCGCTCTGCAAGGCTTTATGAGATGGATGCTGACAAGGACGAAGTCATTACAGAGGCAGAGTTGTTCAGGTATGTCAGGGAGAATTCGTACAAACTGAAATGAAAACAATCGTGTTTCAAAGTCCGCACTGCGCCGCAGTCGTACTCTGCACGACCTGAACCACAGGTTCAGGCGCGGCGCTGTTCAAATGACCTTGCGGCATCACACTGAAAATTCCTGCCTTATCATAGAGTAAAATTTATATACTCGGTTATTACCCGAACCGACAGATACAAGAGGTGCTATCATGGACAAAAAAGCTCAAGGTCTTCCAATCACGACAATTATTCTTGCCATTCTGGGAATAGTTGTGCTTGTCATTTTGTTCGCAATACTGACAGGCAGGATGGCAATCTTCGCAGGAGCAGCAAACGAGTGCCCTGGTGTGTGTCTTGCCAACCCAACTGACGTGCAAAAGGTGGGGGCTTCTGTAGTAAGTGGTGTTCTTGAAATAGACCGTTCTGACTGCGATCCTGTAACTGAAAAGCGGCTTTACGGCAACTTTATTGCAAGCGGCGTGCGCGGAGAGGACAACCAGCCTGTTGTCTGCAATGTCTGCTGCCAGCGGCTTGTGTAAATGGCTTTAATAACAGAAACAACCCCTGTCCGGATTGCAACAATTGTTTTTCTTGTTCTCTTGCTGTTTTTCCTTGTTGCGAAATTGTATGTCCTGAATGATTATACTTATGTTTACATCAATTTCAGATAGAAAACCTTATATAACGTGTTTCTTACGACGCTGGCATGGACAAAAGAGGAGTTGAGGAGCTTGGCCCTCATATCGGCCTGCAGACGCTTATGTACACAATATTGAGCATTGCTGTGCTTGTGCTCCTCATATACATCTTTGTCAACCTCGTAAAATGAAAAAGGCAATTGCAGTAACAGAGCTCACAATCATCATCCTGGCTGTCGCAGCAGGAATAGGGCTGATTTTATTTGCAACAAAAGGCGCCCAAAAGGCGGGATGCATGACTGACGTTACGGTATGCAAGCAGAGCCTTGTATTCTTCAAAAAAATAAGCGATGCAATAAAGTCAAAATCATACGGCATTATCGACATATCTTCTGCTCCAAGCGTTGACTGCGTTGCTGTCTCTCCGCCAAACTGCGAGGAAAAGGAGCTCAAGCCAGAGAATGTGCCAATGACGATGTTCATAATTGCAGAAAACCTGCGGTATTGCTGGGACAAGACAAACGGCAGGAAGAACACCATCGGCACTGATTTTAGTAACGTCAATAATTACTGGATAAAGAAGGTCCCTGGCGCCTCATTGCATTGGATGTGGTGGGTTGTAAAGGACAATGTTGACTTCTGCCTTGTCTGCTCTGAATTCATTCCAAAAGTTGATATTCCTGATGCTGACTGGACAAATTATCTTGAAAACCAGCAAATGCCCAACAGCGACCAGACTTATGCCCAGTTTGTCAATCCCCTCAAGCCGGTTTCTCCCTGGGGGCAGAAGTATAAGGAATTTGGAACGCCTGTTGCATTTGAGAAAGGCAAAAAGTATTATGTTGTCTCTGTCAGCGCTGCCGAAACAGATCCTGACAAGGCTGCTTTCATCTACATCGCGCCTGACGTGAATTGCGGCGACAAAGACCCGATAATCCATTACCAGCTCAAATGAACAAGAAAGCAGTAAGCATGGCTTTTGTTGTTGTTGCAATAATCATTTTGCTGCTCACTTTTACCCTGCTTATTTTTATCGGCACTGTTTTCCAGAAGACAGGCCAGGCAACTATTGAGGAAAAATGCAGGGTGAGCGTTGAGCGCGAGGCATTGATTAATTCAATAGCAGCAAAAACAGGCGCAGGACACACGCTTAAGGATTTTGCAACAAATGTTGAATGCCAGACAATCCCTCTTGATATGAGGGGAAAGGATGAAAAAGCCATTGCATCCTCAATCCGCATGCTTATTGAAAAGTGCTGGAAGACATTTGGCAAGGGCGGGCTTGCGCTTTTCTCAAGGGGTGAGGGCATTTTCTGCCATGTCTGCTACTCGCTCACAATTGACCCTAAAACAACAGTTGACATTGACACTTTCCTCAAGTCCCAGCAGGAATGGCTTTTGAAGGACAAGTATGATGCCCAAAGCCCATTGGCAGTCGAAACTGGCATTGTTTTTTTCAATAACCGTGACAGCGCAGGAGCAGTCACGAGCAAAATTTATGTACGCCCACTAAACGCGCTTGACGTGTGCAAGGATGCAGAGTTCCCAAGGCAGCGCTTGTGACGCAAAGAATATATACAAGGCAGGAAAAATGAGGAGTATGAAAAAGGCAAACGCTTTTCTTGAACAGCCTGTTGTTTGGATATTAATACTTATTTTTGGGTTTTTGATTGCCTGGGTGCTTTACAAGCTCATCAGCACAGGCTCAGAAAGGGGCTTGGCTTCAATATTTGGTGGCTAAAAAGATGAAAAAAGGGATCAGTCCGATGGGTGTTGTTATTGTGCTGATACTTGCTCTTGCCGCAGCCGGCACAATCCTTTTTATCATCACGCCGCGTCTTGAAAGGGCGCCAGGGCTTGTAGAGGGCTTTTTCCCTGAAAAATGCGTCTCAACAGGGCTTACGAGGGACCAGTATTATGATGCAATAACAGACGCATTACAGGCATCGCCCCCGCAGTTTGACAAGGCAATCCAGCTGCGCACTGCAATGAAAGCCTGCTTTCCTGACGCAGACGTTCATGCAGATGTAAAGTCATTCATTGTCGAAAAGGGCGTCAAGGCAGTTGATTTTGCAAAGCTTGATGATGGCACGACAAAGTCATTGCGCGAGGCATATGACAAGTACATTAAAACAAAGGATTTGATGTCTCCCAATGAGTTCCCAACAATTGCACTGCTTCTTTTTGCAAGGGGCTTTTATTATTTCAAGGGCTATTCAACAGAAGGCATGTACTTGCTTGATGTTGTGCTTGAGAGGCGCGGCATAACAGATGCGCAAAAGGCAGAGGCAATGGCTCTCAAGGCATTGTTCCTTGAGCGCGAAGGCAGGCTGGAAGAGGCGCTGAAGATTTACGCAGACATCATTGACAAGTTTGGCAAAAGCACAAGTCCTGATGTCCAGCTTTATGCAGGGATTGCATGCCTGAAAACCAATAAGGCAAGGGAAAGCATTCCTTTGCTCACTTCTGCAGTGTCATCAGAGTCTATTTATGCAGCGAAGCTTGCGAGAATAGAGCTTGCTGAAGCGCAGTACCTGTCAGGAAATCCTGTAGAGGCTGCCAAACTTCTTGAGCCTTACACTGCGCCAGCAGCCTCTAAGGACGCATTGGAATACGCGCAGGCAATTGAGGTTTATGCAAAAGTGCCTGCTCAGGACCGCACAGTAAAGGACTGCCAGCCTAATACGATTTCGCCTGAGAAGTGCGTCTGCAGGTTCTCAGGCGGGACAGTTATCATCCAGCCAGAGGACAAGCAGTATTGCTGCACAACAGGCTTGTCATCAAAGCCATGCATTTGTGCGAACGTGAAGGAATGCAAGGATTACCCGACAAATGAATTGTGCAATGCTGACCCGTGCAAGTTAATGACAACAAAACTATTGTATGCCCAGTATGTTGAGAATATTTGCTTGTGGAATTATGATGCAGATGTTTGCGAAATGAAAACAAGAGGTTATATGTTATATTGAGGAATGAAGCGCGCACAAGGGTTGTCGATTGAGACAATAATCATAGCAGCATTGCTCATTGCCATTCTCATAATTGTCCTTTTTCTTGTCGTTCGGCACACAACAACCTTTTCAAAAGGCGCTTTCACCTGCGAAGCACAGGGTGCTGACTGCGTCAGCAGTGTTGCAGAATGCCTGAGAATGGGCAGGCAGCCTCTTGATTTTGAGTGCCCTGAGGCAATGCCTGCCTGCTGCAAGAGACAGTAATGTTTATATACGTGTCAGGCACTGCTTTTCTCATGCTTAACAAGAAAGGGCTGGATACAATGTCGTGGATAATTTATGCCATTCTTGCGCTTGTTTTTTTGGGCATTGGGTTATACATATTGACCCATGGCGGCACCTTTACAGCATCAGGTTACAACAAGCTGGAGCAACAGTCGCAAATCCAGTCCTGCAGGGCGCAGGGCGCTATTTCGCCAACTCCTTTTGACAATGACTTTGGCAATAATCAGGGAGACCTTTTCCCTGACAGCTGTGATGTCTGCCTTGGCGGCGATGACGCAAAGGACAGCGACGCAGACGGCATTCCTGACGCGTGCGACCCATCCTCAAACCCTCCGCCAAAGAAGCCCAAGCCACGCGACATATGCAAGGGCACTTGGTATCCTGAAAAGGGGCAGTGCGTGCTGCAGTGCTACACTACTTATATGACAGGCAAGTCATCAACGCCTTGCCAACGCGCATGAACAAGCGGGCAATCAGCGAACAGGGCATTCTCGTTATTATTTTCCTGGTTATTATTGCAGTCCTGATCCCCCTCACTTTTTCCGTTGTTAACAGGATGATTTTTGGCAAAGGCGGGGAGGCAAGGACTGCTGAAACTGGCCTTGAATCATTAGGCCAGGCTGTTTATGCAGTAACTAAAGAAGTCCCGCAGGTTGTTGTTATCAGGAATTTTCCTCTTTTCGTGCAGGAAAATGCCTACATAATTGTTGCTTTTAATGCTGATGATACACAAGCATGGAGCTGGTGCGATGGCTTGTGGGGCGGTGAGTGGATAACAAGGCCTGCTGCCTGCCTTCCTGGAAAATCCTGCCTGTGCCTTTATAAGGATCTGGCAGGCATTGGGGGAAGTGATTTTGACAGCTATATGCTTGGCTCAAATCCGCCCCAGAAATGCCAGCTTTTTACAGGCAATATTGTTTTCCTTGGTCCTGACGACTCAATTGATGATGGTGGCGCAGACCCTGTTTACAAATGGAACTGGGGGAACAGCGGAAGGGACTGGTATGTTGAAAGCGTGCTCAAGGCAAATGACGCAAACCCGATGCAGCAGTATGTTCCGCAGTCAAAATACGAGAACATCGTGATTTACGGCCAGTGCGGAGGCACTGTTTGGAACAAGCAGAATGTTTATGTTGAAAAGTTTGCTGCTTTTGGCGGCCCAATTTATGTTTTCATTGCGAAAGAATCGCCGTACACGCAGCAAAGGTTTGAAATGCTTAACAAGACGCTTGGCGTAAAATTGCTCGCTTAAAAAGAGGGGTTAATGAAAAAAGCAGACGTTTCTGTTGCAGTGTATTTCAGGATTTTTGAAATCCTGCTCCTTGTGATAGTCATCGGCATTGTTGCCGCAGAGGTCAACAATATCAGGGGGAGCGGGCTTTACCAGAAAAAATTTCTGTCCCGCGACCTTGCACTCATGATGGACTCATTGACTAATTCAAGGGGCAGCCTTATTTATAATTACAATCCGCGGCTTGTGACTTTGGAAAAGTTTGAGATAAGCTTTACCAATAACGCTGTCACTGTTGATGACGAGTCCTGGCCTTATGCTGTAAATGGCAATTATGATATTATTCTTCCTCAAAAAGCAAGGTACAGCGCTTTTGTGCTGAAAAAGGAAGGCAACAAGTTATTTGTCCAGAACGGCGGCGTCAAGTCAATGGAATTCAATGGCCTGCTCCTTGAATGCCCTTTTGCACTGCTTAGCTCAATCTCAGTCATAATCGACCCAGGGCACCGTTATTCTGACGCTGATGACGGCTTGTCAGGCGCACTAAAGGATGCGCAGGGAAGGATAATTCCTGAGTCAGAATTAATGCTGAAAGTGGCTGCTGCCCTTGAGCCACAATTAAGGCAGAGAATTCCTGAAGTCCTCAGCACAAGGGACTTGAAAACAAATTACGTGGCAGGAGTGCTTTCCCAGCAGGCAAAGCCGTTGAAGGAGCGCATTGCCTTTATCGCATCAAAGCCAGACAGCGCAATAATATCTTTGCATGCAGGAAAGCAGCCAAAGAGCCAGAACATTGTCAAGGCGTACGTGAATCTTGAGGCTGATGAAAGCTCTTACAGGCTTGCATGCCAGGTGCTGAACAGCATCTCAAATGCTTTCAAGGATAAAATTACAGGCACTGCAATAATTCCTGTCATTACCGCCCAGCTTTCCCAGGATGACCCGCGGCAGATATTGGCAAAGGACAAAGTTGCCGTCCTCCTTGAGCTTGGCAACATTGACTATCCAAATAACGCCGTGCTTAACAGCCCTGTTGAGCTTGCGCAAGCAATAGCAGGTGGAGTTCAATGACAGGCAAAAAAGGCGCAATAGTTGTGTTTGAAATTGGAATCTGGATAATGCGCATAGTTATGGTCATCGTGATAATAATGGGCGTTGCGCTGATGATAAGGGGCTATGTTAACACAAAAGTGGACCTTTATGTTGCAGAGCCCGCATTGATTATGCAGGTTGTTGGCAGTTCTCCTGCTTTCCTTTACAGGGACGCATCAGGAACTATACAGCGCGCTGTTTCTGCAGAAAGGTTTGCGAATTCAGAGCAGTTGCTGAACATGATGTTTTCTTACAGGAAGGAATATGCTGCTGCAAAAATCACGCTGCTTGACCAGGCAGGCAACGAAATAAGCTCTGTCCGCCTGAACCCCCATTATTACAACAGGCTGTCCCAGCAGGCGCCAAAGCTGGCTGGAAAGGCTGTTGTCCAGCAAATCCGCGAATGGCCTGTGCTTGTCATTCAGAAAGGCAAGCCATTGCAGGGAAGGCTGAAAGTGGAGGTGCTCCAGCAGGCATGAAAAAGGCAATTATTCCGCTGTGGCTGAGCCTGTTCTTCAGCCTGCTTGCTGTCGCACTGCTGCTTTTATTTTATTTTGTCTTCCTGCGCGGAAGCAGGGCTCCTGACAGCATTGCGATAACAGAGTCATACAATTCAGCAGCAGCAAGCATGCTGGTCAATTACCTTAATTCGCCTGTTGCAGTGCAGGGCGAGGCAGTCACCTTTGCAGACCTCATACGCCTTTGGCACAATGACAAAGGCAAATACAACAGTTTGCTGGTTGGCTCAACAGAGAATGCCCTCAAAAACACCAATGTTGAGTACACTGATGCAAAAGGGAACAGGATGAAAGGGTCATTCTGGGTTGAAATCAGCGAAACAATCCCTCCCACTTACAATGCAAATCCGCCGTTGATTGAGATAAACAGGCAAACCGCGTGGTACACTTCAGGCAGGGCGTCTGCGTTTGTCCCTGTCAGCGAAACAAAGGCATTGGTTGTGACAATGCATTACTGGTGAACTAATGAGGCAGGCCCAAATATTTGATGTCAGCATGGTTTTCGTAGTTCTGGGCGCAATGATAGCAGTATTGCTCGTAATCAATGCAGTCGGCACGCAAATTACAGACTGGGAAACAATTGGTCAGCGCGCATTTGAAGTCCAGAATGCGTACGCCCAGGGCGATTATGTTGTCAGCTTTATGTCATCTGCAGCGCGCTGGGCTTCTGCAAAAACAACATCAGTGCTTGGTGAAAAAGGCGGCTTTGTTTCTTTGCCTTGTGGCGAAAGCAGGGGATTTGCTTTCTGGAATGACCAGAAGTCTCCAAAATCATTGTGCCTGCCTGATGCTTATGCCGGCTTTTATTCAATGCTTGGAACAGAAATGGCAGGCTACTCAAGGCTTTATGCAAAGCCTATGATTATAACAATTGCAGGAAAGGAATTTGGCGTGAATTCAAGGCCTTTTGACATCCAGTACGAATTCGTAATAGCCCAGGACAGGCTTCTTGGCATTGCAACAGCGCCTGTATTTGTCAATATTTTTGCGCCTGCTGAAAAGTTCAGCGACCTTGTGCCTTTTGACTTCACAGGGTTATGGGCTGCTGTTTACACGTATTATTTTGACCCATTGATAGCAGGCACTTACATCTTCCGCCCGAATTTTGAGATCAGCTTTAATTACAACCTTGATGTTTACAGGGCGTTGGGCATTGCTGCCCAGGAGGTTGTTTCTGACTGCCGCTCAAAGGCGTCTGTTGCCGAGAAAAAAGTTTGTGCAGAGGAAAAGGTTGCGAAGGCGCTTGATTCCGTGAATGAAAAGCCAAGGACAATAGTGATAGACAATGACAATGACATTTATTACTTCACGATTTCTCAGGACAGCAGGAAGACGGTTTATCTTGACGGAAAGGCTCCTGAGATTAGGTTTGCGCTTGCATTGACGCCATAATAGGCGCTGTAGAAAAAGTCCCTGAATAACAAAGAAAGATTCTGAAGGATGATTCGTGCATAAACTTCTGCGCGCTGCGTGCGCGCAGTACGGCAGCGGAGACTGCCGCCAAAGCGTTGTTTTAGGCGG
>JBBILB010000003.1:0-84016 GCA_037445145.1 Candidatus Woesearchaeota archaeon | reverse complement strand
GAGTTGCAGGTTTTTTTTTTTCGTAAACGCCACCAGTTTTTGTTATAAATGTCCCCACACTCACAAAGCAAAGGGTAAACTCTGCTTATTATAAAGCTTTTGAAAAAACGCCGCCGCCCGGACAGCGGTCAACTCCGCCAATGCTCGTTGACGAGCCCGTGCATCGGCTCCACTAAAAAACGCCGCCGCCCGGATTTGAACCGGGGAATCGCTTGCGCGAAACAGGATTAGCAATCCTGCGCAGTACCGGGCTGTGCCACGGCGGCAATGATGTTTTTAACCTAAAGAGCTTATTTAAATGTTTTGGGACTAACTCGCTGTTTTGTCACGCAAAGCTTTATAAAAGAGTCAAGACGTATTCGTCCTGTATAGCGGGATGGAGGAGTCAGGAATCCTCGATGGGCTCATAACCCATAGAACGCTGGTTCAAATCCAGCTCCCGCTATTCACCACTTTTTTAAAGACTTGCCTGATTTTGTTTGTTGTGAGTGTAGAAACCCTTGTTTTTGACCATAGTGGGACCCTTAGCAATGATTTCTCAATAGTGTTGTGCAGCTGCAACAATATCTTGCGCATTTTTGGCAGACCGCAAATCACGGAAGTGCAGTACCGGGCTGATTTTGGGAATGACATTGTTTCTGTGTACAAGAAGTGGGGTGTTGATGCAAGCTTTGAAAAGCTTAATGAAATTCATGCGCGCTTCCTGAATTCCCAGCCACGGCCAGAGCCGATTCCTTTTGCTGTTGAAACTGTTAAAACTGCAAGGCGCCTTGTCAAAAAAATTGTTAGTTTCAGCGCACACCCTACAGAAGAGCTCAGGCAGGATTTGCGCGACTGGGGGATTTATGGCTATTTTGACGCGGTGTACGGCAATGTGCGCAAGCATTTAGACACTGACTTTAAGAAGATGCTTGAGAAAACAGGTGCGAGGAGAGAAACAACCCTTTATGTCGGCGACACAACTGTTGACATTGAGCTTGCAAAACGCAACAATATCCGCTGTGCTGTTGTCTTGAACCGGAAATACTGCTATCAGAACATTGAAACGGTAAGGTTGCACAATCCAAAAGCTGACTTTTGCTTGGATGACATTTCAGAGATTGTTCCCCTCTTGAAAAGGCTGTAAGGCAAGAAATTCATTCGTATGCCTTTGGCCTTGTTCCTGTGTGGAATTTGTGTTCTATCTGTGCCCTTAAGTCGTCAAATGCCTTGTGCAATGCCCTTGCAAGGTCAAAGTCGTGCGATTTGCAGCTTTCTATTATTGCAGAAGTGGGCGCCTTCAGCCTTACGTGAAGCGAGAATTTTTTTTTCCTGCCTTCCTGCTCGTAGCTCTTGACGTGGACAACCATCTGCTCAATGTTTTTCAGGAGTCTTGTGAATTTCTCAAAGCTTTCAGTGCTCAGCCTGCTTACAAGCTCCTGCTCCTCTGGTGCAAGCTCATTGACTCCAATAAACTGTATTAGTTCGTGCGTTCCGAACTTTGGGACAATCTTTGCCATAAAAAAAACAGACCAGCGCAATGACTATTTATAGTTTTCTGAGACTTGACCAATACACGGCGTTGTCAAGTTCGTCGCAGACTCTGTCGGCGAGACAACTGAGCGAGCTGGATGGAATTCCCGAACTCGGAGCGAAAGTCCCTGTCCGGAGACCCCGCAATAAGGAATATTTTTATACACTTGCTGAAACCATTATTGTATGCGCATTGTTGGAATTGACGAAGCTGGGCGGGGACCAATCGTAGGGCCGATGGTGATGTGCGGCGTCCTTATAGAGGAAGGGCAGGAAAAGGAGCTTGAAGCCCTTGGTGTCAAGGACAGCAAATTATTATCTCCGTCAGCACGCGAGCGCATTGCAAAAGTTCTTGAAAAGAAATACAAACATCATGTCATCATTATTTCTCCGATAGAGATTGACAGCTTTGTTGGCAATGGGACGACCAAGAACCTTAACTGGCTTGAGGCAGAAAAGGCAGGCGAAATAGTTAATGCCCTGAAGCCTGACAAGGTCTTTATTGACTGCCCAAGCCCCAACCTTAAGGCTTATACCGAATTCATCAGGGAGCGCATTGACGGAAAGCGGGAGATTGTCTGCGAGCACAAGGCAGACGCAAAATACCTTGTTGTGGGCGCTGCCTCAATCATTGCAAAAGTCACGCGGGATGCTGAGATAGAAAAGCTCAAGGCGCACGTTGGTATTGACTTTGGCTCTGGCTACATTGCAGACCCGAAAACTAAGCTATTCACTGAAAAATGCTGGGACAAGCATCCTGAAGTATTCAGGCACAGCTGGGCCCCTTACAAGAAGCTCATCCGCGAAATAGCAGGAAAACAGCAGAAACTGAATGATTTTTAGAGCTGCTGGCATTTTCGTGAAGTGCACTCTGGAAAGTCTCTGTAGTGGTATTCCTTGAGCCCGGGCAAGGAGTCAGTAATATCCTCCTCTATGGGCCTGACATAAAGCGCAACAAGGATGCCTTGTCTTGCGCTTTTCTGCACGCAGAAATCAATGCTTGAGGAATCATCGTGGTCTGTTGCTGTTTCCAGCCTTTCTGGCTTCAGCATCATCAGCTTTGTCTCTGGCTCTTTCGCTTTGGAGTCAATTGTTTGCGTGCTCACGCATAATGCCACCAGACTGCCGTTTTTAAAACTGCGGTGGAATTTAACGAAGCCTTTAAATAACCCAAAATTCTCGTTATTCTCGAGAGAATGAGCGACGACTCAGCAGCAGCACAGCCTACAGAACAGACTCCTGTAGTCGTAGCTTTCGAAGGAAAGCCAACCAGGATTACAAAGCTGATTCTTGACGGCTTCAAGAGCTTTGGAAGGCGCACAGAGCTGCTTTTTGATGATGGCTTTAACGTTGTCCTTGGACCAAACGGCTCTGGAAAATCAAACATTCTTGATGCATTGTGTTTTGTCCTTGGCAAGCGCTCAAGCAAGGATCTCCGTGCAGAAAAGGCAAGCAACCTCATATATAATGGAGGAAAGACAAAAAATCCTGCAAAAATAGCAGAGGTCAGCATAGTCTTTGACAACAGCAAGTCTGTGTTTCCGGTTTCAGAGGACGCTGTAAAAATCACAAGACTCGTCCGCCAGGACGGCTTGAGCAAGTACAAAATCAACGGCAAGACAAAGACAAGGCAGGAAATCCTTGAGCTTCTTAGCGCTGCAAAGATAAATCCTGACGGCTACAACATAATCCTGCAGGGGGACATTGTGCGGCTTGTTGAAATGTCGCCAATAGAAAGAAGGCAGATTGTTGAGGAGATTGCCGGAATCTCTGTTTATGAGGAGAAAAAGCAGCAGGCCTTGAACGAGCTTATGAAGGTTGACGAGAAGCTCAACGAGGCAGCAATCACGTTAAGGGAAAGAAAGTCGCGCCTTGAGGAATTAAGGAATGAACGCGACCAGGCGCTGAAGCAAAAGGAACTGAATGATAAGATTAAGCAGAACAAGGTAAGTTATTGCAAACGCCAGATGGACAAGAAGGCTGCAGAGCGCGGAAAGCTTGAGAAAAAATGCTCAATGCACAATGAAAAGCTCAAAAAATTCCAGGAGGGAATAGCAAAACTTCGTGCTGAAATCCAGGAGCGCAAGGATGGCATACAGGCGATAAACAAGGAGATTGAGCGCACTGGCGAAACAGAGCATTTGAAGCTGCAAAAGGACGTTGAGCAGCTGCGCATCACGATTGAAACAGGAAAGCAGCGCATAAGCACCTGCCAGAATGAAATCACAAAAGTCCGGCAGAGAAAGGAGCAGCTCAGGAAAGACATTGAGGACCTTGATGCCAAGATTGCTGAACTGAAATCGCAGTCATCCAGCCTTGAAGACAGGAAAAAATTTGTTGAACAACAGGTTGCAGAGCTTGAAAACAAGATAAAGGAATTCAAGAAAAAGCACCAGCTTGAGCAGGACTCTGAGCTCGACAGGCAGATTGAGCAGCTTGACAAAGAATCTGAGGAAAAGCAAAAGCAGCTCCAGCTCATAAGGGAGCAGCAGCAGGCGCTTGTGAGGGAGAAAGACAAGATTGAGTTTCAATTACAAACCATTGACAGCCAGATAGCGCGCGTCCTTGAGCTTGAGCAGCAGCACAAGGAGGAAATCAAGCTTTTGAAAAAAAAGAAGGAAGAGTTCAGGAAGACTGTGCTTGAGCTTAATGAGCTTCTTAACAGGGATTCTGAGGATGCAGGAACTCTCTCAACCAGCAGGTTAGAAATGCAAAAATTGCAGGAGGCGCGCGCAAAACTCGAGGTCAAGCAGGCAGGGATGCGCGAAATTCTTGGCTCAAATATTGCGGTGCAGAAAGTGCTTGAGAACAGGCAAAGGCTCGGCGGGATTTATGGCACTGTTGCAGAGCTTGGGCAGACAGAAACAAAATATGCCCTTGCCCTTGAGGTTGCAGCTGCGCAAAAGGTCCACAGTGTTGTTGTTGAAGACGACCAGGTTGCTGCAAGGGCGATAAAGTTCCTCAGGCAGGGAAAGCTCGGCGTTGCAACATTCCTTCCGTTGAACAAAATCAGGCCGCAGCCTGTCAAGGATGAAACAAAAGCGGTCCTGAAGCATCCGGGAGTGATCGGGCTCGCCATTGACCTTATTGAGTTTGAACCCAAGTTCAGGGATGTCTTCAGCCACGTTTTTGGCAATACTGTTGTTGTTGACACCATCGATACCGCAAGGCGCATAGGCATTGGAAAGGCAAAGATGGTGACCCTTGACGGAGACCTGTGCGAACTGTCAGGGGCAATGACAGGCGGCCACAGGCACAAGAAAACAGGAACTTTCAAGGAAAAAGAGGTTGTGAAAGCAATTGAGAATATTGATGAAAAACTGGAAAAACTCCAAAAGGGAATTGCAAAGCTTGAAGAAAAGCGCAAGGAAAACGAGGAACGCATCTCAAGGCTCAGGGAACTCAAGGCAAACCTTGAAGGCGAAACGATCAAGATGGAAAAAGCCCTGCACATTGACTCAGGAGACCTTGATGCCACCAAGGCTTACAAGGATGAATTGCAGAAAAAGCTGAATGTCATTGATGGGCAGCTCAAGGAAATGGAAGACAGGCTTGCCGAGGAAACACAATCCCTGACTCAGGTAAAGATAAGGCGCCAGGAGCTCAAGAACAAGATAATGGAACTCCGCAACCCGCGGCTTCTTGCAGAGCTTAATGCGTATGAGCAAAAGCGGAAGGAATTCCTTGAGGAAATGATGGGCATTAATGGCGAGCTGAAGAACCTTGAGACACAGTCAAATGAAATCTTTGGGAAGGAAAAGGAAGGCAAGGCAAAGATTCTCACAGACCTTGACAGTGAAGCAGAGGCATTCAGGTCAGAGATTGAGGACCTGAACAAGCTCATCAGCCAGCAGCAGGAAGCGTTAAAGGCAAAAGAGGAGGAGCAGGGAAGGTTCCAGTCGCAGTTCAAGTCATTGTTTGACAAGCAGAAGGCATTGCAGGAAGAGATAAACCAGCGCGAGCAGGGAATACTTGGGCTTGAAGAACAGGCAAGGAAGGAAGAGCTTACCCTGAACTCCCTCAGCATTGAGCTCGCAAGGGTGAACGCGGAGCTTGCAGGGCTTGAGGCTGAATTCTCGCAGTACGCAGGCGTTGAGATTGACATGGAAAAGCCGGAGGAAAAGCTCAAGGAGGAAATTGCAGAGTTTGAAAAGCTCCTGATTACAATCGGAAATGTCAACCTGAGGGCATTGGACGTTTATGACGCTGCTGAAAAGGAATTCAATGAACTCGTTCAGAAGAAGGATGTGTTATTGAAGGAGAAAAACGAGGTTTTGAAGCTGATGAATGAAATTGAGACTTCAAAGAAAGATCTTTTCATGAAAACTTTGAACATTGTTAACAGTCAATTCCAGCGCTTCTTTTCCTCGCTGAGCACAAAGGGCGAGGCATACCTTGAGCTTGAGAACCCAGCGCTTCCGTTTGAGGGCGGGCTTGGCATCAAGGTCAGGCTTACCGGCAACAAGTTCCTTGACATACGCTCATTGTCAGGAGGGGAAAAGACGATGACTGCCTTGGCATTCCTGTTTGCAATACAGGAGCACGAGCCAGCAGCATTCTACATACTTGACGAGGTTGATGCTGCTTTGGACAAGGCAAACTCTGACAAGCTCGCAAAGCTCATCCGCGAATACTGCAAGAAGGCGCAGTACGTTGTTATAAGCCACAATGACAACGTCATAGCAGAAGCAGACACATTATACGGAGTCTCAATGGACTCTGAAAAAGGCATCAGCAATGTTGTTAGTTTGAGGGCGTGATTTATTTCCTAGCAATCTTCCACAATTGCTCAAAATAAGCCCTGTATGCGTCGGCTATTTCTTTTTGCTTGATCAGGACAACAAACGGCTTTTCCTTGTTCCAGAAGATTATTGCGACCTTGTCTGCGTAAATGTTTGTGCTTGTTGCATCGCTGCCAATGCCAAGAATGTGCCTGACTTCAGCAAGTGGGACGTCTGAGAACTTGCCAGCATGCGAAGCATCAGCCAGGATTTTTGCCTTTATGTTTTTCTGCTTCCTGCGCACATCAAACCAGTGGAAGTATGCAGGGAACATCTCCCTTGCAGAAGGCGAGACAGAAAGTATCAATAATTCCTTTCCTTCCTTTATTTCGTCTTCAAATACTCCTTTTACCCCCGCGTGGCCCTTGAAGAATTGTGTTTCCTGCTTTTCTTTTGACATTGAGTGTGCAAGCTTCAATTGAGGCAAGATTTGTTTTATGGCAGCTTCCTGCTCTTGGACAATTTGCAGAAGCCTGTCTGGGTCAACTGCTTCGAACAGGCGCCTGTTGTTCTTCATTATGTAGCTGATCAGCCCTTTCTTGATGAGGCGCTCTGTTGCATCATAGACCATTCTGCGGTGTATTCCTGACTTTCTTGAGATGTGGCCTGCAAGGGAAGGTCCTTCCTCCAGCAAAGTGAGATATATTTTTTCCTCGATTTCTGTCAGCCCGATTGTTCTTAATGCTTCCATGCCTAATCGTTATCTCCTTTGCTCGTTAAGCGGTTAGCTCGTGGAGTACTCGCAGTATCTCCTTGCTGACCTGCTCCCATGTGTTCCTTTGAGCGATTGTCTGCCTTGCTGCTGCGCCTATTCTTTCCCTTGCCTTTTGGTTTTTCAGCAGGGCATTTAGCCTGTATGCCAACGCATTAGTGTCTCGGCGCGGGAAAATAAAGCCGTTCACGCCGTCCTCTATGTAGTCTTTTATAGAGCCAACTGGCGTTGCCACAACAGGCAGCCCGCAGCTCATTGCCTCCATTGTTGCCAAAGAGCTTGTTTCTGTAAGTGATGGCAGTACAAATATGTCCATTGCCTGCAGGTAAGGGACCACATCGTCAACCGCGCCTGTGAGCTTTATGTGGGCGCTTTTGAATTCTTTTTCATCAATGCCTGCCCCCACTATCAGCAGCACTGCGTTGTGGTTTTTCCTGATTCTTTTGAATGCATTTATAAGCGTTGGCAGGTCTTTTTCCCTTCCAATCCTTCCGCAGAAGCCAATGACTGGCTTTTTTGGATCAAGTCCTGTTGCTTTTTTTGCGTGCGGCTTTGATGGGGCTGGCGTGAAGCGGCGGACGTCAATGCCCAATGGCACCACAATCTTTCTTGTCTTTATGCCGTTGGCAGAGAGCGTGTCGCTTACTCCTGTTGACGGCGTGAGAAGCACGTCACACTTGCTGTATTTCTGCCTTGCAAGCATTTTGACAAGCATCCCTGCAAGCATTTTGCCGTGCTTTACTGCTCTTGATGCAAGCTCCCATTCTATTGAGTGGACATAGCTTACGAGCGGTATGTTTTGTTTGGCTGCTGCGCTTATTGCAGCCATGCCTATTGGTCCAAGAGTCTGGTTGAATACAATGTCTGCTTTTTTGATGTGGCTTGCGATGGATGCCCTGCTTGGCCATGCAAAATAGATGTCTCCAAACCTGACTTTTAGCAGGGGATACCTGTGCATGTGGACTCCCGGCATGTTTGGCGCTTTGCCTGAAAATTCAGGGCAGAGGACTGTCACATTGAATTCTTTTGCCAGGTATGGTATTAATTCGCTGAGGAACCTTGCAATTCCGTCCCATCGGGGCAGGAAGCAGTCTGTTGAAATCACAAGGTTCTTTTTCATCTTAGTTCAGCTTGTAAAATACTTCTGCATACTTGTAGCCGTGCGACCAGCCATGCATGATTGCGTGAATCCACATCTTGAACCTGAGCGCGGGTATAAATGGAAAAATGTGCTTTGTCTGGCTCTTGTGCGCCTTAAGCGCCTTTACTTTCAGGTTGTATGTGTCAGAAACGTCAACAACGAGCTTTGGCGCGTCGCGCTTGAATGTCTGGACTGCGGACCAGACCTCAAATGCGTAAACAGGGCAGTTTATTTTGCCGTTTTTTATAAGGTCTTTTATAATCCTCCACACTGCGTTGTGGTCCGGATGCATGTCTCCGGGTCCAAGGGTGAATATTTTTTCAGGATTCTGGCATTTTATTAGGTATTCAAGCTTTTTCTTCATCCTTTTTTTCCTTAATTGTTGCAAAAACTTTCCTTCCTTCAGCCCGAGGTAAACAAGCCCTTTTCCGCCGAGTATTTTGTCGCTTTCAATGCTTTCCCTGTACCTTTTTTCCATTATCACCTCTGGCTTCAAATGGGGGTGGCTTGCCTCTCCGTAAGACATAATTATTGTCTTTACCTTCTTTCCTTCCTTTGCGTATTTTGCAAGGGCGCCTCCTGCCCCGATTATGTGGTCGTCATTGTGCGCAACGATGACAAGAACAGTTCCCTTTTTTGACATAGTGGTGAGAATGCACACCACGTTTTATAAGGTTTGTGGAAAAAGAGATGCGCCGACTGGGAGTCGAACCCAGGCCATGAGCTAACGTCGCATTGTTGCTTGGAAGGCTCAGGTCATGCCGTTAGACCATCGGCGCATAAGCTTATGTGACGATTTGGCACGTTTATAAAGTTAGCGCTTAGAACTTTCCAATCAATGAGACAATTCCTGCTATTTCATCATCGAACAGGCTGTCTTTTCCTGTCTGGAATCTTGCTCCTGCTCCGATTCCGATATTCTTGAAGAGCATCAGGTAAGCGTTTGCTTCCCCTCCCTGGTTTTTTTTGCCGATGAGTCCCTGCCCTGCAAGGGTGACTGGTCCTGCTGTGAATCCTGCCATTGGCACAGTTATTATTTCCTCGCTTGTGTCTTTGTTGCCGTACTCGTCAATTTCTGCTTCGTCTGTTTTTCGCACATAAGCGCCGATGAAGAATGATGCTGTGCGCGCAATTCCCTCAATTTTGTGCGATAGTACAACAGTTTTCATTATTTCATCTTCTAGGGGGTTTGCAGTGTTGTCAGGCAAATAAAGCATGAAGTTCCTTAGATTGTCTGCCTTGCCTCCGACCACGAGCATTCCGCCAAAGTATGCATTGCCGTTGTCATCAAGTCCTGCCATTGCTGGTATCTGTACCCTGCCAAGGTCAAGTACATAACCGATTGTTCCGAGGAATTTTGCATCATTCTCAAGGTTTTTGTTTATGAATCCTGCCCTTGCGAAGAGGTTGTGCCAGCTCGCTCCAATCAGCGGCCTTACTATTGTTTTGGAATCATTGTCGTCATTGATTTCTGCCTTTCTTTTGCCGATTATTGCGTGCAAATCAAGCATGAAGTCCTTGTCAATCGTGTAAACAACACTTGGCAGAACTCCTGCAAGCGAAATTTCTGAGATGTCTGTTGTTTCTGTTATGGTTTCTGTCGTCATTCCTGACCCCTTGTCTGTAAAAATCATTTTTTCCCAGTACTTGATGTCATTGCTTGCCTTGTTCGTGAATCCTGCGATGTATGCGCTCAACTGTCCAAAATCATATCCTATTCCTGCGGAGAAAACTCTGGCTTTTTGCAATGCATTGTTTCTTGTGTCAAATGCGAGGTAGAAGAATGTGTCGTCAGTAAGCACGTCAAACTCGTTTACTGATGCCTCTTTTTCATATCTGCCGCCTTTTGCAAATGCTGTAAGCTTGTCAACCCTGAAGCTCAAGTCTCCTGCTGTGTGCTTTTTTGTGCTTTCAAGCTCAGGAATTCCACCCATGTCAGGCACTGGCAGCTCTGGAGCATACGGGGCTGATGCAGGATGCACGTTTCCGTCATAATCCACAATCCTTGCAGCCCCGCTAAAATTCTCAACAGGCACTCGCCCGTCAATGCCAAACCCTTTCCCGTCATAATCGCCTGTTGGCATTTCGCCCTTTATGCGCAAATATCCTTCTTGGTCGGGAAATGCGTCATCAGGCATTGAGAACTGGAATCCTGTTGGTGGGGCTTTTTCTTCCTGTTTTTGCCCTTCTTTTGGCTTGTCTTGCGCATGTGCGGGGAATGCAGAGGCAAGTGTGATTGCAATTGCTGCAAGAGTGTTCTTTATTTTTCCCATAGAACAGCTATTTCGCGGGGATTTATAAAGCTTCAGAAGCCAAGCTCCTGTCTCAAATTCTCAATGAACCTTGGAAAGTCTTCCTCCTTTATTCCTGCGCCGCATGCTTGCTCGTGCCCACCGCCATATCCTTGCACTCCAACAAGGGCTTTTTCCAGTGCCTTGTCAAGCTGTACGCCTGCCGGAGCCCTTAATGAGCACCTCACCTCGCCGCTTTTCATCCTTCCAAGAACAACGACCTTGTCCTTGAACTTGTACAAGAGCTCGTTTGCAAGGTCTTTTGTCAGTGATAGTTCGTCGTGGGAATACGTGTGCACCAGAAGCCTGCCTTTTGCCTCTTTTTTGCTTATTTTTGCAAGCATTCCTTGGTAAACCTTGTTTATTGAGTTGAATTTCTTGTAAATCAGTTTTCCTCTTGGTGTTGTTTGCTTCAGGATTTCATCAGGATTTTCTATTCTTGTCAGTATTTTGATGCTTTTGTTGACTTCTGAGGTTGGTCCCTTGAGGTTGAATGAGAAAACCTTGACCATTTGCCCCAAAGGCGAGTTAAAGAGTGCTTCTTGAACGTCCTTAACCTGTGGCGGCAAAAATTCCGGCATTCTTTCCTGCAGTTCTTTTGCGAATTTTGGCCAGTGCCAGTCGCCCACTGCTCCTGTTGCTGCTATCCAAAGGTCCTGCGGGTTTTCCCCGCCAACAACCTGCCAGCAAAGCACTGAAACAGGCACGTTTTCCTCTGATTTTCGTGGGTTGAAGTAATTCACTTTTTCTCTCTGGGCTGGCGCATGATGGTCTATCCAATAAACCGGCACTTTCACAGCGTCAATGAATTCCTGGTCTACCATTGCAATGTCAAGCACAAAGACAGCATCAGCGCCGTATTCATCCACTTTTCTTGCAAAATCCGCTGTTATGTGGGGGAATGCCTTTACGCAATACCCTTTTCCTTCTTTTACTTTCTTGTAGAAGAGCAGAAAGCTTGCGAGTCCGTCTGGGTCGTCGTGGAAGAAGTATATTGGTCGCTTGCAGTGCTCAAGCGCGTCTTTTAACTGCGAGACTTCTTTTTGTGAAAGCATAATAAAAAGTGTTCAGCCATTACATTTAAAAAGATATGCTTGTTTATCTGGTGTATGAGTGATGTTTGCAAGACCTGCCATTCATTCAAGGTTTTTGGCGAAAAATGCTGGTTTTACTGGGAGAACAAAAAAGCCTGCTCCCAATACAGGCGCACAGAATACGACGAACCGCACTTCTTTTCTATTGAGATGATGCCTGTGTGAGTGCCTTTTCAATAAGGGCGTTCACATCAATGTTTTTCTCAAAATTCCCAACTTCTTCAATTCTTGACTTTGTTGCCGGGTGCCTTGCTATCATGAAGCTGCAGCAGTCTTCATAAGGCTGGGTTGAGATGTCATAAGTGCCGTATTTTTTTGCCAGACCAATTATTTCGCGCTTGTCCCTGCCAATCAACGGGTGCAAAACAGTTGCTTTTGTCGCGGAATAAATGGTCTGCAAGTTCTCAAGCGTCTGCGAAGCCACCTGTCCTATGCTGTCTCCTGTCACGAGCGCCTCTGCATTTTCTTTTTGCATTATCTTTTCTGCAATCCTGAACATCATCCTGCGGTAAACTATCATTCTGTAATCAGCAGGCACTGCCTTGATTATTTCGCGCTGTATGTCTCCAAAAGGCACAAGAATCAGTTTTACCTTGCCAATCTTTGACAACTGCTCAGCAATGCGCTCTATCTTGCCCTTTACCCCCGCTTGTTGGGGTGTCTGGTTGAAAAAATGTACAAGCACCGCCTCAACGCCCTTCTCAAGAAACACAGCAGCAGCTACAGGACTGTCAATCCCGCCGCTGAGTAATACTACAACTTTTTTCATAATAACTTCCGCTATGATTTTGTCTCTTCGCCGTAGGCGACTGTTATTGGAGTATCTAAATCTTTTAATAACTTCACGTTTTAATGACTTCGTATGGGACGGTGTGTTCATTGCAAGAGCACAAGGCATACTGAAGAGCAGTGTCCGCTATATGCCAAGGCGCAGGCAAGGATGAAAGTCAGGCAGAAACTGACAAAGCCAGAGTTCTTTGGCTCTGCCCCAAGCCCTTTTATTGGAAGGTTTGGCTATCCTTATGTTCACGTCGGCATTCTCGCCCCGCCAGAAGAGCGCGAAAGCGCCTGGCTTCATGATGCCCCAAATTACTGGTCCTTGTCTGATTATACTATTCCGCAGATTGTTGACTTGCGCTCTGCCTTGGTAAATTCAAGGTTCAGGGCAAACGTTAAGGAAAGGCAGCACCAGTGGCTTGAGCTTGTTCAGGAGGTTGGAATGGCTTCCCGCCCAGTGGAAGTCGAGCTTTCATTGAAAGACATTCCCAAATTCAGGCTTCAGTCAGATGCTTATGCTGCTCCAATGGGCCCAAATGCTGACTTGAAAAAAGCAAAGGTCACTAGCAATCCGAAAATTCCAACAAAAATTGACAAAAAAGTGTCAGACATTGATTTGAAAGCCCAGTCTGCAATAACAGAATTATATGACAAAGGCATTGGAGAGAATGCATTAACAAAACTTCTCAGCACAGGGGTCCTTGGAGTCAAAGAGCAGAGAAAGCTCGTGCCAACAAGGTGGAGCATTACTGCAACAGATGACATACTTGGCAAGCACATAATAGGGGAAATCAAGGATTACCCCTTTGCGGACTACTCTGCCTATTATGGACACTATCTTGGCAATTATTATCTGCTGTTGTTCTTCCCTGATGCCTGGAGTTATGAATTGTTTGAGGTATATCTTCCCGGCGACAAAACGCAGTTCTCAACAGACTATGAGCCTTTTAGTGGCAGGAAAGAGTATGCTTTTGACACAACAGGCGGTTATTACACAGTAAGGCTTGCAATCGCTGAAAAGCTAAGGGAAATGAAGCGTCAGGCAAGTGTTTTGGCTTTAAGATTCATAACAGACGAGTACACCTTGCCATTGGGGGTCTGGGTAACACGCGAGGCCTCAAGAAAGGCAGCCCAAAGCAAGCCAATAAATTTCGCCAGCAGGGAATTACTGCTCCAATACGCAAGAATTTTTGTAAAGCGCCACTTCAATTATGATGCAGACTTCCTCTTTGCCAAGAGCAAATTATTGAAAAATCTTGGAAAACAGCAAAGATTATCCTCGTTTATCTAAAATAATATAAACCCCTTGAAATAAGGGGCAGTGCATGGCTGATTTTGCAAGAATTGTTGCTGATTTGAAGGAAGCTGTTGAAAAAGCAAGGAAGGAAAGCATTTCTTTGGTTCCTGAAAAGCAAGGGACATTCAAGGATTTCATGTCCCAGCGAAGGGAGCAGTTAAGGCGGGCTGTTTATACCACAATGAGCACCCTGACAAAGGAGTCTGCTGGTGTTCTCCAGGGGAAGGCAAGCAAAATAGTGCAGGAAATGCAGATTACGCAGGACTTGGCTCAATTGGACAAGCTTGCTGATGAGCTTTTGGAGCTTGTTGCTGATGAGCCACAGCAGGGTTCTTTTGCGATTAAGAGCCCGAGAGTTCCTTTTGAGATTCACGATGACATCCAGGCAGACATTGAGGAAATAAAGAAATGCATGGAGAACAAGTGCTACCGTTCTGCTGTGATTCTTTGCGGCAGGATTCTTGAAACCGCTTTGCACAGGAAGTATTATGAGGCAACAAATACTGACTTGTTGGAAAAATCGCCCGGATTGGGTCTCGGAAATCTTGTTGCAAGGCTTTCAGAGCATGGCATAAAGCTTGATCCTGGCTTGGGAAACCAAATCCACTTAATCAACCAGGTCAGGATTCACAGCGTTCACCAGAAACAGGATGCGTTCAAGCCGTCTGAAGCGCAGGCGCGGGCAATAGTCTTGTACACAACTGATGTTTTGGAGAAATTATTCGGCTGATTTCTTGAATTCCGCAAGGTCTTTTTTGAATCGTTCAATTGTTTTGCCTATGAATTCTGGCTGGGTCTGCAGGATTTCTGCTGTTTTCGCAACAATGTCTCCTGAGAATTCTTCTGTTGATGTGAGCATGAACCAGTCTGAGTTCAAAGGCTGTTTCTTGGATGCCGCTTTTCTGGCTTTTTTCCATTTTTCAAACAATTCCTGCGCCCTTCCAGGCACTTGTTCTGGCTTACAGTCGAGTAGTTTTGCAACAGCTGATGCCCTGTCTTTTTCCTCTGAAATCACTTTCTTGGCTGCCTCGCCTGCGCAGAAATAAATCCTTACAACCCCGTCTTTTACCTTGTTTGACTTGAGAATCTTTATTTGTTCTGCTTCTCCTGTGCTGTTCAGGTGTGTTCCTCCGCACGCCTCAACATCAATTCCTTTTATCTCAATGATGCGCAATTGCTTTCCTGGCACTGCGCCTCCCTGATAAATTGCCATTCCGTATTTTTTCTCTGCTTCCTCGCGTGGAATGAGAGATTTTACAACTGTTGCGTTCTTTTTGACAATCTTGTTTGCCTCTTCCTCAATGCTCTGCAATTCGGCATCGGAAATTGTCTGGTAGTGCGTAATGTCCAAATATGCTTTGTCAATGTCTTTTTTTGCGCTTGCCTGGTTGCAGTGCGGTCCGAGCACTGTCCTTGCTGCAGCATTCACTATGTGTGTGCTTGTGTGGTGCTGCGAGAGTTGTTTTCTGCGGGCAAAATCAACTTTTCCTTTTACAGTGTCGCCTTCCTTGAATTTTGGCTTGTCAGCGAGGACGTGGACGATTATTCCTCCCTGCTTGAATGCATCAACCACGTAGCTTCCGTTAAGTTCTCCGTGGTCAGCAACCTGTCCGCCTGATACTGGATAAAAGTCTGTCTTGTCAAGCACGACATTGTTTCCGATAACTTTCAAAACTTTTGCGCTGAATTCTTTTGGCTTCCAGTCGCCCCAGTAAAGGATTTCTGTGTCAGGAATTCCGTCAAGGGGCAGTTTTGTTTCGCGCTCTGTCTGGGTTTCCTGCTCTTTTTTCTCTGCCTCGTGTTTTTTTGCAACAAGGGCGTAGAAGTTTGTCGGCACTTTTACTTTTTTGCCCTGCCTTGCTGCTTCCTCGGCAACCAGTTCTGGGGCTATCCCTTGGCTGTCATATATTTTTATCAAATCCTCTGTTGTAAGCTCCTGAGAAGCAATCTTAGCAAGCATTGTTTTTGTTTTTTCCTGCGTTGCCTTGTACCGCATTTTTTCGACTTCAATGATTTTGCGCACGTTCGCGAGATGTTCAGAAAGCTCAGGGAACAACGGCTTGAGCTCTGCAGCGTGCCATTCGCACACATCGCAAAGGTCAACTTTCCAGCTGTACTTGTCGATGAGGCCAAGAGCACGCCTTAGAATAACTCTTAGGTTGTACATTCCGCCGACATTGCTTGGCAGGGCTCCGTCTGTGAGTGCAACCAGTAATGCCCTTGCATGCTCTGCAATTGCGTAAACAGCCGCTATTGGCTCTACTTTTTCGCGGAGTTCCTTGACATCCATTCCCATTTTGTTTGCAACTTCTTTCCATGCCCTGTCAAGGTCAGCGACTTCTCCAACGTTAAGGTAGGGAGTCAATGGCAAAAATTTCTTCATTAATTCCTGGTCTATCTTTACTCCTGTCGCCTTTGTGAGCTTCTTCAGGACTTCTGGGAATGTTGCGTCATAAGCAGTTGCTGTCCCCTGAGTGAACCAGGCAGCCCTTTCCTGCCCCTGCCCCATGTCAAGGACTTTGATGGCAAGCTCTTTTGACCCTGTTGGTGTTGCCTCGAACTGCATATAGACCTGGTTGCTTAATTCCAGCCCGTGCGAGAAGAATTCCATGCAGGGACCGAAGTTTCCCCCTCCTGCCCAGCCGTCCTCGTGTATTGTGAGCTCCTCTATTTTCAGGCCCATTCCTTCTGTGAGCCAAGTGATGTGGTGCTTTAAATACGTGTTTATGTCATAGTCTTTTGGTGCGAAAAAGCCGTGCTGTCCCATCATTATGAAGCACACAAAATGCCCTGTTATGCCCACATTGTCAATGTCGCCAAACCTGAGCGAAAACTGCGGTATCACGAGAGGGTTTGCAGGAGGCTTTACCTCTCCTGAAACCACGTATGGCTGGAATGCTGCTATGCTGGCGATTGTGAATTCTGTTGTGGGGTTCCATCGCGCAACAACAGGATACCTTTTTATTGGTGTGTAGCCGAGTTTTTTGTGTATTTCAGCAAACTTTTGCCAGACTTCTATGTAGCTTAGTTTTTTGCCTTGTGGCTTTCCTATGAACCTGAACCCTCCTGAGCAGGCAGGGTCTCCGCACACCTTTTGTTCAGGGTGCACTGTCCAGAAAAACCTCTTGCACTTTGAGCACGTGTGCCTTGCAAACCCGTACTCCTTCAGTGTTTTGGTCGGAAAGTACTTGTCAGGGTCTGCGCTGGCTGTTTTCTTGAACTGGTCCTTTAGTTCTGCATCTGTTGGCATAACGACGAGAGGAGAAGGTGAAGGGTTTATTAAGCTTATCCAGAAGTCATCTTCTTGAACTGCGCGTCTATTATGTCCCTGTAGGGCTTGTAGAACCATGCCTCAAAAGGACCATCCCACCATTCCATCATTATTGTGTCCTCGAGGAAGTTAAACAGGTGCGGCACGTGCGGGTTTATTACTATGTATTTGTGCGGCCCTATGACCTGCTTTACAGTCTTGCCTTTCTGGCAAGTCCATAGCTCAACTTTTCCTGAGAGGATGATGTCAAACTGCCTGTTCTTGTGCAGGTCGCCGCTTCGCATAAAGCCTCTTTTTGTCGACAAGAGGTTGACTTTTACGCCGTTAAGCTCGTGCCTTTCAATCATTCCCCTGATGTCCTCGTGGACTGGCTTTTCAAGCATTCCCGGCTTTGTTTCAGCTTTGATCACGTCAGGGCTGTCATAAATAGAAGGGTCTCCTGCAGGGACTTCGTAAACAGCAACATCTGCCATGTTTTATCCGAATGCTGGGCTGTTTATTAAGCTTGCTTTGTCCTGATAATTGCCAAACCTATTTCGCCTGTGGCTTTTCCATTTTCGGAATTATATGTGGTCTTAAAGAAATAAGGCAGGTTCATCCTCCCAGGAATTACTTTTTCCACTTTTACTGTGCCGTGAATCTGGTTTAAAGTGCTTATCTGCTCTTTGAACCTCATTTTGTCCACGTGCGCAATCAGCATGTTTTTCAACTGTAATGCCTTGAATTCTTCAAGTGTTACAGTGCCAAGTTCTGGAATAATGCCCATTTGCTTTGCTTCTGCAAACCCTGCATAACTGAGCTGGTTATAGCAAATTAAGAGGTCTACTGCATTAAAATGGCCTGTATCCTCAACATAACAAGGTTGTGAGATTTCAAAAACGCCGGTTATTGCCGGATATTCAAGCTCTGCTGACTTAAGGTATTGTGCTTGTGGCTTGTAATAAGGCTCCAATACTGCATCCAGTGTTGATTTTTTGATAGTTACCATAGGATATCGAATGAATAATAAGAAAGAGCCCAAAAAAACAAAAGTTTTACTGCGGCTGCTCGTCGCCTGCTCCCATTTTTGTGAACCCGATTATGAGCCCGATTATGACGAGCAATGCGACAAGGCACAAAAGGATTATCTCCAAAGCCTTGCGGACTGTGCTTATGCGAGGCACTGCTTCAACAGTGTTGTTCACCTGCGGAGGCGGCAGCTGGACAACTGCTGTCTCTGGCTCCCTGCATGAAGGGTCCTCAAGGACTTCTATCTGGCCCTTTGCGCCTGTCCTGTCAAAGCCGTCGTTGTACTTGACATCTATTGTCATCTCGTACATTCCTGGCTTTGCGCACTTTGGAATCCTCAAATAGAGCTCTTCTGTTTCCCTGCTCTCTTCGCTTTCTATCTCGTCAATGTAGTCTGATACTGAGAGTCCGAGCTCCGGGACTGCAACTGTGACCTTGATGTCTTCCTCGTCCTTCTCGCCGTAGTTGTACACGCGCACGACAGTCAGCAATGCCTGTCCTGCCTGCACGTGCCTTGAGGGCGTGAACATTGTGTCAACAATCTTGAGGTCGTGGCGCTGGACGTCCATCTTGATGTTGTAGTTCTCAAAGACTTGCTCGCCGTTGCGGTCGGTCACGACAACACGCACCTTGTAGTCATCCTCCTCAACCAGGTCGGGGAACGTGATTTGGAGTTTCTTGCGGTATGTGATGCCTGCGTCCATGTCAAACGGTCCAATATGGTCTGAGAGGCGCAAATCCTTGTTGTGCTCAAAGCCTGACACAAAGACTTGGACTTCAACATCATCTATGTCTTCAGTTGCTTCAAGCAGGACTTCAAATTCAACATCATTGTCCCTCAGAATGTCCAGACGGTTTGTCTGGTCTGGCTGTATTGGTTGGTCGTCAATCTCCACCCGTGTTATGTCAACAGGGATTGCGGCAGCTGCACCGACCAGTGCAAGTGCGCAGAGGAGCACAATTCCAAAAACTCCGAATGTTTTGTGCGTGTTCATATTATATAACCCCCGACTCTATCAGCGTAAAAACGCCAATGTTACCCCCAGTTAATAGTGACCTCTTTATAAAGCTTCGCATAAACAACCATTATATAGTGGTAAAAAAGACCTTCATTAAGAAACGACTACAAATTGGGTGGCTCCGCCACAGAGACCAACCATATTGATAGTTCTTCCACTATCGCTTATGTCTCTGGCGCGGTACGCGCCCGTATTTTGGAGTTTACTGCTGTTACAAAGCAACTACATTTTTAAACACCGTAAAATGCCCATGAACTATGATACGCCAGCCGATTGTGGCTATTATGGGCCACGTGGACCATGGAAAGACACTGCTTTTGGACAAGATTCGTGGTAGTGCAATTGCTGCGCGCGAGGCAGGCGGAATCACGCAGGCAATAGGCGCATCAATCATCCCTTTGCCCACAATACAGAAAATCTGCGGTCCTTTGCTTGAGGCATTGAAGCTAAAACTTACTGTTCCCGGTTTGCTTTTCATTGATACCCCCGGTCATGCTGCCTTCACAAATCTCCGAAGGCGGGGCGGCAACCTTGCTGACATTGCTGTCCTTGTGATTAACGTCATGGAGGGCTTTATGCCCCAGACGCTTGAATGCATTGAAATCCTGAAGCACTACAAGACCCCTTTTGTCATTGCCGCTAACAAGATAGACCTGCTGCCAAGATGGCGGCCTGCAGCGCAAAAGCCATTGCTCCAGAACATTGCTGAGCAGGCGCCGGAGGCGCAAAAGGCAATTGAAACAAAAGTCTATGAGCTTATGGGCAAGATGTATGATATTGGCTTTGAGGCAGAGCGCTTTGACAGGGTAAGCGACTACACAAAGCAGATTGCGGTTGTCCCAACTTCTGCTGTTACTGGCGAGGGAATCCCTGAGCTTTTGATGGTACTCACAGGTCTTGCCCAGCGCTACCTTGAAAGCGGCCTGAAAGTCACAGAAGGCGGACCTGCACAGGGGACAGTTATTGAGGTCAAGGAGGACAAAGGGCTGGGCAAGACAATGGACGTCATCCTTTACGACGGTACCTTGAAAGTCGGAGACACGATTGTCATTGGCGGGATTGAAGGACCTATAGTTTCAAGGGTTAAGGCGTTGTTCCTGCCTGCGCCATTGCAGGAATTAAGGGAGAAAAAGACAAAGTTCACCTCTGTAAAGGAAGCCAGTGCAGCAACCGGAGTCAAGATTGTCGCCCCTGAAATTGAGAATGTTGTCTCAGGAATGCCTCTCATCGGCAGCCCCGCAAATGTTGAAGAGGCAAAGGCAAAAGTCCGGCAGGAAGTTGAGGCGGTTGTCCTTGAGACAGGCAAGGAAGGCATCATAATCAAGGCAGATTCTCTTGGCTCGCTGGAGGCATTAATCACTCTGCTTAAGGAAGCGAAAATACCTGTGATGCGCGCTGGAATTGGTCCTGTCACAAAGAAGGACATCAGTGATGCTGCAGCAAACGCAGAGAAAGACCCCTTGTTTGGGGTCGTTCTCGGCTTTAACATTCCCCAGCCAGAAGGTGTTCCTGAAAATGTTTCTGTGCTTACAAACACTGTGATTTACCGCCTTATCGAGGACTACCAGAAATGGGCAGAGCACAAGAAAAAGGCAATTGAGCTTGCAGAGCTTGATGTCCTCGTGAAGCCATGCAAGATTGAAATCCTCAAGGGCTATGTCTTCAGGCAGAGCAATCCTGCTGTCTGCGGCATTCATGTCCTTGGAGGAACGATAAAGACAGGAACGCCATTGATGAATGCAGAAGGGCGGGAGCTTACAGTTGTCAAGGGCTTGCAGCAGGAGCAGGAAAACATTGAAAAGGCAGAAAAGGGAAAGCAGGTCGCAGTAAGCATGCCAAACGTAATCATCGGCCGCCAAATCCACGAGGGCGACATACTCTACAGCTCAATTCCGGAAGAGCACTTCAGGAAATACAAGGAATACAAGGAATACATCACAAATGACGAAAAAGAGCTCTTGAAAGAAATCGCCCAAATAATGAGGAAGAATAACCCTGTGTGGGGAGTGTGATACTTTTAAAGGATTATTATTGCCACAAATCCCTAACAGCGCTTGAAATAATCAGCAGGCTTAATAAGCTCGTTAAGGAAATGGTACTAAAATGAAAACCAACCTTACTGCTTTGTCGGGACGCGACTTGAAGCCGGTTCTTGCCAGGATTAAGGAGCAATGGGGTGCTGAGATTGATTTTCCCTGGGCTTGGTACCAGAGCACCAAGAATGACCTCTTCGTGCTGAGCAAGGACATCACCAAGATTGATCCTAAAAAGCTCAGGATAAACAGTGTCGGCTTGTATATTGGCGAGTTCAAGAAAGGAGAAATACGGCTGAGCATTGAGGGCTCGCAATTAATCGGTCCGCATGCAAAAAAGAATGTTGTAGAGCTTGACAAGGACGAATTACGACAATGGCTCAGGGGCGAGGACTTAATCAAGGAAGTCAAGCAGGAAGGTTATGTAATAATGAAGTCTGGCAGTGATTTTGTGGGTTGCGGAAGGGTAAAGGAAGGAAAACTCCTGAATTTTGTCCCTAAGGCAAGAAGGCTTTTGGTTGATTAGTTTTTTAAGCATTGTAATTCTACCTGCCTGCATGGACCCTGTTACAATACGCTTGGTCCCTTTCAGGAAAAAGGAAGGGCTGAACATTGAGCGCATTATAGCAGGCACTCCAATCAGGGATGATATGCGTCAGAGCGCCAAGCTTTATGGTCCTTTGTTCAAGGCGTATCCCGGAGAGGTTTCAGGACACCAGGGCTTCCTGAACTTCCAGATTGTAGAGCCAACCCCTGGAGAGAAGGCATTGGGCATCTTGCTTGTCTGCGTTGAGCCGTACTGCGATGCCCGCTATGTTGGCAGGGCTCTTTTGCACGCAGCGCTTGTAATCGCGCAGTATGAGTGCGCAAAATCAGTGTTTGCATATGTTGATTATGACAACCTTGAATCGCAGTCTTTTTTTGAGCGCAACAGCTTCCTGCGCACAGACCATGGGAATGGCATTGAGTACACAACGCCTGTTCCTCCAAAAGAGAAGCTTCCTTTAGACCAGATTCTTATATGCGCTCAAGCGTGACAATCATCCTTTCCTCAGGATTCTTCAATAACTCTATCATTTTCCTTGGCAAATCGCTTGCTGACTTGTCAGCATTAATGAGCAGTGTTCCCGGAGAACCCTGAGCGCCTTTTCTTATTATCACATCTACCCCTGGCAAAAATGACTTGTTTACCTCGCCTGTTATTGTTTCTGTGAAACCTTTTACTTTGAGTGTTATCCTTATTTTTTTTGAAACCATTGCCAGCGCGCTAAGCGCCTCTGGCTCAAAATCAGCCCTTGTTCCAACAACAGAAGCGCCTTTTGGTATCACGCTTGTTCTTTGCGTGAACTCAAGAACGCTTGTGTGCGTCCCCTCAATTCCTGCGTTTCCATAGGCGTTGAACTGCATAAGGAAACTGAAATGCAATCAAATATATTAATTTACTTGATGTGAATCTCAACAATGTCGCCGTCATCGAGCTCTTTGTCAAGGTCTCTGAACTGCTGGCCCGGGAACTTTGCTGACTTGCCCCAGATTTTTGCAAACACGAACTTTTTTACAAAGTCCTTGTGAATCCTGTTACAGACATCACCTATTGTTGTCCCTTTGCGCAGCACCATTGGCTCTTCAAGGTCTGGTTTTTTGCCAATTTCTTTCAGGAACACCCTGATGAAGTTAAGCTTGGTAAATATTAGCTCTTTCAGCTCTTCAATGTTTATGTTCTGTTCCGCGCTCACTGCAAGGTCCGGGTTGAGTTTCTCAAGCAGGTCCTGTTGCTGGAACTCGTCAAGCAGGTCAAATTTCGTGACAACAGTGATTGCAGGTATGTAGCGCCTGTTTCCCTCCACGGCATCAATAAAGCTGTCAATGTTTACAGGACTCCTTATCACGACATCGGCATTGGTTATCCTGAATGTCTTTAGTATGTCTGCCATTGTTTCCTTGCTTATTTCGACCGGCACTGTTGCGCTTATGTCAATTCCGCCTTTTGCTTTCTTTGTTATCTTGACATCCGGCGCTTCCTGGTTTATCCTGATGCCAACATCATGCAGTTCCCGGAGTATTGCGGAATAATGCTCTGGGTGCAAGGCATCAATCAGTATAAGTATCAGGTCTGCTGCTCTTACCATTGCAAGCACTTCTTTCCCTCTTCCACGTCCGGAAGCAGCTCCTGCAACTATTCCTGGCACGTCAAGGATTTGTATTTTTGCCTGGTTGTACTGCAAAATGCCCGGAATCACGTTGAGTGTTGTAAATGCATACGCGGCTGTCTTGCTTTTGGCGCCGGTGAGCCTGTTCAAAAGGGTGCTTTTCCCGACAGAAGGAAAGCCCAATAAAATTACTGTTGCGTCACCCGACTTCTTGACAAAAAAACCGGCGCCAGCACTTTTCTTGGCCGCCTCTTTTTCCATTTTTTCTCGCAATCTTGCAATTTGCGCCTTGGCCACACCAAATGCGCGCTCAGTGGCTTTGTTGTACTGCCACTTTCTCATTGCGTCTTCAATTTCCTTTATTCTCTCGGGTATGCCCATGAGCGTTAGCGAATGGACCAGCAGGCCTTGCTGGCGTCCCTGCTAACAACAGGCCCCGAAAAGGTTTATAAAATCATCGCTGTTTCATTCAAACCATGGCATTGCTTGATCTTTGGAGCGAGGCGCAGGGCTGGGTAAACATCATTGCATCAGCAGTTATAGTCCTGCTTATCGGTTTCATCATCGGCAAGGTCCTTGGAAAGCTTGTGCAGCGCGGACTGCACGAGATAGAGCTTAACAGAATGCTGCTGAAGGCAAAAATAAGGTTTGGGATGGAGGAATTCCTGGGCCGCCTTGTTGAGTGCCTTATTTATTTCATCGCGATTGTTCTTGCGCTTGACCAGCTCGGGGTTACTGCAATTGTCCTTTACATGGTCATTGCTGCCATACTTTCAGTGCTTGCCATTGCATTCCTGCTCAGCATGAAGGATTTCATTCCGAACTTCATTGCAGGAATAAGGCTCAGCCGCAAGAAGCTCTTCTCGGCAGGAGACACCATAACTGTCGGCTCGGTCTCTGGCAAAGTCAGGGAGCTTGGTCTTCTCGAGACAAAGCTCGTCAGCAAGACAGGCGACATAATACACGTTCCAAACGCAAACTTTCTCAGGCATGAAATAAGGGTAAGAAAGCGTTAATTCTTTTTCGGCGGCAGTATGGTTGTGTTTTCCTGCGCAAAGGGCTTGGAGCTTACAAGTGTGATGTATGCCGTTGTGTCATCTTCGCATATCAGCGTTGAGCCTGACGCAGAAGGGGTCACTATTGAATAATCTCCTCCCTTGCTTGTTGAATGCCTGTGGCTGAGGGTTGCTGACTTTATCTCATCCAAAAATCCGGTAATCTCATTCTTGTCAACCACAAGCCCTACCTGGCTGTGCGGCAGTGCTTCCACAGCCATTGCATACATTATTCTGTCATAGTGCTTTTGCATTATTCCAGGGTCATCAAAGAACTCAAGCGCATACTTTTTCCGGTCAGGCAGCCCGATTACAGCGACAATTCCGACCTGGTTTGGCTGTATTGCAAAGCGCTTTGCAATGTCTCCCAACTCCTTGCCTTTTTGCTCCATTACCTTGCTGAAGTCCTGCGAGCCTGACTTTATTCCTGTATTGTCGAGTATTGTTGTAACCTCATCCCAAGTCGCATCCTGGCTTTGCGTGTGCTTGACAGATGGGTTTGTGTGCCCGCCATACCCGAATTCCCTGCTGTGCCCTCTGCACCTGCCGTGCTCAATGCACCTGACAGGCACTTTTCCCTTGTATCCTGCTTCGAGATAAACGCTTGCCGAGACCATCCTGTTCTGCCCGCCTCCGACCAGGTATTCTCCTGCGACAATAATCACGTCCTTGCCTGTGGCATTATTAACTGCAAGCTCAGAAATATTGCTTACTGCGACCTCACCGGCATTTGTCTGGCGCATTTCCTCTATTTTCAGCCCGCTTTTCAGGGCTTCCTCAAGGACAAGCCTTTCAAGACCAGAGCCGCCATTCTTCTTGAGCAATGGGACAACAGCAAGGTTCTGGTACTGCTGGATATCCCCAAGCCTTGCCGCGCTTATTGCAGAAACAACAGCATTGACGGCTTTCTTCATACTTTAGTAATATGGCACAGTTGTTTATATAGGTTTGCAACGGCGAAAACACACTAAAAATCAGATGACTTCTAACAGGCTTACAATGTTGAATATCTGCGTCCTTGTGTATGCCTGCATGTTGTTGTCCTCTGCAATTTCCTCAAGCTCCTGAAGGGCTCTGGAAACCTTTATCGGCATTTCAGCATCTTCCTCAAGGACTGTTATTGTGCTCGCAATCCTTGTCTTGACGTTTTTCGGGACCTGGTTGTCCTGCTCGAGTTCGCGCAATGCCGCAATAATCATTGATAGTTGGTCCATAAGAATCACTTCTTGAGCTTGCTCATTACCTCCTTCTGCAGCGTTTCTGCCTTGTCCTTCAGCTGTTTTTCCTGCTTGTCAATGTTCTTGAGCCTCAAGTCAATTATTTCCTTTTTCGCATTAAGCTCTGTCCTGAGGGCTGTCTTGTCAGTCTTTATCATAACGTTCCCGACGATTTTGAACGCCTCGTCTGTCTTCTCTATCTCCTTGAGCGCGCTCTCTAGCTCAAACAGTTGTGCCTGGAATTGCTGCTTCTGCATGAGCAGGGACTGGACATTCTGCTCAATCATTTGGAGCCTGCTGATGCTTTCCTGTGTTTCTTTTGGTATTTCCATCAGACCGCCTTTATCTTTGTTGGAATGCTTCTTGACTTGTAGAGCATTTTGCTTCCGCAGTACGGGCAGCGCACTCGCTTGCCCATCATGTCTTCTGAGATTTTCTTGCCGCAGCTGAAACAAGTGTATCTTACCATGCTTATGCGCCCTCTTCCTCTGACTGCTCCTGCGTTTCTGCCATCACTTCCTCAACAGGCGGCAGTGCTGTGATGCTTGGCTTTGCAACGAAAGTGTATGCCTGGCCTGCGAATGTGTTTTTGCATTTCGTGCAGTGCCAGATTCCCTTTGATTTCCTTTTGACCCTGTCCTTGTTGCAGTAAGGGCATTTCGTGCTCTTTTTCTGCATTATCTCAATGGCTGCGCGCTTGAACTTTGTCGTCCTTCCATAGCGCGCGCCGAACCTTTTCACAGGACCCAGGCTCTGCTTCTTTTCTACCATTGTGCTGCGTGAAAACAACGGTTGGTTTTTAAAGCTATCGAAGCCTTGCATCATGCAAAGCTTAATAAGGGGGCTTAGCGACTCATTCTGTCATGAGCACTGACAGGCATTGTGGGGCATAGTCTCTTCTTGATAGTTGTTAGCCTGCCTGCCGCTCTTCTAAAATGAGCATTACGGCGCACGAGAAGTTCAACCTGAAAAAATTCATCAAGGAACTTGAGAGCCACAAGGCTGCCCACACGGAGTTCGTCACTGTTTACGTCCCCGTTGGTTATGACCTCACGAAGATAATCCAGCATTTGGCGCAGGAGCAGGGCACTGCAAGCAACATCAAGAGCGCGAGCACGAGGAAGAATGTCATTGACGCTCTGGAAAGGATGATACAGCACTTGCGCGTTATTGGCAGGACCCCCAAGAACGGGCTTGCTGTCTTTTCAGGCAACATCCTTGCAAGGGAGGGCAAGTCAGACGTCAGGGTTTGGAGTATTGAGCCTCCTGTGCCCTTGAAGATGCGCTTGTACAAGTGCGAGAAAACCTTTGACCTTGACATACTGCGTGATATGCTCGAGGCAAAGGAAGTTTACGGCCTTGTTGTGATTGATGCACGGGACGCAATGCTTGCACTTCTGAAGGGAAAGACAATCGTGCCGCTCACGAAGACTCACTCCCACGTTCCAGGGAAGTTCAAGGCAGGCGGGCAGTCTGCTGTCCGCTTCCAGAGAAACCGCGAAATCGCGGTCAAGGACCATTTTGGCAAGGTTGCTGAGTTGATGAAAGAGCAGTTTTTCACGCTTGAAGGGCTGAAAGGAATCATTATCGGCGGTCCTGGACCCACAAAGTACGAATTTGTTGACAGCGGGTTTATCACTGCAGACTTAAAGAAGAAAATCCTTTGCATCAAGGACCTCAGCTACACTGAGGAGTTCGGTCTTGAGGAACTGGTCGACAAGTCCCAGGACATACTTTCTCAGGAGGAAATTGCAGGCGAGAAAAAGATAGTAGGCAGGTTCTTGGAGCTTCTTGCCACAAGGCAGAACATGGTCGCTTACGGCGAGGCAGAGGTCAGGCGGATGCTTGAGCTGGGTGCTGTTGAGACGCTGCTGCTGTCTGAAGCCCTGTCTGAAGAGAAAATAGATGAATTTGAGAATGCCGCAAAGAGGTTTGGCACAGAGGTCAGGATTATCTCAACAGAAACCCGCGAGGGCGCCCAGCTCAAGGATTTGGGAATGTATGGCGCAATCCTGCGCTACGAGGTGGGGTATTAAGCCACGTTCTTAATGATGTTTTCCTGCTCAACCCTTATCTTGTCAGCATTGCCACTCAAGTAAAGCGTTGTCTCGTTGTTTACGCGCTGGAAGATGATACTTCCATCATAGCCGCTTATGCTTATTGGCGTTTCGTTTGTCCTTATGGTCCAGCGCCCTTCAAGCCTGAGATTGCCTGTCAGGTCGCTGCTTATTGATGAAATATTGACCTTTGACGCCTCAACACTTCCTGCCGTAAGTGTTATTGTTGTGATTTCCCGAACAGTGTATGTGATGTCCAGCTGGTTGCCGTGGACGCTTGCCATTGTGCCGTCAAGCTCTATTGTTTTGCCGTTCCACGCGATTGTGCCAGTGAAGCCATCTATCCAGAAGTTTCCTGTGCCGTTGATTTGGCCACCCCGTGTCTTTATTCTTGCTACTTCCGGCGCTGAGAACTTTACTGCGGCATTGTTGGCAGAAACACCCAGCTTGTTGTCATTTATGTAGAACGTGCCTGTCAGCGTCGTGTTCTTGAGGACCATAAGCCCTGTCGGGTTCAACACCCCGATGCCGCCGCGGAATGCGAAAAAACCCAGCACAAGAATTAATGCCGCCGTTAAGACAGGGGTTATCCTCCTAATTCCGTCTGTTCCAAACAAGCCCACCACCGCTCACAAGTGGTAATGTTCTGTATATAAACATTTCGCGAAATGTTTATGAGCCGCGGCGACACTCATAGCGATTATGGACCTTGTTCGCGAGGCATTCAACACAGTCTTTCCGGAAAAACCTTATGCTTATTCTGCAGAGGTCAGGTATTCCGGCAGGTTCAGGGGCTACAACGCGAACATCAGGCTGAACAAATTGCAGAAACGCCTTGTCCTTAACCTCAGCAGGCAGTGGAAAACAGTGAGCAGAGACATCCAGCTCGGGCTTGTCCAGCACCTGCTGTGCAGGCTGTTCAAGGAAAAGCGCAGAACAACACAGATGGACTTGTACAATTATTTCCTGAAAAGCGTTCCTTCAACAATAGCCAAGACAAGGTCGCACCCTGTCCTTGAGGCAAGCTTCAGGCGCGTAAATGAGCTACAATTCAATGGCTTGTTGGACCAGCCAAACCTTGTCATAGGCAATGGCATAACAAAGCTCGGTTCTTATGACCTTGGCACTGACACTGTAAGCATAAGCTCAATCCTGCTCGAGTATCCGCGCCTGCTTGATTACGTGATGTACCACGAATTGCTGCACAAGAAGCACCAGTTCAAGGGTTTTGGCTTGAAGAGGACTTTTCACAGCTCAAAGTTCAGGCAGGATGAGAAGTCATACCCAAACTCTGCGGCTCTGGAAAAGGAATTGTCAAGGCTTGTCTCAAAGCGCAAACGCAGTTATTTCCGGGATTGGTTCTGATTTTTTTTTTTCCGAAAACTATTGCAGACTTCAGCCGGCGGAGTTCTCGAAATCCTTGCAGGTTCCGAAAACTATTTAAACAGCTTAAAGTCCGATTCCTCCAATGTCGACGAAAATCGTTAGCGCGGGCTCGATCAAGGAGGGTGGCTATATCCTCATTGACAATGCCGCCTGCAAGGTTGTGAGTGCCGAAACAAGCAAGTCAGGGAAGCACGGGCACGCAAAGGTGCGCATTGTTGCCATCGGGCTTATTGACGATAAGAAGCGCGAAATGGTTATTCCCGGCCATGACAATGTTGAGGTCCCGATCATAGAAAAGAAAACCGCCCAGGTTTTGAGCATTTCAGGAGACAGGGCAAACGTGATGGACTCCGAAACGTATGAAACTTTTGATTTGGCAATCCCCCCTGAGCTGAAGGAAAGCGTTGTTGAGGGCTGCCAGGTATTGTACTGGATAATAATGGGGCAAAAAGTGATGAAGCAGTTGAAGAGCGGTGCAGAATAATGGTGAAATTCCCAGAGGCTGACGCGCGGATGTTCCGCAACAAGTTCGTGTGCAGGAGGTGCAAGTCTGTCATCAGCGCGCCCAGCAGGAAGATGGCAGAAGGCGCCGTCAAGTGCAGGAAGTGCCAGGGCAGGAGCTTCAAGCCCAAGAGAAGGAAGTAATTGGCATTCTGAACCGAACATTTTTTATACGGGTAAACCGCTGGGCAAATCATGGACTTCCAATACACGCTATTAGCCATCTTCATCCTGCTGATGATTGTCTTTTCATGGCTGCAGAGGAAAAACATCCAGCTGCAAGGCGTTTTTCCAATACTTTATTTCGTGATGTGGCGCACCCAGCGCGGCTTGAAGTTTATGGACCGCCTTGCGCAGCTGATGCCTGGCTTTTGGTCTTGGTTTTTCGGACTTGGGGTTGTTGCTGGCTTCGCAGGGTTGCTGATGATAAGCTATGAGCTTGTCAAGAATACTGTCCTGATGCTTGTTTCGCCCGGCGCATTGCCCGGAATCCAGCCGGTGCTTCCTTTTGAGGCAAAAGGCGTTTTCTTCGTGCCGTTTGTCTACTGGATTCTGAGCATTTTTGTCATCGCGCTTGTCCATGAGTTCTGCCACGGTATTGCGGCAAGGATTTACAAAATGCCTATAAAGAATGCAGGTCTTGCATTCCTTGGCATTTTTGTTCCTTTGGTTCCTGCCGCTTTTGTGGAGCCTGACGAGGAATATCTCAAAAAACAGGGCAGGTTCAGGCAGTTGAGTGTTTTTGCGGCAGGGCCGTTCTCAAACCTCGTGACTGCAGGCGTCGTGTTCCTGGCAGTGGTGCTTTTTGCAAACCCTGTTGCGCAGTCAATGATTTATCCTGAAGGTGTACGCGTCACGGGTGTTGATGAAGGAAGCCCTGCTGCCCTTGCTGGCATCCGGGAAGGTGACGTGATAACCGCAATTGACGGCATTCCAACACCTTATCTTGAAAACCTGAGTTCTGAGCTTGCTGCAAAAAAGCCGGGCGACACTGTCACGGTGCAAACAAGGAATGCCACGTATGCCGTTGTGCTCGCAGAAAACCCAAATAATGCCTCCAAGTCGCATCTTGGGCTTTATTCGCGCCAGCATGCGGAAATAAATGAGGCATTCAGGGCAAAGTACGGCGAGTGGCTTGTGCCAATCATCCTTTGGTCTTTCGGTCTTTTGTACTGGCTTTTCCTGCTAAGCCTTGGCATCGGCTTGTTCAACCTTTTGCCAATAGGGCCGATTGACGGCGGCAGGATGCTCCAGGTTGTTTTGCAAAAGGTTTTTAAGCAGGAAGCCGGTCAGAAAGTTTGGAGGTTCATCAGCATCGTGTTTTTGTTGCTGGTGGTTGCAAATGTCATTGCGGGCTTTATGCATTAGCATTATTGCGTGCATCCTTGTCTTGGCATTGCTCTCTGCCTGCCAGAAATCTCCTTCAGGGGCAGTAATCGTGCAGGCCCCTCCCGAAGGACCGAAGGAGGTTGTTGTCACGAGCGAGCCCGTCCCAGAGCCAGAGCCTGCCCCCTCGCAGCCGTCAGAAACCCCCCTCAATTACATTCCGACAAATGTGATTCCAAGGGATGAGCCCCAAGTGATTGTCATCCCTGAGAACAGGCCAGCAGAAGACCCTGTTGCTGAATGCATTGAGAAATGCGAATCATCCTGCAAGACTTCTGCAACTTATGCCTGCTCAAAGCCAAGCGGGGCTGACTGCAAGTCTGCCTGCGGCCAGATAATTGACCCAAGCGCGTGCTCAACAGCGTGCTCTTTGAGGAGTGCAAGGATTTGCGAGCCAAAATTCATAGAATTCTGCTCAGCGCAGTGCGTTGGTAAGTGCCATTAGGCCTTTTTTTCCCTCAAAATACTTCCTTACTCTCTCATTGCCAACAGGCTTTGCATTCGGCCCAAGCGCATAATATTTTTTCTCAACAATGCTTCCCCAGGAATATTCGCCTCGCTCTTCCTTTATCTCCTTGACAACAAACTCGCCGATAGCAACCCCTTTTCTCAGATGATAGTAAATGTTCTCCCTTGTGCATTGGGGGAAAATCTCGTTGTAAATTTTTGCAAGCTCATAGCCATATGCAGAGCCTTTTACTGCAAGAATTTCAACCATGCCCTGCCTGATTTCTGACTTGATTGGTCTTCCGCGCGGCATACTGCTCTTTTTGTCTGTCAGCTTTTAATATTTTTCCATATTGCAAAAGTCCGAAGCTTTTTATTGACCTTTCTTGTTTTCTTTCTGGGTGCGGAAAAAACCTCGAACAGCAGACAAGGGCTATCTTCATAATTTGCCCTGTGAGGAAAATTACGCAGGCAGAGTCAGATTATTTGGGGGCAGTATGTTGATGGGCTTAAGCGCGAAGGCTACAGCGTATATTAATATTATCCTCCTGATAACACGACGCACCAGGGCGACATTATTGGGCTGGCTATCTGCAAGCAAAACAGGACAGGGATGAAAAAATCAGGGGAAGTCATGGTTTTCTGCAATCCCGCAAGCGAAGTAAGCAGGTTTGATATTGGAATGTCTTTCATGGCAGAAAAGCCAATCCTGCTGATAAACAGGGCAGAAGTTCAGCCAACACCTGAGAAGAGCTTTAACAATGTTCTTCTTGCGCCTGATGAAATATGAAATATACATGAATGCGCAGTAAACAGTTAAATTTATAATACCCTCCTCTTAAGCAGGCCTTATGGTAAACTGGCTGAAATTCTTATACGTGTTGGTTATCGCACTGCTCTATTACCAATGGTCTTCCTTGGGGCTAATGTTTTCTTCCCCAAGTTCACGGGTTCTGAGTCTTATTTCCGCGGCACAGAGGAATGCTACCCGCAATACCCGCCGAGCGCAAAAATGACTGCTGAGGAGCAGCAGGCAATTACAGAGGTGCAGCAGAAAAAGATAAGTGAGTGCCTTGCACAGCAGCGCGTGGCAGAACAGGCCTGGAATGAGGAGCGAAGCGTGTACAACGGCTGGAAGTATGCTGCAATAACAGGCTTTAACCTTGTTATCCTTATCCTTGCGCTTTTGCTTCCGCTTGTTGATGCAATACTTATGGGTGTTTTCATTGGAACTATTGTCACTGCATTTGCAGCAACAGTCAGCTATTGAGACTATGCAAGGACAAAAATAGGGTTTGCCCTGATGCTGATAACCTTCTTTGTCGTGCTTTACATAGTAAACAGGCAAGTAAAGAAGGCAATCCAGGAAAAGCAAAAGAAGAAATGAAGGTTTTCTTCCAATTATACAAGCGGTATGCTGATTTGGCAATAGCTGAAGCGCTTGAAGTCTCAAAAGGAAGGAAAATTGCGCTTTATGGCAATGAAATCCTTGCTGCTGATGCCAAGAATGCTGCATTCCAAAGGCTTGGGCTCAGCCACGCTGTTTTTGAGCTGTTTTTTGTCTGCAAAAAACAGGATTTGGGCAGAACCATAAGGGAATTTTCTTGGCAAAAGCATTACAAGAAGGACTTCAAGGTCACCTGCCACCATACTGATCCCTGCATTGAGCTATCAATCGCTCAGCAGGTTGGGGAAAGGATAAAAAATTCAAAAGCAGAGATGAAAAAGCCGGTTTCGTGGTTTAATTTCTTTTTTGTCGGCGACAAAGTAATTGCAGGAAAGCTCTTGTGGCAGAACAAGGAGAACTTTGAAGGCAGGAAAGTGCATCACTGGCCTGCCCCGCACCCAACAGGGACTCACCCGCAGATAGCAAGGGCAATGATAAACCTCACAGGAATCACAAAAGGCGAGCTTGTTGACCCGTTCTGCGGCGCAGGGGGCATTTTAATTGAGGCGGGCCTGATGAAATTCATTCCGGTTGGCTATGATATTGAGCAAAAGCTTCTTGAAAAGGCAGCAAAAAACCTTCTTGGCTACGGAATAAGGCATTTCAGGCTCTCAAACAAGGATGCATTAATGCTAACCAATGCAAAATATGTTGTTGCTGACCTCCCATACGGCAGAAACACTCCGCCAAAAGGGCTGGAAATGCTTTACGCAAAGTTCCTGGCAAGGCTGAAACAAGTTCTCAAAGGAAAAGCAGTCCTCGGCTTTCCAAGCAATATCAATTACAAGCGCTTAATCAGGAAAGCAAAGCTGAAAATCAGGGGGGAATATGATTATTACATCAATGAGCGCCTGACCAAGAAGATTGTTGTTATTTCTGCCTGACCTTCACATCAGCAAGATTGAGCATTTTTCTGTTGCTTAGAGCGCTGATGCAACCTGGTCTGAGTCCACTCTGCGCGTCCTGAATGATTTCTCGCCGTTCTTCCACGCGATTGTTGTTTCCACAAGCGCATCTGTTCCTTTTGTCGGAATCCTTACTTTGTAGTCAACAAGCTCTGGAAGATTGTCAAAAATCTTGGATATCGCATTCATGCACGCATCGTAACAGCCGCCTCCCTCACCGTTTGCAGTGTAAGTTCTCTCACCGTTCATGATTTCCACAGTTGCGGTTGGCAATTTTCCCTTGAAAGAATGAAATTCGTAATGCACTATCCTGTATTTTTGCTGCGAAGTGTCGCCAATTTCTTCGGCAATTATCAGCCTTAGCTCTTCAATGTCTGCAATTGTCTGCTTTAAATCGCCAAGCTTTTTCAGTTCTACATATACTTTGCTTTCCTGCTCTTCTGTCAGATTTATTCCAAGCCTTCCGAGGTTTAACTGCAATGAGCCCCTGCCCATCAGCTCGATTTTCCTATGGCTCATCGTAGTTTACCATCAGCACCCCAGAATTGCAGGGTGCCTTTATCGTATAATGATTGCAGGGATTTATAACTGAGAGACTATGGCCTTTATCTTTTGTCTGCAATCATAAATTAAAGAAAAAGCTTTGCTTATTTAAAACTCTCACCTTTAAGCTTTTTTTCCATCTCTGCAATCTTCAGGGTTGTCTTTATCACTGCATCAGGGCTTAATGATATCGAGTCAATTCCGCACTGCACAAGGAACTGCGCAAAGTCGCTGTGCGTACTCGGAGCGTCTCCACAAATGCCGATCTTCCTGTGATTTGCTTTGACTGTCCTTATTGCATACTCAACCATGCGCTTCACTGCCTCATTGCGCTCGTCAAAAAGGTCTGCAACAAGCGCGCTGTCGCGGTCCAAACCCAGAGTCAACTGTGTCAAATCATTTGAACCTATGCTAAAGCCGTCAAAGACCTTTGAAAACTCGTCTGCAAGCACAACATTGCTTGGAATTTCGCACATTACGTATACTTGAAGCCCGTTTTTGCCCTGCTTCAAGCCGTGCCTGTTCATTTCTGCAACAACATTTTTGCCTTCCTCGACTGTCCTGCAGAAAGGCACCATCACTTTCAAATTCGTGAGTCCGAAATCATCCCTGACTTTCTTTATTGCCTTGCATTCAAGCGCGAAAGCAGGGCTGTAGCCAGGGCGGTAATACCTGCTTGCCCCTCTCCATCCAATCATTGGGTTTTCCTCTTTTGGCTCAAAGCCCGCACCGCCAATCAAATTGGCGTACTCGTTTGTCTTGAAGTCGCTCAGCCTTACAATCACGTCGTGCGGGTAAAATGCCGCTGTTATCATTGCGATGCCCTGCGCGAGCTTGTCGATGAAAAAGTCAGGCTTGCTCTTGTAGCCATGGGTTAACCTGATTATTTCCCTTTTGACGCCCTCATCGGTCAGGCTGTTGAACCTCAGCAACGCCATTGGGTGGATTTTGATGTATTCGTTGATTATGAATTCCATTCGCGCAAGCCCGACTCCTTGGTTTGGGATAAAGCTGAGGTCAAATGCCTCTTCAGGGTTGCCGACGTTCATCATTATCTTTGTCCTGGTTTTTGGCATCTGCTTCAGGTCAAGCTTTTTGATTTCAAACTTCAAAAGCCCGTCATAGACACGCCCTTCCTCGCCTTCCGAGCAGCTCACAGTCACCTTCTGCCCGCTTTTGATTTTCTCAGTTGCATTGAGTGTTCCGACAACGCAGGGGATTCCGAGCTCTCGGGAAACAATTGCTGCGTGGCACGTCCTGCCGCCTTTGTTCGTCACGATTGCTTTTGCCATCCTCATTATCGGCACCCAGTCAGGGTCTGTCATTTCTGTAACGAGCACATCGCCTGGCCTGAACCGCGAGATTTCCTTGACATCTTTGATGACCTGCGCAACTCCCTGCCCTATCTTGTTTCCAACGCTTTTTCCTGTTGCAATGACTCTTCCTTTTTCCTTGAGAACGTATTCCTCGAGCACGTTCCTTGCCTTCTGGCTCTGCACTGTCTCTGGCCTTGCCTGGACAATGAACAGTTTTCCTGACTGGCCGTCTTTTGCCCATTCAATGTCCATTGGAGTCCATTTTCCTTTTTTCTGCGAATAATGATCCTCGATGATTATGCCCCATTTTGCGAGCTGTAGCACCTCTTCGTCTGTTATTGAGAACTTGCGCCGGTCTTCTGGCGGTGTCGGGATGTTTTTTGTCGGGTGCGGCCCTTCTGTTGAGTAAATCATCTTGATTGCCTTTTCGCCAAGCACTTTCTGGATTATTGGCTTGTAGCCCGCCTTCAGGGTTGGCTTGAAGACATAGAATTCGTCAAGGTTTACTGCGCCCTGCACCACGTTCTCGCCAAGGCCCCAGCTGCTTGTGACAAAGCAGACATGCGGGAATCCTGTTTCTGTGTCCAGCGTGAACATCACTCCTGAAGAGGCAAGATCAGACCTTACCATTTTCTGCACGCCTATGCTCAAGTACACCTTGAAGTGGTCAAGCCCTTTTTCTGCCCTGTAAGCTATTGCCCTGTTTGTGAACAATGATGCAAAGCAGTTCCTGCATGCGTCCAGGAGCGCGTGCTCGCCGACAATGTTCAGGTATGTTTCCTGCTGTCCTGCAAAGCTTGCCTCTGGCAGGTCTTCTGCTGTTGCAGAGCTTCTTACTGCAACATCAACTTCTGCTGAGCGGTATTCCCTGCTCAACTGCCTGTATGCCTTGAAGATTGCTTCTTTTAGGTCTTCTGGGAATTCTGCCCTTCTGATTAATTCCCTTATTTTCCTGCCACGCTCTGCAAGCTGCCTGACGTTTTTGATATCTATTCCCTCAAGAATTTGCCGCATTTCTTTCTCAATCCCTGAGTGCTTTAACAGGTGCTTGTATGCGTGTGTTGTTATTGCAAACCCGTTGGGTATCCTGACACCTTTTCTTGTTAGTTCCCTGTACATTTCTCCCAGGGATGCGTTCTTGCCTCCCACGATTGGCACGTCCTCTATCTTGAGGTCCTTGAACCAGAGAACAAATTCTTTTTCGCGCGCCATATTTTCCTTTTTTTGGCGGTTAGTCTCTTCAGTGAATATTTAAATATTGTGTATGAGTATGGAGTGAATATGCTCGAAAAGGAACTGCTTGTTGAACGCTGGCTGGCATCAGGTGAAATCAATGACAAAGCAGTTATTTCCGCATTCCAAAAAGTCAGGCGCGAACTGTTTGTTCCAGAGGAATACAAGAAGGAAGCGTATATTGATGAGCCATTGCCTATTCCTGCTGGCCAGACAATAAGTCAGCCAACAACTGTTGTACTTATGCTTGACGCGCTTGAAGTAAAGCCAGGGCACAAGGTGCTTGAAATCGGCGCTGGCTCTGGTTACAATGCAGCCCTTCTGGGCGTTCTTGTCGGCGAAAAGGGCAAAGTCATCACCACGGAAATCGTGCCAGAGCTCGTAAAATTCGCAAAAGCAAATCTCAAAAAGGCAGGCATAAAAAACGTCGCTATCATTCATTCTGACGGCAGCAGGGGCTATGCGAAAGAAGCGCCTTATGACCGCATTATTTGCACTGCAGCAGCCCCGAAAATTCCAGATGTCCTTGTTAGGCAGCTGAAAGAAGGCGGAATCCTGCTCATTCCTGTCGGCCAAATGCATGCGCAGCGAATGATTAAGGCAAGAAAACTGAAAGGAAAGCTGGAAACAAGCGACTTAGGCGACTATGTTTTTGTCCCTTTAACCGGGAAGTTTGGAATAAAAGAATAAAAAAAAGAAAAAATTTCTGTTTATTCTTCTGCGAGAGCCCAGATTGCCCTGATCGCTACGAGTATTGCTGCCGGTGCTACAAATGCAATTATGTTGGTCAGGATTGTTCCAATCGTCCTTCCCAACGGTGGCAGTCCGCCCATTCCTGCAATGACAAGTATTGCAATGCAGGCGACCAGGAATTCCTGCGCTTCCCTTGCGCGTATGTTCAGGAATCCTACCACAAGGCCAAGAATAACCAGTACCCAAGCGACCTGCGTTGCAAGGGGTGGCTGGCCAAATGCTGGTACGAGCCCTGCCACTACGGCAATCAGGACTCCAATCAGGAACGCCCATGTTCCTACTTTTTCCATTATGCATCCCTCCATTAACTGGTTAATTTGGAAAAAATAGACGCCAGAGCGTATAAAATCATTGCTAACCACTGCGTGATAGTCAAGCCTTTACCCATTGCCATGCAGTGTTGCCTGTTAGCAGGACCGCAAGGACAATTGCGCCTGCAATTGCAGCGCCGAGCAGTATCGAAATAAGGGCCTTCCACTTGTTCATGCCGAAAAACCATGCTGCAAGCGCGCCTGTGTATACGCCTGTCAGTGGTAGTGGAACTGAAACAAACAAAGTAAGCCCGAAATAGCCGTACTTCTGTACGTATTTCTCTGTTTTCTGCCTGGTGCGCTCCATGAACTTGTCAAAGGCAGTCCTGTACATGCCAACGTGCAGGAAATGGTAATGGATGTATTCGAGGAAGACAAAAATTATCGGCGCTACCATAACATTGGCTGCAACGCAAACAAGATATGCCAGCAAGGGGTGCACTCCTGCCACAAATGCAGCAGGCAGCCCTGCCCTAAGCTCTCCAACAGGAGTCATGCTGAGCAGTATTCCAAGCAGTATTGCGTTCATCCGCGGGCCTCCCTGCCGGACAAAATCCAGAGCTTTATGCCGCGAAGCACAACATATTCATCTCTTGTTGCTGCGCATACGGCCTCTTCCGGTGTTCTCCACCGCCTTTTCACCTCTGCCATCATGCGGTGGTCTGAAATGAATGTCTTTTTGTGGGCTTTTTTGAATTTTTCAACAGCGCTTTTGAGCTCAAGCGGAGGCCCTGCCCTTGTCATTGTTGGCGGCAGCTTTTCCTGCTTTACAACATACCAGAATTCTGCCTCTGCTCCCTTGTTCCACCGCCATCCAGAGGCAACAAGCCCAAAGTCCTCAAGGCAGCGCTTGATGTATTCAAACACGTGCAAAAGCCGCGTCCCAACAACATCCTCCTTTCCCTTTGGAGCTTTTGCGCAGACATGCACCAAATGCCCGCGCTTTGCAAGCTTTCCAAGGTCAATCTCTGTTTCTACAAAAAAATCTTTTGACGGCTTTTTCAGGAATTTCTTGGCTGCTGCAACAAGCCCGTCATACTTGTCATAGCTCAAGGCGGCTGCCGCGTTTCTTTCCTTCTGCACAGGGTCTATAATGATTAATGGCCCTTGTATCTTGCTCTTGTTAAGCATGAACAACGCCTTTTTGTCAAAATGATGGTAATAATCAATGATTGTCTTTGGCTTCCATCTTGCTGCTGCCTTAAGCAACGGCAGAAATCCCTTGTGATAAATAACAAGTATGTCTACGACGTGCCCTGAAAACCCGCGTATGTAGCTCTCTGCGCCATAAACGCCCTGCGCTTTACAGAACTTCTTGAACAGTCTTATGTCATCCTTGTATTTTTTGCCGTTCTTGTTGACCCACTGCACGTGCAATGGCGAGAAGTCTGTGACATTTTCCGCGTCCTCTGCCCGCCTTATTGCCAGCACAGGGATTATTTCAAACCTGAACTTTTTTTCGTGAACCCAGAAGTAGTCCCTTGAGCCGTGCACTTTTTCTGCCTTCCACGGCTTCAATGCCTTTTCAAGCAGGCTGCTCAAGTTGTCTTTTTTGTGCTTCAGGGCAAACTTGACAAAAATGTCAACATCATAATCTCCCTTGAGCCACGTGTCTTTTGCATAGCTCCCACCAAGCACCGCCCTTGCACTGAGCTTGTTTTTACTCAATGACTTGTTCAGCGCCGTGAGGAAAGTATTGACTGTCTTGAGCGTGGCCGCCCTTTCCTCCCTGCTTGGTGTTATTTCCTCCAGGACCTGCTTCAGAATATGTTTTGTGCCTTCCACTTTGCTCACTGCGCTAATGCTTGTATAAAAAGGTAATGCCGTGGCTTGATAGAAACCCTGCTTTCAGCGCCGTACCTGAATTTGATTTCAGTTATGCTAAGCCGACTGCGCCCGAGTTTCGCCCGGGTGATTTATCTCTCCCATTGCTTGTGCGGGGAGAGATAAATCAGTAAAAAACTGCGGTCGGCTTGGCACAACATACCGGGCTTGACCTTACCCGCCGCCGAAACCCTTTTATAACAGGGGCAACAAGAACTCTTTTATGGAAAAAGGAAGCCCTGTTGCTGTTTTTCTTGCAGTGTTGTTAATAGCTGCGATAGGCATTTATGCAATTCTTTCAGGTCCAAACACAATAGGGATGTATGGCACAAGGGTGACGTGGTGGCAGAAGCCAACTTATCTTCCTGATAACTGTGGTGCTGTCTGCCTGCGCGCTTCTGACTGCATTGGCAAGTGCAATATGTGCTCGCCCTCATTGGGGAGGTGCATTGCGGCAAAGGACGTGCCTATCTCTGGCATTTATTCTTGGCAAAATTATGCATTGTGCCAGAAGAGGTGCAACAGGGTGAACTTGTGGTGTCATGTTGGTGCGCGGAACAATGCAACACACCAGAAGTGTGACACTGACCTTCTCAGGTGTCTTCAGGGCTGTGATTATTACAGCATTCCACAGGGAGAAAAGCCTGATTTCAAATAGGTTTGCATTGCAAGGTTTCTCGTACAGCGTCGCGCCTGAACCCGCGGTCGTGCAAATGCACGACCGCGGCACAATGCTGACTTTGCAACAAAACTCAAATAGGCAACATTTAATTACTCCTGTCTTTTCTTTTGCCGGTATGAAGACAGTAATACTTGACACGAACTTCCTTGTAGACTGCCTTGCTAGGAAGGTTGATTTTTTCAGCGAAATTGCGCGGATACTGCCGTTCCAGCACAGGCTTGCTGTTGTTGACAAGACCCTTGACGAGCTTGACACGATAATAACAGGAGGAAAGCAGGATGCAAGGACAGGCGCGCGCCTTGCAAAGCAGCTCATTATGAAGAAGCGCATTGGCATCATAACGACGGACAAAAAGGGCTACACAGACGCCCTTATCCTGAAGGCGGCAAACAAAGACACGATTGTCGCCACACAGGACCAGGGCCTGAAGAGAAAGCTAAGGGAAAAGGGGATTTCTGTTGTTGTAATACGGCAAAGGAAGTATTTGGAGTTCATTCCAAAAGCTTTTTAAACAGCCCCTTATCTTTTCACAATAATGAGATGCCTGGCCTTTTTTTGGCTGCAGGCATTGATGCAAACCAAGAGGCAAAAAATGTATTACAAGGTGACTGTTCAGGACCACATCAGGGTATCGCCAAGGTTTTTTGGCAAAGACCTGAAGGATGCCGTAAAGGCAGGAATCAAGCTGAAATACGACGGGCTAATTGACCCTGGCATAGGCGTCGTGATTGACGTTGTTGATGTCAAGCATGTCGGAGAAGGCATAATAATTCCAGGAGACGGCGCAAGCTATTATGAGACAACTTTTGACATACTTGCTTACAAGCCAGAGCTGCAGGAGGTTGTTGTCGGCAGGATAAAGGACATTGCTGATTTCGGCGCCTTCATAACTCTTGGCCCGATTGACGGAATGATTCACATCTCGCAGACAATGGATGACTTTGTCAGCTTTGCAAAGGAAAAAGTGCTTTCAGGAAGGGACTCAAAGCGCGTGCTGAAAGTCGGAGACATCTGCAGGGCAAGAGTCATAGCAGTCTCGTTCAAGGACCCGAACAACCCGAAGATCGGTCTCACGATGCGCCAGCAGGGAATGGGCAAGACAGACTGGGCTGCAGAGGCAAAGCCTGCTGTTGAGAAGGAAGAGAAGAAGGAAAAGAAAGCCAAGAAGGCGGAGAAATAAAAGATGACCAAGAAAAAGGCATGCAAGAAGTGCAAGTTGTTTGTTGAGGGCAATGAGTGCCCTGTTTGCCACAGCGCCCAGTTTGTCGTTAACTGGAAAGGCAGGATTAACATCATTGACTCCAACAAAAGCGACATTGCAAGGAAGATGGGTATTGGAGTGAAGGGTGAGTATGCAATAAAGGTGACCTGAATGGAGATTATGATAAGCAAAACAACAGAAAATCCTTTCCTGCAAAGGAAGGAAGTGCAAGGTGAAATTGTTTTTGAGGCAGCAACCCCTTCACAAAAACAATTGATTGATGCACTTGCAACAAAGCTTAATGCAAAGGCAGATGCGATCTTCATAACGCACATTTACACTGGTTTTGGAGTCAAAAAGGCAAGGTTTGAGGCGCACGTTTACCCAAGCAGGGAGCAGCTTGAAAAGGTTGTGAGGCTTGGGAAGAAGGCAAAGGAAAAGCTTGCAGGCGGGCCGGCAGCGCCTGCAGCAGGTGCAGCTCCGGCAGCAGAGGCAAAGAAAGAAGAGCCTAATAAGGCAGAGGCGAAATCATAATGGCAGACAAGGCACCCAAGGGTATCTGGAACACGTACAAGAAGGAAGGCGATAAGGTTGTGAAGAAGAACAAGTCCTGCCCGAAATGCGGCACTGGCTTCACGTTGGCTGCTCACAAGGACAGGCTTTACTGCGGAGCCTGCAAGTACGCCGAGTTTATCAAGGTGGAAAAGCCTGAAAAGCAGGATAAGAAGTAATTTATTTCTCGCCCTGCATTATTAGTATGTCTTCTGTTGTGAGTTTTTCGCCTTTTCTGAGTTTTTCCTTGGCTTCGGCAAGCTTTTCCGAGAACTTCTTTGCCCTTTGCTTCTGTTTTTCAGCCTCTTTTTCCTTTCTTTCGGCAGAAAGCTTTGCGTTCAGCTCAGACGCCTGCTTCAGAAGGACTCCAAGCTCTTCGCTGAGCTTTGCTATTTCTGACTTACTTTCAGTTATGTCTTTTGTGAACGTGTTTCCTTTCCCGCGCAGTTCATCCACTTTTTTGCTCTGCTCGATGATGCGCTCGTGCTTTTCCTGGCTGAGCTTTGCCTTTTGCTGTATTTGTTTGTGGATTTCGTCTGACTGCTCTTGTATTGCGTCAATTTCCTTGCTGATCTGGTGCGCTGCGTCCCAGACAGCGCTTGATTCCTTTGCCTCATTGTAGCGCTTTTTGAGTTCCTTTATTTCCTTCATTATTGCCTTTTCCTTGTCAAAAGAAATCACCTCTGTCTCTATCTTGTGCTCAAGCTTGTCAATCTGTTTTTTGATGAATGAGGGGTTTTCCTTGAGCCCGAACTTTGCTGCTACCTTTTTCTTTTCCGTATTGAGCTTTTTTGCTTCCTCAATCTTGTTCTTGATAATCTCGTTAAGTTCTGTGCGTTTTTCTTTCAGCTTCTTGACTTCATCTGTTAAGGAATCGCGCTCCTGCTTTAGCTGCTTGATCTCGTGTACGAGCTTAGAAATCTCTTTGCCGACAGGGTTCCTTTGCTGGAACGCCTTTTCCTTCTGGTCGTTCAGCTGGTTAAGTCTCTGCTTCAGTTCCCTGATTTTTGGTTGAAGCTCATCCAGTTGTGCTTGTAAGGCCTTGCGTTCCTCAGGTGTCAGCATTTGGGCAGTGCATCTGGCTCGTTGAAGTGGCCCGCAGCCGCCAGAAGCTTAAAACTACGAGCCCTCAGCGTCCTTCTTTATCCGAAGAGCGCGCTGAGGCCCGCAGCCGCAGCTTCTTCCTGCTTCTTGCTTTCCTCTGCGGACTTCTTTTCTTCCTTCTTCTCTGCCTTTGCCTCTCCGGCTGCCGGCGCGGCTGCAACAGCAACTGGAGCAACAGCCGCCTTCTTCACTGCCTCGTCAATGTTGACGCCCTGCAATGAAGCAACCAGTGCCTTGATGCGCGCCTCGTCTGGCTTGACTCCTGCTGCATCAAGCACTTTCTTGACTGTTGCTTCGTCCACCTTGCCGCCTGCCTTGTGGATCAGCATGGCCGCATAGATGTATTCCATTGTTCATACCTCCGATAACTGTTATTTTGGTAATTCTGATTGCACGGACATCGCCTCGCGCTCTGCCTTTGCCAGAAGCTCTCCCATGAGCTCTGGCTCCATGACTCCGCCTTCAAGCGCGACCGCTTTTGCCTCCCTGAATGCCTTCTGCAATAATGGCTCCACAGTGTCCTTTGAGGCATAGCAGCTTTCCATTGCTAGGTTGAATGCCCAGCTTGCTGCTGTTGTAATGTCGCTCATGAATTTGACTTCGTCAATGTCAAGGACTGTCTTTGGATAAATCATTCCGGCTTCATAGACTGCCACAAGGTCAAGCCCGATTTCCATCGGCTCAATTCCCAGGCGTGCAAGCATTGATGCAAGCGCCGGCTTGATTGCCTGGCCCTGCTTGCATACCGTGCAGTCCTGCTTTACAGCGACCTTTCCGCCCTCAACACCTGCCTTTATTCCGAGCTGTGCGAGCTCTGAAAGCACGGGTCCTGGGGCAAACGGCGTTGGTCCTGCCGGCACAATAATGTCAAATGGTGCCAGCTGGCCTGCTTTTGCAGGTGCCTTGCTCTTGTTTTTCTTTATTGTCTTGAACAGCGCGAACGGGTTGTCCTTTGTGAATATGAGCGCAGGCATTTTAGGCAGGTATTTTTCCAGTGTCTCAATGCCTTTCTTTGTTTCTTTCAGCTTTTCAAGCGCGAGCAGGATTAGGCTTTTCTTTGTCATCAGCATTTCAACATTCTGCCTGAGCTTGCCCCTCATGCGTGCGTACTGCGCTGCAGGAAGTGAGTGCATGTTCAGCACGCCTATTATTGGATATTTTTTTGAGAGCTCCAGTATTTTCTTGATTACTGCCTTTTTTTCCGGCGCTGCATTGGAGGTTTTCTTGCTCCTATCCTTTCTGCTCATCGGGCTTCACCTCCTTTGCCTTTTTTTGGCGCTCTCTTTGGCTTTGCAGATGTTTCTGGCTTTGGCTCTTCCTTTTTCTGCTCTGATTCGGGCTTTTTGGGAGGTTCTTCTGCGCCAACCCTTACCACAGGTCCCATAGAGTACTTTAGCATGATTGATTTTATGTTGTTCTGTTCCTGCGGGAGCGCGTGGACCACTGCGTTAAAGACCGTCATTATGTTCTCGATAAGTTCTTCATCCTTCATGTCTTCTTTTCCAACAGCGCACTTTGCAGACATTTGCGTCTTTGCAACAATGTGTAGTGTCCTCTTGAGTTTTTCAACAAGTGCTTTGAGGTTTGCGTTTGGCGGCACAACGCATCCTGCCTTTGGGTTTGGCATTTTTCCCCTCGGTCCAAGGACGCGTCCGAAGAATTTTGCAACGTCAGGCATTATGTTTGCCTGCGCGATGAAGAAATCGTGAGTCTTTGCGAGCTTCTTGATTTCCTTTTTTTTGCCCTCATACCTCTTGAAGTCGTCGTGCATTATGACTGTGTCGCAGAATGCCTTTGCTTGCTCCTGCATTTCTGGTCCGACAAGGGCTGCAATCCTTACCTCCTTTCCGCGGGCATGCGCAAGGGGCACCCAGACATCAAGCTGTTCTTCCGGTTTCTTGAGGTCAAGGTCTTTGAGGTTGAATATTAGGTCTATGCTCTGTGCAAACTTCCTTTTGGGAGAATTAGCCCGGACAAACTGCAGTGTTTTGATGAATTCTTCTTTGCTTGCCATTATTCGACCCTCCTACCAAACCGTTGGAACGGCGAACCGTTTTCCCGGAGGCGGTAGTTTGCGGGAAGATTGCTCTTGGCTCAAGGGGTGCTGTTTATAAAGCTTTCTTTTGAGAAGATGGTCAACTGTTCTGGTGATGGGAAGCGCCAGAGCAGTGTTTGAAAGGTAGGAGTTTTAACTCCAGCCTTTGCTGCAGGCGTCATGCCTGTTATTCTATTGTGCTTGGTGTGGTTATAATGGTAGAAGAATATGTTGAAGAACGCCTTTAGACCGTAATGATTGGAACGTGGTGAACCATTTTATTCTTTTTCTGGTTTCTTTGTTTATGCGTTCTATTCTGGCATTCTTGCCAATGCCGCTATCGATGGCGTGTTTGGTGTGCTTCCACCCAAAAACTTTTCTGATGGCGGCTTGTTACTGCCAGAGTCCGTCTGTAATGATTTCAGCAGGTCTGAATTATGGCCGAGTTTTGCAACGTCACACCTTTTGCACTATGGAACAACCGTACCATTTTCACAGCTAAAACTATTCAGATCTGTTTGTAGATCCATTTTTGTGTCTCTGATCAGCAACATTAGCTACAATGCATGTTAGCTGCCGATCTTTTTCTTATCAAAAAGAACCAGGATTTATTTTACCACCAAAGAGTTGACTTTGCCCTTTTGAGAAATCAGTCAGTCGTACTGTCCGCCCTGCTGGTATTCTTCTGGCAGGTTTGATTCCTTTGAATAATCAGGGAATGCTGTGATTGCATCAACTGCTTCTGATATTCCTGTGCTCTTGCTGAACAGCGCCCTTGTGCGTGCTGCAAGGGCATCCTTGCCTGTCACTCCTGCCGGTGCTGGCGGCATTCCTGTGTTTCCTTCCTTTAGCGAGGATGTTTTGGTTATTGGCTGCACGTTTTGCATTTGCTCCCTGAGCCTAACTATTGCCTGCGCTGCCGTCTCAATGCTGGTTTGCTCTGGCGCTGGTGCAGGTTCTGGTTCAGAAATAACTGCTGCTGTCGGCGCCCTGCTGCTTAACGGCTTTGCCTCCAGCTGCTTTCCGCCACAGGCTGTTAAGAGAACTAACATTGCAATCACTGTCAAAATAACTGCTTTGTTCATAATACTCTTCAAGAGTAGAAACAGGTATATATAGATTTCGTTGTTTGTGAAAGCAAAGCTTATATACTCACTTGCAGAAAACTCCTTAAAAAAAATCAAGAGGTGCTTGATTATGAACAATCGGGCTTCGGTTGAGCTTCTGGTTTTCGGCATTGTTGCTGTGCTTGCGTTTGTGGGTCTTGTGCTTCTGATGTCAGGCAGGCTTACAGGCGAGGCTGCAGGACAGCCGGTTGCAAGGGAGATTTTGCCGACTTCAGAGCCATTCCGCATTGAGCGTCCTGGCGGTTATGCGTGCGGGTGCGACGGTGTGTGTGCATACACCAGTGAGATTGTGAGGGCTTCGCCAACTGTTGATGTCCTGGTTGCAGATGCAGAAGCTACTTGCAGGAAAATGCTGGAGTCAATCTGCGGGGGACAGCCAATATTAAACTTCAGGTTTGGCTGCGGAACAAGGTGATTTTTTTTTCTTTGCCTTTTTAGTGGAATTCCTATTTTCCAAACCTTCTTTCCCTTTGGTTGAATTCCTCAATAACCTTGACAAGGTCTTCTTTTTCTATCTCAGGCCATGTCTTTTCAAGGAAGAACCATTCGCTGTAAATGCCCTGCCATGCAAGGAAGTTGCTTGTCCTTTTTTCTCCGCCTGTTCTTATTATTAAGTCCGGGTCTGAATTCAGGTAAAGGTACTTGCCAAACACTTCTTCGTTGAGTTTGTCAATGTCAACCTTTCCTGCCTTGATGTCTTCTGAGAGCTTCTTTACAGCATCAATGACTTCTTCCCTTCCGCCGTATGCCATTGCAAAGTTTACCTGGTATGGCTTGTTGTCTTTTGTTAATGCCATCAGTTTTTTCATTCCTTCCTGGACTGCCTGTGGGAACATCCAAGTCCTGCCTATGAAATTAATCCTGACTCCGTTCTTTTTTAGCTCCTCAATTCTTTCCGGCTTTGACTGGTTCTGCCATTCGCGCTCAAACAACTGCATCAAATAGTCAAATTCCTCTTTTGGCCTGTTGAAGTTCTGTACCGAGAATGTATAGCAAGTGACTTCCTGGATTCCGAGCTCACGGCACCAGTCAAGGAACTGGGTTATTTTTTTTGCCCCCCACTCGTGCCCCATCCATGGCTTCATCATTAGCTTTTTTGCAAATCTCCTGTTGCCGTCAAGTATGATTCCGATGTGCCTTGGGACTTTTTCCACATTCATTGCGTGTCCTCATTAGTGTTCGGTTTATAAGCGTTATGGACTTTCTCAAAAAGCTGGACAAAGATCTCGTGCGGGACTGAAAGCCCTGCCTCAAGAAGCACATTCGCCAGCTCCTTGCCAATTATTTCCTCCGTATTGCCTGATGGAATAAACCCTATTGCCTGCTGCAATGTGTGCGTGCAGAGGAATCCTTCGTGCATCTTGATTACTGCAGGGCTTGTCTTGTTGATGACTTTGAGCTCTCCAAGGTCTGCAAGCACTGTTCCGCTTATCAGCATGCTCTCAGAGCCTTCCTGAAAGCCGTGCTGGAGAAGGGTCCATTTTGCTATTGCCTTTACTGCATCCGGGTAAGAAAGCTTTTTCAGTTCAGGAGCAGGCAGCTCACTTTCTTTGACGGGCTTTATGATTTTGCCAAGGTATGCCTTGACTTTCTGCCTTGAGCCTTTTGCAGTCCAGGTATTTTCTACAAGATAGCCATATTCGCTTCCTTTTATCTTTTTAATTCTTACAAACCCCATCGTAACCCGCAAGAAATCCTTAGGCACTATTTAAAGATTTTGGGTGGAGAAATTGTCTTATCTCAGCGCCTTTGCCTCGTCCCTGAACTTTTCTACCTGCTTTCCAATGCGCTTCAAAGCTGCAGAGACTGCCTTTTTTGCTTCCTCGCCGTCTGTCTCAACTATGAATGTTGGAACATTGATAAGCGGGTGATCAACGTTGAATCCTGCTGCCTTCACGTGCTCGTCATTCCACAACTCCTTTTTTAACATGTTTGCTATTGTTGTACCGTCTCCTTCTATGTTGAAGACAAGCCTGTTTTTCTTTTCCTCAAGAATCTTGATTTCCATACTGCCTGATTTTGGGCGGTTCTTTAAAAAGGTTTTGTAAATGTTTTAATACTTGTATTGCATATCGCCAAGAAAACTAATTAAAAAGAGGTTGCATTTTATGAACAAAAAGGCAAATGTGGCATTGGTTATTCTGGGTCTTGTTGCAGTGATTGCAGTGGTCGGACTGATACTCTTGTTCACCAAGGGCAGCGCGACAGGAGAAGCCACGCTGGCAACAGGAGAGAGCGTGTCAAGATGGGCGTGCACAGACACAGACAGGGCAATGGACTTTTACACCCGTGGCACAGCAACATATGCAGGCGGAGAGTTCACTGACACGTGTGCAGACAACAGGAACAATGCAGTGCAGGGAGCAGGGCCGAAGCTCATAGAGTACTATTGTAGGGGAGGTGCATTGTTTACTTACGTGCAAAGGTGCGTTAATGGATGCATGAACGGTGCATGCCTTAAGGAGCAGTCAGGGCTTGCATTTAACCCTGACATTTAAGCCAGCAAATTTTTTTGTTTTTTTATTCGTTTTTTCCGAGAATATTTATCACAACCGCCATTGCTATTGCTGCTGTTTCTACCCTGAGTGTTTGTTTGCAAAGGGACACAAGCCTGCATCCTGATGCCAGAAGATGCTTTTTCTCGTCTTGTGTGAAGCCACCTTCTGGCCCTATAAATGCAAGCACTGATTTGGGCTTTTCCTGCAGAAGTTCAGTGGTATTCTTTCCTGTTTGGTCAAGAAGGACTTTAAGCTCTGCCTCTTGCTTCAATGCCTCTTCTATCGTCGACAGGGGCTTTAGCTCTGGAATCCATGCCTGCTTGCTCTGCTTGCATGCTTCTGTCAGGATTCTTTGCCAGCGCTCCTGTTTTGTTTTTCTTGGAAGCACCACAGAACACTCTGTTTGTAAGGGTATTATTGACGAGGCGCCGAGTTCGCCGAGTTTTTGTAGCATCCAGTCAGCACGCTCTCCTTTTGGTACGCCAACGGCTATAAACAGCGAAAACGTGCTTTTTGGGACTTCATGAACCTCGATTATTCTTGCTTTGCCTTCGCTTGTGATTGTGCAAATGGCCACAGTGCCTTTACCATTGAACAGGCTCACTTTGTCTTCTGGCTTTATCCTTTGGACCTTTATGTGCCTTAATTCTTCAGCATCCAGGCTGATTTCGCCACTTTTTGGCAGTTCTGGTGCATAAAACCAAGGATATTTGTTTGGATCCATCATGTGTTCTACTCACTTTTTATGAATAAACGCCGTATATTTAACCCTTTTGATGCTGGTTTTTGCTCACTTTTGACTTAAAATCACCATTCTTTAATAGTGCCTAATATACTAAAACTTTTATTGAACTCTCACTTTTCACTCACAAGGTTGTCCTTTCTTAATCTTTCCTAACCTGTTCTGAACGCTTACTTTTAACCTCCTAGGCACCATGTGTTTTGTAAGTTATTAGGCACCAGAAAATCCTTATCAATGCACCATACCTGCCTTCTGCTGTTAACTCTGCCTGACATGCCTAACCAAGTCCTGCCCAGCCACGCCCCAAATCCAAGCATTCCCAATTACTTTGCTGTCACACTATATATTATATGCAGCTTGCGTCCTGTTCCATGCCTTTCTTGTTTACAAACAATCATATTGTTGGGAATGATAATCTGGAATTTTCCACAAAGCATTTTATTCCCGCTCATTCACAATCCTAAATAGGGCTGTCTTTTTCGCAGGAGTTCAGCATTATCCTGTAATCAGCACATCATTCTCATTCCCAACTCATTCCCAGATATTCCCAACCAGTCCCAGTTTATCGTCCCGAAAAGTTTCTGATAGTCCTGTTTCATTCCCAATCATTCCCAGAATATTCCCATCTCCGTCTTAAGATATTCCCAATTCATTCCCATATAGTCCCAATTGGGAATGTGGGAATATTGTTTTATCGTCGATAAAATAAACCAAAATGTTCCCAGGATATTCCCAAAAGAGTCCTGGGACTGTGCCAGGAAGGTCCTGGGACCATCCCAAACCTGAAAAATCAGCTGAAAAGATGCTGTTAGAAAAATTTTTATACCTCTGTTTGTTTTTGTTTGGGTATGGGGTGGATTTTCGGAAAAGAGGTTGAGGACAAAGTTGACCGGTTGGACAAGGCGCTCAGGGCGAGCTTTGCTCATGTAAAGCAAGATACTACCGCGCTTTATCAGTGGGTGCAGTTTTTCCAACAGCAGGCAGCAAGGCAGCAACAGATAATAGAAGCCCAACAGCATGACTTTGATGACTACGAGCAGGAAATCCTGAGGCAAAGGCAGATGATAGAGCGCCTGCAGGCAGAGATCAGGTCAGTGCCAAAAGATTCTGCGACAATAAAGCGCATAATAGACGCCTATTACGATTTTGATGCCATTTTGGAGCGCGTCAGGCAAATAGAGGACAAATTGACCAGATTGGAGCATTTGAAGGCAGCTTCTGCTGTCCAGCAAGTAAGGCGTGATGTTTCAGAACTGCCTCACATACCCCCTGCAGTATCGAGAACACAGGCATTGAGGGACAAGATTGTCCAGCGCATCACGAGGAACTCAAAGGAATACCTGAAGGGGCTTATTATGAGCATGATCACGAAGTACGGCAAGATCTCAGCACTCCAGCTGAGGGAGATGCTCGTCGAGGAGCAGGGTCTTGCCAGCAAGAGCAGCTTTTACAGGCTACTTGAGGAGCTTGAGGCAGAAAATGCCATTAGCGTGATTCACGACGGCAAGGAAAAGCTGCTTATGGTCGGAGGCCACCTGAAAAAGCCGATTGGAAAATAAGGTTTCCAGAACAAAAATGCTTTTAAAGGAGCTGGCCGAGACGAGAAAGTCATCGACGGTAAGGGTACATTAAGGGGTGGTACTGTTTGAAGGGAAAACAGGCATTGTTAGTGCACAGTGACGATGCAGGCGCACGGCTTGCAATGAATTCAATTTTTGACGCCTTGAGGGAGGAGCTTGACGATCATCGGGCAGCAATTAACGAGAACACGAATGAGATTCAGGCAAACCACGAATACATTCGTTCTGTCGAGGAAAAGCTTGACAAGCTGCACGCCCGCATAGAGGAGCTTTTCCTTCTTGTTGAGGGGAAAAAGGCAGAGCATAAGGTTGAAATCCAGCCGCTGACAAAGCGCGAGCAGGAGGTCTTCCAGGCATTGTATATCGTCGGAGAGAGCATCCCTTTTGTCAGCTACAAACAGCTTGCAAGGAAGCTCGGCACCAGCGAGGCTTTGGTTTCAGGCTTTGTCACAAACCTCATTGAGAAAGGCGTTCCCATAATCAAGAAATACGACGGTGGACATGCTTTTGTGCAATTAGAGCCCAAATTCAGGCAGAAACAGGCAAAAGAGGTCGTTATTGGCCTGAATTCTCTTTTGTCTCACTGGATGCAGGCGCCTCAGGATTCTCAGGCAGTTCAGAAGCCCCTGTCCTGAGCTTCTCCTTTTTTATTTCGTTTTGCAATTTTTCAATGAGTTTGAAGGAGTAGTCAAGGTGTGTTTTTATCGTCGCTTCTGCCTTTCTGAAAGCCCCTTCCAGGTTTGTGCCGTTCAGCTCATAGCCAATCACGACTTTCCCATTGCTCACAAAGCTGGTTTTCTTGAGGATATTCAGGTCAAGCCAGCGGTGCAAGTATTCGTACATGGTCTGCCTTTTTATGCCTGCAAAAAGGCCCATGTCCTCGACAGGCATGACTGCTGCTTCTGGCTTTTTCTCCCTGTTTGCAGCCTTTTTCCGTTCTAAAAGCTCGAGAAGGAGCTTGTGCATTTGTGCATTGCCGTCTTTTTTCCTGGGCAAAAGCCCGAACCTTGCAAGGATTGTTTTGGCAATATCCTCTGTAACTGCTTGTTCTGGCAATTCAGAATGCTCGAGTTGGATTTTCATTTTCAAGTGTTGAGCACTACTCCTTAAAAAGCCTTGCGTAATCCCGACCAGTGTCCAGTGAAAAACCGACAGGGATTATTGAAAATTGTCGTAGAAATACCAGAATTTGGCTGTTTTTTCGTTTAAACCGCTTTAGGAAAGACTTTTTTACGAAAACGTCTTAAAGTATGGCTTTTTAAAGCATTTTTCAACCATCAGCGTCAGAATTCGCTAAAAATCCCGACTAAAAACACAAACCATCCTCACTTTGGTGTGCGCAAAAATCAAGGTTTCAGCAAAAATACAGTCAGCGTCGGTAAAATGCCTGCTTTTTTGGTATTTTCCCAACAAACAAGGTCAAGGGCTTCTTGGCTCATACCCTTGGTTATATGCCAAAACACCCAGTCCGAGACCCAACTATGAGTAATTCTGGCTTTTTCCCTGACAAATTTGAGTATCTTCTGAAAGCCCAAAAAACCCTGATTTAGCCAAAAAAAGGTTTTTGCAAAAAATTCATTTTAAATCGGTTGCGGGTTTTAGCTGTTTTACCGACGGAAAACCAAAATTTTACTTACCTTGGGTGACAGTTGTAGCATAAACTAGAAATCAGGAAAGTTGTTTTAAAAAATATTCTTTTTAAAAATATCTTTAATAAAAAATAGTTTAGAAACAGTATTACTAAGAGCATATTTTTGTCTATATTTCTCTAAATATTAAAAATAAAAACCATTGCTAAACAAAAGTGAGAGTTACATAGGAAACAGAAGTCAACAGGAAGCGCCTAACTCCCAGCTGGTTTTCAAGAGTGTTGTGCTGGGATTTGCCAAAAAAAACCCGACTCAGGAACCAAAAAGTGCTTAGGCACTATTGGAATTGTCTGATAAAACATAAAGAGGTGACAGGGTAAGAGAACGAAAGTGAGACTAACAAAATAAGTTAAAAAAATAAAGAAAAAGCGAAAAATCAGGACATGTCTTCGTCTTCTGGAATGCTTCCTGAGTTGAGTATGTGGTTCAGGTCGCGGTCATGCTTTGCAAGCTTGCAAGTCTGTTCCTCATGGCTGCCGAATATGACGATTGAAACATCATCAGGGTTCAGCACCGGCTTAGCCGGTGCTGGAACCACAGGCGGAACTGCAACTGGTGCAGGCTTCTGCCCTTCGTAATGCGGCTCGTAGGCAGCAATCTCGCTCTTGAGATCAAAGCCTTTCGCGCTGTAAATGTTTCCAAATGATTGGTTTGTGTTCATGGGCTGAATAAATCATCACAAGTATATACATCAAGTATATACATCTTTTGTTTTTTATTACTTTCGAATAGTTAACCTATATATCCTACTTGCTTCTTGTCCTTCATTTCCCTGGCTTTCATTGTCTGCTCAAGCATTCCCTTGAGCTTTCTCTCAAATTCCTCTGCCTGCTTCAATAACGGCTCGTAATTGACTTTTAGCCCGAGAAGCCTGTCAAGGATTTCAATGATTTTTGCAGCCGCCTTGCTGTCAGGCAGTTTAGAATGCGTTTCTGCAAATAATGAAAGAATTGGGAGCTGGTCGCGCATCAACAATGCTGCCGTGACTCCCATTATGATTCCCTCGCCAAGGTAGTCTATGCCAAGGTTTTCCATTGTTCTTCTCATCTGGGGGTGGCTTGTGTAAAAGAAACCTCTTGTTTCTCCTATTTCAGAACTGCCAACTCCCTCGAGAGTGATCAGCAAGCTTGCATTAATCTGCCTGCAAAGGTCAAGTATCAGGTCTGCTGCTGCAAATTCCATTCCCTGTGCAGACGTTATTGCGTGGACAATAACGAGGTTATACTGCTTGTTGTAATATATGCCTATCGGGTCAATAATCTTGTTGCCATGAACTGCTAAAGTCGCAGGAGGGTCTTCAAAGTAATAAGTGCCTATTTTTTCGCACTTCAAATGGTCGAGCAAAAATCCTGTTGCTATTGTTGCTACAAGGCCCAGCCCTGGGAAGCCTTCAATGACTGTTGCTCCTTTGGGCTTCTTGGAAAGCACAAGCTTGATGTGCAATTTGTGCGGTTTGTGAACCCCTTTTTTCTGCATGCCTGAAAATGCTGTCTTGCCAAGTTTAAATACCTTTCTTTTTCCGCACCTTTAAAACCAGCACTCTTTTACAGTGATGAAATTAACAGGTGAAAGGGGATAATGGCGGACACCAGTATTGACGAAAGGCTGAGCTTTGCAGTCATTACAGACCCAGCAGGCAATATAGACTTTCTGAGAAAAGCAATCCTTGAGCTTCCGCACAGGGAGGTTGAGCGCACAAAAAAGTCCAAAAAGCAGAAAGTCGAGGGGCTTGAAGCAATTTTCGTCATTGGAAGGCTTGTTGACCCGTTGTTCCGTCCGGAGGAGGCAAGGGCTGTTGGGAATGCGCGTGACTGGCTTCAGGAAGAATTGGAACACGGCAAGGACGTCGTCTACAGCCTATTGAACATTACTGATGTTCCTAGCTTGGCGCATTATTTAAAGCACCATGCAAAGTTTCCGCGCAGGTATGAACAGACCACGCTTATTCCCACTATAGAGCGGCTTATCGGGCTGAAGAAGGGTTGCGCGTGGGTTAGTTTCGGTGAGGTAAAAGACCGCATTGTTGAGCAGTACCGCCAGATGGAGGAAATTGCAAAAGAAAGCAAAATTCCTGTTTATTTTGCGGCAGACACCTTCTTTTTGGAGCAGGTGATTCCTGAGAAAAGATGGCTGCACTGGAAGAGCCTGCTTCTTGGCGCGCCGCAGCAGCAATTGATAAAAACAGTGGGAATGACAGGAATTGATTTTGCAGTTCCTGAATATGTTGTTGACGCGGCAATGCGTGGCGATACCCGGTTTTCGCTGGCAGGATTTGAGCCGTTTCAGGGCAAAATCACAATCACTTACGGCATGCCCATAGAACTGCTCAAGCAATTGAAGGAGAGCAAACAAAAGATTGTCATTGTGGGCAAACCCGACCTGTTTGACAAGAAAGCCAATCCTGCCGAGCATTATCCAGGCAATTTGCTGTTCCTCGAGCGTCCTTTAAGCATGTCTTTTTATTCGTTTGGCAATGATGCAGGCATGCGCGTAATGTACTTTTTGCATAATAACAAGCTCATGTTCTATCCCTAGTCCGAGATTAACCTCAGGGAAATGAGCGCCACGGCAGGCAAGCTGCCAAGGCAGTCAGACGCAGAAGCAGCCGTGCAGTTGACTGACATGGCTGCTGACATGATGCGCGTTTTGCCCATTTTGGAAAGACAAAATCCTGAGCTTGCGCAAAAAATCCGCAAGGCAGGGTTTGACAGGCCCCAGCAGCTCGCGCACATCATTGACTTCTACGCGAATCAGGTGAAAGAAAAGGAAGACATCGTTATGCGCTTTGCAACATTTGTGGACGAAATCATAATGCATGCAAGGCTGTTTGATTGGTGCCAGGGAAAGAAAAGGGAAATTTACGCAAGCCATGGAATTGCTCCTGACCGTCCTGCACCTCATCCTGTGGAAATGAAAGTTTATGATTTCCTCATCGAAACCGCAAAGGAAGCACTTGGGCGCAGGGAACAGGAAACAGAGCGCGCATTCAACCGCTGCCTTGCATCAATAGAGGAGATTGTGGACTGCCTTGGGCTCAGGGGCTGGTACAATGAGCAAAAGGAGAATCTCCTCCAGAAGAATGGCGTTGCAGACAGCCCTGCTGGTCCTGAAAGGGTTATGGAGCTTTACCCTCTTGCCATCACCAAAATCAAGGAAGAGCTTGGCCGCAGGAATGAGGAGCGCGGCCAATTGGCTGCTGATGCAAAGCAGAAAAAAGAGCTTGAAGCAAGGCTGGCTGAGAGCACACAAACTGTTTCTGAACGGGATAAGAGATTAAATGAACTCCTAGAAACGTGTGCCACGTTAGAGGCGCAACGTAATCAGCTGCTCAAGGACAATGAAAGCCTGCAGAAACAGCTTGAAGAACTGAAGTCAGTCAGGGCTGATTATGATGAGCTAACCAGGAAGGTTGCAGACGCAGAAACAGCACTCAATGATTACGTTGCATTGAAAGCCCGGATTGCAGAGCTTGAAAAAACAGTTGCTGACCGAGACGACACAATCAAATCACAGACACAAAGGCTGGATGAGCTTGGTGGCAAATATAAGAAACTGGAAGAAATATCGGGCAAACAGGTTAAGGAAAACGAAGCATTGCAGAAGGAGAATGCAGGTTTGCAGGCAGCGCTCAGGGATTACAACAAACTGAAAAAAGATTACGATGAACTTGTAAAAGAGCATGATGCCCTCAAGAAAGCCTATGCGGAAGAATACAAAGAAACCACTGCGCGATTCAAAAGGGAGCAGGAAGAAAAGGATGAAAGGATTATCCAGCTTGAGCAAAGGCTTGCCAGGGTAAGCACTGATGCAAGGAAGCTTGCGTTCGGGCTTGACGAGAGGGGGGACTATGAGGGTGCGGCATTGGTGTACACGCTTGCAATAATCACTGCGGCAGAGGACGACCCTAAACTGGCTGCCCTTTATTACAACCGCGCAACCGCGCTTGAGGAGCTTAGACTGCTCAATATGGCAGCTTCTGACCTTGAGCAAGTGCTGCGGATAGACCCAAACCATATAAACGCCCAAAAATTCCTTGCCGACGTAAGGAAAAACAGCCAAGGGGTCAACAGCAATGACATCAAGGCTTGAGCGGAAAATTGCCGAGATTTGGAATTCCCTTGATTTCAAGGAAGCTTATGAAAAAATGAGCGAGTCAAGGCAGTACGCACTTGACTTGATAAAAGAAGCGATTGTTGGCAAAATTGAGCCAAGGACAACCAGCAACCGCATCGATTATCTTGTCAGCACTCTTGGCGACGTTGCTTATGAGCTTTCCGGCAGCGTGCGCGCTTATGCAGCAAGGATGATTGATGTTTATGCCGCCCATGTTGGCAGGACAGACTTCAAGAAGAAACAGCCGGAGAAATACTGCGTTCTGGAAAGGCTCAGCCAAAACCTTACTTCACTGCACGTCAAAGGGCTCAGGCAGGAGATAAGCAGGCTGAACAAGGAAAACAGGCAGTTGAGGAGAGAAAATTACGGCATTCTGCGCTCATCAGAACGTTCTGTAGGACTGTGCAATTCTGCTTTTGAGTGGTATTATAAGAATATGGATAAGGCGCTTGTGCTTTACAAAAAAGCCCTTGCTGTTGAGCCAAGCGAGAAAAGGAAGAAGGCAATTCATGCATGCATTGGCGGGCTGTATTTCAACAATGGACAGTTCAGCGAGGCTCTTGAGGAATTTGGGTATTGCACAAAAACAAAGGAAATAAGGGAAATGATGAAGCAGTGCAGGGAGTTCATAAGGAACATGCCTGTTGCTCCTGCTCCTGTCACTCCTGCAGAAACTGCACAGGATGCTCTTGCTAATGCTGCCATGCAGCATTCTCCGGATGCCCAGGCTGCTTCTGTTGCCCGTCCTCCCAGGCAAAGACCTGCTGCACAGCCTGCTTCTGATGCATGTGCTGCTGCTCCTCCTGCTGCACAGCCTGCTTCTGATGCATGTGCTGCTGCTCCTGCAGACGCTGCTCAGGTTGCTCCTGCTGCTCAGCGTGTTCAGCCCGCGGCAGCCCCTCCTGCTAGGCGTCGTCCGCGAGAGTCAATTGAATGAAGAAAAGAATTCTTATATATGCCTTCTTTGGAATCCTGCAGTCAAGTTCACTAATTCGTCAAAGCTGTCTGCAATGTTATTGAGCCTTTTTTTGACTTCCCTGTTTAGCTTCTCCTTTGTGATGGTAGGGTTTGCTTCGTACACCTCGCTTGCCACGCTTTTGCAAAGCTCCTTGAAGTTGGAAAGATACTGCATTGCAGGACCTGAGGAACGCATTAATGCATCAAGCTGCTGCAATAGTCCCCTTAGTCGCGCTGCTTGTTCAGGCGGTGCTTGCGACGAAAGGACCCTGGCTTGTTCCATTGATTCGCGCATTTTTTCAAAGCACAGCACTCCTTGTGTTTCAACTGCCGGATTGTATTTTCCTTCCCGTATTGCGCTTTGCCGCGCAGCATCGTAAGCAGCTTGGGCCATATTTGTTACTGCGTTTGCATTTTCAAATGTTTTCTCATCCCCCCTTACGAAATTTAGTTTTTTGATAAGGTTCCTTAGCTGTTTTGAGCTTGCCTGGAGCCCTGCTTTTTTTGCATGGACGTTTCTCAGTATTTCGAAATACTGCAATGTTTGCGACGGCGCTGGTCTTGGCGGCTGTGCTGCAGGTGGTGCTCCTGGCGGCGGCTGTTGTCTTGCTTCAAGTTCTTCAATCCGACTTCTCAGGTCCTGCATGACCTGCGCAAATCCCTGCGATAGCCTTTCATAGAGTGTGTCGAATGTATCTGCCCAGTGCCTTATCTCGCCCCTTATTGTTCCTACTCTGATTTGCAGGGTCCTTACCAAGTCAAGGAACTGCTCGTAATTGCGCCTTGTGCATTCAAGATCTGCTATTATATTCCCAAGCATACCTTTGATTTCGTCCAGCATTTCTTTGGCAGCCTCTGGTCGCATTTGCCTGCATTGTTTTCTTGCCAAGTCTTTGGTATATTCGCGCAATTGTGTTGTGATTTCAACAACTTCGTTATACCGGTGTGTCAGCCTGGCATCATCAAGGGCGCGGAGCTGCTCATTAAGGCGCTTTTCTATCTCCCTCAATGTCTCAACTGCAGCAACCTCACCCCTAAGCCGCTCAAGCGAGTAAGCCAGCTGTTCCCGTTCAGGTTCCGGCAATGCATTTATTCTTTGTTCAAGCTGTTCAATTGTTTGTGCGCTGACCACCTGCAGGTTACTGACATACCTGTTGTATTGCGAAATCACGTCCTCAATGGCACGCCTGAGGCTGAGGACGCCTGCCATTTGGCGCTGTTGCCTTTGCATTGTCTTCAGCATTGCCTGGATGGATGAAACAAGTGTCTCAATCTGGCTGCATAATTGTTCAATGTTGCCCTGCTCTGCTGACGCGATTGCCCGCCCTGACTCGTCCTGAACAATTTCAAGATTTTCCAGTGCCTGCTGGCCGCCTCTTGCAATGTCGCCTGCTTCTGCCTGGCCTTGGGCTGCTATGTTTTCGCCGCGCCTGAGCGTTTCCTGCACCTGCCTGCCTGCGCCTTGCACTGGTGGCGGTCCGAATATTTTTTTAAATAGGCCACCTACAGGTCCTAATATTTTGCCAGGCAGTCCCCTTTTTGAGGGCGGAGCTTCTGGCGGGGTTGGTCCTGGGGGTGGTGTTGGTTCGCCTTTGAATATCTTTTTAACCAAACCTTTAATTTTTCCTCCTTCTATTTGGAATACGACCATTAATAGCATTATCAACAGAATAGGGAATAAGAGAAGAACGCTGGCGCCAAGTGCCACATTTTCGCTCCACAATCCGGACTGAGCAAACCAAAATAATATTAGGGTAAATGTGACTGCTATGAAAACAATGTTTGCCCAGAGCTTGTTTAATCCAATAGCCCTCATTATTTTGTAAAGGACAACGCCGATTACTGCCACGACAGCAACGCTTGTCAGCCAGAATGTGAACAGTGTGCGCCCTGCGTTGTGCAGTGCGAATGCAGCGGTAATGCCGAAGATGAGTCCGAGCACTGCGCCAAACCTGTAGCCGAGCTTCTTTTCCTTCACAATCCTGTAACCGAGTGGTGCAAGAAGTGAGCCGAAAGCGACAGAAAGCAGAACCATGTCAATGATGAAGCTGAGGCTTGGGTTGCCGGAATAGAGTTTTGGGATATTTGGAAGAGCGCCCAGAACAGGAATGTTTGTGATTTGAGTTATTGCCATAGCCTACCAGCTCTTTTGCTCTGCCTTCTGCAACTGTGTATATAAATATTTTGGCGCCCTGTTGCGATAAGCAAAGAAAACGTTTAAATACTAGCCATTCGCCCTTTTGTATTATGGCAGAATTTGTTGTTATGCCGCCGATCTTGTTGGGGCTTGTCATTGGCATTTACGAGATTATTCTCATTCACAGGGATGTTACTGTTCCAATGCACCGTTTTGGGCACAGCATCCACGCTCTTGTTTATGCTGTCATTGCGTGTTTTGTAACAATGAATGCGCCGTGGGTGCTTCAGAATTTCACGTTCCTTCAGGCAATTCCTTTCATGTCAGCAATTACTCTGCAGGTTATTGTTGGAATAATCACGATGATAAAGATTCATGGCGTTTCTGCGGCAATCAGGACAACAGGGATGGGTGGCATCTCTGTGGGCATGAAAGAAACCTGGTTCCACAGTGCAATTGTTGCGGCTCTTGTCATCGCAGCCCCTTATGTCTGGCCGTTTATAGCTCCAATGCTTCCCAGCTGGATGCAGTGATTTTTTTTTTTAAGGAAAAATTTATTCAATCTTGACAGGCGCGCCAAGGCTTTGTCCTGGCATGCCTGTCTCAAATATTGCCCTGACTGCTCCTTTGCCGCCGTGGACTGCAGAAATCCTGCCTTTCAGCTGCTTTTTGTTCTTGCCAGGAGCTGTCCAGACAACGGTCTTGCCGACAAGCGCTTTTGCCTTTTCCTTGTTATCAATGCCGTCTACAACTATTATCATTTGGTTGCCGCTTTTTCGCCTGAAAGTTCCCCTGAATGCGCTGATTCGTCCTTCCATGAGTGCAGGGAATTCGGGTCTCTTTTAAAAAGGTTTGCTAGAATGACGACAGCGCTATCATTGTCTGGGTCTTGTCAATACCCTGTACGTTCCTCAGTTTTCTGACGACAAAATCATTAAGGTCGTCAAGGTCTTTTGCGCGCACCTTGACAAGCATGTCAGCATCGCCAGTCAAAACACTGACTTCCTCCACTCCTTCCATTTGTCTTATTTCCTTTGCAGTGTCCTCCTGCTGCACTCTTCCGCCTGTCGGCAGGATGTATTCGAAGGAAACAAGCACGTAAGCTGTTACTGGCTTTCCTGCTTTTTTCCAGTCAATTTCAGCAGTGTATTTCCTGATTATTCCCTCTTTTTCCAGGCGCTTTATCCTGTTGTGCACTGTTGTTGGCGGAAGCCCTGTTTCTTTTGCCAATTGCTGCACTGAAAGCTTGGAATCCCTGTGAACAAGCTGCAAAAGCTTTATGTCATTATTATCCATTTTACTCACAAATCTGGAATAATATTCCACATATAAAAATCTTATGGAATATTTTACAAGTAATAGGTTAGTGTTGGAACAAGCAAGCAGCCCATTGCGTGAGCCCTGCTGACTTTTAGCCAAGGTGCCAGCATCCCGATAAGTGTGCTAACTGCAAGCAGCACAATGCCTTTCCATTCTGAAATCAAGACAACAAGCACTGCAAGGAAAACAAGCACTGATAAGCTTAGCAGGGGATAATTTACTCGCTCAATGATTTCAGAAAATCCTTTTGCGCAAAGCAAGGCAAGCCCAGCTGCAATTATTCCCGCAATCAGTGCTGTAATTCCAAAAAGCCACAGGTCATTTGTTGTCACGTGCATGAGTTGCTCGAGCGCTGCTATTGCGCCGTTTCTTGCCTTGCCAAGTGCAACAAGTGTTGTTATTGACGCCAGAAAGTCTGCTGTGTGCAGGCCGCCCACAAGTACGAGGTATGTTCTGCCTGTTGACCTGAATATCGTCGTGGCCAGCGCTCCTGCATGACCTGGCCCAAGCCCTGGGAAAAGGGTCACGAGTGTTCCGCCGGCAAGCCCGCCAATGATTCCCTTGATGCCTTCTTTCTTTTCCAGCCGTGCAAACCTGCCTATCTGGACTGGTATTTTTGTGCGCTCAAACAAAGACAATGCAAGAGAGCTTGCGCCAAAAAGCCCTGAAAGCAATGGGAGCAATGGCTGTTCAATGGCTAGCTTTTTCAGCACGGCAAAACCAAGCAGGCCTGTTATTGAGAACACGATTAGTGCCTTCCACCAGTCTTTTTTCTCTCTTGCTATGAGCACGATTACAAGTATGAGAAGAAGCCAGCCAATTAAAGGTTTTATGGTGTGGAATACTGCAGGAAAAACCAGAAGTAGCACAGGAAAAAGTGCAAGCGTGCAAAGCAGGCAGCCAAGAGCTCCAGTCGTGGCAAACCTTACTGCGTCATAGCCAAGCCCTTCATGAAGCATTTTGTGCCCTGGCAGCATCAGGAGGGCTGTGGTGTCGTCAGGTGCTCCAAGGAATATTGACGGCACAACTTCCACAAAGGCATGCGTTATGCCCATTGCCACGATAAAAACCCCTATTTCTTTTGCGGAAAAATAGTCAAGGACAATCCCGCTTCCTGCGAGGATTAGTGATGAAATCAGGTTGATGTGTAATCCCGGCACGAGCCCTGCGATTAGACCGAACGCGATTCCGAGGACAAATGCGGTTATCATTCAGTGCTTACGCTAATTTCCGGAAAGTTTTCTGAATTGTCGGACTGTTTCCGATGCAAGACAATCTTGTTTTCAGTGAATGTGTTCTTCTTTATATGCGTTTCTAAACAGCAGTTTCACCACAAATATGTAGTCACTAATTAGTGGCTACAGAACGAAAGGTTTATATACCCTTAAGTGTTCCTGGAATACAAGCCAAAAAGGGCTCAAGGTTTATAAGCAAGGCAGTCAGGAGGAACTCAACAATGCAGCATTTACAGCAGCCATCAAGGAGAAGGATTTCTTCTGAGACCGCAACAGTGATGTTTGTTGACCTTGTCGGCTACACAAAGACAACTGCAGGAATGACCCGCGACCTCATAGACCAGCTTCTTAACGCTTTTGAAACGCTTCCCATGCCTGTTATTGACAGGTATGGCGGGACCCTTGTGAAGAAGATAGGGGATGCTCTCTTGATAACTTTCAAGTCGCCCACTGATGCTGTCCTGTGCGGGATTGCCTTGCAGCACACTTTCAGGCGCTACAACATCACGAACAGGCTTCGCCACCCGCTCAGGATTCGCGTCGCAATACACACAGGAGAAGTCCTCAAGAGGGACAATGATGTTTTCGGGGATGCTGTAAACGCGACATCAAGGATTGAGGAGATGGCAAAGCCCGGACAGGTTGTTTTCAGTGATGCTGTCTTTTCTGCAATGAACAAGAATGAGGTTCCTTTCATCAGTCTTGGCTGGCAGCAGCTTAGGGGTCTTAAGTATCCTATGAGGCTGTTCCGAGTCAAGACAAGGGAAGATGAGATAATGCAGCGCAGGCAGAGGATACAGGGCATCATAAGGAAGGTTGTTGCAATAGCAATAGTCCTGGTTCTCGTGTTCCTGCTTGGGCATTATCTATGGGTGAATTTCGGCCTTTCGCCGCAGGTGGAAGAGACGATTGAGAACCTCACGTCGATGAGCTGATTCCACTGGACGTTCTTGCACAAAGCATATAAACACCCTTGTTTGCCTTTTGTGAATGCCTCGTGTGGAGAGTCCAAGCTCAATAAGTTGTTTCAAGCAGTGTCCGAGAAAGTATTATTATCAGTATATTGAGCAGTTGGAGACAAAGCCGAATGTCCACCAAGTAAGGGGCAACATTGCGCATTCTGTCCTTGAATCCTTTTTTGATCAGGATATTTCCGGGCTGACTCTTGACTCTTTTGAGCTCGGCCTGATGGAAATAATGCAGGATTTGCTTTTGAAGGAATGGAACAAGGCAGATGCAAAGCTGAAATCATTGGGATTAACGCCTGCGCAAAGGCGGTTTTATTTCGAGGACACATTATTGATGCTCCTTAACTGGCTGAACCACTTTGTAAGGAAGGTCTATACAATAGAGGGCTCTTTTCCTGAGCGTTTTGCAAAGCTAACGCCAATACGGGAGGAATTAATCAAGAGTGACACACTGCAGGCAAAGGGGATTATTGATGCGATTGAGTGTTATGACGGCCAGGTCAGGATTATGGACTACAAGACAAGCAGTCATAGCGATGAGGAGGAGTACCGGCTGCAGTTGGCGATTTATACCCTGCTTTACCATGAAAAGCACGGAAAGCTCCCTGATAAGGCAGGGATTTATTTCCTGAAAGACAGGCCGAAGTTTATTGATGTTGATCAGTCACTGCTTGAGCTTGCAAGGCGAGAGATAGGATTAATACACGCCCGCACGCAGTCTGACAAAATAAAGGACTACCCGAGAAGCCCCAGCAGGCTGTGCAAATGGTCCACAGGACAGTGTGACTTCTTTGACATTTGCAGGCCTTTTGACGAGCACCCTGAAGAAAGTTTTGTAAGCGAAGCCTCATTGGTCAGGAAGGCAGAAGAATAATTTTTATACTTAATAACAAGCTGCCCTAAATATGGCGTTAAGGGATGTTTTGGTGGCAATGGAGCAGATTGGGCTTACTGACGTAATCCTACCATTTATTCTTGTCTTTACTGTTGTTTTTGCTGTCCTGCAGAAGAGCAGGGTTCTTGGTGTTGACGCAAAGGGCAATCCGAATACAAATTACAACGCAATGGTTGCTTTTGTGCTTGCGTTTTTTGTGCTCGTTATGATGCAGGCTTTGGAGGTTGTCACGTGGCTTGTCCGCTACATTGCGCTCTTGCTCCTTGCTTTTATTTTTCTCGGGATATTGTTCTCGTTCCTCGGGCTCAGGGGGCGCTACCACACCATCTTCATGTACATTGCGCTTGTCCTGCTTTCGTTTGTTTTCCTCGAAGTATTGGTAATGGCAGGTGTGCTTTATCCTGATACTGCGTACAGGATGATAATGCCATTGATGATTGCAGCCTATATTGCCATAGTTGTTGTTTACTGGGTGCTTAGTCAGAAGCCGGAAAAAAAGAAGCCGCCAAAGCCAGGTCCTGTGCCTCCAGGACCTTATGGACCTTTGCCTTTAGAATAAGATTGTCATTGTTGCAATTCCTTGATTATTCTTCCAACATCATTTGCGTTCATGCTGCATATTATTGCGTATTTTCTTGCAAGTTCACGAGCAAGCACTCTGACTTTTTCTTTGTCGCGAACAACGCCGTGCCGTAAGAGTTCCTGAACAAGCAATTCCTCAAGATTTTTCTTGTTATTATGCAATAACCACGCGATGTGGCTTGCGAGATTTTTAAGGTTGTATTGTTCAAAACATTGGGCGAATGTGTTGTGGTGGTAATAAAACAATTGTTCAAGTGGTGGCGCTTTTCTGCGTTCTTTCCTGATATTAAGAAGCCTGTCAAAGTGCTTCTTGAGGTCATCATCTGACATGCTTTCATATGGCGCAAGCATGCTTGCTTGTTCTTCTGGGTATTGTTCAAGGAAGTCTTTTGCGCCCTGCCAGTTGTGTCCGTAAAACGTTGTGTCTTTGACAAGGTTGAGTCCTGTGCGTTCCAAAAAAAGCAACATTGACTCAAATGTGAGTTTGTGGTTCCAACGGTGCTTGAGGTATTCTTTTTCCTTTTCTTGTTTTTGTCGGTCGCGATGTATGTGGTGGTGTATTAGAATGCTTTTTGGTGCGCTGACAAGCCTGTATTTTTTCTTTCGTAATTGTAGAGAATAATCATAGTCTTCAAAACCGTTCAGGTATCCTTGTTCGTGCTCAATCGTTTTTGCAACAATTTTTTTGATGAGCATTGCTCCGCCTGGGAGCCAGTCGCAGTCATGCTGTTCATAAGTTGAAGGGTCGTTCCATCTTTTGCCTTCATTTACTTGCTTGAATGATGCGTAATAGTTATCTTTTAACTCTATTTTACCGCCTGTAAGCTGGATGTCTCCCTCAGGAAGTATGACCTTGCTGCACGCGGCTGCTATACGCTCATCTTGTTCAACAGCTTTGATTAGTTCCTCAAGCCATCCTTTTGTGTAAGTTATGTCATTGTCAATCGTGGCTATGTATGAAGAGAGTTGTGATACGTGCCTTATTGCTTCTCTTCTTCCTCCACTACAACCTATGTTTTTGTCGTTGAGAATTACCTTTATTCTTCCATTACAGTCTCTTTTTGTTTTTCCGTTGATTTTTTTGAGATATTCTCTTACTTCCTTTTGTGTTGAGCCATTGTCGAAAATAATAACCTCGAAAGGAAGTTTTGTGTGTTTGTAGAGGCTGTTGATGTTTGCTTTCAGGTCCTGCAAGCGGTTCATGCTGAGAATTACGACTGAAGTCATTTTGTCTGTGTTGTATTCTGGTTGGTTGTATGCTGCATTCACGCTGTCTTCAAGTTTCATGGTTTCCCCCGTGAATTATTATTTATAATATTACACCAACATATAAACTTTTCTTTTTTTTTACTACTGTAAAAAAGTTAAACCATCATTTGTAAACCTTTATAAACCACAAGTGGCTCGATAAGGGCGATGGCAAAAAATTCTGCTGATTTCAAAACCACTGCAGACCTGAAAGTCCCTGAGCGCATAGTGGATCAGGTCATCGGCCAGGATGCTGCTGTTGAGGTCATCCGCAAGGCAGCAATGCAGAGAAGGCATGTTTTGCTTATTGGCGAGCCTGGCACTGGAAAGTCAATGCTCGGGCTTGCCTTGGCTGAGTTGTTGCCCAAGGAAAAGCTTGTTGATGTCCTTGCTTTGCCTAATCCTAATGATGAGAACCAGCCTCTGATAAGGGTAGTTCCTGCAGGAAAGGGCAGGGATGTTGTTGCAAGGAGCAGGATGCATTCAATGGGTGCCCTTGGAGGGACAAACTGGTTTTTGCTGGTGCTCGCGATTATTATCTCGCTTATCCCTTATTATTTGTATGCAAAAAAGTTGTTTCCGTTTGACAGTCCTGTTGTTTATGCTGCCTCAATGATTACAGGAATAGTCTTTATCCTAGGTATTGCCATAATAATAAGCCTTGGCAGGCGCATAAACCCCCAGCAAAAGATTGAGGTTCCTAAGGTAATCGTGGATAATTTTGGCAGGAAGACCGCTCCGTTCTGGGACGCGACAGGTGCCCATGCAGGAGCCTTGCTTGGCGATGTTTTGCACGACCCGTTGCAGTCAGGCGGTCTTGGCACTCCCGCGCATGAGCGTGTTGTTGCGGGAATGATTCACAAGGCGAACATGGGCGTGCTTTTTATTGATGAGATAGCTACCTTGCAGCCAGCCACGCAGCAGGAATTATTGACTGCCCTGCAGGAGGGCAAGTATTCCATTACAGGACAGTCTGAGAGGAGCTCTGGGGCAATGGTCCGCACAGAGCCAGTGCCGTGCAACTTCATCCTTGTCGCAGCAGGAAATGTAGAGACAATAAGCCATATGCACCCTGCGTTGAGGTCAAGGATAAGGGGTTATGGCTATGAGGTTTTCATGAAGGACACAATGCCTGACACCCCTCAAAACAGGCTTAAGATTGCAAGGTTTGTCGCGCAGGAGGTTGTTAAGGACAGGAAAATACCACACTTCACAAAAGCCGCTGTCGACGTTATAGTTGAGGAAGCGAGGAAGATGGCAAACAGGAAGAACTCCCTGACTTTGCGGCTCCGTGAGCTTGGAGGGCTTATCCGCGCAGCAGGTGATTTGGCTTTGGAGCAGAAGGCAAAATTTGTTGATGTCGTTCACGTCAAGGAGGCCAAGAAGATTGCAAGGACTCTGGAACAGCAAATTGCAGACAAGTTCATAGAGCGCAAAAAGGAATACGACGTTATTGTCACAGAAGGAAAGCAGGTTGGAAGGGTGAATGGCTTGGCAGTCATTGGCGGAGGGGGCTCTTACTCAGGAATTATCTTGCCGATAGAGTCAGAAGTAACGCCTGGCGGCAAGGAGAAGGAGATTATTGCCACAGGAAAGCTCGGCGAAATAGCAAAAGAGGCGGTGAAGAATGTTTCTGCAATCATAAAAGGGCGATTTGGGAAAGACATAAAGAATTATGACATTCACGTGCAGTTTTTGCAGACTTATGAGGGTGTTGAGGGTGACAGTGCGTCCATAGCTGTTGCTACGTCCATCATATCCGCATTAACACGCACCCCTGTAAGGCAGGACACTGCAATGACCGGCTCATTGTCAGTCAGGGGGGAAGTCTTGCCAGTTGGCGGTGTCAGTGCAAAAGTGGAGGCGGCAATAGATGCTGGCTTAAAGCGTGTCATTGTGCCGAAGAGCAATATTCAGGACATAGTTGTTGACAAAAAGAGGCTTGATAAGATAAGGATTATTCCCGTAGAATCAATTTCTGAGGTTCTTGAAGAGGCATTGGCTGGCAAGGTTAAGAAAAGATAACCTGCATTCAGCCGCTATTGCCTGATGCGGTTTTCTTTTCCGCAACATTTTTATACCTGCCTGCAAGCCCCGCGCTTTATGGGGAAAGAAACTGACGACCATTTGCAGGGCGTAACCGAATGCCCTGACTGCGCGTCTGAGAACATCGTGCACAGCGCAATGCGCGACCAGATTATTTGCAAGGACTGCGGCTTGGTCTTTGAGCCTTTCACGCCTGTGGAGGCTCCTGCAGCAGCAGTTCGTCCGGCAGCGGCAAAGAAGGCAAAACCTGCCAAGACAAAAAAGGCAAAGAAATCGCCAAAAGCCAAGAGGGCAAAAGCAAGGCCTGCAAAAAAAGCGAGAAAAAAGCCAGCCAGGAAGAAATGGGGTTGGTGGTAAGCAATTTTTTTGTGTTAGACACGGCTTTGTCTATACCCAATTCACTTCCACTTCATCTATCCTTTCGTGGGGCAGAATGGCAGCTTTTTCTGGTGTGGCCGCGTCTTTTTGCTGGAGTATTCCCTGCCAGGCAATCATTGCTCCTTGGTCTCCTGAGTATTCCAATGGCACTGCATAGAATTTCGCCCCTCTTGCTGAGCACATTTTGTCGAGCATTTCTTTCAGTCTTTTGTTTGCCGCCACACCGCCGATAAGCAAAAGCTCTTTTTTGCCTGTGTGCGCAATTGCCCTTTCTGCCACTTCTGCGAGCATTGCAAAGCAGGTCTCCTGCAATGAAAAGCAAATGTCATTTACCGATGTCCCTTTCTTTAGCAAATGCTCTGCTTTTGTCAGGATTCCTGAAAAGCTGACATCCATGCCCTTGACAGCATAAGGAAGCTCGACATATTTTCCACCCTTTGCCAGTTCCTCTATTTTCGGTCCGCCGGGGAAGCCGAGCCCTGCATCGCGGGCAAACTTGTCAAGCAAATTTCCAAGCCCAATATCCAGAGTCTCGCCGAAAATCCTGTACCTGCCGCCGGCAAGCGCAATGACTTGCGTATTCGGTCCTGAAACGTACAGGTAAACAGGATCTTTTGCTCCTGTCACGAGATTGCCTATGCTTAAGTGGGCTACAGAATGGTCTACCCCGACGATTGGGACATTGAGCTTTTTTGCCAGCTCAACCGCCATTTTCTGCCCAACAGCGAGTATTGCAGGAGTCAAGCCAGGACCCCTTGAATAGGCAATGAGGGCTATTTTTTCAATGCTGATTCCTGCCTCTTTAAGGGCTTCAGCAAGGACTTTTTGCCTGGCTTTTTCGTGATGCTTTGCGACCTCGTTCGGAATCATCCCACCCTTTTCGGTTGTAAAAGTGCTTTTGGCATTTGCCAGTATTTTGCCGTCAAAAGAGGCAATGCCTATCCCAAATGTGTGCGCTGTGCTTTCAATCCCAAGGCAGTATTGCGGCATATCTTTTGTTTATAACGTGGTATTTATAAAACTAGAAGAATTGTGAGTAAAATCAAACTGATTTTCTGTGCTGTGAGAAGTATTTGACGTATTCGTCCTCAAAGATTTTGTGGGCTTGTTCTAGTAATTTCAAGTCTTCTTGCTCGATCTTGTCGGGAACGAGTAAGTGTCCGAGGGCGATTTGTGCTGAATAGTGGTCTTTTGTGTCGTAGCCTTTGCTTTGGATGGCTGCTTTCGCGGCGTACAGCATTGAGTAATAGCTGATGGTGATTGCCCAGTAATTCCAGTACAGTTTGTCTGGCTGTCCCGTCGAGGGATTGATGTCCTTGATGAACTTGGCAATCAATAAGCTGTTTTCTCCTTTCTTCAAGAACAGCTTGATTTTGAACAATTCATTGGACTTGCGAATATCTCCTTCAGCGAGCAATCTTTTAAATTCGTCCTTGTAGTGTGTTTTATTGAATTCCATAGACGAGGTTCCAAAACAGTTCTGGGTTGTACAGGATGACGTGGTTTTTTAATGCTTGCTTTCCAACATTCTCTTCACTTTCCTTAAGCATTGCAGTGAATTCTTCAGGCGTGATATAGATTGGGTTTATTCTCATCTTGAAGATTGTTTCGTAGCGGGAAAAATCTGGTATTCGCTCTCCCTTTTCATTAATAACGAGAATATCGACGTCGCTTTTGGCTGTTTGCGTGCCTTTGGCATAACTGCCAAACAATATCACGGCGTATTTTCCAGGCGGCAATTCGCCAGTAATTTTCTTGACGATGGGCTGTCTTTTGACGTAATCGTCTTTTTCTTCTTTTGAAGATATGATGAGATAATGCTTTGTTAGAGGATTCTGTTGGTTAAGCTGGACAAGGGTGGCTTTTCCTGCTTTGGTCAGAGCGATCAGGTCAGTCATTGTTTTGATTGTTCTGTAAAACGTGGCGTAAGGTATCTTTGTCTGCTTGCTAAGCTCGTGCATTGTGAAGGCTGTTTCAGCGTTTTTTCCCAGGAAATTGATGACCTTCAGCTTGTTATCCATAATTGGATAATATTATCCATTATTGATATATAAACCTTTCGTAAAGCCAAAGCTCACAAATGCTGAAAAGTCAAAGTACCTTCATAAACCAGTTATGCTTACATCCCGACAAGATGCGAATGATTGCAAGCTCAATCCGTACACAATCCGATTTGAGCCGCGCTGGCTTGCCAAAAGCCGTGCGCAATTTTTCGCACCATGAGAAAGCGCAGGAACGCCTGTCTCGTGCAGATTCTGATGTTTCAGATGTGTAGTCACTAATAAGTGGTTATTATACCGAAACATTTATATACTAAATCGTCGTATTATTGTGTATTCGTGGGGGTGCTTATGATATTTAACAGCGTTAGACTCTTGCAAAAGCTGCAGTATCCTTCTGGTCTTTTTGCAGCTGCTGCGCAGACTGTGAAAACAGGCTACAGCAGGGCATGGCTCAGGGACAATGTCTATGCGGCCCTTGGCCTTGAAGCTGCAGGCAATTATGATGCTGTTGCGAAGACATACCGCGCAATCCTTGAAGTTCTCAAAAAGCACGAGTACAAGATTGACTGGATGATAAAAGAGCCGATGCCAAAGGCTGCTTATCGTTACATCCACGCACGTTATGACCCGGTTACTGGCGACGAGATAAATGAAGAGTGGGGAAACAAGCAGAATGACGCAATAGGCGCAATACTCTTCAAAATAGGCGAACTGGTGAGAAAGGGCATATTAACGCTTTCTGATGATGACAAGCGCATCGTGCAAAAGCTTGTCAGCTATCTTGCAGCCATTGAGTACTGGCACGACGCTGACAACGGAATGTGGGAGGAAAACGAGGAAGTCCACGCATCAAGCATTGGAGCCTGTGTTGCAGGGCTTCAGGCAGTTAAGGGAATAGTTGTTGTCCCTCAAATACTGATTGACAATGGAAAAGAAGCATTGAACAAGCTTTTGCCGCGCGAGTCAATAACCAAGGAAACCGACCTTGCACTGCTCTCGCTGATTTATCCTTACAATATCGTCGATGAAAAGCAGCGCGACACAATCCTCAGGAACGTCGAAGAAAAGCTGCTCCGTGAGAAAGGAGTCATCCGTTACGCAGGTGATAAGTATTACAACAAGAATGGAGAGGCTGAGTGGACTATGGGTCTTGCATGGCTCGCAATTATTTACAAGCAGCTTGGAATACTGAACAAGCACAGGTTCTTCCTCGAGAAAACAAAGGCGGCAATGAACGAGAAAGGAGAGCTCCCTGAGCTTTATTTTGCAAATTCCTCAGAACACAACGAGAATACCCCTCTCGGATGGGCGCAATCCTTGTTTGTGGTGGCTGCAGCATGACGCTCTTCTATTATCCTGACGCACTTGAAGTAATGCTGGCTGTCAGCAAGCGCGGAACAATTCTCTGCCCTTACCTTTACGAGCTTATGCGCTTGCAAAAGCTTCAGGAAAGCCGAAATCCTGATGACAGGAGGCGCTTTGATGATTATGTTGGGTCGTATCTTCGCCCGAACGAATCGCTTTCAGACCTTGCCATGCGTGTTGCAGGCATAAGGCACCCTGTTGACATCAGGATAAAAACACCCAACATGCCTTCAGAGACAGAATGGCTTAATGCGGTCAGGCTTTACGGCAATTTCAGCACTGCACTGGAGCACGTTCAGAACCCGCCAATAGGGTGCATACTTGGCATTGAGCTCGACAATCAGCCTCAGGAACTGCTTTTGGTGCCTGACTCTGTATGTTTTGAAAACAGGCTTAAGGAAGTGCATGTCAGGGCAGACGAGAAAAAAAGATTCATGATTGTCGCAGCATTCAACCGCTATTCTCCTACTTTTTTCAAGATAGCGGAAAATCACTAGAACTTCTTTGTCACGCCTGTCTTTGGGCAAAGGCCTGCAACAGGGCATTTTGAGCAGTAAGGAATTGGCGCCTGGCAGACTGCCCTTCCGTGCGCCTTGAGAAGCCACTGGACTTCCTTCCAGTGCTTTTCAGGAATTAGCCTGTTGAGGTCTTCCTCTATTTTTTCAGGATTCTTTTGTTTGGTCCACCCAAGCCTGTATGCAATCCTGATTACGTGCGTGTCAACAACCACTCCCGGAACAATCCCAAACGCATTTGTCAGAATCACGATTGCCGTCTTTCTTCCAATGCCGGGCAGTTCTGTAAGCTCCTCAATCGTTTTCGGCACCTGCCCCTTGTGCTTTTCAACGAGCAACTTGCAAGCTGAAATGATGTTTTTTGCCTTGTTTCCGGCAAAAGTAACCTTACCGACATATTTCAGGAGGTCATTAACAGACGCTTTTGCATAATCCTCTGCCTTCTTGTAATGCTTGAACAGTTCAGCAGTTGCTGCATTTACAACCTCGTCCCTGACTTGTGCTGAGAGTATTGCAGCAACAAGAAGGTCAAGGGGAGTCCTGAAGTTAAGGTAATACTTGGCATTTGGATAAGTGTTCCTGAGAATCTGAATGACCTCAAGCGCCTTGCCTGTGCTTGCCATCATGGCAAAGAAGCGAGGTGCTATTATTTATTGTTTTCCGAACTGCTGAGTGATGCTAGGCGCCTGCGGCGAGAAGCCGAACTCGCCGCGAGAGTAATTGTGCAGAGCGCCGGAATCAGGATATGTTATTATAGTCCTTGACTAATACAAAAAGCCGTGCGCAAGGGAATGCTTATTGGTGCAATCATAGGATTTCTTGTAGGATTAGCCCTGCAAGCGTATGGTCAGTGGAGCACTGGAATGGTTGCCCTGTCGCCAGAAGGGGCGCACATCCTTGCAGTCTCTTTTGTCGCAATGCTCTTCATTGCCTCATCATGTGGCATAATCGGCGCTTTCGTAGGCGCAGTACTAGAGGAGGGATTGGCGTTCTTCAGGCATTAACAAGCTTTTCAGCTTATTGCTGCGATTCTTTCTTGAGTATTATCTTGTTCGTGAAGCCATGCCTTTCTTTTACAATAAGCCCTTTTTGCAAAAGCCTGTGGAGTATCCTTGTTGTTTTGACTTTTGAAATGCCAAGCTTTGACACAAGCGCGCTCTGAAGCATTTCCCCTTTTGAGCCAAGCAGTTCAAGCACAACCTTGCGCTCATCAGGCTTCAAAAGGGACAAGATTTGCTTGTATTTTTCTTCAAGGTTTTCCTTCTTGAACACTTTTGTTATCTGCTGCAGTTCTGCGTTGTAGTAAATGTAGATTGATGCAGAACCAATGAAAAATGCGCAGATTATGCACATAATTGGTACGTATGCATGACAAACTGGTGCGCGAGCTCACATATCTCCAGTTTCCTGTGATCAAGCTTTCCGCAGAGCATAACGGCAAGAGATGTTTTGGAATCAAAATGCTTTTTCAAAAAATCATAAGAGTTTTCGGCGTAACAGGAAGTTTTTGCGGCAGGCGGCTAAGAATCTCCGAGAACTGGGTGTTTTACCGGAAGAATTGCAGGAATTCTGGATTATTTCTCATGCACTTTAAGCCCAACCAAATGAATTAACGCCTAATTAACCGGTTAATGAGTTAACGAGATAACGAAAAAGAATGATAGCCGTGCAAAGATGAGACCGTATCTAATCCAAGTATGTGCGTTGGGGAGCGCAGGCTGAGCGCGTCGTTACCTTCGCGCGTACACCCCGCTTCCATCAAACGGATGTTGAATCCGTGCACTATGATGTCTCGTTTCGAGGAGGGTTTCATTCTTAGATGCTTTCAGAACTTATCCCTCAGCGCGTAGCTGCCCGGCGTGATACCCTATCGGATAACCGGTACACCAGTGGCGCCGAAAGCTCGTTCCTCTCGTACTAGAGCTTCCTTCCCCTCAGACATCTCGCATCTCCAGTAGATATCAAACCAACTGCCTCACAGCGTTGTGAACCCAGCTAACGATCCCTTTTAAACGGTGAACTCCCGCACCCTTGGACGCTTCTGCACGCCCAGGATAGGAAGAGCCGACGTCGATGTAGCAAGCCGCGCCGTCGATGTGAACTCTCAGGCGCGACGACTCTGTTACCCCCGGAGTAACTTTTCGGTCATCCCAAGCCCTCATCAAGAAGGCATTGAGGTTCGCTAGGCCAGGCTTTCGCCTTGGGATACAATCTTATTAAGTATCCCATCAGGCCTGCTTTTGCCCTTAAACTCTACACCCGATTTCTGACCGGGTTGAGCAGACCTTTGGTCGCAATTGATATTTTTTCAACTGCGTGCCACCCCAGCCGAACTGTCCGCCAGCCGGTGTCTCTCTCTTGCGAGAGGTAAGCAACGCAAGTCGTGGAGTGTGGTGTTACATCGTCGCCTCACCCAGAGTCTGACGGCTCTGGGCTCAAGCAGCTCCCACATACCCTATACAACACAACTCGCGTCGCAGCGACAAGCTACAGTAAAGTTTCACGGGGTCTTCGCTTCCCACTGGAGATCTCTGGTCTCTGCACCAGAAGGATTTGTTCGGAGGCTCCCAGACAGGGACAGTGGGGACCTCGTTGCGCCCTTCATGCACGTCGCCAATCAAACGACAAGGCATTACGCTACCTTAAGAGAGTTATAGTTACTCCCGCCGTTAATCGGTCCTTAGCCCGCTTGAAAACGAGATTCGGATACCGACACTGGGCAGACGTCACCGGTTGTACACAGCCTTACGGCTTCGCAACCAGTTGTGTTTTTGTTAAACAGTCGGGCCCCCCGAGTCACTGCGCCCTGCTCCCGCCACGCATTTGCGCACAGAAGCAGGAACCCCTTAAACCGAAGTCACGGGGCCAATTTGCCGAGTTCCCTTGTCTAGGTTCGTCCTTCACACCTTAGGCTTCTCACCTAGGGGCACCAGTGCTGGTTCTGGGTACGGATGCCTGCGATTTTTCCCAGTGCCATTTTCACGGATTCCAGGCATTGACAGGACACTCCAAAGGAATGCTGTTCCCTGGTTTCCCCGCGTTCTCATCATGATGATACTTCCGCGGCGTATCCAGGTTAACGCAGACGACTGTCTGCGCCCATCTAGCCAAAAGCGTCTGACACAAGGCTTGTGTTGCCACGCATACACAGGCAGTACCGGAATATTAACCGGTTTCCCTTTCCACATCAGCTCCTGTTGGGAGCTCTGTTAGGACCAACTGACCCTTGGCTGATCGACAGTGCCAAGGAACCCTTGCCCTTTCGGTGGCAGCGATTCTCACGCTGCTACGATCCTACTACTGCCGGGATTTTCATTACTACGCGGTCCACCCCTCCTCACGGAGAGGCTTCTGCCCACGCAGTACGCCTACCTACTCCGCCCTTTTGGGGCGTCGCTGGTATCGGTAATGCATTTAGCCCCGTCCATTTTAGGGACCCGCATCCTTGACGGGTAAGCTGTTACGCACTTTTTAAAGGATGGCTGCTTCTAAGCCGACCTCCCCGCTGTCTCTGGACGCAGATACCCTTATGCCCGTTCACACTTAATGCATCTTTTGGGACCTTAACCAGCGTCAGGGTTGTTCCCCTCTCGGATGTCAACCTTACGCCGACACCCCGTCTCTGGGAGTCTACACTACAGGCACTTTCGGAGTTGGACAAGGGGTCGACACCTTTCGATGCCCTAGCCCCCAATCCGTAGCTCTACAGCGCCTGTCAGCTCGTCCCAGGTTAGACTGACGCCTACTTCGATAGGAACCAGCTATCACCGCTCTCGATTGGCTTTTCACCCCTTATCCCAAGTTAGAAGAACACTTGCACATAGAACCTCTTCAGGCCTCCGCACGGTTTTACCCGCACTTCACCTTACTCAGGATAAGATCGAGCGGTTTCGGGTTGAATCCCAGTGACTCCAGGCGGATTAGCACCTCGCCCCTCGTTGCCTGCGGGCTTGTTGCTTTCGCTTCGGCTTCCCCGGTAAAGGTTAGCCTTGCCACTGAGATGCACTCCCCGGCTCGTTATTCTAAACGAACGCTAGAACACCGTGGTGCCCTAGCGATCCATGCCTAACAGGTTTCAGGATCTTTGAACTCCCGGTCAGGGGTTCTTTTCAACGTTCCCTCACGGTACTTGTATGCTATCGGACTCGAGACGTATTTAGGGTTGGAGGTTGATGCCCCCCGTATTCCTGCTCCATTTCCGAGGAGCAGTACTCTGGAACTCCATGTTCGTAATCTGCTGAGGTGCCGCTACGGGGCTGTCACCCTGTATCGCGCGCCTTTCCAGGCGACTTTGCGTTTCCCAGCGAGACATTGGCATGGGTCCAAACACCACATTCGAGAGAACTTTCGTCCCCTCGTTCGGTTTGCCCTGCGCGCTTTTCAGTCGCTCTTACTAAGCGCATCCCAATTGGTTTCTTTTCCTGCGGGTACTAAGACGTTTCAATTCCCCGCGTTCCCCGCACTTTCGTGCTCAAGAGGAAGTCCCATTCGGACACCCCCGGTTCAACCGTTGCATACACGTCGCCGGGGCATTTCGCCGTTAGCCGCGTCCTTCGTCGGCGTCTCGAACCAAGTCTTCCACCTGTTAGGGTAGTGTAGGACCAGATATGATCTCAATCTTTGCACGGCTTCATTAGCATGTAGTAGGTGTGGTAAACTGGTCGTATGCACTCAAGCATACTCCTACAGCCTATTGCCCTTCAACCGCAATTGTTTGGAATTGCGATTTGCGTTCATCGAATGAAATGATGAATGTGATTTTTGTTTAATGGACTTGTAGACAATGAAAATCCCGACTAACGTTGGTCGTCTGGGATTTTCAAGTCGCCGGCTCCATTCGCCCTTCTGGGCTTATGGACCCGTCGGGATTTGAACCCGAAGCCTCCCGCGCTCTTGAAGACATCATCTTTGCAAGGCAGGTGCTCTACCGTTGAGCTACGGGCCCGGAAGACTTGCACTCATCCATGGACCCATCGCTCTGGGTCGCATAATGAATATGAAAAATGGAGAGCAGCAAGCTTCACCCAGCCAACAATTTTCCGTTTAAATGTATAAACGAAATAGGAGGTGATCGCTCGAGAATGCACTAATTCTCGAGTTCCCAAAAATCGCGAAGCGATTTTTGTGACATTTGCAGGATGGATCTTTCGACCCATCTTGCAAAGGACTCCGTCCTAACAAATAAATAAGGAGGTGATCCATCCGCAGGTTCCCCTACGGATACCTTGTGACGACTTAACCCACCTCACTGACCTCAGGTTCGGCGCATTTACGCAATGCGGCTCACCTGGAGCCTGCTCGGTTGGTTTGACGGGCGGTGTGTGCAAGGAGCAGGGACATATTCACCGGACGATGCTAACGTCTGATTACTAGGGATTCCGACGTCATGAGGGTGAGTTGCAACCCTCAATCCGAACTAAGACTGGGTTTCGAGGTTTCGCTTCGCCTTTCGGCGTTGCATCCCATTGTCCCAGCCATTGTTGCGCGCGTGTAGCCCAGGAGATTCGGGCCGTACAGACCTGGCGTAGCCTGCACCTTCCTCTCCGTTTCCGAAGCAGTCTTCTTATTGTGCTCGCTCGTCCTTGCGGACACGGTGGCAAATAAGAACGCAGGTCTCGCTCGTTGCCTGACTTGACAGGACACCTCACGGCACGAGCTGACGCCGGCCATGCAGCACCTCTCGGCTCGTCAGGAAAGCCCTTTAGACTGTCCTTCATCCTGCCGTCGCCCCTGGTGAGATTTCCGGCGTTGAATTCAATTAAACCGCACGCCGCACCCCTTGTGTGCTCCCCCGCCAATTCCTTTAAGTTTCAGCCTTGCGACCGTAATTCCCAGGTGGCGTGCTTAACACCTTCGTTGCGACACTGCACAATCGCGAGGATTATGCAACATCTTGCACGCAGCGTTTACGGCCAGGACTACTCGGGTATCTAATCCGGATCGCTCCCCTGGCTTTCATCCCTCACCGTCGAATCCATTCAAGCAGGCTGCCTTCGCCATCGGTGGTCCTCTGTGGATTATAGCATTTTACCGCTCCCCACAGAATACCGCCTGCCTTTCCTGGTTCCAAGCTTGCCAGTCTACCCTGCACGCCGTTCCGTTGGGCGGAACGATTTCACAGGGCATTTAACAAGCCGGCTACGGATGCTTTAGACCCAATAAACGTGGTTCCCACTTGTGGCGCCGGGGTTACCGCGGCGGCTGGCACCGGTCTTGCCCACCACTTATTCCGTGAGGTGTTTACCCTCACGAAAAGCCTCGGTGAAACCGAAGCACTCAGAATCCCCCCGTCACGCTTTCGCGCATTGCGGAGTTTTCGCGACTGCTGCACCCCGTGGGGCTGGGACCAGTATCTCAGTGTCCCTCTCAGGGCAACCACTCTCATGGCCCTTACCCGTAATAGGCTTGGTGAGCCGTTACCTCACCAACTACCTGATGGGCCGCCGACCGATCGTGAAGCGCCGAAGCTTTGCAGAATGGGAGGATTCCACACCCCATTCCGTATCCGGGATTATCCTCAGTTTCCCGAGAGTATCCCAGACTTCACGGTACGTTATCGACGTGTTACTGAGCAGTTTGCCATGCTTTCGCATAGACTTGCATGTCTTAGCCGGATTCTGATAGCAGCAACCTCCTGCAGGATAAACAGGGACTGTTATGTCAGAAATTGCTGTGCAATTTCTGAGCCTGCTCAAGAACTTCGCAGTTCTTGACATGTTCGAGTTTTCCTCAGGAAGGTATAATGTCAAGACGAAATGACCATTGACGAATCAATGGAGCCTCGTCGTATAAACCCTTCCACATATGTGGTCGCATCGACTATAACTGACTTTGAAGAATTTGGCTTTTGGGTTCTATTGCTGCTCTCCATCATGCCCCATGCTCGGCTGAGACACTCATTCCTACCTGTTTTTGGTAGGCATCCTCAGCTCTCCCGAGGACAGAAGGTTTGCCGGAATGATTTACCGGCTCTTGGTGTTGATGATGTTGATACTTTTGAGGTTGTTTATAAAGCTTTCGGTCAAGAATATGCTCGGGAATCCTTATGCTGTTGCGCGCTGCTTGCGCTTTCTCTTTTCCTTTTTCATGCGCTTTCTTTGCCACTTCCAGCGCATTTGTCCTTTTTTCTTCCAGCGGCGGGATGAACGTTTCATTGTTTGTGCCTTGTAAATTGTTTGTTTATATATCTTGCGGCTTTGAATGCAGTCAAGTTAAGTGGCAAAGCCGACCGCGCCTGATGTTTGCTCAGGTGATTTATCAGAAAATGCGCATTAATGTATATGCATGTACGCATTTCTGACATAACGATTGTTCAAGTTCTTCTAAGATTATTGGGCACGTTTTTTCCAGAAATAGTTGCAGATTTCCTGCGCAAACATGCTGTGCTCGTCAGGTGGAACTACGGGCATTCCAGCAGTCTTTGCCGCACGATTATACCTGCTAACAAAGTCGCCGAACTTATTGCGCCAGTCTGTACGTTCCTCTGGCCTGCAAATATAATAGCTTGCCGTTTCCGCAAGCTTTGAGAACAATTCAAGGCTTTCTTCCAGTAGAAATAGAACCTGCTGACAGGGACAGGCGCGTGGTACATGATGCGCTCATTTCGTACTTGGAGGCATTCAACCGCAATGCTGCAAAAAAATACGGCTGGCAGCCAGAAGGCAGGACTCCAATAGGCGGGCTCTTCACGCTCGACCCTGTTTATTTGTCCGATCCCAGTTCCAAGACTTCCCAAGGGGCAATTGCCGAGTGGGCATTCTACCTGACACTCGGGTTAAGCACAGAGTGAACCTTTAAAAACAACCCCGGTTACCATATGCTATGTCGGTGATTGGAGAAACAAGGGGAAATATTGAGTGGCTAGCTTCCACGCACAAGGGTCCTCTGTGCCGTATTTTTTCTTTATCATCATTGCCTTGTATTCCATCCTGATGACGGCCTCGACATACCTTCTGCATGCCCTGACGACATCATCGAGCATTTCAAGAAGCTCCTTGTCCCTTTTCTCCTGCAACAATTCCCTTAGTTGGTTGTATCGTTCCACTGCTTTGCTTATTTTAACTTTTTCTCCTGCGTAATAATTAAGAACTTCTTCTCGGATGACCATATGCCCCCGACGGGATTTGAACCCGTGTCAAAGGCTTTCCTTGCGTTCTGGCTCGAAAGGCCCTTATCCTTGGCCGGACTAGACGACAGGGGCAATAACACTAAAGGAAGTTGGTGCTTTTAAAAAGTTATCGCGCAAAAAATAAAAAGTGGCCCCGGCCGGATTTGAACCGGCGACCGACGGTGCTCTTAGACTTGTTCCGTCAGTGGTCATATAAGACCGTTGCTCTGCCGGACTGAGCTACAGGGCCAAATTTTATGTTCCGGTGTGCGCCTGTCGGACAATGAAAATCCCGACTCGCATGCTTGTCTGGGATTTTCAAGCCCGCACAGCCGCTTTCTCGTTGTCACTCGAATGCGCCCAGCGGGAATCGAACCCGCGTCTCAACCTTGGCAAGGTCGTATTCTACCACTAAACCATGGGCGCAACACTGCATTATTTACTTGTTGGATTAAGAGTTGCTTTTTAAGTTTTCTTATAAAACTCGTTTATGGTTGGTTTCTGCACCGTAGGCGCCCAATTTATTGGAGCCTATTATTAATGAAAATAATTAGCCCGGCCAGACAGTGGCCGACTGCGGTCGTCCAGCCTGTCCGTGCTGTGATGAGCCCGGCCAGATTCGAACTGGCGACCTCCTCGGTGTAAACGAGGCGTTATAGCCGCTAAACTACGGGCTCGTATATTATATACTCTTCACAATACCTTTATATAACTAATCCTTGTCAGGATGTGTATGCAGGAGAAGCTTTACCAGCTGATTGTTGAGAATGACGACTTTAGTTGGAAGTCTATTCTTCTTGATCTTGTTAATAGCGAGCAGATGGACCCCTGGGACATAAACATAAGTGTTCTGACGCAGAGGTATATTGAAAGGATAAGGCAGATGAAGGAAACAAACCTGAAGGTTTCCGGAAAGGTCCTTTTGGCTGCTGCTATCCTGCTGAGAATCAAGAGCAAGAGGCTTGTTGGTGAGGATATGGATGAGTTTGACAGGCTTTTGGCGGCAGGCGAGATTTCAGAAGATCAGTTCTATGACGAGCTTGAGCAGGAACTTGCAAGGGGTGAGGTGGCAGGAATGCAGGATCAGTCTCTTGAGCTTATTCCGAGATTGCCGCAGCCAAGAAAGCGCAAGGTTTCTGTTTATGATCTTGTCAGGGCTTTGGAGAAGGCATTGGAAGTCAAGAAGCGCAGGCTTTTCAACAGCCTTCACGACGTAAATGTTGTAGTTCCTGAGAAAAAGCTGGACATTACCGCTGCAATGAGGTCATTGTACGCAAAATTATTGAGCCTTTTTGCGGCAGGAAAGAAAAAGCTCGCGTTCTCCTCGCTTGTTCCGACAAAATCAAGAGAGGACAAGGTTTACACATTCATTCCGTTATTGCATCTTGCCAATGAGCGCAAGGTTGAGCTTGGGCAGAAGGAGCATTTTGGCGAGATTGAAATATCCCAGCCGGAGGCAGGCAAATGACGCTTACAAGTGATGAAAAGAAGTTTTTGAAGTTTGTTGTTCAGAAGGAATTGGAGCATTTCAGGCGCGACAAGAAGATGCTGCTTGTCGATTTGCCCGTCAGTTTCTTAAAGGGAGAGCATGATTACGTTCACTTCTTGGAAGGTTTGCTGAAAAAGCTGGACTGAAAATGGCAGAAAAGGAACACAAGCACGACAAGAATGATGAGCAGCACAAGAAATTGCAGCAGAAATACCTTGAACTTCGGCTTGTTGACCAGCAGATGAAGCAGGTCCAGAAGCAGGTTGAGGCCATCGAGCGGCAGGCTGTGGAGATTGAAGAGGTCAGCCAGAGCCTTGACGCGCTTTCTGCAAGCAGGGTTGGCTCTGAAATGTGGGTTCCTATAAGTTCTGGAATATTCGTCAAGGCGAGGCTTGATGACAATAAAAAGCTCGGCGTCAATGTCGGCGGCAACACGGTTGTGGCAAAGGACATTCCCTCAACAAAGGCAATGCTTGCAGAGCAGGCTGCTGACCTGAGGAAGTACCAGGCAGAGCTTGCAGCCCAGTTTGAGAAGATGGCAGAGCGCGCTGCAGAGTTGCAGCATGAGCTTCAGGACATTGTAGGTGCTTGAAATGTTCGGATTCTTAAAGGATAACCTGAAGAAACTGGTTTCAAAGTTCACGAAAAAAGTTGAGGCAGAAGCAAGTGAAGAAGTTGTTGAAGCTAAGCCTGCGAAAAAGCCTACCCCAAAGACAGAGAAAAAGGCGGAAAAGCCTATCAAGGTTGAGAAGGCGCCTGCTGTCAGGGAAGAAAAGAAAGCCCCAAAGCCCAAAGTTGCTGAGAAGAAGATAGAAGCGCCTGCCCCCAAAGTTGAGCCCGCAAAGCCAAAGGCAGAAATTCCAAAAGTCGAGGAGAAAAAAAGCTTTTTTGCAAAAATAAAAGATGCTGTTGGCGGTCCTGAGGCTCCGAAAGCAGAGCCTGAAAAGCCAAAGATTGAAGCAGCAAATGTTGAGGCGCCCGAGGCTGAAGTTCCAAAGGCAGAGCCTGTTGGGGAAAAGAAAGGCTTTTTTGCAAAGATAGGCGAGGCAATAACCACAAAGAAAATATCTGAGAAGCAGTTTGACGAGATGTTCTGGGATTTGGAGCTTGCACTGCTTGAGAACAATGCTGCTGTTGAGGTGATTGAGAAAATAAAGACAGACCTCAAGGCAGGGCTTGTTGAAAAGCCAATACCAAGGACAAAGGTTGAGGAAACAATTGCCAGCTCATTGAGGAAGAGTATCACAGACCTTTTCCCTGCTGAGCCTCCTGACCTGCTGAAATTGGTGAAGAAGAAAAAGCCGTACGTAATATGCTTTGTTGGAGTGAACGGCTCTGGAAAGACAACATCCATAGCAAAAATTGCTTATTTGCTTAAGCAGAACGGCTGTTCGGTGGTGCTTGCGGCAGCTGACACGTTCAGGGCTGCAGCGATTGACCAATTGCAATTGCACGCTGACAGGCTTGGGGTGAAATTAATAAGGCATGATTATGGCTCTGACCCTGCTGCTGTTGCCTTTGACGCAATAAAGCATGCAGAGGCTACAGGCAAGGATGTTGTGCTGATTGACACTGCAGGACGGCTGCACTCAAACACGAACCTGATGGATGAGATGAAAAAGATTATGCGCGTTGCAAAGCCAGACCTGAAATTGTTTGTCGGCGAGAGCATAACAGGCAATGACTGCATCGAGCAGGCAAGGCAGTTTGACAGCGCAGTGGGCATTGACGGCATAATCCTTGCAAAGGCTGATGTTGATGAAAAGGGCGGAGCAGCAATCTCAGTAAGCTACATCACAAAAAAGCCGATATTCTACCTTGGCATTGGGCAGGGATATGCGGACCTGCAGCAGTTTGACAAGGACAAATTGATAGCAAGCATAGGGCTTTAAGGGGCGCTGTAGAAAAAGTCCCTGAATAACAAAGAAAGATTCTGAAGGATGATTCGTGCATAAACTTCTGCGCGCTGCGTGCGCGCAGTACGGCAGCGGAGACTGCCGCCAAAGCGTTGTTTTAGGCGG
>JBBILB010000002.1:0-85371 GCA_037445145.1 Candidatus Woesearchaeota archaeon | reverse complement strand
CCTCTCTCTTTTATTCATGGGAATCGCCTCTCGATTCCCAAACCCTGTGCAGCCTAACGGCTGCCGGGGTTTTTATGATTTTCTACAGCGCCGCTTTAAGGGAAACGCTTTTATACTCAAATTCTGTTTTCAGCATTAACACGGGGTGATTGTTTTGGCAAAAGCTGATTTGGGAGAAAGTAAAATTTTTGCATTCCTGGCATACCTGCTGGGGATAATAGGGTTTGTGATAGTTCTTCTTGCGAAGAAGGAAGACAAGTTCGCAATGTACCACGCAAAGCAGAGCCTGGTATTGTGCATTGCAGCAGTAATAGTATATATTGCAGGGGTGTTTATTCCGATTATCGGCTGGTTCATTATCCTGCCGCTAGGATACCTACTTATAACAATACTGTGGATTTTCGGAATGGTCCGGGCGCTGACAGGTGTTGAGAAGCCGCTTCCTCTTATTGGCAAGTATGGCGAGAAGTTTAAGTTTTAAAACCGTTGAGGTGAATTAAAAATGGCATTTGAACTGATTGGGCTTGTAATGGCTATTGTCAGCCTTCTTGTTGGCGCGCTTTTCCTTTGGCTTAGTGCTGCAAAGATTTTCAAGCTGAAGGACAAGTCCTTCAAGACCCCTCTGATTATTTCACTGATAGTCAGCATTGTTGGCTACGTGCTTGGGCTGATTCCGGCAATAAGTGCGTGGATAACAATGATTGTCGTGATTGTCCTGGCTGTCTGGCTTGTCAGGTCCAACTACAATGTTGGGTGGGGCAAGGCAATCCTGGTCTGGCTTGTGTACTATGTGCTGCTTGTTATTGCAATGGCAATACTGGGCATGATATTTGTTGGCAGCACACTGGGAGAGGCATGGGTGCTCAGCGCACTAAGCTAAAATGGAACAGCCGGAAAACAACACAGGCAAACACCTTCTTGCAGTCAGTCTCGTAGCGGCTATTGGCATTGTGGGATTGTTCCTGATGTTTGTGGACGCAAGTGTCACTGCGCAGGCAATGAGGCCTGGCATCAGCGACAACACAATTGTCGGCTGCAACAAGGGCGAGGTGCTTTTGAGCCCGTATGGCGTTCAGGCGCTTAGGCAGGCCGGGCGCGAGAAGTATGGTCCTGACTTCAGCCCGTATGACGCAGCAAGCATAAGCTACAATGGCGTCGGCTACTGCGCAGATGCAGAAGTCGTCAGGTCGCTGCTGGGCTGAACAATTTTTTATTTTTTTTTCTTAGTTTTTTTATTTCACTCCCACAAATACAGCTCGTCCAGGCTCCATCTTCCCGGTCCTGAGAGCATCAGGCAGAGTGTTCCACCTATCCATGCAGCGTACTTCATTATTTCGATAAGGCTGTCAGGTCCGTAGTTGACGCCGTGAGCCATTATTACAAGGAAAAGTAGCACGACGGTCATCCAGATTGCAGCAACCCTTGTCAGCAGGCCGAGCAGTATCAGCAAGCCGCCAATGAGTTGGGAAACAAGCACTATCATTGCAAATACCGTTGGCGCAGGCAGGCCAAGATTTGCCATATTATCTGTTGCACCGGCAAAATTCATTATGTTAAGCATGCCTGCTGTCAGGAACAAGGCAGCCAAGCCAATGCGCAATGGTAAAGCAGCGAATTCATACCCGTTTTCTAGTGGTCTGAACATGATCGCACCTCCTTGTTTGCTTTTTTGTGGGAGAAACAGGAGTATAAAATTTTTACTCAAATTCTATTGTGTTGTCAAAATAAACGCCCTTGTGCAGTGGCACAGGGCGCCAGTCATCCCTGACGAGATTTGCGCCAAGCCATTTTGCAATCTCTTCAGGATTGCCAATAGTTGCTGACAATGCAATTATTTGCGCGTTTGGCAAAATCTTTTTCAGGAGGGTAATCAGGATTTCAATAGTTGGTCCCCTTGAAACATCATTCAGCAAATGCACCTCATCAATTATGACAACGCTGACAAACCTGAGCCAGGGCGCGTGATGCCTTATCAGCGAGTCAAGCTTTTCAGCAGTGCAGATAATCACGTCATAGTCAATCAGGTGGGGGTCAGAGCTGTCAAAGTCGCCGACAGAAAGTGCCACCTTAAACAAGTGCCCGTACCGCTTCCTGAATTCCTTTGCCTTTTCATTGGCGAGCGCAACAAGCGGCACGATGTAGACTGCCTTTCCCTTGCCTTCAAGGATTGATTTCCCTGCAGCCATTTCTGCTATTAGAGTCTTTCCTGATGCTGTCGGCGTGCAGACAAGCAGGTTTTTGCCTTCGAGCAGTCCTGCAGCAAGGGCTTTTTTCTGCGCAGGACGGAACTCTGTAATGTTCAGTTTTGCAAGAACTTCCTTTATCTGTGCTGGAAGGGAATCATGCATTGCCTGCCAAAAAATTGCGTTTATTATAAATCTTTACGCAAACAGCTTTTCTTGCCTTATTGAGCCGTCCCTGCACTGGCAGTATGCAATGCCGCGCTCCCAGTCCCTGCCTATTTCCTGCGCCGGAAGCCTTTCATTGCCGCAATAAACCTTATGGCACGGTGTCCCGGCATCAAGCACGCTGTATGTCTGTATGCCGAGCTGGCGGCTGATAAAAAATATTATGGTCACGATCAGTATGACTGCAAAAATGCCAAGCAGGGTAAGGGCAAACTCAGAGTCAATCTTAAGGTTCATCATCTGCGTATATCAAGGGCACAGGCATACCGGTCTTCCATTGTCCTGGTAAATTATCTTGCCGTACTGGTCAACCAACGGCGCTGCAGGGGCGTGCGCAGGGCACATCACGTGCCTGCACGCATCAGTGCCAAAATCAACAGTGCGTCCATACGAGTATATCTGCCCGCGCGCGACCTGTCCTGTGGGGTTCGCGCCTGTGAGAAACAGCATGCTTGCGACAGAGGCGGTTGCTACAAGCAATACCAGTGCAAAACCAAGCCGCTCGCTCATCAGTACGTTTCCACCTCAATCCTGTCAGGCCTTATTTGGAATGTCCTTCCGTCAGGGCAGCCGCACACGAGGTTGCCTGTAATGACTTCAACGCCAACAATTGTTGCGGGCTCGCTTTCGCCGTAATATCCTTGCTGGTAATACCCGCACAAGAACTGCTTGCACAGGTCAAAGTCCTTTATGTACGCGCTTGTCAGAAGGAATACGGGTTTGTTGTTTGATGGCTGCTCGTATACTGCGAGCGTTGTTGAGCTGTTGTAAAGCAGCACGTACCCGCATGCCGCAATCATAGCAACTATTGCAAGAACCGTTATTGCTATTGTTTTTTCTTCCATCTTTCTACCCGTACGCGAGCTTCAGCTCTGCATAAAAGACCCTGTTCGGGTTTGTGGGGTCAAGCGGGTCAACGCATTCTGCCAATTGGTTCCAGGGGTCCACAAAGCCGCTCCATACAAACTGTTGGCCCTGTATCCTGACAGCCCTGCACGCCTCGTACGGGGTGCGCTCAATGACTCCTGCAGTGCCGAGCTTTTGCATTCCGGCAAGATTCCCTGTTACTGATGTCTGAGTGAACAATACCACAAGCCCTGCAATTGCAATGACTGCCACAAAACCAAGGCTGACCAGCTTCAGCCCGACTGAATTGTTTTGTTCGGTTTCCATCAGTATTCCCTTATTTTGCGCACTCGCCAGACGAATTCGTAATTGCCAAAGTCAAGCCCGTTACTGGCAGGGTCGCCCTTCCACGTGTATGACCAGTCTGATATTTTTTTGTCCTGGAATTGTGCAGGGCAACCGCATACCCAGTATTCGCCGTCAAGGCGGGTTTCCTCGCCGATAAGAACCGCGCCGACTCCGTTCTGGCAGTCAAGAATGCTGCATGCCTTTTCCGCACTGGGTGCTATCATGGTGAATGGCTTCACGTAGCTGTATGATGCTGCTCCAGTGCCTCCCTTGAACAGCAGGATTATTCCGATAACGGCAATTACAATAATTATGCTAAGGATTGCCAGCGCAGTTCCCTTGTCTTCTGCCATTATTGTTCACCTCTTTTTCACTTAAGGGCCAACTGCGCGTGCTTTGACAAAAGCACGAGCGCAACAAGGCCCATTATTCCCACGATTGCCAGTACTACCAAGCCTATGCTGTTTCTATGCATTCCTGTTTATCCTTCTGGGTAGTATTCTTCGCGCCAGTCAAACGGCCTGACTATCGGTGTAACCACTTCGCGTCCTGCGCAGTCGCAGACCGCCATCAGCGGTCCTTGTGATGCGTGGGTTATTCCGCCTTCAACACTCTTCAGGGTGCAGCCGATGCGCTCGCACGCCTCTTTCGGCTCAAACTGTGCGAATGTGCCTGCCTCCACGTACGCGCCTGTCGTGCTTGCCCTGCTGAACAACAGCACAAGCCCCACAACAGCAATAACCGCAACTATGCCAAGAATGACTAGTGCCAGTCCTTTTTCTTCGACCATGTGTTATCACCTTTTTTCGCCGATTTCAATATACCTTTGTGTATACTGGAACTATATATATCTTTCTGTTCAGAATGCAGGGAAATGCTTATATAGCAGGTTATCACCTGACCTGTACGAAAAAAGGTGAATGATTTTGGGGGAGCTTCGCAAGGATTACATTCTTGACAAATGGGTTGTTTATTCAGCAGGCAGGGGAGCAAGGCCAAGGGAGCTCAGGCATGAGACAGAAAAAGTTGCAAATGGCAAGTGTTATTTCTGCCCGGGCAATGAAAACCTGACCCCTCCTGAAATAGGCCGCACAGGAACAAAGAACAAGTGGCAGATTCGCTGGTTTGACAACAAGTTTCCCGCGCTTGTGCCAGAAGGGCGGCCAGAACCGCGCACAGACAACCGGTTTTTCACTTTTGCCGGTAATTACGGCTATCACGAAATAATCGTGGAAACGCCGGATCATGATAGGCAATTCTCTGACCTTTGTGTTGAAGAAATTGCAGACTTGCTTGGCGTGTACCGGGAGAGGATTGCCGAACTGCTGAAAAAGCCGAAAATTAAGTATGTCAGCATCATCAAGAACCATGGTTATCATGGCGGAACATCCGTAATTCACACTCACACCCAGGTTTTTGCAACAGCATTCGTGCCTCCTGCTGTGCGCGAGAAAGTCAGCGCGGTCAGGAAGTTTGTCAACTGCCCTTACTGCGACATTGTTGCTGCAGAGAAAAACAGCGAGCGAAAGTGCTTTGAGAACAGCGAATGGGTTGCGTTCTGCCCGTACGCATCAATGTACAATTATGAGGTCTGGATTTTTCCAAAAAAGCACATTCGCACACTTGCAGATGCTGACCTGAATGGGCTTGCAGATATGCTTAAGCGCGTGCTTTCGCGGCTTTCATCGCTGGATGTTGACTATAACTTTTACGTGACATATTCACCCGAGGGCGAGGACTTGCACTTACACATAGGCGTAATGCCGCAGATTGCTGTTTACGGCGGTTTTGAGCGCGGCTCAGGTGCCATCATAAATTCTGTTTTGCCTGAGCTTGCTGCAAAATTCTACCGCGGAGAGCAGTGAAGATGGAGGAGTCTGCAAGCGCGTTGCTGGCAAACAGGTGCGGGGGCTTTGTATGGTTCGCGGCGCATCCTGAGTCAAGGTATCAGGGCGTCTTTTTCAGGGTAGGCGATTATGTTTTCAAGACAATTGCGGACATTTCAGTTGGCGAGCCATTGCAAGGCCTGACAAGCATGCTCTGGGGTGTCCAGCGCGACTATGCCACAATAAGCCAGCGCCTGACAATGCCTTATGGCAGGAATGCCCTGCTTGTCGAGTTTTCCTCGCCTGCCAGCGCAGACCTGCTGCTTGACTGCAAAATGATTGATGACAACAGGGAGTGGGGGCGCAATTACGAGGTCCGTCAGGAAAAGAATTGCGTTGTGATTTCTTACAAGAAGCGCAATGATGACAGGGATGACAACAGCAGGTGGAATGCGGAGTATTGCTTGTTTGTTGCTGTTGCAGGAAACGACATCAGCTTTGTTCCTTTGGCAAAATGGGTTGAGCATCATTACCCTTTTGACGAGCACAGGAAAAGCCCGCCGTATTCGCGCTGGGTGTACAATGCAGGCACAATAAACGCACAGCGCTTTGTGATTGCCGCCGGGCGCACAAAAAAAGAGGCTGTTGCAGAGGCAAAACGCGTGCTGAACTCGCGCATGCTCTTAATCCACAAGCAGATGAAGGAAATTTTTCAGCCCAAAGTGCCAATGCCGAAAAGGATTTCTTTGGCGTACCAGTGCGCCTGCACAGCCCTTGATGCGCTTGCTGTCAATGATGAGGGGCTTTATGCCGGCATTCCCTGGTTTTACCAGTTTTGGATTCGTGATGAGGCCGTGAGCTGCAATGCATTAAGGATTATTGGGAGGGACAAGCTTGCCAAAAACATCCTGAAGAGGCATATTGGCTCCCTGACAGGCAGGCGCCTGCCGAGCGCATTCTCCGGTTATGGTCTTGACACGATTGATGGTCCTGGCTGGCTTGCACTGCGTTACCAGCAGAACGCTGGCTTGTTCTCAAAAAAGGAGCAGGCAATGGCAGAAAAAAAGTTGCGCAGCGTTTTCAATGTGCTGAAGGCGAGAATGCAGAACGGGCTTGTTCACAATGGTCCCCTTGAGACGTGGATGGACACTTCTGTTGATGACAAGGACACGCGCGAGGGTGCAAGGATTGAGATTCAGGCTTTGGTGCTTGTGCTTGCGCGCGTGCTTGGCGAAAAGGAATTTGAGAAAGACCTTGTCCAGCGCGTGCGCGAAACTTTCTGGGATGGACGCTTGCTTTATGACGGGCTTAATGACCCAACAATAAGGCCGAATGTTTTCATTGCGGCTTATGCGTATCCTGAATTATTGTCAAGGGCTGAGTGGGAGAAGTGCTTTGATACTGTTTTGCCACGGCTTTGGCTTCCTTGGGGCGGGCTTTCAAGCATTGATACTTCCCACGAATTATTTACTGACCATTACACTGGTCAGGACAACGTAAGCTATCACAGGGGGGACAGCTGGTTCTGGCTCAACAATCTTGCAGCGCTCGTGCTTTACCGCTCAAACGCGGCAAAGTACAAGAAATACATTGAGCAGATTATTGAGGCAAGCTCTCACGAAATCCTTGAGCTCGGCGCAGTCGGGCATCACGCAGAACTGAGCTCGGCAAGGGCATTGTCAAGCCACGGATGCATCTCACAGGCGTGGAGTTCTGCAATGTTCATTGAATTGTGCAATGAGTTGTTCTGAAACGAAACTTTTTATAATTCCTTTATTTTTTCTGCGCATATGACTATTGATACCCGTGTGCGTGGTGAGAAGAGGCGGTTTGAGCGGTGCATTCCTGAAAACGCGTATGTTTCTTACAGGATGGGGCTGCCTTTGTTTGGGCAAAAGAGGGAGTATCCTGTTGTTGACCTTTCTGAAGGCGGGCTGTTGATGCAGATTCCTGAGCGCGTCAAGTGGGGCAAAAACATCAGGATGACCATTGTAATCCCTCGCTATGATGAGGAGATTTCCCTTGGCGGAATTGTGCGCAGGTGCTTTGAGAGCAGGAAAGACGGACTGATTTATGCAGGAATAGAGTTTGTCAATGTGCCTGAGCCGTTGCGCGCAAAACTCAGGTCAATGTGCGAATACTTTAACTCGCATTATTACAAGGAGAGGCGCAGGGAGCGCGAGAAGAACAATCTGTTCCAGTAATCATTATAAACTTCTTGAGTTTTTTCTGCGGTTATGGAACGCATCGGGCTTGACCAGCCCACCCTTAAGGCTTTGGCCGGCGAAACAAGGGTAAGGATTTTGAAGCTCTTGGATAAAATGCAGATGACTCCTTCAGATATTGCTTACGAGCTTCATATGAGTCTGCCTACAGTCGGAGAGCACTTGAGGGCATTGGTTGATGCAGGGCTTGTTGAAAAGGAGGAAACAACAAGAAAGTGGAAATATTATTCCCTGACACAAAAGTCAAGGATGCTTTTGCACCCCAACACAACGACAATTTGGTTTTTGCTTGGGTTGTTCCTTTTCAGTGCTGCGGCAACAGTGATTAGCGCAATAAGGTTCTTTGGCGCTGGTGCTGCTTATGGAGCAGTAGCACCAAAGCTTGTGGCAAGAAGTGCTGCAGAACAATTATTGGCAGAGGCAGCGCCAATGGCCACAGAAGCACCCCCTGCTGCTTCGCCTGTGTGGCTCACCACGTTCGGCATTGCCACACTGGTATTGCTGGTCGCACTGGTTGTGGTGCTGAAACGGCATGGCTGGTTAGGCAAAAGCCTTACCAACAAAAAGAATATATAAGCAAGGTTCTCCTATTGGGAATGTGGTGATGCAAAAATGAACAAGATTTCAATGATTGTTGGAATTATTTTTTTGGCAACTGTCCTGGCTGCTTGCACGATTACTGTCCAGCAGCCATCTGCTGAGAGGGAAAACGTAATTAGTGTGACAGGGACCAGTCAGTTCAAGGTGGCTCCTGACCAGGCGACTGTTTATTTGCAGGTTGAGACAAACGCTTCTACAGTAAAGGAAGCGCAGGACAAAAACAGCATTATAATGGGTGCAGTGCAGAACGCTTTATTGCGCGCAGGGCTTGATTCGCGCAACATGGAAACAGTGTATTACAATGTTTATCCCAATACTTACTGGGATTATGAAAGGCAGCGCCAAATTGAGGCTGGCTACAAGGTTTCCCATTCGCTCAAGATAACGACTGATGAAATCAAAAAGGTTGGTACGTACATACAGGTTGGTGTTGATGCAGGAGCCACTGGCGTGAACAGCATCAGCTTTGAACTGAGCAAGACTGCGGAAAAGGACGCCAAAAATGAGGCATTGAAGCGCGCTGTGCAGGACGCAAAGAGCAAGGCAGAGGCGCTGGCAGAAGGGATTGACAAGCGCCTTGGCAAGGTTGTGAGCGTATCAATAAACGAGTATTACGCATACCCTGTCATGCGCGGCGCTGTTGCAATGGCAGAATGGATGGACAAGGCAGTTCCGCCTCCAATTGCGCCGCAGGAGCTTGACGTGAGCGCAAGCGTGCAGGTGGTGTTTGAGATTGAGTAAGTTTATTGTTTTTCTTTTTTTGGTTGTCTTTCTGGGTTCCTGTGCTGTTGTTCCGTCTGAAAAAGTGCTTCCGAAGCCGGCTGTATGCACTGATGATGTCAAGATTTGTCCTGACGGCAGTGTTGTGGGAAGGACAGGGCCGGACTGCGAGTTTGCGCCGTGCCCCGGGTGGGCAAGCGATTATTGCGAGGTTGATGGCGATTGCATTTGCGATGGCTTTGACCCGATGACAGAGCAGTGCTTTGTGGGCAACAGGCAGTATTATGATGTTTTTGTTGACAAGCAAAGGGACTGCCCTGACTTCTGCACAGGCATTGCAGGCGACAGGGGTGTTAAGTGTATTGATAATAAGTGTTCGATTGTGAAACTGGAAACGCCAATTGCAGTGGGTCCTTTTGTTGAGGTTGTTGCAAGCCCGAGGATTGGCGAGATACCTTTGTTGGTTAACTTGACTGCAATTTTGCGGAATGCAGAGCCTAATGACAAGAGGTTTTACTGCGCTCCAATGCACTGGAATTTTGGGGATGGAACCGAGGAGGTTTCATCGCCGAGCTGTGCGCCTTGGTTTCCTGGGGCAAGCGTGCCCACGCGGTACGCAACAATGCACAGGTTTGAGAGGCCGGGGACTTACAACGTTATTCTCACTATAGGCGGTGTTGCGTCATCGCCTGCTGTTGTGGTGGTGATTCCCGAGCTTTTGCCCCCTGAGTGCGATGAGGATTCTGACTGCGTTCCTGCGCAGTGCTGCCATGCAGCTGACTGCGTAATCAAGGAGAAGGCGCCTGACTGTAGCAGGATTATGTGTACAATGGACTGCAGGCCGGGGACTTTGGACTGCGGCGGAAGGTGCGCATGCATTGCAGGAAGGTGCACTGGCCAGAATTTTTTTCCGGGCGAAGCAAACCTTGAGAAACCGTTGCCTTGGGCAAGGATTTAAGCCTGCCTGGCATCATGCAAAGGACTGCTTAATCTCGAGCTGATCTCGGCGCAAGCACAAAGTTTATAAACCCGTATCGCCCTGTTTTGTGACAAAAAGGTGATTACTTAAAATGCAGAAGCTTGTTTTGGGCATTGTTATCCTTGTTGTAATGAGTGCAGTTGTTATTGCGACCCAGACAGGCTACACTTCAGAGACGCGGTATTCTTGGTACCAGTCAACTATTGTGCCAAGGGATATTGTGTTTTCGTCAAACAGGTACTGGATGGATTATGTCAAGCCTTATGGCGGCTATGGCGCAAAGGGTGCGAGCAGGGGCAGTTTTGGGATGAAGGGGGAGGAAGAGGGCGCCTCAAACCTGCCTTACAATGACTTCATACCTCGCGGAAGTGACCCGTCTGCGATAAGCAATTATTATGCGAGCGTGCGCGGATACCCCATTGTCAACAAGTATGTTGAGCTTGAGCCAGTTGAGCTGGGGCTTGTTTCAAGGCCGCAAATCAATGGCACTCCAAAGGGCTATGCCCGTGTCGTTAACATAAAGGATAATGGCGTCGGGTTCCCTGTTGCAACTGTCTTTTTCAGGACAAAGGACTTGCCACCATTGGCTCCTGAATACCTTTATGAATTGTGGCTTGTTGATGAGGACACAGGGTATTCTATGAGCCTGGGTCTTTTCCAGCCTGCCCAAATTGGCAGGGTTGTTTCGCTTGATTACGAGTCTGTTGTGCCGGTCTGGCCTTTTGACTCAATGATTGTCACTATTGAGCCTTTTCCTGATGAAAACCCGATGCCAGGGCAGGTAATCCTGTCAGGACTGCTTAAGGAGGGGGTGAGGCTGGCGTGAAAAAGCTTGCCGCCCTTGGTCTTGCATTCCTCCTGCTGGCTCCGCTGGTGATTGGCTATGTTTACATCAAGCCAGAGGACATCAAGTTCCGCGAGGGAGGCGTGCAGAGGTTTAACGAGTACTTTTATGACCCGCGCGTCCAGACATTCAAGCAGGACACGTGGGTTTATCTTGAGCCGCCTGAACCGCCTGTTTTCGCAACAGGGCAGCCGCAGTATTATCCGCGCGGCACTGCAAGGGTCCAGAGCCAGCGCAGCCCTTATATTCCACATGGTAACATCCTGCTGAAAGTGAAGGACTTGCGCCCGTCTGACTATGACAATTCGTATTATCAGGCGTGGCTTCTTGATGCGGAATCAGGATATTACCTGAACCTTGGCGTGTTTGACACGATTGGCGGCGGTGTTGCCAGCATGCAGTTCAATATGCAGAAGTATTTTGACCCGTTTGACTTTGTTGTTGTCACGAGGGAGCCACGAGATGATGAGGACCCAAGGCCTTCTGATGATGTTGTGCTTATTGGCAATTTTGTGAAGAAGGACTATTATGTGCCTTCGCCAATTCTTGGCGAGAAACAGATGGCTGGCTACTCGTACGAAAGGCAGTAATTTCTTCATTAAGGTTTATGTGGGCTGATTACGCAAATGAGAACTCCTTAAAGGCGCTGATGCGCAATAAAGACGTTGAAGAAAATTTTCTATTATTATTTTGTATCTGAAATTGTAAGGAGCTTGTTTTATTAGTTGTTTAATGCAGGGGTGTTTTATTCCCGTTGCCGAAGGGCTGCAAGAATTATTGTTATTGCCAGCACAATTATTGCGCCGATTCCTGCAAAGAACATGAATGAGCCTGCATTGCCTGCCTGCGCTTCGCTGACATAAGTGCCTGTTACTGCTGTCATAGGGAATGCAACTGTTAGTAGTCTGGGCTTTGTCACGATGGTTATGGAATCAATGCTGAACGAGTTTGCAGGAACATTGTCAGGGACGTATGTTTCAATGGCAACCATTGTGCCTTTCGTGTACATTGTGGTGAATCCTGACCTTGTCTGGCACTGGGCTGCCACATCCAGTGCGAAAGCCCCCGGTGGCAATATTATTGGCTGTAATTCGCAGAACGCGTATGAGGGGCCGAGGACTGCCTTCATGTTCCATTGGTTAACCTCTATCTGCCTGTCAAGGCGGTTCACACCAGTGACTACTGCATACTGGTATCCTTGGGTTATGAGCGTGCTCTGCATTGCAACAGTATGCGACTCCTTCACGACATCGGCAAGAGCACAGGGAACTACAAACAACGCCAGCAACAGCACTGCAAACCTTTTCATATTATTCCTCTTTTTTGCAGGAGGTGTAAAAATGGGTATAAAAACCCTGCGGTTTTGCAGAAGGCAATATTTATATAATGTTGGCAGTTATGTCTGAATGAGAAAAAAGATGGCGGGTCACGAACACGTGCTGGAAATAGAAGAGCAGCACAACGGCTTTGCCTCAAAGCTTCGCGAAATAATCCTTGGCGGGCAGGATGGGCTGGTGAACGTCCTTGGCATAGTCCTTGGTGTTGCTGCTGCCACGTTTGAGACGCGCATGGTCATAATTGCGGGCCTTGCAGCCACTTGTGCAGAAAGCATCTCAATGGGTGCTGTGGCTTACACGAGCACAAAGGCGGCAAAGGAATATTATCTTAGCCTTAAGAAACAGGAGCTTGAGGAAATCAGGAATGTCCCGGGAAGGGAGCGCAAGGAAATCATGGATATATATTGGCATAAGGGGTTTAGGGGGAAACTGCTTGAGAATGTCGTGAAAAAAATCACTTCATCAAAAAAAGTATGGCTTGACACGATGATGGCAGAGGAATTAAGTGTTTTTCCTGGAGAATACCGCGACCCGATGCGCGCGGCGGTTATTGTGGGCGTGTCAAGCATTGCGGGCTCGCTCATACCGCTCCTGCCCTTCTTTTTCCTGCCGGTGCTGGTTGCAATCTGGCTCTCGCTGGCAATATGCACTTTTTCGCTTTTCATAATAGGCTCGGTCAAGGCAAAAATCACGATTGGAACGTGGTGGAAGTCAGGCATTGAGCTTGCGGCCATAGGAATGGCTGCGGCCATTGTGGGGTACGCGATAGGCGTAGTGCTTGGCGTGACTGTCTAAGAAGTTTTGGAACAAAAAGTGTTGGGGGGAGTCAAGGGAAGGAACGCTGAAATAAACATTTCATTTTTTGGGTTTTCTCAGCCTTTGCGCCAAGAGAACCGCCATTGTTTTCTTGTCAGGATTTCTTCTCAGCGCTTCCGCAAGAATTTTGTCGCCAAAGCAATCTTGGATCCAGTTGCTGAAGTCATTTTTGCGGCTGTTAACGTGATGGCGGAATGTTGCGTCATCCATTTTTTTGAGCGCTGCCTCAAGCTCAGGCACTGTCTTGATGGTTTCGCCGCCCCAGAGGTGGAAGTACTGGTCAGGCGCGAGTTCTGACAAAAGCCTGCCTGGCTCAGCGCCTGGCTCTGGGATGGGTGGGTGCATTCCTCTGCACACCTGCTTCAGTGCAATTGCTTCCCTTGCGGCTCTTGCGATGTCTGCTGCGGTCATTTTGTATTTCACAAATAGTTCTTCTGTTGTGCCGCTTTCGCCGAATGCGTCATTCAGCCCGACGCGCCTTACTGGTACGGGAAAGATTTCAGAAAGCGATTCTGCCACTGCGCTTCCAAGCCCGCCGTTGATTTGGTGGTCCTCAACAGTCACGAATGCATTGGTTTTTCTTGCCGCAACAGCAAGAGTCTTTGCATCAATTGGCTTTATGGTATGGCAGTTGATGACCTGGGCGCTTATTCCCTCCTTTCCAAGAATTTCTGCAGACTGCAATGCTTGGCTGACGAGGGGTCCGCAGGCGACTATTGTGACATCCGTGCCTTCCTTCAGGATGTCTGCCTTTCCAATCTCAAAGCGCGAATGCTCGTGCGTTATATAGGGTGTCTTGTTGCGCGCAAGTCTGATATAAACAGGTCCCTTGTGGGTTGCAGCGGCAATTGTTGCCTTTCTTGCTTCTGTTGCGTCGCAGGGAACAATCACTGTCATATTAGGCATTGCGCGCATTAGTGCAATGTCTTCTGTTCCTTGGTGTGTTGCGCCGTCCTCGCCGGTTGCTATTCCTGCGTGCGCGCCGATGATTTTCACAGGGACGTCATTGTAGCAAATGGTTGTCCTTATCTGCTCCCAGTTCCTTCCCGGGCTGAATACTGCAAAAGAGGCAATGTATGGTATTTTGCCCATTAATGCCATTCCTGCCGCGATTGATGCAAGGTTCTGCTCTGCAACGCCCACCTCAATGAATCTCTCTGGGAATTTCTGCTTGAATTCTGCCAGCCGCGTGCTTTCTGCAAGGTCTCCGCACAGCGCAACAACATTTTTGTTTTTTCCGCCAAGCTCAAGCATTCCCTCTCCGAACCCGTCCCTTGTTGCCTTCAGAGTTGTCATTTGCCTTTCCCTTGCTCAATTCTTTTGCGCAATTCCTGCAGTTCAGCAAGCGCTTTTTCTGCTTGTTCAGCATTTGGTGCCTTTCCATGCCATTTGGGATTGTTTTCCATGAATGAGACTCCCTTTCCGGGAGTTGTGTGAGCGATTATGCAGGTCAGCCTGCCGTTCTTTTTGCTTTCTTCAATAGCCTCAATGACTGCCTGGATGTCATGCCCGTCAACGTCAATAACGTGCCATCCGAATGCTTCATACTTTTCCCTGAGCGGCTCCAGCGGCATTACTTCCTCAGTAAAGCCGTCTATTTGTATGTTGTTGCGGTCAATTATTACTGTGAGATTTTTCAGTTCCATCTTGTTCGCAAACATTATTCCTTCCCACGTGTTGCCTTCGTCGTGCTCTCCGTCGCTCGTGATGCAGTAAACGTGGTTGTTTTTTCCGTCCATTCTCAGCGCTATGGCAATTCCTGCTGCTTGCGAGATTCCGCACCCGAGAGGTCCTGATGTTGTTTCAAGTCCAGGCAGTGACGGCCTGTGCGGGTGTCCCTGAAGCCTTGAGCCGAGCTTTCGCAATGTCATGAGTTCTTTTGGCGGGAAATATCCTGCTTCTGCCATTGCTGCATACCTTGCAGGGCAGATGTGGCCGTTGCTCAGCACGAGGATGTCCCTTTCTTTCCAGTCTGGCTTTTTAGGGTCGTGCTTGAGGATGTTGAAGTATAATGCTGTGAAGACGTCTGCCATTCCGAGCGAGCCGGCAGGGTGGCCGGAGCCTGCTGCGCTGATCATTCTGATGATGTCCTGCCTGATTTTGTTTGCGATAAGGTTTAGCTTTTTGATATCCTTTATTTTCCTGAATTGCATTGTCCCCTCTTTTTGTTCGAGAAACTGTGTTTGCAGATTATTTAAATCTTGCTTCTTAATGCTGCCAGCCCCTCGGGCACGGTTTTTGCCTTGTGTATTGCGTTTCCTGCGACGAGAATGTTTGCCCCTGCCTTGACTGCAAGATGTGCTGTGTTTTTGTTTATTCCGCCGTCAACCTCTATGTCTATTTTTGGAGCCCATTTCCTTACCTGGCTGACTTTTTTGAGTGTTGCAGGGATTAGTTTTTGCCCTCCAAAGCCGGGATTGACAGTCATCACGAGAACAAGGTCAACAAGTTTAATGAACGGCTTGATTTTTGCTGCGGGTGTTCTTGGATTGATTGCAATTCCTGCCTTCAGGTGGTGCGCGCGTATCTTTTTGATGAATTCCCTGATTCTTTTTGCATTCTTGTATGATTCGTAATGGAAGATTATTATTTTTGCATTCATCCTGCAGCAGTCTGAAAGGTAATCTGCAGGCTCCTTGACCATCAGCTGGCATTCAACTGCGAGTTTTGTTTTCAGCCCCTTAAGTTCTTTTGGCTGGACTGTTTTGTTTTGCACGAATTTGCCGTCCATTATGTCAAACTGTGTTCTTTTCACGAATGGTTCTATGCGCCTGAGCTTTGCAAGGAGCTCTTCTTTTGTCTTGCACAGTAATGAGGGGACAATCTCAAATTGCTTTGCCATTTTCTATCCTCTTTATTTCTTCAAGCCTTCTTTTGTGCCTTTCCTGTCCCGAGAATGATGTTTCCAGCCAGGTTTTCACTATTTTCTTTGCGTTGTTCAGGGATAAGTCCCATCCTGAAAGGCAGAGGATGTTTGCGTCATTGTGCTCGCGGCTCAGGCGGGCATTGCGGAGAGTCCACACTGCGGCTGCACGGATTCCTTTGACCTTGTTTGCCGCTATGCATACTCCTTCTGCGCTTCCACACACGAGTATTCCCATTGCCTTGCTTTTTGAAACCGCTTTTGCAGTTTTGTAGGCATAAACAGGGTAATCATCAGCAGGGTCAAGCTCAAATGCGCCCACATCAATTATTTTGTAGCCCTGCTGGTTAAGGAATTTTTTGAGTTCTTGCTTGAGCTTGAATCCTGCGTGGTCTGCTCCTATGTAGACTGTTTTCATCGTGCCTTTCCTGCGCTTCCAAGCAGTTTTATTCTCTGCTCAACAACTTCCTGCATCAGGTCGCGAGCCCTGCCGAGTACGTGCCTTGGGTCAAAGTCGCCTGGCGATGTTGAGAGAACTTCGCGGACTCCTGCGTCAAACGCAAGCCGCAGGTCTGTGTCTGTGTTTATCTTGCAGATTCCGTTCCTGACTGCTTCCCTGATTTGTTCGTCAGGCACGCCTTCTGGCTTTCCAAGCCTTGCGCCGTAGTGCTCTGCTGCTGCCACAATCCAGTCAGGCACCCCGCTTGCGCCGTGCAGGACAAGGGGGATCTTGACTTTCTGCCTTATCTCCTTCAGTCTTGCAATGTCCAGCCGCGCAGCTCCTGCGAACTTGTAAGCTCCGTGCGATGTTCCAATTGCAACTGCAAGAGCATCAACCCCTGTCTTTTCAACAAACTCTTTTGCTGATTCAGGATCTGTAAGTTTTATTCTGCGGGCAACTATTTTTTCTTCTGCACCACCGATTGTTCCAAGCTCTCCTTCAACAGAGATTCCTTTTGGGTGCGCCCAGCCCACAACTTTTTTCGTGATTGCAATATTTTCGTCAAATGGCATGTGTGATGCGTCAATCATTATGCCTGTGTAGCCTGTTTTTATTGCCTGTTTTATGATTTCAGGGTCTCTTCCGTGGTCAAGGTGAAGGACGATTGGTATCTTGTATTCGCGTGCTGCCTCTGAAACAAGGCATTTGAGGTAATTCATTCCTGCATACGCAATGGCGCCCTCGCTGGTCTGAAGAATTACTGGCGACTTGAGTTTTGCAGCTGCCCTGACGATTGCCTGCATTATTTCAAGGTTGTTTGTGTTGAATGCGCCGACTGCGTACTTGCCTTTTTGAGCTTTTGCAAGGACTTGCTTGAGCGTGGCGAGCATTTTTTTTAGAGCCTCGTAATAATTACTCTTGCCTTTGGCGCCTTCTCAATTTGCCTTCTTGTCAGGAGGTTCTGCTTTGCCCCGATTTGCTGGATGACTGCTGCTGCCTCTGCCATTCCCCACTGCATTGCTTCTTTTATGTCCTTCTTGATGATTATTCCTGCCAGCATGCCTGCTGCGAATGCATCTCCTGCCCCTGTTGTTTCAACGACTTTTATGCGCGGAGGGATAAGCTCGTAAAGCTTGATTCCGTTATGTGCGTGTACAGTTCTTGGACCATCTGTAATTACTGCTATCTTTGCGTGTTTTTGCAGTTCGGCAAGCAGTTCCCTGCATCCTGCCGTTTTCTTTCCCGTGAGTGCTTGGGCTTCTTCCTTGTTCATTATGAGGAGGTCGCAGTCATCAATTATTGGCTTGAGCGCCTTGACTCTCATTTTTGCAATGTACATGCTTGGGTTGAATGCGTACCTGATTCCTTTTTTCTTTGCGAACAGCACCGCTTTCTTGAGGGTTTCGAAGCTCTGGTTCATCATTGCGCTGAAATAAAACCATTTTGTACTGAGCTTTTTCCACGGCACTTCATAATCCGCGAGCTTGTCATTGACCCCTTTGAATGTCAGTATGCTCCTGTCATGCTCAAGCCCCGTGAGGATGACGCTGTAGCCTGTCACTCCCCTTCCCTTTCCGCCGAGGAAGTCCACTTTTTCGCGCTTCATCTCGTCAAGGACTGCTTTTGCGTGCAGGTCTGTACCGACTTCGCCGATCCATGCTGTCCTCAGGCCAAGCCGTGAGAATGCGACGGCTGTGTTTGTGCCTCCTCCGCCTGTGTCAACGTGCAGGTCCTCAACAAGTATTTTCTCGCCGATTGCGTAGCAGACGTCATTATGTCCTTTGTGTCTTAGTATTTCCGGTTTTTTTGTTTTTACGAATACGTCAATAGTTCCAGAACCAAGAGTAATTACGTCGTACATGGTTTGCCTCTTTTTGTGAAAGAACGAGCCGTCAGCGTATATAAATATTGCTGGTTTAAGGGACAAATTTTCTGCTCTTGTAGCCCTCAATCAGCCCCTTGATGAGCGCGATGGCTTCGGGCGGGAAGTTCCAGGTTGTTTCGTTAAGGTGCTCTTCGAGCTGCGGCAGTATTTCAGCTTCCAGTGCCTTTTCGCTTGTCCATGCTTTTGCAACAAATGACTCAGCTGTCGGGAATTTTGTGAAGAATTCCCCTGCTTTTTTCTGCAAATAATCCTGACCATAAATGTGCAGTGAGCCGTTTGTTTCTGTGTAAGGTCCGACGATTACTTCCCTGCCTGTTTTTTCAGCGAGTCTTGCCGCAAGCATTGCCTGCAGGTTTGTGATTCCTATCACATTGTCCCCCCATGCCTTGTAGAGGTCGCGGCTTCTCCAGTGCGCGTGCATGTTCAGCACAAGCTGGCCTTTTTCGTTTTCAGGCGCCCTGAGCTGGATTTCCCTCAGGCAGGGCGCGTCAGCAGCCATGTAAAGGTCAATTTCAGGCACGCATGTTATTGCAACTGCTCTTCTTGAAATTGGGTCTTTTGCAAGCTTGTCCAGCATCAGTTCCAGCTGGTTTATTGTTGTGCCGTCAGCCCGCGGGTATGCGGTAAGCCTTTGGTGGTAGCAGTATGGCCATTGCGTTGCCTCAAATTCCTTTCCTCCTTTGACCATTTCAACAAGCTTTTGGTACGGCACGACCATGTGGTCTTTTGAGCCAAGGAATTCTGCAATGTATTTTCCCCTTTCGCAATAGCTGAGGGCTGGAAATCTTGGCTGTGCAAAAGGGTCTTCAATCATGATTGCGACTTTTGCGTCTTTGCTTGGCGGGTCTATGAATGTGCCGTCCGGGTTTTTTCTGTCATACTGGGTCCTTATGCTCATTCCGTGGTTGTGCACTGCTTCCAATGCCTTGTAATACGCTTCTGGCACTGATTTTGCCTGCACGTTTAGAAATGGTATTTTTGTTTCTGCCATTTTCCCACCCCTGTGTGATTTTTGGCTGGATGTTTTCAGTTTAATATAAAGAAATCTGTGTTAAAACATATGTTTGGGAAAATACTCAAAGGAGCTTTGTTATCATCAGCATCGCGACAGCGCCTATCAGGATGCCGAGGAGGTAGTCTCTTGCCGTGAAGTGGAATGGCAGGCGGTGTTTTGGCTCTGGGGGGTTTTCAAGGTCCTGTATTCTTTTCTCGACAGCAGCAAGCATGAGGCGCCTGTCCTTTATCTCGCCGAAAACGCTTGCGAGGTGCTCATCGCGGATTATGTGCAGTATCCAGTTGTGGAAGTCGTTCTTTTCCTCGTTGACGTGGTGCCTGAATGTTTCCTCGTCCATCGTTGCGAGCTCATTAGCAAGCTCGTAAAGGTTTTTTATGGTGCTTCCGCTCTTTAAATGGAACACGTGGTCTGGATGGACGTCTTTTAAAAAGCTCATTTCAGTGTATCACGCACTTCACGGCCCTGGGTTCTTTTTTCCCCTTCTCAACTTCTTTTCTCTCTTCCGATCTGTGCTCCTTGCTTGCTATGTGCGCGACTTCCCTGAGAATGTGCTTCATCACTGCCCTTTGCGTTTCTATGCGGTCCCTGATTCGTTGCATCTCTTCTGCAAGGGAAGGCAACTCAAACACATCCCTTACCCAATTTGCAAAATCGTTCCTGAGCTCGTTCACGTGGTGCCTGAAGACATCCTCGCTCATTGTTTCAAGCTCGTCAATCAGCTGGAACAGACTTTCCAGCTTCCTGCCGTCTTGGAGGACAAAGTGTTTCTCAACTGGCGCCTTTCCGAACTCCTTTTTCCTGTAGAAGACCTCGAGCCTTGCCTTTGGCTCTGCCTTCACGACTTTTGCAGGCCTGCGTGCTGCGTGCCTTTTTGTTTTCCTCTTTTTTGCCATAACCCACCTCTGGAGTTTGCAGAGTGCTGCCTTGTTTTTAAATATTGCGTCCTGAAAAGGCTTACTTTCTTTTCAGGAACGCCTCGACTACCTTTGCGCTTTGCAGCTTGTCCTTTGCAGCGAGGAGCTTTTGCGCAAGCTTTTGCTCGCCAAACACGTCCTTCACCCAGTTGTGGAAGTCGTTCTTCTGCTCATTCGCGTGGTATTCGTACGTGTCAGGGTGCATTTTCCTGAGCCCCTTTGCGAGCTGGGCGAGTGTTGAGTACACGCTTCCGTCGCTTACGTAAAAGCTCTTTTCCGCATCGCATTTCATAATTTTTTTCTTTGCCATTTGTTTTCACCTCGTTTTAGACTGAAATCCAGCGCTTAAGCGCTGCTCCGACACCTCTTTGCTCATCGCCTTTTATGCGAAGGATGATGTCGTTGAGTATGTTCATGTATGCTATGAATGCCTCGTACGGGCTGTCGTACGGGTTGAAGTACTTGTGGACGTCTCCGTCATTGAACCATTTGGTGCACATGTAGTAGAAGTGGTCGCTTGTGCTGAGCTTTCTCCACGCGTCAATCAGTTGCCCGTCCCTGCTTGCGAGCACTTCCTTTCTCAATGAGTACAGTCTTTGCGCTGCAGAGTTCTGCATCCTGTTGCCGAGCCATGCTGATGTGTCACGCTCAATGTCAGCCCAGCTCACAGGGTTGTGGATGTCAAGCTCATCCTTTGGCTCGACTTTTGCAAGCTCCGATGGCCAGTGGAATGAAATTCCTTTTTTCTTTAATTCCGAAGGCAGGTGCTCGAGGAACTTGAAAATGCCTGTGTCCTCCCACTGGTGCTCGCCAAATGTCTCGTAGTCCATAAAGAGGTTTATGCTGTCGCCGAGTATTGGCGCAATCCACTCTGCGTACTTTGATGCCGTGAGGGGGTGGCCTGCCCAGCTTTTGTCTCCGAACCTGAATGCGATATCGTCAGAGAGCCTGTAGTTTTTCAGCAGGAGCCTTATGCGCTTTGTTGTTTTTGGCCTGTAGACATAGTTTGGCGACTTCCAGCCAAGTACGTGGTCTGCGCCTTCTGCAAGTATTGCCTTGTAGCCAAGCTCCTCTGCTGTTTTTGCGAGGTGGTTGTTGAAGACAAGCTCTGTGTTCCTGAAAACAATTGGCTTTTGTTTGAAGTTGTCTTTAACGAGTTTTTGGTGCATCCTGACCTGGTTGATGAATTCGTCCTTGTCGTGCAGGAATGCGAGTGAGTGGTGGTATGTTTCGTTGAGGAATTCCACCGCGCCTGTTGCTGCAATGTCCTCAAAGCTGTCTAGTACTGCGGGTGCGTATTTTTGGAACTGCTCAAACGCAGTGCCTGTGATGCTGAATGCGCACTTGAAGTCATCGTGCTTTGCGATCAAGTTCCTAAGTATCCTGTTTGCAGGAATGTAGCATTTTTTCGCAACTTTCTGCATTACTTCCTTGTTCTTGTTGTCATCAAAATAGTTTGTGTTGTGCCCTATGTCAAACACAGTGTATTTTCTCATCCTGAATGGCTGGTGCACCTGAAAGTACAGGCATACGTTTGTCATTTTGTCACCTCTTCGTAAATTGCCCTGACTTTTTTTGCCGGCTCGTCAAGGTTGAACCTGTTTGATTCTGCGTGGCCTTTTTCCCTGAGCTCTTCCCTGAGTTCTGGGTGGCGGAGTACGCTGATTATCATGTCTGTCATTTTGTTTATGTCCCAGAAGTCTGTCTTGAGGCAGTGGCTGAGGACTTCTGACACACCGCTCTGCCTGCTCACTATTACCGGCGTTTTGTTCTTCAGGCTTTCAAGCGCGACAAGGCCGAACGGCTCTGAAATGCTGGGCATCACGTAAACATCTGCCATCTGGAATGCCTTGTGCACTTCAGTTCCCTGCAGGAATCCTGTGAATATTACCTTGTCAGCCATGCCGAGCTCGTGCGCCCTGTTTATTATTCTCGGCATCATGTCGCCGTCTCCTGCGATAATGAATATTGTGTTTGGCTCGAATTCGCTGACTTTTTTCGCGACCTCGATGAAATAGTCCGGCCCTTTTTGTATTGTTATCCTGCCGAGGAACAGGACAACCTTTCCTTTCTTGTTCAGGGTCGAGCGGTAGTTGAGGTGGTAGTCAGGGTTGTCCTCTTCAATCCCCCAGTGGACAACGCGGATTTTTTCTTCGGGAATTTTGTAATGCTTTATGACATTGTTTTTTGTGAAATTGCTGTTTGCTATGATGATGTCAGCTGCCTTAAGGCCTTCGTATTCCTTGTGCGCAATGTAATGGTTCGGGTTGTCTCCTGTGCGGTCAAATTCTGTTGCGTGGATATGCATGACTAATGGTTTTCCTGAGACTTTCCTTGCCTCAATTCCTGCTTCGTACGTCATCCAGTCGTGCGCGTGGATGATGTCGTGGTGCTCTTTCTTCGCGATTGCCTTTCCAATCCTTGCAAACCTTTTTGCCTCTGCGTAAATGTTTTTGCCATAGAATCCTTTTGTGCTCAGTGGTGCATAGTCTTCTGCGTATTGTTCTGCTGTCTGGTATGGCGCGAGCATTGACGGAACAGCGATTGCCTTGATGTTATTTGCGAACTGGTTTGCGCCGATGAGCCTGACAAATTCTGCCTTTGCGCCTTCCGGGGCTACCGGCATTACGAAAGTCACGTGCACGCCGTTTATTGCAAGCCCTTTTGTGAGCCCGTAGCAGGCTGTGCCAAGCCCTCCTGTCTTGAACGGTGGGAATTCCCATCCGAACATGAGCACGCGTGTTGGCTTCATTGTTCAGCCTCCACACCGAGGAATTTCCTTCCTTCCCCGCTGAGCTCGTAAATCTTGACATAAGAGCTGGCAAAGACTTCCCTGACAAATCCGCGGCCCTTGAGCCAGATAAGGTGGTTGTCAACAGTCTTCCAGTTTATTCCTGTGTCTTTTGACAGCTGGTTGACGGTCTTTCGCCCTTTTAGTAAGTCAGTCAGAATGTCATTCCTGAGTTCCCTAAATGTCCGCTTGGGGTTTCTGTATTTCGGCGATAGCATCTAATTCCGCATCACTAGTGGTGGTTTTTGTATACTAGTCTAATAAGTTGTATTTAAACATTTCTTTTTTCAAAGAGAGGTTCCTGTTTAAAAAAACTGAGCGTTGGGTTTGTAGTTATTTCTGGTGAAGTTCTGGCTGTAATGCTGCTTTCCTGCAGAAATTTAGTTATTCCTTTGCAAAATCTTCCAGAATGTCCTTGATTGTTATTATGCCGACTGGAATGTCCTTCTTTACGAGCACAACAGAGCTTACGCCGTTTCCAACCATGAGGTCAATGATGTTTGCCATTGATTCCTCAGGTGGTGCTGTTATGCAGTTTGGCAAGTGGGTGAGGACATTGTGCACAGGCAGTTTGAGCAGATCTGTTTTTTCACCGACGCCAAAGCCTGTGTGCTTGCCTTTCTGGTGGCTTGCGGCTTTTGGGATGCGGATCCTTGAGCGCGGAAACACAGAGACGTTAATGAGGACGTCAGTGAGCCCGAGTACGCCTATGAGCTTGTTCTGGCTGTCAACCACAACCACCTTGCTGATTCCCTGCCTGCTCATTAGGCTCATTGCTTTGCCGACCTCGTCGTTTTGGTGCACTGTAATTAGCTTCATGCTTGCGAGCTCATCAGCCCTTATCCTGGAATAAAATGTTTTCAGGTTTGCAATGACATCCCTTGAATGCACCATCCCCAATACCTTTTCCTTCTTGTGCTCTGTAATGATGACAGGAAGGGCATGAACATCTGCTGTTGCCATGAGCCGCGCAATCTCCTTGAGTTCTGTGTCAGGCGAGAGCTTTGGGACAAAGAACTGCGTTTTGCTTTTTGAGCGGTGCTTAAGCAGGTTCTTTAGCCGCATTCTCGTGGGGTCAATTCTTGAGGACAAAAGCCATTTCTTTGCCACAATTCCCTTGTAATTGTCTTTCTCAAACACAACCGCATAGCATTCGCCGTGCCTTTCCATCTGCCCAATAAGTGAAGAGACTGGGTCATCAACAGTGGCAATGATGAAATCCGTTTTCAGCAGGTCAGATGCTGCAACCATATTCCTGCATGGCTTCAACCGATTATATAAACATTATGGACGCCTGCAGCGTAGATACCACCATCAAAGTTTATATACTAAATAATCAAGTCTGCGTGCCATGCCTTGGTTTGACCAGTCTGTGCCTGCCGTTCTAAGGGAGCTGAAAACCTCTGCAGAGCACGGGCTTTCTTCGGCAGAGGCAGGGCAGAGGCTTTTGCATTACGGCGCCAACAGCATTGAGGAGGCGCACAAGGTTTCATTGCTCAGGATTTTCATGAGCCAGTTCGCGAGCCCTATTGTGTGGGTTTTGATCGCGGCAATGATTATCAGCATCCTTGCAAGGGAATGGACAGACTTCTGGGTTATAGCGGCAATAGTAATCCTTAATGCAGTCCTTGGGTGCGTGCAGGAATACCGCGCAGAGGAGGCCATTGAGGCATTGAAAAAAATGGTCAGCCTCAAGGCAAAAGTCCTCAGAGACGGCAAGGTTGTTGAGCTTGATGCCTCCCAAATCGTGCCTGGCGACATTGTCCTTCTCGAAACCGGCGACAAGGTTCCTGCAGACGCAAGGCTTGTTGAGGCAGTGAACCTTGCAACGCAGGAAGCCGCACTGACCGGAGAATCAACCCCTGTCCTGAAAAGCACGGAAACCCTGCATGATCACGTGGCTGTTGCAGACCAGCGCAATATGGTCTTTTCAGGCACAATAGTGACAAATGGCAGGGGAAAGGCGGTTGTTGTAAGCACGGGAATGGCCACAGAAATAGGCAGGATTGCCAAATTAATCAAGGAAACAAAGGCAGAGCCGACGCCGTTGCAGAACAAGCTTTCAAGCCTCAGCAAGATGCTGGGTGTGCTTGTTATTCTGATCGCGCTTATAGTTTTTGGCGCAGGGGTGCTTTATGGGCTTCCTGTGTTTGAGATGTTCCTTGCAGCAATCGCCCTGGCAGTCGCTGCAATCCCTGAAGGTCTTCCTGCTGTTGTAACTGTTGCTCTGGCGCTTGGCGTGCAAAGGATGGCAAAGCGAAATGCGCTTGTCAGGAAGCTGCCAAGCGTTGAAACCCTTGGTGCGTGTTCAGTCATCTGTGCTGACAAGACAGGCACAATGACACACAACCAGATGACAGTAAAGCATATTTATGCAAACCATGAGTCAGTCGCAGTGTCCGGCTCTGGCTACAGTCCTGAAGGAAAGTTTGCAAGAAACCCTGACCAGTTCTCGCTCCTCCTGAAAATCGGCGCGCTGAACAACAACGCAAAAGTCGAGCAGGAAAACCATGACTGGAAGGCAATTGGAGACCCGACAGAGGCAGCGCTGATTGTCAGCGCGAGAAAGGCAGGAATAAATGTGGAGCGGCTGAACATAAGCTACCCTAGACTGCGCGAGATTGAATTCACGAGCGAGCGGAAGATAATGACAACTGTGCACAGGAAGGGCGCAAAACTGCTTGTGTGCACAAAAGGCGCCCCTGAAGTGATAGTCAGGTTATGCACAAGGCAGTTGTTGCACGGCAAAATCGTGAGGTTCTCAAGGGCTGACGCTGAGAGAGTGCTCGCGATGAATGAGGCGTATGCTAACAGGGCATTAAGGGTGCTTGGGTTTGCGTTCAAGGAGATAACGCCCGGCTCAAAGGAAAAGCTCGAGTCAGACCTTATTTTTGTCGGGCTGCAGGCAATGATTGACCCGCCAAGGTGCGAGGTTAAAGAAGCAATAGAAAAGTGCAGGAGCGCAGGAATAAAGGTTGTAATGATTACCGGAGACCACCTGACAACAGCCAAGGCAATTTCAAAGGAGCTTGGAATAACCGGCAAGGCAATCACTGGCGTTGAGCTTGACCACATCACTGACCTTGAGCCTGTTGTTGAGGAAATCGGCATTTATGCAAGAATTAATCCCTGCCACAAGTTGCGGATTGTTGAGGCATTGCAGAAAAAAGGGCACGTGGTTGCCGTGACAGGCGACGGCGTGAATGACGCGCCTGCATTGAAGAAAGCAGACCTTGGCATTGCAATGGGAATCACAGGCACTGATGTTGCAAAGGAAGCCAGCGCAATGGTGCTTGCTGATGACAACTTTGCAACAATTGTCAGGGCTATTGAGGAAGGCCGCGTGATTTTTGACAACATCAAGAAGTTTGTTGAGTACCTCCTGTCAAGCAACATGGGCGAGGTTCTCACGCTTTTCACAGGAATAATCCTTGGCTGGCCTTTGCCAGTGACCGCCCTCATGATTCTCTGGATCAACCTTGTTACTGACGGAGCCCCTGCGCTTGCCCTTGGCATAGACCCTCCTGAGCCTGGCGTGATGAAGAGGCGTCCGAGAAAGATTGAGGAAAACATAGTCAACAAGTCAAGAGGAACAATGATATTATTGATAGGGCTGATAATGATGCTTGGCACATTGTTCGTGTTTGACCTTTATGACCCTGGCACGCAGCTTGCAAAGGCGCAGACAATGGCATTCACGACATTAATGCTGTTCCAGATGTTCAACGTCCTAAACCAGCGCTCTGAACATGCGTCATTGTTTGCTGTTGGCATGTTCAAAAACATATGGCTCTGGGCCGCAATAATAGTCTCAATCGGCCTGCAGTTTGCTGTTATTGAGATTCCGTTCCTACAGCACTTGTTCGGCACAGTTCACCTTGCAGCAAAGGACTGGCTCATTGCAATCGGCGTATCAGCAAGCGTGCTTGTGTTCGGCGAAATCGTGAAGCTGCTGAAGAGATATGTTTAAATACCAATCAACGGTATTATTGCAAAAGGAGGCAAACATATGAACAAAGTTATTGTTGTCTTGTTTTTGCTTGCACTTCTCGCTGCGTGCGCGCCAAGGGAGCCAACGCCATTTGTGGAAGGGACTCCTGTGGAAATCGTGCAAAAGTACTATGCCGCATGGGGGGACAGAGACTACAAGACTATGTACACGCTCGTGTCTGACGGTTGGAAGGCGGTGGAGCCAACTGCGCACACAGAAAAGAGCTTTGCGCAGTACGTCAGCGGATTTTACCGCAACGCGAAGGGCATAAGGCTTGTGTTTGCATCAGAGCAGTCAAACACAGGAAGCCAGGCTGCTGTTTCGGCAGCTGTAGAGGTTGAGATGTATGACGGCAAATTTGCGCTCGCTAACCAGACGCTTACGCTCAGGCTTAAGGATAACGGCTGGAAGCTTATAAGCCCGTACGGCGAATTCGCAGACCTTTCGTGAAAGCGCGCTAAGCGAAAACTATATAAACCCGAATGTTGCCATGAAACAAAGCTTTAGCTCAAAGGGGTGAACCTGAATGGTCAAGAAGAAACTCGAGTTCCGTCCAACAATGCCTGTCCAGCTTGATGATGACACTGCTGGGGCATCAAGGGATGTCTGGCTTGCCACGTGGGGCATTGTTGCGATTTTCGTGATAGTTATTCTCGTAATGTTCTTTACGGGCAACCTGCCGGCAGTGACTGGCGAGGTCACGCTTGTTCCTGTGCAGAATGCATGCCAGCGCGGCAATGCAGTGACTGACTTGAGGACAGCCAACCAGTATATCGCTGCAGGAGGGGTTTGCGAGCAGGGGCTATTGCCGTACATCAAGTGCTGCTGGTGGCCGTAAAGGCGCTGATGAACAAGGCTGACTTTTTTTTCATTATTGTTGTGATCCTTGCATTTCTTGCCCTCTTGTTTGTCGTTATGAATGCTCACACGCTGTTTCCACTGCCAGCGCCGCAGTCGCTCATTCCTGCGCAATAAAAATGAACTGGACAAAATACGCGCCTGTAAGGGAATGGATTAATGCCTGGAAGGCTGTTTTTTCAGTTAAGTGGTATCTTCCCTTAAGCGCAACCCTTGACATTGCCTTTTTTGTTCTTTACGGCTTTATGACGTCTCCATTGCTAAGCCTGCTCTCGGACCACACTGTTGCAATCGGAATGCTGGTGTCAGGCCAGCTGCGTGCTGCAGAAGGCGGGGCAAGGCCTGCTGTTGTCAGCGTGCTTTTCCACCCGCCTGTCAGCAAATACGTAATGCAGTTCATTATCCTGCTCGTTGTGCTTGTGCTTGCTGTCTTTTTGCTGTACTGCGTGCTTCAGGGATTTGCCTGGCGCGCTGCAGGAATGCTTTCTGGGCTGAAAATGCACTGGCGGGCTTTCCTGTTGCATTTTGCCCGCGTAAACATTCTTTGGTTTGCGCTTTACTCCCTCTGGCATTTCGCAGCGCTTGCTCTTGAGCTTAGGGGGATATTTATCGGAGCAGGAAGGACTCAGCCGGGAGCTGTCATGTATGTTCTTCTCGGGCTTGTTGCCTATTTTGCGGTTGTCTCGTATCCCCTGCTGAGCATAAGAAATGCATTTGTGTCAGGAATCAGGAATGCCTTTGTGTTTGTTCCCGCTGCTGCTGTTGTTCTTGCCCAGTTTTTTGCTGGCAATTCTGTCCTTAAAGTGGTTTCGGTCGGAGGCAGGATTGTCCTTCTCATTGCTGGTGCAATAATTCTGCTCGTGCTTCTTGCGTGGTCGCGCGCATACATCGCTTTTGTGGCAAGGGGGGCTAAGAATGTTTGAGCACACAATCAATCCTGTCCTGCTTGAGCTTGGTCCTTTGCAGGTAAGGTGGTATGGCGTGATGTGGGCGCTTAGTTTTCTCTTTGTTTACTGGTATGTAAGGCGTTCTGCAAGGCGTAATATCATTAGGATGACTGATAATGATGTTGACTGGCTGATGGTGTGGCTTGTTGCAGGGGTTATTATTGGCGCGCGCCTGTTTGAGGTTTTGGTGTGGGAGCCGGCATATTATTTTGCAAATCCCGGCGAGATAATTGCAATATGGCACGGCGGGTTGAGCTTCCACGGCGGGCTTCTTGGCGGGCTTGTCGCGGGCTATTTGTTTGCGCGAAAAAGAAAAATAAATTTCCTGGAACTCTGCGACATTTGCATTATCCCTATTGCGCTTGGGCAGGCGCTTGGAAGGATTGGCAACTTCATCAACGGCGAGCTTTATGGAAGGATTGCTGATGTTCCGTGGGCAGTCAAGTTCCCTGGTGCAGAGGGCTACAGGCACCCGTCTCAATTGTACGAGGCTGCTTACAACGTGGTCATCTTCCTTGTTCTGCTCAGCATAGGGCAGAAAAGGATGGCCCGCGGCTCGCTTTTTGCCCTGTTCCTTATCCTTTATTCCGTGTTCCGCTTCATAACTGAGTATTTCAGAGAGCCGACTGCGTTTGTCGGTCCGCTGACGCTCGGCCAGGCGCTTAACATCCCTGTATTCATTGCAGGTGTTGCCTTGTTGTTCTGGCTCAGGAGAAAAGCTTAAATATCTCTGAAAGCGCTTTTGGGCGGGCATGAAAAAAATCATTGCAGTCCTTGTGCTTTTTGCGTTTCTTGCAGGATGTGTGGAGTTTGCAGAGGAGGAACCTAAGCCTGAAGAAAGCATTTATGAGCCTGCTCCTGCTGCAACAGTCACAGAGTCTCCTGCTGCGCCTGAGCCAAAGCCGGCAGTCAATGAGGCCATGCCAAACCCGCTGGCTCCATTGCCTCAGAACAACTCAAATGTAGCTGTAAGGCCGAAACCAGTGCCTGCAAACTCAACAATTCAGCCTGTGCAGAGCGGGTGGACGACTGAGCCGTTGTCTATTGCCGAGGGCGAAACAAAGTATGTTTACATCAAGCAGCCGTGATTAAAAATGCCGCAAAGAAAAGTAGTGGTTTATTCAACGCCGACCTGTCCCCATTGCATTTCCTTGAAGGAATACTTGAGGAAGCACAATGTGAAATACAAGGATATTGACGTGTCGCAGGATAGCAAGGCGCTTGACGAGATGGTGGAAAAGAGCGGCCAGATTGGCGTTCCTGTCATTGTTATTGATGGCAAAACAGTGATTGTGGGTTTTGACCGTGCAGCGCTTGAAAAAGAGTTGGGCATTCAGGATTAAACTGCAAAACAACAAAGCTTTTAAACCAAACTCTGCTCATTGCATTCATCAAAGACCAAAGGGGTGTGCTTTTCATTCTGCGCCCCTTATTTTTTCTCTCTTCTTTTCTTTAGGATTAAGAAGGTTTTTAAAGCACACAAGACGAATTATTCTCAGAACTGTTTGCGCGGGCCTCTAGTTCATCGGCAGAACGCACCCCTCGCACGGGTGAGGCGCCGGGTTCAATTCCCGGGGGGTCCATCACGCAAGTGAGGCTCCGCGGGCTCGTCAACAGCAGTTGACCGCTGTCAGGGGGTCATTGGGCCAGTAGTTCAATCCGGCAGAACGCGCCGCTGGCAGCGGTGAGGCTCGGGGTTCAAATCCCCGCTGGTCCATCACGAAGTGAGGGCCTGCGGGCTGGTCGACATTAGTCGGCCGCTGTCTGCTGATTCATAAGCCATAACCTTTTAAAGAGGTCAATACTATAATTGACTGGATAAAATGAAAAAAGCGGTTTTGTTTGATTTTTGGGGGACTCTTGTTCAGCAGGGCGCTTATTCGCCTTTGAAGCAGACTTACAAGTTCATGCGGCCGAGGATGATGTTTGGCGACTTTGTTGAAAAGTTTGAGCGCATTGCGATGACAAAGCCGTATGACGACCAGGCGAAGATGTTCAGGGATGCTTTTGACGCCTTCGGGATTAATGCTCCTGACTGGGTTGTTGAGAAGCTTATCGGGGTCTGGAACAAGAACAAGCTCCTTGCAAGACTTTATCCTGACACAATGCAGGCATTGGAAATGCTGAAGTCAAAAGGCATCAAGATTGCGATTGTCTCAAACACGCCAAAGCTTTCTGTGGAAGGCCTGCTTGAAAAGTTCGGGTTTGACAAGCTCTTTGATGCTGTGTGCTTTTCTTACGAGACCGGCTTTCTCAAGACAGATCCTGAAATGTTTGACATCGCTCTTGGAAAGCTCGGCGTCAGTAAGGAGGGCGCGGTTATGGTCGGCGACAGCATTGAGACAGACATTGCCGGAGCTGAAAAGGCAGGGGTTATGGCAGTGCTTATTGACCGCAAGGGAACACGGGAGTATGCCAACAAAATCAGGAGCCTTTCAGAGATTGAAAAGTTTTTGGGGTGAGTTTTTATGGAAGACTGCATTTTCTGCAAGATTATTGCCGGAAAAATTCCTGCATTGAATGTTTATGAGAATGACAAGATTTTTGCTTTCCTTGACATCATGCCTGTCAATCCCGGGCACACGCTTGTTGTTCCGCGGGCGCACCATGCTGACTTGCTTGAAACTCCGGATGATGTCTTGAGTGATATGATTACTCGCACAAAGAAAATTGCTGCTGCAATAATGAAAGCAGTCAATGCGGACGGATTTAATGTTGGAATAAACACAAAGCCGGCTGCAGGACAAGCAGTCTTTCACACTCATCTTCACATAATGCCAAGGTTCAAGGGCGATGGCTTGAGGCATTGGCCGCACAAGAAGCTCGGCGATGAGGAAATGAAAAAAGTGCAGGAAGCAATAAGGGCAAACCTGTGAGCAAGCTTTTTAAACAAACTTCTTTCCTTTTATCATTTGCGGCGGTATAGCTCAGCCTGGTAGAGCAGCGCTTTCATAAGGCGCGGGTCAGGAGTTCAAATCTCCTTACCGCCATAAATTTTAAATACGGTATTCTGCATTTTGCGCTGTGAGGTGATGTTAATGGATGCGAAGACAAGAGGATGGCTTTATGTGATAATTGCGCTTGTTTCCGGCTATCTTGCGTGGATTGGAAACACCAAGTGGGCTGTGCTGTTGCTGGCGTTGTCACTGCTCATCTCGGGCTACCACCACATAACAACAAAGGAACATAAGCGGTAAGCGCGCTGTCTCTCTTTTTTTGTTTTTGTAAGAAAGCTTTATAAGATATTATTCTCAATTCCTGACTGTTTGCCGTAGTCGCATAACCTCGCAGTTCTGCAGAACAAGAGGTCTTGCGACAAGGCATTTGTGCCGTAGTCGCATAACCTGGTATTGCACAGGCCTGGAAGCAAGAAATTGCCATCGAGCCTGACCCGCAAGGGTGTCCCGGTTCAAATCCGGGCTACGGCGTAATGTTTAAATATTCGTTATCCGGAACTCTCTTGTGTGGCAACGATTGTTTTTTCAGAGCTTGAGCAGTGGGAAAAGCGTTATGTGCGGAATAAGTTGAAAAAGCACAAGATAGTTTTCATCGATGATGCCCTCTCGCCAGAAAACTTGGCAAAGGCAAAGGGTGCTGATGTTCTCGCGGTATTCATCCATTCCAAGATTGACAAAAAGATTCTTGATCTTTTGCCAAATGTGGTGTTGGTCACGACAATGAGCACCGGCTTTGACCACATCGACCTTAAAGAATGCGCAAAGAGAAAAGTGGTTGTTTGCAATGTGCCTGCGTACGGCGATGTCACGGTTGCAGAACACACGTTTGGGCTGATTCTTGCTGTTTCGCGGAAGATTGTTGATGCTGTGGAGCGCACGCGCAAGGCGCACTTTGAGATTGAGGGGTTGTGCGGATTTGACCTGAATGGCAAGACCCTTGGTGTTGTGGGCACAGGCAGGATTGGCAGGAATGTTGCTCATATAGGCAGCTGCGGGTTTGGAATGAATGTTATTGCATATGATATTTATCCAAATGAAAAGCTTGCAAAGGAATGCGGGTTCAAGTATGTGCCTTTTGAGAAGCTGCTTGCGGAATCTGACATAATCACGTTCCACGTGCCGCTTACAAAGGAAACAACGCACATGCTCAACAAAAAGAACTTGAACAAGGTCAGAAAGGGTGCAATACTTATAAACACGTCGCGCGGCGCTGTCATTGAGACAGGCGCAATCCTGGATGGTTTATCAAAGGGAATATTTTCAGGGGTTGGGCTTGACGTGCTTGAGGAGGAATGCGCGATTAAGGAGGAGACAGAGCTCCTCAGCAAGGGCTTCAAGAAGTCATGCGACATAAAGACGCTCCTTGCAGAGCATGTGTTGCTTGAGCAGCCGAATGTTTACATTACCCCTCACTGCGCATTTTATTCAAAGGAGGCATTGCAGAGAATTCTTGACACAACAATAAGTAACATAGACTTGTTTTTGAAAAAAACACCGCAAAACATTGTCAAGCCGTGACAAATGAAGACTCTTACCAGCCGCGACATTGTACTTAAGCCCAGAAAAAAGACTTCGCACAAGGGCGACAATGGCACTGTGCTTGTGGTTGGCGGAAGCGAGGACTACATCGGCGCTCCTGCGCTTGTCGGCATGGCTGCAATGGCGGTTTTGCGCAGTGGCGCTGACCTTGTTACTGTTGCCGCACCCGAGAAGGTTGCTTGGGCTATAAACACAATTGCTCCTGACCTTATCACGAAAAAAATCAAGTGCAACAACTTCACCCCAAAGAACGTTCCTGAAATACTCTGGCTTGCCGAGAAAGCAGATGTTGTTGAAATCGGCAATGGAATCTCATTCACCCCTGGTGCTGCAGAATTTATGTGGAATGTTGCTACTCATGTCCGCAGGCCTCTTGTGCTTGATGCAGCTGCCTTGCGTGTTGTGAGGCTGCAGGATGTTTCTGGAGCTGTTTTCCTGCCGCACGCAAAGGAGTTTGAGGCCTTGCTTGAGAACAGCAATGTTGCACCAAATGATGTCCAAAAGCACCTTGGGGCAAATGTGCTTGTGAAAAAGGGGCATCCGGGGACTGAAATCATTTCAAGAGACAAAATTGCTGTGAGTTCGACAGGTAATGCTGGCATGACTCATGGAGGCACAGGGGATGTTCTTGCAGGGATTGTTGCGGGCTTGATGGCGCAGGGCAATGATGCGTTTAGGGCTGCTTGTGCTGCTGTATTCATTAATGGCAAGGCTGCTGATGTTCTTTACAAAAAGAAAGGGTTTGGCTACCTCGCGAGTGACTTGGTTGATGTTATTCCTTCTGTGCTTAAGCGCTTTCAGAGGCAAACATAAACTTTAAAAACATGCGGTTGGTTTTCCGTCGTAATACTGCCCCTGTCGTCTAGCGGCCAAGGATAAAGCCCTCTCGCGGCTTTGACACGGGTTCAAATCCCGTCGGGGGCGTTGGTAACCCAGATAACAGACCAGGCGCTTGAAGACAGGATTATGGAGTCAAATACTTTTGTGTGCGTTACGTTCCTGCAAGCAGGTGGGGAATATGACAAGTGCTTTCTTAAGGAGTATGAAACTGCTGCTGCGCAACTGCCTGACTATGTTGAGTTTTACTGGATAAACGCGACTGAAAACCCGTCCATTTCAAAAGACTGGGATATAAAAAAGACTCCGACAACAGTCCTATTTATTTGCTCTGAGGAGATTGCACGGTATGATGGCTTTCGTGACGCGGCATTCCTCGTAAAAGAAATTGGCGAATGGACCAAGAAAAGGCGGTGTTATTAGGGCAGTTGCATTCTTCCGCCTGTTTTTCCCTCTTTTTTCCAGCGCTTTTTCAGGTCGCGGATGTCCTTGAGGACCATTTTCCTTGTCGGCCTGAAGTCTTTGAAAGCAGTTTTTGGGATTCCTTTGATTGGAAGCTGTGTTTTGTGGATTTTTCCTGCATTCCAGCCGCGCTTTTTCATTTCTTCAACCAGTTTCTGATGTCTTTTGATAAGCGCTTTTACCCTGTTCTCATACCTTATTGTTTCAGGATGGCTTGTCCACCCGCCTTTTCTTCCCTTGTGCCTTTTTGCGATTGCGCCGATGATTATGTGAATTTCAAGATGCTCTCCAAGCAGGCGCTGATTGTCAAGATACTTGGGCGGAACGAGCCAGACGCGCACCATATTTTGAGCGATTAAGGCAAGGTTTAAAAATGCTACTTACGAATGCAACATTTGTTGCCGGCGTCGCATAACCCGGTAGTGCGCCCGCCTCGAGAGCGGGTTCCGCAAGGAATTGCAGGTTCAAATCCTGCCGCCGGCGTATGCAAAAAAGAGAGAAGTTTGATTTGGCAGTTTTGCTTGCGTATCCGATAGCTGCCTCGCTGTTGTGCCTTGCATTGAAAGCAGGCACTTTCACTTCGATACTGGTTTTTTTCGGCATTCCTTCGCTTTACTTGTCTTTCAGGGCGAAAAAATTCATCAGCAGGTCATTGGTGTTCTCCCTTGTTATCGGCCTGCCGCTGATGTTCGTAATTGATTACATTGCCCACATAACCCGGACGTGGCTGATTCCTTTTTCGATCATTAATTTCAGGTTTTTGGGCTATGTCACCATTGAAGTCCTTGTTTGGGCTGTGCTTTATTGCTACTACATTGTTATGTTTTACGAATATTTCCTTGACAGGCATGTTTCCATACCGAAGTACGGCAAGAACATGAGGCTGCTTGTTTTGTTTGTGCTTCTCCTGCTTGCCTTGTTCTTTTCTGTTTTCCTGATAAGCCCTGCATACCTTAACATACCCTATTTTTATCTTGTATTCGGGCTGGTGCTTGTCTTGCTGCCGATATTGCTTGTGCTCCTTAATTTCCCACGGCTGTTTTCAAAGCTTTTGAAGGCAACGGCATACTTTTTTTTTCCTGACATTCCTTTATGAAATCACTGCGCTGAAGCTTGGCTGGTGGGAGTTTCCCGGCAGCCAGTTCATTGGCTGGGTGTCTTTCCTTGGGGTCAGGTTCCCGTTTGAAGAGTTTTTGTTCTGGATTATGCTGGGCGCAATGGGGTCCTTGTCTTACTACGAATTCTTTGATGACGACCAGAAATAAGAGCTTATTTGCCGTAAATCTTCAGCGCGGTAATTGATGTTGGCGCGAATTTCTTGGGGTTTTGCCTTGTCATCCTGCGCATTTCCTTCCATTCCATGAATTTGCCGCTTTCAATCTCGTACTTGTTTATTTTTCCAGCACGCTTGATTTCTGCAGAATACTGGGTGACAAGCACGTTTTCTGGCCTTGATTTGAGCCTGAACGTGAACAGCTTCCTGAGTTTTTTGGGCCTGACTCCCAGTTCCTCGCGGACTTCCCGCATTGCCGCCTGCTTGTATGTTTCCCCTGCATCAACGTGCCCTGCGACTGAGACGTCAAGGAGCCCGGGATAGACTGCTTTTCTTTTGCTTCTTTTCGCAACAAAAACCTTTCCTTTCCTATCAAAGACAAATACTTGAATCAGCCTGTGGGCAAGGAGTTTTTTGTGGCATTCTGCTCTTTCTGCCTTTCCCACAACCTTGTTCTTTTCGTTGACGATGTCAAGCATTTCCATTGTGTTGCAAAACGAGCAGGCTGCATTTATAAATTCTGCGGGAAAGAATCAGACATCTACCATTTCTATTTCGATGTTCAAACCTTCAGGGATTGGGACCCTCATTACGAGCCTTAGCGCCCTTTCGTCTAGGCCAAGGTCTATGAGGCGCTTGTGCACGCGCATCTCAAAGCGCTCCCACGTGGCTGTTCCGCGGCCGCAGGGAGACCTTTTCGTGGTCACTCTCATTTTTTTCGTAGGAAGAGGAATGGGTCCGCGAATATCCACGCCTGTCTTGTCGGCAATATCTTTAATGTAAGCGCATGTCTGATTGAGCTTGTCTATGTCAATGCTCGCCAACTTGATGCGTGCTTTTTGCATAATGCTGGTTTACCCATATAAAATAAAAAATGGAAAGCTGTTTAGGCCTTCTTGACCAGGTCGATGCACATTCCTGCAGCAACCGTGATTCCCATATCTCTGACCGCAAACTTCGCAAGCTTTGGAATATCTTTCTGCTTCTCTATCACGAGAGGCTGCATTGGCTTTATTCTCACAACTGCAACATCGCCGCTCTTGATGAAGTCAGGCTTCTCTGCAAGGGTTTCTCCTGTTGCAGGGTTGACCTTCTTCACGAGCTCCACAAACTGGCATGCAACTTGTGCTGTGTGGATGTGGAATACTGGCGTGTATCCTGCCGTGATGACTGTCGGATGGTTCAGAACCACAAGCTGCGCTGTGAATTCTGTTGCGACTGTCGGCGGGTTGTCAATTTTGCCTAAGACATCTCCGCGGGCAATGTCCTTCTGTTCTATTCCGCGGACGTTGAATCCGACATTGTCTCCCGGTTCTGCTTCGGGTATTGCTTCGTGGTGCATCTCAATGCTCTTGACTTCTCCCGTGACTCCCTTTCCTTCGCGGGCTGGCATTATGATGACCTTGTCTCCAACCTTCATGACGCCTGTCTCGACGCGGCCGACCGGCACGACGCCGATTCCCTTGATGTTGTAAACATCCTGCAATGGCAGGCGCAACGGCAGGTTTATCGGCTTTTCAGGCGGTGCGAGTTTGTCAAGCGCCTCAATCAGGGTTGGGCCTGTGTACCATGGCATGTTTGCGCTCTTCTTGACGACATTGTCTCCCGGGTATGATGCTATTGGTATTACTTGGATTGTTTCTGGCTTGTAGCCGACGCTCTTCAGGAGGTTAAGGGCGTCTGTCTTTGTTGCCTCAAACTTCTTCTGGTCGTACTTGTTGAGGTCCTGCTTGTTGCACGCCACGATTATCTGCCCGACACCAAGTGTCTTGCACAGGAATGCGTGTTCCTTTGTCTGCGCCTGGACTCCTTCTGAGCCGACCACGAGCACTGCAGCGTCTGCCTGCGATGCTCCTGTAATCATGTTCTTGATGAAGTCTCTGTGGCCTGGTGCGTCAATTATTGTAAAGTCATACTTTAATGTTGTGAATTTTTTGTGGCTTAGGTCGATTGTGAGCCCGCGCTCGCGCTCCTCCTTGAGCTGGTCCATGACGAATGCGAACTCGAATCCGCCCTTTCCAAGGCGTTCTGCCTCTTCCTTGAGTTTCCTAAGTGTCTGTTCTTCGATGTTTCCAGAGTCAAAGAGCAGCCTTCCGACTGTTGTGGACTTGCCGTGGTCAACATGACCAACGAACACGATGTTTACGTGTGGTTTTCCTTTTGCCATGCTAATTACCCCTCCATATTTGAAAATTTGACTATAGACGATGGGAAGTGCATTTATTTATAAAGCTTGCGGAATAATGCAGATTAGCGTTTTCTCCTTATTTTGCCTGTTGCCTTGAGCCATAGTGCTCTTAGGAAAACCCTTGCGTAGCTGCCTGAGAGCTTTATTGTTGAGAACTTGCTTCCGCCGAAGTCGCGCTGTATCCATGGCACAGGTACCTCGCCAACCCTGTATCCGAGCAAAGTGGGGTAAATGCCTGTTTCTGCGTTTGCCGCAAAGTGCGGTTCTACGGAGGGAATTCTTAGTGCTATTTCGCGCCTCATGAGCTTGAAATTGTTTGTCAAGTCCTTTGAAGTGATGTTGAGTGTGTTGCACACAATGAAATGAAACACCCTGTTTGCGAATTTTTTGAACGGTGGGTAGCCTATCAGTTTTCCGCCGGGTATGTATCTTGAGCCTGTGACCATGTCATAGCCTTCGTTTGCCTTGTGCACGAGCAATGGGAAGTGCTCCATGTTTTTGAGGAAGTCGCAGTCTATCAGGAGAACCCAGTTTCCTGTTGCTGCCTTGCAGCCTGCCCTTAATGCATTGCCGACTCCTGACTTGCACTCAACTGTCCTGAAGAATGAGTGTTTCTTTTCAAGCTGCCTACACACTTCTGCAGTGTTGTCTGTGCTTTCTGCATTTACTGCAATGACTTCGTGAAGCCAGTCCTTTAGGGCGGTCTTTAGTCCTGGAACGAGGCGTTCAAGGTTTTCTGCCTCGTTGTGCACAGGGATTACCACTGATATTTTGTTCACTGTTTGTGTCATTAGCGTTTCACTGCGAGCCTGACGAGCATCTTGAGCATGCTGAAGCCGTCCCTGAACGGCCTCATCTTTGGCGTTCCGCCCTTTCGCGCCACATAGCGTATTGGAATCTCAACTATGCGCGCTCCTGCCCTTTTTGCTTTGATGAGCATTTCAAAGTCAGGCCAGTTGTCCTCTTTGAGTTTTCCGCGCAAAATGTTTGTGTGGAATGCCTTGTATCCGCAGAGCGAGTCAGTAAGCTTCTGCCCTATTACGAGCGAAACAAGTGTTGAGAAAATCTTGTTTCCGAACCTGTTGAGCCTTGACATTGCTCCTGATTCCATTGGAATAATGAACCTTGTGCCGTTCACGAAGTCAGCCCAGCCCTCAAATATTGGGCGCACGATTTGCGGGATGTCTGCGGGGTTCATGTCAACGTCCTGTATTACTGTGACTTTGCCGCGCGCGTGCTTCAGGCCAAATGCGCACGCGTATCCTTTTGTTCGCGATGGCTTGTACCCAATAACGCGCAACCCTTCTTTCTTGATGGATTTTGCCACCTTGAGCGTGTTGTCCTTACTTCCGCCGTCAACAACAAGTATTTCTGTTGACCACGGCATCTTGGGAACAGCCATTACGCAGCCCTTGATGCTTTCCTTTTCGTTGTAGCATGGTATGATGACTGTGAGTTCAACCTGTTTTTCTGCCATTGCATTCCCCTTGTGCAGTAAACTGAAGGGTGTTTATATGGTTACGCGCCGAGCATTCCTGCGGTGAGCCCCTTGCGCTGGACAATCTGCTTGATTACCTTGTCTTGCAGTTCTGATGGCAGGCGCTCAAATACTTGGTCAACAAGCGAGCTTGTCCCCCTGCCTCCTGTTGCGGACCTTAAGTCCGAGCTCCAGCCGAGCATTTCAGCAACAGGAAGCTTTGCCTTGATTATTGAAAGCGCGCCTTCCTGCACAAGCTCAAGCACTTGTCCGCGCTTGTTCATCACGAGTTTTGTGACATCTCCTGTATATTCTATTGGCGCTTCTATGAGGTGAGTCTGCATCGGCTCAAAGAGTGCGGGTCCTGCGCCCATCATTGAGGTCTTGATTGATTCCCTTACTGCAGGGTACATTTGTGCCGGTCCGCGGTGGATTGCGTCCTCGTGCAGTTTGATGTCTGACATTACGACTTTTACGCCAAAGCATGGCTCCCTTGCAAGGGGTCCGCCGTCCATGACCTGCTCAAACCCGTCAAGCAGGAGTTCCATCACTTCGCCTATCTGCACTATTCCCTTTGTCTTGTCTATGAACAGGTTGCCTTTGTATATGTCTTTTACTGAAAGGGCTGTGTCGTTGTCATACCCGACGTCAACAAGGGTGTCCCTGATTGCTAAGTCCTTTTTCTTGATGCGTCCTTCTGGCAGATCCCCGTTTTTTATTAGTTCGCGGACGTGCGGCTCAAGTGGTTCAACATACATGTATACCTTGTTGTGCTTGTTTGGCGACTTGCCTTCTGCTTCGGATCCTTTCTTGGTGACAGTTTCCCTGTAAACAACGATTGGCGGTGAGGTCTTGACCTGCACGTTCTTCTCTGTTATTATGCGGTTTTCTATTATTTCCAGGTGGAGTTCGCCCATTCCGTGCATCAGGTTCTCGCCTGTCTCGGGGTTGATTTCAATCTTGATTGATGGGTCTTCCTTGGCGACTTTTCTTAAGACATCAACAAGTTTACTCAGGTCCTGTGGTTTTACAGGCTCTATTGCCTTTGTGATGACTGGCTCAAAGATGTGCCTGAGCTCCTCAAACGGTTGTTCTGGCTCGAGCGTGATGGTCTCTCCCGCAAATGTGTTAAGGCCTGCGATCGCGAGGACGTTTCCTGCAGGCACCTCGCCGATGAGTTCTGGCTTGACCCCTTGGTACATTAGTACTTGGGCAACGCGCTGGGTCTGCTTTGCCATATTGAGGTAGACTTGCATTCCTTCTTTTATTGTGCCGGAATAAAGCCTGCCTGCCGCGATTTCCCTTCCAGACCTTGGGTCTATGGTGATGCGCGTGACACAGAACGCAAGTTTTCCATTGCGGTTGCAGCTGAGCAAATCCTTGCCGAATTCTGATTCAAGCTCTCCGTGCCATATTCTCGGAATCCTGTATTTCTGCGCTTCCAAGGGGCTTGGCAGGTGCTTGATTACCATGTCCAGCAGCACTTCATAAAGTGGTGCATTCTTCCACACCCATTCCTGTCTTTGCTGCTCTGTCATTCCGCTCCTGTAAATGCCGATTAAGTCCTTGAAGTTGACGTTCTTTTTCTTCATGAACGGCACTGATGTTGCCCAGTTTTCCCTGGCAGAGCCGAATGCGACGCTGCCATTCATTATGTCAACCTGCCATTTTTTCTTGAACTCTGGCTCGGCAATGCTTTCAATGAGCTTGTTGAATTCAGTCACTATTTTTAGGAATCGTTGCTGCATCTGCTCCGGCGTGAACTGGAGCTCTGTTATTAGCCTGTCAACCTTGTTGATGAACAATACGGGCTTGACTCGCTCCCTTAGTGCCTGCTTGATGACTGTTTCTGTCTGGGGCATTATTCCCTCTGAGGCGCAGACAAGAACGACGGTGCCGTCAATTGCGCGCATTGCCCTTGTAACGTTCCCGCCAAAGTCAACGTGGCCGGGGGTGTCGATGAGGTTGATAAGGTATTCCTGCCCCTCAAACTTGTGGACCATTGAAACGTTTGCGGCGTCAACGGTCAGGAGGCGCTCCTGCTCGTCTGCGTGCTGCCAGGTCGCCATTCCTTTTTCAAGCGAGCCCGCAGCAGCCTCTGACATGAGCCCTGCTGCAGCAAGAAGGTTGTCAGTGAGTGCGGTCTTTCCGTGGTGTATGTGTGCGCTTGTGCAGATGTTGCGGATGTTTTCCTGCTTGTCAGCAAGTCGCTTCATCTTTTCCAATTGTGTTTCTTTTTCTACCATTTTGCATCACATTGGGTGTAAGCGTCATGAACTGTCTTGTACGAATAAAGTTCTTCAGGCCGGAACCATAGCTTGATTTCGCGCTCTGCCTCGCTTTTGTCGCTTGATGCATGGATAAGGTTCCTTACTGATACGTCGCGGATGTCTGCACAGTGGTAGCTGTGATGGGCAAAGTCTCCGCGGATTGTGCCTGGCATTGCCTTTTTTGGCTCAGTGTCGCCTACAAGTTTGCGCGTGACCTCTATCGCGCTGCTTCCTTCCACGCACATTGCTATGATGGGGCCTCCTTTGATGAACCTGATGAGTTTTTCCCTCACATGCTCACCCCTTCTTTTGGCAACGTCTTCTGTATAATGCTGTTTTGCGTGCTCTTCTGTTACCCACACCATTTTTGCGCCTACAATTTTCAGTCCTGCGCGCTCAAAGCGCGTAATTATTTCTCCTATAATGCATCTTTGCACCGCGTCCGGCTTCAGCAGCACAAGGGTGCGCTCAATCACTTCTTCTCCTCCTTTGCGGTCTTGAGATGCTTTTTCTCGCGTGCATACTCAAGGGTCCATTTTGTGGTTCGTGGCTTATGGTCGAGCTTGAGGAGGTGCTTTTCGCACTTGCCCGAGCAGAACAGGAATATCCTGCCGTCTGTCTTCACGAACATTATTCCTGTGCCTGGCTCTATGACTTTCCTGCAGAATGAGCAGCGCGCCATTTTTATGCGCCTCCTGCCCTGCCGCCTTTGTTCAGCGGTCTTGCTTCTATTTCTGTTTCTCTTAGCATGAGTATGTCGTCCTTTTGGACAGGCCCTTTCACGTTGCGCCTCATTATCTTGTCTTTGTCCCTGCCTTCAAGCACCCTGACGCGCACCTGTATTGCTTCTCCTCTCATTCCTGTGCGCCCAATGACTTCCTCAACGCGCGCAGGCGTTGCCATCGTGAACCTGACGCCTTCTACTGCATGGGCTTTTGCCGCCTTTTGAGCGGGTTCCGGCTGTGTCATATCCACCAGCTTTCTTTTCGGGTCCCCCATATTGTTCAGGCTCCTTTAATGTCTTTTATTATTGCTTTTGCTTCCCCTTCTGTGATGATTGCTATTGCTCCTGTTGGCACCTTTATTCCTGCTGCTGCGCCAAGTTCTTCCTTGCTCGGCACTTCAATGCAGGGCACTCCTTTTTCCTTTGCGAGGAGGGGAATGTGCATCACAACCTCTGCAGGCTGGACGTCTTTTGCGTAGACGACGAGCTTTGCGGTCCCCCTTTCCAAAGCTTTTGTTGTTTCGTTGGTGCCTTTCTTTATCTTGCCTGTGCTTCTCGCAAGCTCAACTGCCTCGAGAGCTTTTTCCGCAGGTCCTTTGTCTGTCATGTTAGCCTCCTTCCGATACTGTGAGGATAAGAATCACACCTCACTCTGCCCTTTGCGGGCATCATTGTTTCATCGGTTTAATTGCAAAATCTATGGTTTGTTTATAAAACTTACGATAGAATCGGCTCTGGTGAAAAAGTCTGATCAGGCGCGAGAACATATTGCTCACAATACACTGCGCGGACAATTCTGCGCGGGTTGTTTTCGTGCGGCGGCAATGGTTGTGCTGCCGAACTGCCTTTTTATGCTGCTGAACTTGCATTCTGCCATTTCTCTGCAATGATTTGTTTTGAGGCTGTTCTTTTCGGAATCGTGCTGGCAATTTCCATATCGAAGCAGTGTTCATGCACTGCTTCGCTGCGCAGAACACATCGGCACGTCCTGCCCGGGCTGGCGCAACAGCTAGTATACTCGACGATAACTTAGTTGGCAGATTGCCCTCGCAAGCAGGGCAATTGCGTGCTGCCAGAACTCGCACTTCTTTGGTTTAAAGTGGTGCAGCCAGCGAGGCGTCCGCGCCTGCCGCAACAAACGCTTAACTTTACGTATTAGTTTTGCTTCTTTGCTCGTGGCAGGAGACTCTCCCCACTCCCGGTGTTGTCGCTCACACGGCACATGGGTTATTTTAATTTTGCGAGATTTTCACCAGAGCCGGTAGAATTTAGTCTTAACTATGGCGCTGGAAGAACGAGAGGCTGTTTAAAAATGCTTCCTTGCCGAAGTCCTTCCACGCAAAGTCGGAAAAGTGGATAAGCGCGTGTGCAGAATCCCACAAAAGCACCCCTCCTGTTTTTCGCGCAGGTGCAGGGTATATTATCAGGCTTGGCGGCAGCAGCGTGGACGTGAGCATTGCCTCCTTAAGTTTTGCTTTTGTTATTTGTTCTGGCGCGAGCTTTCCCAGCTGGACATTCTTTGCAAGCAGTTTTGCGCCGTCAACAATGTCATCCTGCCCTTCGTACCGCACGCAGAAGTTCACGAAGCACCGGTCGTATTCGCTTGTTGAGGAGATTACGTGCTTTATCGGCTCAAGCGCTCGCTCGGGAAGCTCGTACCACTTGCCCAGCACCGAGATTTTTACCTGGTTTCTGTCAAGGAACTGCTCGTGCATTAGTGCGGTGAATATCGTTGTTATCATGTTGATCTCGCTTTCTGTCGCGCTTGAGGGGAAGTGGATGGTCAGCATTGGAATCCTGAGGTTTACTGCCAGCGTCATCAGTTCCATTATGTTGCGGAGTGTTGTCTCGGGCTGTACATGCTCCTGCGAGAAAATCGCTATTGCAACGTGCGTTGGCAGGGGCTGCGGGCTCAGCGGAAACCCCTCTTCTGTGTTTGCCGTCGGATTCACGATGGGTTTTCAATGGGCAAGTATTTATATATGTTCTGAACGGAAAGGGGGTTATGCTTGATGCCTTGTTGTTTTCAGTTGCGTTAGTCCTGCTTGTTGCAGGAGCATACTCTGACATCCGCACGCGGGAGGTTCCTGACTGGGTTAATTTTGCAGGCATTGTTGCAGGTCTTGGCATAAGGTTGTTGTGGGGCATTGCCGGCAATGGCTGGACTGCCTTTGGCTGGGGTGTGCTTGGGTTTGTGGTGTTCTTTGCGCTTGCAACAATAATGTATTATTCCAGGCAGTGGGGTGGCGGTGACAGCAAGCTGTTGATGGCAATGGGGGCATTGCTTGGGTTTGGTTTCTCGCTGGAAAGCCCTTGGCTTGGTTTTGTCCTGTGGGCTTTGCTTGCAGGGGCTGCCTACGGTCTTGTTTGGAGCATTTTTCTCGCAATAAGGAACTGGAATGCATTTGCAAAAAGCTGTGCCTTGTTATCGCGCTCTGTGAAATGGGTGCATTTTCCTGTGTGGGTTGTTTTTGTGCTTGGCGTTGCCTTTGCTATTGCGACGGATGAAAATTTGATGCGGATTCTGATGCTTGTTGTTGCCCTTGTTGCCCCCCTGCTTTTTTATACAGGGCTGATGGTCAAGGCTGTTGAGAGGTGTTGCATGTACAAGTTCCTGCCTGTTGGAAAGCTGATAGAGGGCGACTGGATTGCAAAGCCTGTCAGGGTCAGGGGAAAATACATCTGCGGTCCTAAAGACCTCGGCATCACAAAGGAAAAAATTGAGCAACTGAAGCGCCTCCGGGTCAAAGAGGTTCTTGTCAAGGAGGGCATTCCTTTTGTGCCGTCGCTCCTTGCGGCTTTTGTATTATTCCTTGTTTTTGGAAGCCCGCTTGCCTGGTTTTTCTGATTTTTTTTTACGGCAGTCTTTCAAGTTGTTTGAGAAGGTAGTTTTCTTCCTCGTGCTCTTCCTTTATTTCTTCCGGCTTCTTGATTTCCTTTGGTTTTTCCTCCTCTTTTTCAAACACGCCTATGTTTTTTGATTCGTCCTTTAGCTTTAGTTCTATTGTGCTCATTTCCTCTTCAGAAAGCTGCTTTGGCTGCCAGGTGAGGTTAAGCCCGTCATTTTCCCTTCTTGGAATCACGTTGAGCAAGAAGTGGTTGGTTGTCTGCCCTGCTGCAAGGCCGTTGTTCACGATTATGTTTGTTCCTTCTGCTCCAAGAGTCTCAAATACAGCGATTGATGCCTTGTTTGCCTTGTTAAACATCTTGCCGACAATGAAGTCAGGGACTTGCTCAAGTATTGCGGCGTGCTTTTTTGGCGCGAGTACGATATGGCCTGCTGCAGTGGGCTTTGGGGCAAGAAGTATTGCAATCTGCTCGTCTTCATACAGCAGCCCTTTTTTCTCCCTTATCAAATTACAGGTTTCACACTGCATTGTTCACCCTTTTGTTAGCAGGCTTGCTATTTCGTCAAGGTTTGCGCCTTTTGCCGGCACCGCTGGCTTTTTCTTGTCAGCCGTCTTTTCTGCTTTTTTTGCGGGTTTCTCTGGCTCTTCTTTTTCCACGCGCTCCTCTTCTTTTGGCGCCTGCGATTCCTTTGCTGTTTCCGGCTCGCCTTCTATCTTGAGCCCCAACGCCTTTGACAATGCCTTTTTCAGGACTTGCTGGGCTTTTTTTGCATCAGCAGACGCCATCGACCTTTCCGGAAGGATTAGCCCGACGTCGTCCCTTTCCATTCGCGGAATCACGTGCATCATGAAGTGCTGCGCCCTTTGGCCTGCAGCGACTCCGTTTGCGACGAAAATGTTTGTTCCCTGCGCCTTGAATGCCTTGAGCTGGGCGTGGGAGATTCCTTTTGCGATCATGCCGATGTGCTCCAGCACGTCTTCTGGTATCTGGGGCATTATTACGTAGTGCTCTTTTGGTACGATGAGCACGTGCCCTGGGTTTGCTGGATTGATGTCAAGCACTGCAACTACCTTGTCGTCCTCGTATATTTTCCTTGAGGCAACCCTGCCTGCTGCAATGTGGCAGAAAATACACTGTTGCCTTGACATTGCAACCATTTCTTCCGGTGAAAGCTGTTGTTCCTCTGCCATGTTCTTTTCCTCACAGTTGGGTTGTTTATAATCTTTGCTCATAAAACCCGCTATATTTATAAATGGGTTTTGCCCAAGCGGGTGCAAAAAGAGGAATTGCTGATGACAAACAAGAGAGGAATTTCGCCGCTTTTTGCAACAATCCTGCTTATTGCGCTTTCTGTCGGGATGGGTATTGCGGTGATGAGCTGGGGGGAGGATTATATTGAGGAAAGGGCAGAGTTCGTGCAGGGGGTTCAGGAAACAATGACAAGCTGCGACATGGTCTCTTTTAGCATCATCAGGATAGGTGGTGTTGACCAGCTTTGTACTGCAGACGGCACTGTGAAGGGGCTTATTGACAACGGTCCTGACATGAACATTGCGGGAATCCACGCGCGCATCGTGTCAGACGCGGGTGTTGGCGTGGTCGAGAATGTCCTTGACAAGCCCTTGGCAAGGGGAAGTGCTGCCCAGATTGAATTCAATGTTCCAGGTAATGTCAGCCAGATAAAATTTACTCCAAGGGTGGTGATTGCCGGCAAAACTGTTGTGTGTAGCAAGCAGGCAATTGTTGTTGAGAACATCAGGCCTTGCTGAATACAGAACTGTTTGGGTAAAGCCAGGCGCGTAGATTGTCCCTGAGCGTTCTGGCAAGCGATTTTTCAGTGACACTTTTCTTTGCATGCATATTTTCATTTGCTGCAATTCCTGCCGGTGTGTTGCACTGGTTGAGCCTGCAGTTGTCGTCTTTTATGTTTTTGTTGAGGTAATGGAATGTGTTGCCTGAGGCGTTTACCAGCTGGATAGGGCTTGAAATGCTTATGTCATGGCTGTTTTCAACAACAACCTGTTTTGAATTCACCAGTTTTATTCCGATGATGTTCCTGATTAGGTTTCCGTTTAGTATTTGTATTTTTTCCGAGTTTCTTATGAGTATTCCTGTGTTGTAGTTGGCTATTTGGCAGTTTTTTATTGTGACATTTTTGCGGTTGGCAATGACTATTCCTGCATTCGTGAACTGCCCGTGCAGAACGCTTGTGCCGCAATCAAGGACAATGTTGTCTTTTGTTATCTTCAAGCCCTGCGGGTAGTTGTGGGGGTAATAATTGTCAGCGCAGAGCACTGTGTTTTGGTCAATCCTTGGAGGGTCAATGATGCGCGTGCAGGTCCTGCTGGCTGCTAATGCTGCAGGTACAATTAGGATAAGCACTGCTATGAAGGCAAAAACCCTGCAATTCATACCGACCACCTTTTTTTTGAACTGCCTTCCAAGACTGCCACTAGTATATATTAGTTTCTAGAACGCTTGTATTTTACGTGCTGGAAGCAGAGAAATCCGGCGAGGTATGCTATTATGAACAATAATGCAGTTGTCCAGAACTGTGCTTTTGGAGACAGTTTGCTGATTATGCTTGTTGTTGCCTTTGGAACGGTCTTTTGCGCTTGCTTTTGTGTTTCAGCAGGCCTTTCTGGAGGCAGGGCTGCCGGCTGGCTTGGCTGGACAGCCAGCCATGGCAGTGATTCTGGCTCTGCATTCGGCTTTGGGCAGTCATTGTCGCTCTCGTAACTGCAGTCAGGGCTGCAGTAATTGTCATCGTTCTCGCAGGGATTCATTTGCCCTGGCTGGTTGCACAGGTTTGTCTCGCAGAAGTCCTTGTCAAGGTCCTTGTTCGTGATGTAAAAAGAGTTGAATTTTGATGCAAGTGCGCTGACAGGCTTGAGCAGGCTCTTGTCAGCATTGCTCTCAAAGCGGTTTTCGTGCGCGTTGAGCATCCTGACCCCAATTTTGTTCTTCAGCAGGGCATTCTGGATTATTGTGTTCCTGTTTGCATCCTTCACGTAAATGCCGACATCATAATTCAGTATGTTGCAGTTCTTTACTGTGACGCCGTCTGCGTTGTCAATTATGATTCCCTGGCCGTCCTGGACTGCAGTGCCGCGGATTATTGCGCCGTTGCAGTCAAGCGTGACATTGTCTGTCCTGATTGTTATGCCGCTTGGGATGTCATATGCCTTGTTGCAGAGCGTTGTGTCTTTTGTTACCTGCATCAGGTCAAATGCCGCCTCGCATTCTGCAACCACGCCAGGGGCAAGGGCCAGCAGTGCAATAACAATGAGCAACGGCTTCATTTCTTCCTCCTGCTCTCGCTGAACACAACTATTGCCGGCAAATAAATGAGAACGAGCACGAAAACAATCATGAATGAGAGCGTGTTGTACTGTCCTTCAAGAATCCTCAGGACAGCATACCCGAAAGGAAGTGCAAGCAATGGCTCGATGAAGTCCAAATAGCTGTATTTCTTGTGCCAGAGTGTGCTTAGGAACCCTCTTTTTTTCTCCATGCTGTGCTTGTTGCTATTCAGAGGATAAAAACATTTTGGTCAAATCACGTAGAAATCAATGTAGTCTTCTCTTTGTTCAAGGACATCTCCCTGCCAGACCTCAACGCGCAACGGCATTCCTGTCTGATCATCAGCCCAGATGTGTGTTTTCCTGTTTGCGTCCTTTAAGTCGCTGAATTTGTAAAGCGTTGCAGTGCGCTTGGCAATGTGGCTGCCCGGCAGTGTCGTTATTGGCGTGCGGTAGAGGAATTCCTCAAGCCATTTCTCAGGCATCTTCAAGGCGAAAACATCATAAGGCACGTCAAACTTGTAGCCGATAAACTTGTCGCACACAGTGTCCTGCTTTGCCTCAACAAGCGCAGGAGGGGGGATGCATTCTGCAACAGCCTTTTTGCCGATAATGTCGAGATAGATCGTGTTAACCACGACCTTCATCCTTCTTCCGCCAACATCCCTGTCGCCGACAGGATACTCGGACACCAGCCTGCGCATGATTGTGTTGTTTGCCGCAACAATTTCATCGCCCTTGTAAATAAACCTGTAATTTTTCACGCTTGTTGCGTTTGCGTAAAGCTCATTCACGATTGTTGGCTTGTATTTTCCCGAGCGTTCTGCTGTTTCGCGGGCTTTTTGTGCCGCCAATTCGTATTCTTTCTGCTTTTCGGCCTCCAATTGCGCGGCAAGGTCTATCGTGTCGCAAATGTTATTCTCATTGAGGTCCCTGCAGCACCCGCCATCATAGGGGATTTCAGGCCATTTGCATTCAGGAACTGCCTGCTTCTGTGCTGGCAGGGTGGTGCACGCTGAAAGCAACAGGAATATTAACAAAAGCCGCTTCATTCTGTGCAAAAACAGACAAAACAAGGTATATAAACATTGCTGTGGCGCGCAATGATAAGCCTCCGGCGAGAGTTGCACTCGCGACCCCCACCTTTTTGCTGCATTGCATACCAAGGTGGTGCTATAGCTACTAAGCCACGGAGGCGATGCTCAAGAAGTCAGGCATATCTTATTTAAAGATTGTTATGTTTGCGGCTGAATTTTCTTAATAAGTGGGTTGCTCAATGTTTTTTACCTGCACGTACTTGTTGAAAAGGATTTTGGGTACGTGGTGCTTTTCGCCGGGCACGCTCATGTTGCCTGTTACCATGAATGTTATTCTTTCCTCAAGGGTTTGTGGCTTTGCAAATGTGACTTTTGCGCCTGTTGCGCCATCTTCTGCAGGAAATGGTGCTGTGTAATTTAGTTCTGGTATTGTGATGCTGACAGGCCTGTACTGCGCCCATTGCTGGCTTACTGAAGGGTCAATCTTTAGGCTTATTCCGCTCCACGTTTGGGGAACCTTGTCAGAGGCAAGCATTTCAAGCCTTATTCCGTCTGTATTGTGGACCACAACGTCGTTGTAAAAGACGGGCTTTTTTTCTTGCTGGACAAGTGCTTCTGGCTGTTTTTTTTGCACTTTTTGGAAGCATGTGAACTCCTGTTGTCGCAAGGGCGGCCAGCCCCAATGCGCCAATGGTTGTTATCAGGAAATTGTTGCTGAACTTGTAAGATGTCATTTGCCTGCTTATTTGAGGGTTATTTTTAAAATTTAGTGCCCGGGGCCGGATTCGAACCGGCGAACCCCTTGCGGGACTGGATTTCTCCAGCAAACAATCCTTGATCGCTTTGGAAGGGTTGCGGGCGTCTTAAGTCCAGCGCGTTTGGCCACTTCGCTACCCGGGCAATAAAGAAAAGAATATCTTGCTTTAAAAAAGATGCGCTTTACCTTAGCATTCTGCGTATTCTTGCCAGGTCGCGGTTGATTTCAGCAATGCTTTTTTCAGGATCTGCCTCTGCTGGCTTAAGCTTAGGAGACTTTCCTTCTTCAGGATGTTGTGCTGGCTGGGGTGCTTTTTCAAGCCGTTTCATTCCGAAAACAGCAACTGCTGCCACGAACAAGCCCATCAGGAGGCCGACTGCTGTCAGGAACGGCTTGAGGTCTCCAATGCGGTCTGTGCCTATTGTGTAGTTTCCTGTTGCAAACCCTGTGGGTGTGCTGAACTTCATCACTGCAAGGGTGATTGCGAACAGCATCAGGAAGAGGACAAAATGGCTTAGTGCGTGAAACCTTTCTGTGCTGCCAGTCATGCCTCTGACCGAGAGGAACAGGTATATAAAAGTAACTTTTTGCCGTCTTTCGCTGGTTGGGCTTTGCGCTTCCTTACCATCATTGCCTCTATCCTGACAAAGCGCATTGTCTTCCTGTTCCTTGGGAGCCTGATGCCGAGCTTTTTTGCAGCAGCCTTTACCGCCGGCAAGGGCTCTGGGTTTGCTTTTTTCCAAACTGTTCTGAGTTCGCGCAGGAATATGTTTGCAGTCACTGGCCCGACGCCGTAAAATTCCGCAAGGCGCTTCTCAAGGTCTTTGGCGTCTTTTGCAGTCTTGTGGACATTTGTTATTTTCCCGCCATATTTTTCCTTCAACTGGTTCATTATGTTGAGCAGCTTTGTTGCTGTTGAGAAATCATAGCGCACGTACCCGCCAAGGTCAAGGATTTCAACAAGTCTGTCCCACCCTGTTCTCAGGATTGCGTCAGGGGTTGTGATTCTTTTCAGGGCGAAAAGCTGGTATGTCTTTTTCGCAACTACTTCCTGTATTGGCTTTCCGAAGAGCAGTGAGGCAAGAAACCACTTGAATACTTCTGCTTCTTTTCCTCCCTTTAATTTTATGCCGAGCTCTTCCGAATACAGCATTTTTTTACTGCGTCAGGAGCACTTCAACATCTTTGCCGAAAATCCTCTTGAGGGACTCAAACACTGGCTCCCTTATGAAGACCTTTGGCGGGATTGCTGTTTTTGCCAGCGCTTTCTCAAACTCGTCCCAAGAGCTTGGTTCCAGTGAGCCGAGAGAGCCGTCCCTGTTGATGACTGCTTTCTCAATCATTTTTTCAGGAGCGTCAAGGTTTCTGACGACAAATGCAATGCTTCCGAGCAGGGTTATTTCGCCGAACTTTTCTCCGTACTTGACTCTGACCTTTGCCTGCTCAAGCTCCCTTCCGCGCTTGCGCTGCAGGTGTTCAACAAGGAACTTGATGAGCTCTGATGAGTTCTTGCGGGTCTTCTCAATGTCTGTTTTTGTCAGCTTTCCTGCGTCGTATGCTTTTTTTGCTTCAAGGAATTCGTTCAGGAGCCTGAGGAATTTTGCAGGAATCTTCCCTGTTGAGATAAGCTTGTCCTCAAAGGTGCTGATTAGTTCCTCTTCAAGGACTTTTTCCTCGCCTTCTGCCTTTAGCACGTCCCTTATGACGGTGAGGAGTGTTTCGTGCAGGTTGACTATCATTTCCTCTTCTTTTGTCTTTTCTATCTGGGCAAAAAGCTTTTTGAGGCGCTTCATGTACTTTTCAGAGTCCTCAAGGAGCTTGTCAAGTTCCTTTCCTGTTACGTCTTTCTTTATTCCGTGCTCAATGTCCTTCCTCGTTTGGATGACGTTCTCGAGTATTTTGACGTATTCGTCCTCAAGGAGCTTTTCCTTTTTCACGAAAAGCTCGCGGAGTACTTCACAGGTTTCCTTTGGCGCAGGAGGCGGCACGCCGTAAAGCATCAGTGCTGCCTGTGTTGGCGTGAGGATGCTCCAGAAGAAGTCCTCTGTCGCTATGTCCTTGAGCTTGAACTTTATCCTTTCAAGCCCCTGCTCGCCTGTGCTCATGTACATGTCAATTGCCTCTGGCGATGGCTTTATCTTTCCCATCTTGAGCAGTTGCTTCCAGGGCATGAAGATGCCGCGGTCAAAGAACGGCACTCCGTCGCGCAGGAATGTGAACATCACAGGGTTTGCCTCCCTTATCGCGTCCCAGAAGTCTGTCAGGATGTATGTTTGTATGTTTATCTTGTTCTTGATTCCTGTTATGTCTCCCGCGTCAAGCCCCATGTTGATTATGATTGCGCGGAGCTTGTCCTTGAGCTCTGCGCGCGTCATTTTCTTGACGTCTGTGTCGTCTATCACTATGAAGACGTCAATGTCGCTTTCCTTTGTTGCCCTTCCTGTGACTATGCTTCCTGCGAGCACGTATGCGACAATGTATTTCTCAAACTTTTTCAGGACCATGCCCTTGTGTACTTCTGCAATCTTGATTGCGCCGAGCATTCCTGTGTCATAGACCGGCGCCGAGAGCGCTATGAGCTGGAGCCAGTCGTACTTTCCGTCATAACAGTTCTGCCAGAGCTCTGTCAGGAGCAGGGTTTGGGGGACTATTGACTTGTCAATCTCGCCTGCGGTAGTGTCCATTATTGCGGTGAGCTTGTCCTTTAATTCCTGCTTTGACATTTTTGACGGCTCTGTGTCGTCAATGAGCACGAGGACGTGGTGCTTGTCTTTTATTTGCTCAAAGCGCTTCTGCTCTTCTGCAAGGATTTCAGGCGGCAGTGTTGCTGGAGGCGCTTTTGGCGGAGGCATCAGGGCAACGCCGACTACATACTTGTCAAACTTTTCTGTTACTGCTTTCTGGAACTTTTCAAGCTTTGCCTTCAATTGTGCAAGCTTTTCGCGCACTTGCGGCGGCAGGCTCTCATCCTGCGGCGCAGGCGGTGCCTTTTTTTCTTCCTTTTTGTCTTTTTTTGCCATAAAAATCATGCCTCCATGAGTATTGGTTGTTCATTTATTGTGAGCATTCCTTTTGCAATCTGCAGGAATGTTTCCCACGCGCTTGCTCCTGCCATTATTGCGCGCTGGACAAAACTGTATGCTCTGTCGTGCAGGTCGTTATTGGCGGGGTTTGGCAGTATTTGGCTTCCGATTCCTGCAATGTTGTTCTCCCTTATCGCGTTCATCCATGCGAGAGAGAACGCAAATGCCTTTGCCTCCTCGTCGTGCGGCGACTTCAGGGTTGGTGTGAGCACGTGCCCAATTTCGTGACCTATTGTAAGCATTAATCTGTCAAGCTGGTCTGCCCTGGCAAAGACCTCGCTTGCCCCCTTGCCGTTTGCATTGAGGCTGAAGCCCATTATCCCCTCATTCCACCTGCTTGTGCTTTCAATGTGCGCCTTCCTGAATTCCCTGTCATTAAGCACTGTGATTCTGATGTCCTGGGGGAGTTCCTCGCCTGTTGTTGCCTTGAAGGCCTCCTTGATGTCTTCCTGTATCTCTGTTGCATTGCCGACAAAGTGTGCAGTGCTCCCTGGCTTAAGGAACCTGTCTGCAATAAAGTATTCCTGCGGTGTCCTTAATGACAAGTAAGCCCCTTTTGCAGAGCTTGGGACATATTGCAGCAGTGCCTTTGAGGGCTTTTCAACCGAAGCGTGGCTCACCACGCTGTCAATTGAGGAATGCGCATACAGGTGCTCTTTCGGGAAGTATGACTGTTGTGCGCCTGAATAGCTGCTGCCCCCATAAGAAGCAGCGCTCTGGCAATAGCTGCTGCCAGAACTTCCATATCCGCACGAGGAGCCGCAATAGCTCATCTTACTTTACCTTCTCCTCTAGTGGCTTTTTTGCAGCTGCCTTTTTTGCTTCTGCAGCAAGGTCAACTCCAAGGTCTTTCAATGCCTTGACGTGCATCTGCATCAATTGCTCGACTATTGCGAGAAGCCTTCCGAGCTCCTGCCTTTCCTTTGCAAGGGTTGTCAATGCGCCCTTGTGGAATCCGATTTGTTCTGGTGAACTTTCTGTTTTCTTTGCCATAAATAAACCTCCCAGTATGACAATAAAGTCACACTGAAGCATATTACGTGAATCACAGATATAAATATATTGGGACAAAAAAGTCATATGTCAAACTTTCCAATAATGTTGTCGGGGTGATTTTCGTTGAAAAGGATTTCACTTCCTTCCATAAGGTAAACATCATTGATTTTTGCTTCAAGGATTAAGCCCCAACAGGGCTCGCATATCCACCAGTGCCCCCACATGTAAAGGTTGGCGCCGCTTGTGTCATGCCCTGATTCTTTTGCGTGGCTTATTGCCCTTGGCTCGCTGTGGTTTTTCGGGTGGCAGCCCTCGCAAAGCTCATACCCCTGCCCTGTCGGTACGTTTAGCCTTTTTCTTTCGCAGCCGTGGAGTTCGTGGTATTTGCTTCCGTTTGCGCCCCTGCCAAGTATTTCGCCGTTCCTGACAATGAATGCTGCTGTTGGGTGCTGCCTGTCAAGGGACATTATTCTTGCGTATTCCTTTAATGCTTTCATGTATTTGTGGTTTGCAGGAACGTAGGATATTGTCCTTCCTTCAGGAATATACGGATAAACAATTGTGTTTGCCAAATTCACTCGCCTCAAAGCATTGTTTTTTGGCGGTTATTTATATACATTTTCAGAAAGGGAAATAGACTTCTCATTTTTGCGTTCTATTGAAACTGTGAATTTTGGCAATGGTTTATAAAATGCTGATTCCTAGCAATTAAGATGAATAAAAAAATCAGCATATTTGATGTTGATGGGACGTTATCCGAAGGGTTTTACATAATTAAATTTGCAGCGGCTTTGCACGAAGAAGGGTTGTTTGTGCAAGATGAATTAAGAATGATAAATGCTTGTTTTTCCAGATATAAAAAGGATGCAAACTATCAGTACGAACAGTTTGCATGGGATTTGGTAAATGCGTTTGGAAGGGGGTGTAAAAGGCAGAAATCAAAAAGAGGTTAGGGCTTTGGGCGAAAGATATGTGCGCTTACATCAAGAAGAAAAGTTTAAGTTTACGGAAGGACTTGTTGGAATGGTAATACAAAAAGGATACACTCCTGTGGTTATTAGCGGCTCACCGGATGACATCATAGTTCCTTTTGCCAACAGCATTGGAATACCTGATGTATTTGCCACCACTTACGAAATCGATAAAGGAATGTTTACGGGCAAAGTTGTTCAGAATTGCGCCGTCGACGAAACAAAAAGGAGGGTTTTAAAAGAATTCTTGCAAAGGAATAACGTCAATCTGGATATGTCTATAGGATTTGGAGATAGCCATCACGATCTGGCATTTTTAGAATGTGTTTGTTATCCTGTAGCAGTAAAGCCCAACAAAAAATTAGAAACTATTGCAAATGAAAGAAATTGGTTGGTTTGCAAGGAAGATGAAATGGTTCTCGAGTCTGTTAGAACCTACTTGCCTTCTTGATTGTTTGAGAACCCTGTCTTATCCTTCAGAATTCACCCAGTGATTTCTGCGGGTTTTTTGGCTGCTCAACAGTTTTTGGCAGCTCTGCATTAATCGCCGGTTTCCGCGTCTCCGTTTCGCCGAATATTGGATGCCCGTATTCTCCGTCGTATCCTGGGTGGAACTTTATTTTTTGGTCTCGGTTGCGCATTATCAGGTCAACAATTTTTGCATCAGCAGCCTTGAGGAGCTCTTCTTCTGGCGCGTCAAGCAAAACAGCAAATTCATTGCCGAACTTTCCAACAAGGTCATAAAACACCTTGAACGTGTTCTTTGATGCAACAGGACTGCCGATTGCTGCTGAGATCAGCTCTGAGAGCGGAATCAGGTTCCTGTACGGCTTTGCGTTGGGCGCCCTGCTTCCTTCTGGCCTGTCTGCGAGCTGTTCAACCCTGTGCGCGACTCCGATTGTCAGAGGCTGCCCGCACTTGGGGCAGATTTTTTTTACTGCGATTGATTCTTTTGGGCTCATCACGATTCCGCAATTCCTGTGTCCGTCATAGTGGTACTTGCCTTCTTCTGGGAAGAACTCGATTGTTTCTGCAAGCCCCTCTCCTGTCCTTATTGCTTTGAGGATGTTCTTGTAGGTGAGCTCTTTCACGTCAAATATTGTTGCTTCCCTGCCAATCCTCCAGGGCCAGAATGAGTGCAGGTCAGAAAAAGAGACAAGGTTGGTGCTGTCAAGCTCTGAAAGCCGCCAGTTCATCGGGGGGTCGCTGCTCAGGCCTGTTTCTATTGCGTGTATGTGTTTGGTCTGGTCGTGGAAGCAGTCCTTTAAGCGGTCATACCCGCTTTTGTCGCCAAAGACGCCAAACCAGGGCGTCCATGCGTGCGCAGGAATCACTTCTATGTCTGGCGAGATTGACTGCATCATTGCAACAAAGCCAGCAGATGTGATGTTGAATATGGGTCTTCCGTCATAGTCAAGCCTTCCTTTTTTGCCAAGTGCTTCTGCAATCTGGTCTGCCACTTCGCGTGATGGCGCAAGGACAACGTGGTGCACTCTTCTCCCTTTCCCGCCGTCGGTGTAAACCAGTGAGATTTCTGTCTGGTATATGAAAGGGTATCCTGTTTTTGTCTGGTAAATCCCTGTTCCTGGAATCTCTGTAAGCTCCTGCTTGAGTTCGGAATTCCATTTTGGATGCTGAAAATCCCCTGTGCCCAGCAAGCTTAGTCCTTTGAGCCGTGCATACTTGTCAAGATTCTCTATGCTTGTCTGCCTTGAGCACGCTCTTGAGAACCTGCTGTGAATGTGTAAATCCGCAATAATGCGCATTATTTGCCGGCATTTGGAGTAGTATTAAATACTTTTCCTCAGCCAAAATACTGCTGGAGGTTTAGCTCAATTATTACAAAGACGATGTAAAAGAGGATAAGTGATATTCCTTCCTTCCACGTGAGCTTGTCGCCGCTTTCAATGAATGTTGCGAACAGGAATGTTATTGCTATCATGAATGCCGCGCTCGTTACAAAGAGCAAGAACGAATTTGTTATTGGGTTGATAAGTGCAGTTATTGCAAGGACTATTGTTGAGTTTACCACCACTGCGCCGACAAGGTCGCCTATTGCGAGCGGTGCGTGCCCTGCAATTACTGCCCTTGCGCTGAATGTCAGGTCAGGCAGTGATGTGCCGATTGCGACAAAGAACAGGCCGATGATTATTGGCGGCAAACCAAGCATTGTTGCGAGCTCTGAGCCGTAATGCACAACCATTTTTGAGCTGAAATAGAGTGTTATGCCGCAAACAATGAAAATTGCAAAGACAAGGAGTGCTTTCCAGTGCGTTATGTGGTCCCTAAGCTCCTCGCGGTATTGTGCGTGCTTTGAGGTTATCATTTCGTACATGTATACTGCGAATGCGCCGAGGAGTATGAGGCCGTCAAGCCTTGACAATTCCTTGCCGAAATACATCAGGACCATTGGCAGGGCTGTGAGGAAGACCATTCCGAAAACCTCGCGGGGAATGATCTTGCGCTCTATCTTGATTCCTTTTGCCAATATTATTGCTATTCCGGCAATCAAAGTCAGGTCAACTATGTTTGAGCCGATCACGTTTCCAAGCGAGATTGTAGGCTTTCCTGCAAGGGCAGAGCTTATTCCGACAAAAAGCTCGGGAAGCGAGGTGCAGAATGCCATGAGTATGAATGCTGCAACGAACTCATTTATCCGCAGGAATGCAGCAATTTTTGACAGGCTTTTTACAAGAAGCCAGCCTGAGAGCACGAGCAGTATGCATGCTCCAAGGAACAGCGCTATAGTTGCTAGCACCATCTTTTTTCAGCGTCATTGCAGAAAGAAGGTTATTTATACCTTTTGGTCTCAGCGCGCATTATGGCAAAATACAAGTCCACACTGCTGGGGTGGGTGGTGAGCGGGGTTGCCAAGCTGGTTTATCTTGCCTCGCTGGCTTCATTGATTCCTTTCGGAGCTTTGCTCATAACCACTGCGCCTGAGCAGATTGCTGTTGAGCTTGGCCACATTCCACTGACGGCGCTTGCCATGCTTGGCGTGAGCGCACTGATACTTTTGTGCTATCACAGGAATTTTGCCCGTACGCTTGCCTCCCTTGGCTGGATGACTCTCTTGCCGGGCCTTGGCGCTGTGTTTTTTATGATTTTCAGGCGCGAGCAGGTTTTTGGCCTGCTTTCAGGGCTTGTTGTCGGTTTTGGAAAGATAGAGCCGGCACTGAATGCGTATCTTGAGCGCGCCCTGCCAAACCTTTGGGTTTTCATTGCAGGATACATAATAATAGGGTTTGTGCTGGTTTATTTTGCAGGCAGGATTGAGCGAGAGCACGCAATCACGTCGTGTATTAGGAAGTTTTTTGGTCCGCGCGCACGCATTTTCAGGACGCGCTGAGAATCATGTTTTCGTGTTGTTGAGCCAGTTCCATGTTGCCTTTAATCCTTCCTCAAGGGTTATTTTTGGCGCGTAGCCAAGACATTTTCGGGCTTTGCTGATGTCTGCCTGCGAGTTCCTTATGTCCCCTGCCCTTTGCGGTTGATAAACTGGCTGGACATTGTTGCCTGACAGGGCAATGCAGGATTCCACGACAGAATTCAGCGTGGCAGCATTCCCGCTGCCAATGTTCAATGTTAGCCCGGGCTCTGGCTTTTCAAGCTCAAGCGCGAGGATTATTGCATCGCACACGTCTGTTATGTTGACAAAGTCCCTTGTCTGCTTGCCATCGCCGAATATCAGGGGTGCTTTTCCTTCTTTGAGGCGCCGCATGACATTGGAGATTGCTCCTGCATACGGCGATGAGTGGTCCTGGCCAGGCCCGTAGACGTTGAAAAGCCTGAGGATTATTGTTTCCATTCCGTGCTCTCTGGAATATATTCTTGAGAGTGCTTCAGCTGCAAACTTCTCGTACCCGTAGGGGGAGACCGGGTCAATTCTTGAGTCCTCAGATAATGGTGTTTTTTCAGGATTTCCGTAAACCGCGGCTGTTGACGCAATTATTACGCGATTTATGCCGCATTCTTTTGCGCCTTCAAGTACGCGCGCTGTCCCCTTGTTGATTTCATCGCGGTACTTATCAGGGTTCTCAATTGATTCGGCCACTGAAACCGGTGATGCAAGATGCACGATTGCGTCAATCTTGTTTGCAGGCTTTGTTGTTCCCGGGATGAATCCTTTTTTTATGTCACGGAGGATGCTTCTTATGTAGAGCACGTTATATTCTGCAACTTCTATTTGCTTGTAAGTGCGCTCTATTTGTTTTGCCCGGAGTTTTGACGCCTCCCCTGCGGAGAGGTTGTCAACAACATAATGAATCTCGTGGTTTTTTTCCAAAAGTCTTGGGATAAGGTTGCTTCCTATGAACCCCGCACCCCCTGTTATCAAAACGTGCATTCGCGCTTTTGTTTTGTCGTTTAATAAAAAAGTTGCGCTTTCTTTATATAGACCGTATTATTCTGCAGGCAGTATGGCGGGGGAGCGGTACAGCCACAGCCTTGACATTGGCGAGGAGCTTGAAAGGGAAAAGGAAGAGGAAAAAAAGGGCGAACAGCAGCCATTGCCCTGCTTTTGCAGCCCGAAAATAAGGCCAAAAGCCTCTGAAGAACAGCAGGAAGAAAACAAGGAAAGGCAGGAAAAAAAAGAAGAGCCAGCCCCAGAGTCGGAAACAAAGGAAGACCCAATGCAGGAAAAAGAGGAAAAGCAGAATGAATCGCCTGCTGAACAAGAGGAAGAGCAGAAATTTTCTGAGGCATCAAACACTGCAAAGGAATCCGTACCTGAACAGAAGCAGGAACATTCTGAGGAGCCACGTATTGAGGTAAGGTCTGCAGACCTTTCTGATGAGTCCGGCTGGGAAAAAATGGAGGATGTTGCTCCTGCAGAGCCTCAACGCCCTTGTGACCCTGTTGAGGAGGATGTGAATGCAATAATCACAAAGGAAGTTCCTGTACTGCACCCCGGGAAAAGCATTTTTGAGTGCCTGCTTGAGCGCAAATCACTGCTTATTTTTGTTTTTGTGGCGCTTGTTGCAGGCGTTTTCCTTGCGTGGAAGCTGGTATTGCCTGAACCTTTGGCCAGGGGATTACAGTTCGAGCCTTCTGATGCTTTTGTGCCTGCAAACACCACTTTGTTTCCAGTGCAGGATTCTGAGGTGCCTGTGATTTCTTCGGAAACGCCTGAGATTATTGAGCTGCCTGAGCAGCTGCCGCCTGAGCCTGCAGAGCTTGTTGAAATGCCTGATGGGTTGGTTGTTGGAGAAGTTATTCCTGCAGCGATTGTTGTGCAGGCAAATTCAAGCTCTGTTGATGAACTTCCTGAAGTTCTCGCTCAACAGCTCAGGGACTAAAGCTTTCTCTTGTAATACTCGTTTCGTGCCAGTTGAAGAGTGCTGTTTGCTTCATATGTTGAGATGTGGCTGTCTCTGTCTTTGTCAGCTTCAAGATACTTCTCGAGAATTCTCTTGTCACTAAGCGTTCCTTCCATTGCTTCGCAGAAGAAAATGTATTCCCTTAGTATTTTTGCTGTTTCTCTGTCGTAATTGAACTCCAGGACGCCGTTCTGGCTGATGAATTTTGATCCGCATTCATGCTCAAGCCGCTTGATGCCTTTATCGTCAATGTCGCAGGATACAAGGCTTGCAATCCCGCTGAAAGCGCTTCCAGCCAGAAGTAATGACGCAACGTACTTCCAAACAGGCTTTAGTGCCTGCATTATTGGAATGCTTGCCTCCACAATTCTGCCGTCGTACCACTTCATTTTAGGCTCGTATATGGTGTATTTTTTGTGGTGTATGTCAAACTTGCCATAGGCAGGGTCTGCAAGCTTTCTTCCTGTTGGCAGGTCAACAACAGCGCAGGCGTGGCTGCAATTGTTGCCTTTGTGGTCTACGGTCACGTGTGCATAATACGCTTTAAGCCCCATTTTTCTTGCTATTGAGACATATAGCACTGCCATGTCGCTGCAGACGCCCATTCTTTTTTCAAGCGTGACTTCTGGGTGGTGTGGTATGCCATCATCCTTTCTTTCCTCAATTTCTCTTATGCGGTCATGATCATAAACTATGTTTTCCACTATCCAGTCGCAGATTGCTTTTGCCTTTTGCATTGCTGATGCTTCTGGACTTTGTCTTGCCAATTCCCTTACAATTTGTTCGAGGAGTTGTGTCATTTTTTTTGCCCAAAAAAAGCCCCCGAGCCTCCCGGGCTGCAAGGGGGCATTCCCTTTTTCCAAGGGATAAATTATAATAAGAGGTCTGTATTAAATTGTTTTTTGTTAAAAAAACGTGTTTTTTTCCGCTTAGGCTGGAAGAATTTCCGGTTTGGATATACTTCTTTTCGGAAAAAGCGTTTTGTGCGGAAATTTTTCGGTTCAGCCGTAACCCCATCGGAGGTATGCAATTGGGCTTGCGGCTATTATGCCGTATTCAGGGTTGGCGAGCACGTAGAGTGCTGCAAAGGCAGTGCCGACTGCCTGCGCCGCAATGTACGTGTCAGGGGTGTATCCGCGCGCAAAGCTGACAATGCCGTCCTTGTAAGAAAGCTCCACTTTTTCGCATGCCAGTGGCGCTCCCATTATTTTGTATGCATAACTGCACAGGTATGCCTGAAGGTATGGTGTTGGGTCTTGCGCATAATATCCTGCCCTTCCTGAATAAGTGTGAATGTTATTCCTGTCCAGGGTGAGGTAGTTGTAATAGCTGATTTCGGGTATTTGTATCCTGTTAACGCTGAACTCAACGAATTTTGGAATCAGGGATTCTTTTGGTGGCTGGGGCTCAAGCGTGGTGTTTGCCCTTGAGAGCATTATTGCAGGCAGTGGCGGGTAATTCCTTGGTGCCATTTTGAGCACGTCAGAGCCAACGTCAAAATATTCATAGTCCTCAACGTATTTGCCTGTTATTGAGTTGTAGCCTGTAAATATCATTAATACCAGTGCTGCAATGCTCACAATGCCGAGCAGTATTATTTCCCACTTGTCCATTTTTGAATCACTGAATTAATTGTAATGTCCAGCCAAAGTCTAGTATTCCAATTAGTTCTGCTGAGCTCAACGTCAATTTTGTTGGAGGTGTGATAAATGCGGTTTCGTTTGCTGGTTTTACTTCAATTTGTTCCCATTTTTGGTTTATTTTCTTGAATTTGCCCTGAGAACCGTCTGGTTTGGTGATTATCAGGAGTTGTCCTGCGGGTTTTGCATCAAGTTCGGCTACTGTTGGTGTTGTTGTTTCACAGCAGCGCTGTCCTTCTGGGCAGTCCAGTGGTCCATAGTCCTCATCCGGGCAAATCGCTCTGCATTCTCCACCAACGCTTTTGCATTATGTTCCAGCTGCTGCAGTAGGCGCCGCGAGCTTTGTGAGGGTTGCTGTCTTGAGTTTAATGAGTTCAGTAAGGTCTGCTTTAATGAGGGATATGTCCTTCCCTATTGGTTCGGGATTTATTTTTTCCCTATTAAGCTCATTCAGGCATCTCTGGGTGTCGTTGCTCAGGTTTTCAAACAGGTTTTCACGCGCTGGCATTATGTCTGTCCGTCCTGTTGATTTTATGAGGCTTTCAAGCTGTGTTTTGAATGCGTTTTCGTCTGCAAGCAGTTGTGTAAGCTGCTGCTTTAGCGCTGAGACAGAACCAGCAAGCTTGTCGTTTGTCCATGTTTCTGGCTTGACTGCTGCAATTTGTGTTTTCCACGTGTTTTCTTTTGTGATTGCGTTTTCAATGAGTTGTTTGAGCTGTACTGACTCAACAAGCGCCTGTGGCGCTGTTGGCGGAGCCATTGCCTTGAGCTGGTCTTTTGTTGCGCACTGCACGCTGAAAGTGAGTGTTTTTTGCTGCGGCACTCCCTGGTCGTCTGTGCTTATTTGTTCTGTCGGGTTGCCCTGCCTGTCTGCGTCATAGACACTAAATGCTATTGTCCACGAGACAGGCGTTGCCGGATTGCATGCCCCGCCCCCTCCTGCTGCTTGTGTAGTCGGCTTGTATCCCGCAAGGATTTCAAGTTCTTTTACGTTCGCGAGCCTTGGTATGTGATCAAACTCAATGTTCAGCACATAGTTTTTGTCGCCGGCCCTTGCTGCTGGCAAATCAACCCTTACTGTGTTCACCGGCTTGTTAATGCTTTGCTTGAGAGGGTTTTTTGTGAGGGGTCCTGACCTGTATTGCTTCCAGCCGTTAATACTGTCTTTTGGCGGCATTGTGTCTGCTTTTGGCGGGTTTATGCGGTGTATTGTGAAGCTTTCCTCCTCTTGCGTGTCAGTGGAGTATGTTGGGAAGTATATTGAGAACCACATTGTATCTGGTGATGCATTTCCTTGCGTGTCATCCACCCTTATTGAGCGTACGTATTTCCTGATTTGGGTGACTCCCCAGATGTCCTGCGGTATCTGTACTGCTCCGGGCCCTGTTGCAGAATGGCGCGTAATCGTGTCCTGGTTGAGCAGGAATCTGGCTATTGGCGTGCCGTCATTTTCTGCCTGTGGGACAGTTTGCCTGTAAGCCCCGTTCGTGCTAAGCGTGTATGGCAGTGTTGTGACGTCGTCAATGCTTGTCTTTAGCGGCTTTAGGCTTTGGTCTGACATTAGTGCCTGAATGACATTTCCTGAGGCGTCCTTGACCTCGTAAGTAAGGAATTTCTTGCCTTGGTTCTGGTATTTTCTTTCTTCTGGATATCTTTGCTTGATGTCTAGGGCGAAGCTGAGCTTGTCTCCAAGCGCGAACACTGTCTGACCTTCTGGGTACAATGGTGTTATTGTGTTGATGCTTATTGCGCTGTCCTGCTCCCCAAAGAGGCATCTGAACTTTCCGCTGAACAGGTCAAGCCCGCAGAATGCTGGCGCATTGCCGCCTTGTGTTTCGCGGATTGTGCATTCTGCCTTGTCAACGCGCACTGTTTTTGTTTGCGGGTCTGTCCATTCCCATTCAAGGATTGCGGTATCATACCTTACGTCGCTGTCAGGCTGGCTTTGGGCGCTTATTGCGAATGGCGCGTCAAAGTCGACAACCTCAAACTTTCTTGCAAGCCCGCGTCCAAGCTCTGGTGGGGAAACCGTGATTATTCTTTCCTGTGCTGTGCAGTCGCACTTGCCGTCAGGATATTCTGTTGGGTCGCAGGCGTATCCTGAACTGCACTTGAGCTTTAGCCTGTACCTGACGTCAGCGCCTGCAACCATTCCTCCTGCAATGCGGTATGCCCATGTGGTGAGCCCGCTTGGTGATGTTGTGGGGTCGTAGGAGATGAAAGTGCGCTGGCAGGTCGTTAGTGCGCCCATTGTGTCAACAGGTATTTCCATTACTTGCTGCTGGAACAATCCTTGTACGTTAAGGTCCCATGTGCCTGTGAATGCCCACGTGCATATTGCGTGCACGAGCTTGCGCTCGCTGAACAATGACTTGTAAATTGACGTTTCACCATACCTTTCTGTGACCCTCTTGCTTACTTCTCTTCCTGCGCCTGTCATTGCGCCAAGTATGTCTCCGAATTCTCCAAGCCCGCTTATGCGCGTGCCAGCGCCTTGCCAGTTGAATTTTTCAGTGAAGCACGAAATGACTTCAAAGAACAAATCGCACACTACTCTTGAGAGTGCTGCTGAGCAGAAGCCAGTGCTTCCCTCGCCTGTGAGCAGTATCTTTGTGAAGCAGCCGTGGAATGCCCCGAGGATGCTGCGCCACATTTGCACGTAGCTTATTACTGCAGGCAGGCAGATGCATTGTATGCTCCTCAGCAGTCCTGAGTATGGTCTTACAATATATTGGTCTTCTGGCGTTCCAACAATGTTGTTTACTGCGTCATATGCTTTCTGTATGTTTCCTCTTTCGCACGGGTGTATTTTGTACTGGCCCGGGTATTCCTTGCAAAGGGCTTTGTACAGGCAGTCAACCTGTTCTTTTTCTGTTTGTGTTTCAGGCTGTTTTGAGCCTTCTGCGCGCACAGCAGGCTTGAGCCCAAAGCATTCTGAAACGTCTTTTTCAAGTGCAGCGGTCATTACTGCATTAAGCCTGAACTGCTGTGTTTTTGGGAAGCCAATTTCGTCTTCAGGCATTTTTTCAAACTGGGGTGTTTTTGCTGCATAGCCCGCGAACACACGGTATTGTGCTGACGTGGCGCCCATTGGCAGGAGCCCCATAAAGCTTTGTGGCTGGACTTGTCCTGCGGGTATTACGAAGAGGTATGCTGCGTTGTCATCTGCGCCCGGTCTTGCAGGAAGTGGTCCCTGCCAGATTGCTTCAAGGCTTACTGGCTGTCCGCCTGGCTGTCCTGTCCCTTTTTCGCAGAAGCCCGCAACTGCATTCCACAGCCTGTTGCAGTTGAGGGCTGTTGCGTCAGCGTTTGCCTGCTGTGCTGCAAGGCACGTGCTTTCCTTTAGTTCGTCAAACAGGTCAAGCTCGCCGCCGACTGTTGTTCCCACGCCGCAGGCAGAGCTCCAGTCGCGCTGGTACTGGACTCCGCAACAGTTCGGGTGTGCCGGGCGCAGTATTTTTTTGCAGTCTTCAAGAGTTGGTCCTGGAAGCTGCTTTTCTCCTTTCGTGAATTTGTAAAGGTCAAGTATGCTTATTTTTGCAGAGCTCTGCATGCCTGCCGGGCTTTTGTATGTTGTGCTGATGTAGTCCATTGTGGGCTTTTTGGGGTCTGTTGTTTTGTAAGTGAATGCGCAGTCATTTCCTGCGTACAATTTGCCGTCCACGCCTCCTGCGCTTCTGCCAACAGCCCATTCTGGCGCGAGCGTGGGGTCAAGGTCAAGGGGTTCTGCATCGCCCCACTTGGACTTGATGTATGACTGGAATGTTGGAGCGCTTGGGCACGTGACTCTGTCGCAGATGCCATGCATTATTTCTGTTTCAAACTTCCTGCTGGCTTCTATTGCCTTTTCGCACTTCTTGCATGCCTGCAGTGCGCCTGCTGGTTCTTCTGTCTGCTGTTTTCCGTATGCTGCGTCGCAAAGCCCTGCTTCTGCTATTGGCTTGCTGAACTTGTTTGCAATGCTGCTTATCTCACACGCAAGTTTTTCCTGCACCCAGTCAACGTATAGCCAGACTGTGCTTGCCATGCAGCCGTAAAGCACGTACTCGCTGATGGTTGTGAGCGGCTTCAGGATTCTGTCAATCAGTTTTATTGCCGCTTCTGTTGCCTTGACAGCGTTCTTCATCAGCCCTTTTGGTATTATGTCCGTGGGTATTGTCTGGTCTATCGCGACCTCTACGGGTATGCAAATGCGCTGGACTCTGGGCTCAATGCGTGGCGTGACAACAGGCATTCGCGGGTCAGCAGGTTTGAGCTCAACTATTTCCTGGAACTGGATTTCTATTTGCAAAAAGAGCTTGATGCAGCCGGTTCCGGGGACAATGCATTCTCCTCTGCGGTGTCCTGAGAGAGCTCTTTCTTTCTCGTTTGGTCCTGCTTCTGGCTTGTCAGGCAGTGGGTCAACGTTTTCAAACTGTATTTGCACGTAGCCTATCAGGTCTTTGGGTCCTTTTGCGCGCGTGTATTCCTGCACTTGCACCCAGTTGTGGTCATACTCGTCTTCTGCTTGTTTTGCGAGTGGTATTGGGCGCACGTCAACCCTGCTTAGCTTCACATTGTAATTCCCGACATAAGTTATGTTGAATGGTATTCCTATCTGCTGGATGCCTTGCAGCATCATTCTTGGCAAGAGGATGTTTGGCATTGCCTCGCCTATGTTTGCCTGCCACCACGTTCCTGTTCCACATAGCAGGAAGTCAACGTCAACAGGGCCATAGCTTGCCTTGTTTCCTGCAAGGTCAACTGCCTCAAGGCGTATCTTGTTTGCCCAGCCCTCTCCTGCCTCAATTGTTGTTTTTGTTGCGCCTTTCTTGATGCGTATGTCTGTCCTTAGCGTTGTCTTGATTTCAAACGAGCCGTCAGGGAGCGTGACTTCGTACTCGCTTGGTGTTTTTTCGTCATTGATGTAAACAAACACTGTTGCCTGCTCGTCAAGCCTGCCCTTTATCCTTATGTCAGGGGAGTATGAGGGGCTTAGTTCCTCAAGGTTTGTTTCAAGGAATTTCGGGCCTGCATTGTCCATTATAACTGTTTTTTCTATGACTTCCTTGTTTCCTGCTTCGTCTTCAAAGATTATTTCAATGTCATTTTGTCCTGCAGTAAGCGGAATTGTGAGAGAGAATGGGCTTCCTGCAATTATGGTTTGGTATGCTGGCTCACAGGAAAGGTTTACTTCTGGAAGTGCAGGCAGGGGTGTTGTTGAGCCGCCTGTCTTTGTTGCAAGAGTTATTTCTGCTGAAGGACCGATATTGCAGCTTGCATCAACCGCTGAAACGCTGTATGCGTATTCCTTTCCTGTCAGCAGTGCCTCGTCGCGGTAGCTTGGCAGAGTTGTTGTGGCTATGCGTTTTCCGTTGCGTAAAATAAGGTATTCTTTTGTGTCTGCGTCTGTGCTTGGGTCCCATGCAAGCTCTATTGCGTTCGGCTCAACCTTGTTTGCCCTGAGCCCTCCAATGATTTCCGGCGGGTTCCTTTCCTGGCGGTTGATTGCGCGCCAAAATATCCGGACTTTTTCATTGACATCGCCAGAAACTGTTATGCTGTTCTGGGTTGTTGCTGCAGGCAGTTCCTTGTCTAGCTTTACAACCGGCGGGTCGGGGTCAAATATTGTTGTGAATTCCTTTGTTGCTGTTGTTTCCCCTTCGCGCGACTCAAGCCTGATTGTGTTGGTGCCTTTCTTCAGCACGATTCCTGCGAACTTGAACGTGCCTTCTGCACTTGCCGTGCCGACCCTTTGGCGCGCGTCATTGACAAACACGTGCACTGCCGCTGACGGCTTTGTTGTTCCCTCAATTGTTATTGTTCCTGTGCGTGACTGCTGGGGCAGGCTTGCCTGTATTTCAAGTGTTGACAGCGTGGTTTCGCCTGTTGCACTGCTTGTTATCATGAAGTCAGCGCTGGCAAAGGGCAGCATAATTATTAGCACTGCCAGCGCTGCTGATACGAGCTTATTCAAATTCCGGCTGTAATGCATCGCGGTATTCTCCCTCCATTATGTATGAGACCATATTGAATTTTTGTTCATCCGTGAGTGGTGTAGGCAAGTATTGCACGAGGTGGATTACTGCTGTTTCCTTGCCTGCGACTGCGTCATAAGGTATTTTGAGTGTTTGTGCATTATACCCTCCTGTCTGTGTGTCTCGCAGGAAGAGTATTGCATCAATGTCGTAGTGCGCGTCATCAAGCACAAGCTCAAGGGTTTCGTTACTTGGGAAGCGTTGCTTCCCAAGTTCGTCGCCAAACTCCGTTTGGCGAGATGTGGTCGGGAAGCCTATATATTGGTCAAATGTCCTGTTCACAAGGCTTACGTGCAGTGAAACCCGCTCGTTCTTTTCAAGGGGTCTTGGGGTTCCCCATGTTTTTGTCTGTGCGTGGTATGGGTGCACAACAAACTTCACCTTCATAGGCTGGAGTTTCTTGAGCTCAATGTCAAGCCTGTCGCCCTTCATTTGTGTTGTTGTGGTGAGGTATCCTTCCTTTGATGCTGTTATGAACGGGTTTGTGCATCCTCTTGGCAGGTATGTTGAGAGCCTGTAAATTCCTCCTTCTGCTGTTGTCGTGCCGAGCTCGCATTCCTGGTCAAAGCACCTGTATGTGATTTGGACATCTGGCAGTTCCATAAGAACAGGCATTCCTGGCACTGCGCCGACTGCGCGGATTTCAGAAAGTTTATCTCCGAGTGTTGTGCAGAATTCCGGAGCCCCAAAGTCAACGGACTGGAACCTCCTGAGCCCGAATGCAACGCGCTCAGGTGCATTCTGGTTTATCAGGACTGGGAATGCGAACTGGAACACAAAGCCCTGTCCGTTGAATGCAGTGTCGTCGCGTATTGATGCCTTGACGTAATAGATTATGTCATATGCGAAATGCCATTGGTTTATGCACAAAAACCCAAGGTATTTGCCTGCGCCTTTTGCCGCGTTTGACTTGAGCATAGGACCCTCGCTTGGCTGGGCATTCAACTGCATTCCCCACGCAGGCTGGTATTCAAACCCGATTTTGAGGTCTGTCTGCCTTGTGCCCACGTCATAGAACTGGTGGAAGTATGCGAACGCGTCATCAGGCGCTGCTGTCTTTGGCTCTTTCATTTCCCTTCCCTGCTCGAGCTCTTTTGTCATGCGCGCATACTCCTTTTGCAGAGCCTCGTAGGTGCCTTTGCTTGCTGTGAACGGGAAGAAGTCTGTGTTTTTGATTCGCGTGAGCGGGATGTTGTAATAAATTATTTTTTGCAATCTTTCCTGTATTTCTGGAATCCTCCATCTTTTTATCCCGCATTCCAGCGTGAAGCCGTCAAGCGGGATGTTTTCGCTGTCAGCAGCCATGAGGTCTATTGTCAGGTTTTCAAACATTGCAAGTTCGTTTTCCTTTGCCATTGTTGCGTTCGCAAGCTCCCACATCTGCTTGAGCCTTACAGGGGTCCTCATCACAAAGTCATGAATTGTTGTTGTCCTGTCCCCTGAAGTGAGCGCGATTGGCCAGGAAACCCTTATGATTACCTCGTTGTCGCCGATTATTGTTTTTGTGCTTATGTTGCCCTGCTCTGCAATCCTGAATCTTTCCTTGAATGCTTCAAAATCACCGGTGCAGTCTTTTAAGCGGTTGTTGATGTGCCTGGAGATTTCGCGCTCCATGAAGCCAAGGCTTGGTGTCCTGTCCTCTCCTTCGTAATACCACAATGGCACTTTGAACTGGTTGAACGTGTCAATAGGAATGTATGCTGTCGGCGTCCTCTCGATTATGCCTGGCAGTTCGATAAATCCGCCCTGCAGGCCCAAAAGCCCTATTCCTTCGCGCGCGATTTCATCAATGCAGCCCTGCACGAAATCATACACTGGGCGCACGTCCTCTGGCACTATTATTTCCTCCTCCACGGGCTTGACTGCCTTTTCTGTAATGAGGTATATTGCTATTGATGCGCTTACTAGGAGGATTAGTCCGATGATGATGAACAGTGTTATCTGCCCCTTTTTCATTCTATCTGCCTCAAAATGTTCCTCATATAAATTCTATACCATGCCATGAACATGAAATAGAATATAAATATAACCGCAAGCGCGAACTTGCCTGTAACCATGCGCATGACCTGGCTGATGATTACATAAACAATGAGCATATAGCAGTATGGTTGCGCGAATGCGCTGATTTTTCCAAGCCCTTTGCTGAATGCCTCAACAAATGATTTTTTCATTTCCCGCCCTTTTGCGTAAGAATAATGGAGCGCTGTGGTGAGGTGGGTGTATAGCAGCACAATCAGTATTATGACAGGCGCGCCGCCTTCTGGCTTCATTGTTATCATGAAGAACAGCGCAACTGCTGTCCATATAGTGCACCAGGCAAGGTTCATCAGGCTGAAGCGTGCAAAAAACTTGAGTTCTGGCTTTTTGTTGAGCAAAAACAGCCAGATGAATCCGCGCGAAAGCGCATACACAATAACTGCAACAATGTAGAATACTGCCAGCGCGATTCCTGAATACAGTAGGAAGTTTCCAATCAGCTGATTGTACACCACAAGGTTTTCAGGGGTTAAAGACGGGTTTGCCTGTATTGCGCCGAGCGTTTCAGCATTGGACAAAACGATTTTGTAGAGCAGGAGGGATAACAGGGCGCATGCAACAAAAGTCATTGCGTCAATGAACATTATGATTGCGAATTCCTTTTTGAGCCTGAACGAGTTAATAACTTCCTTCAGGTTTTTTCTTGCAGAAATATTTGGCGCCAGTGCAAGTATCAGCCCGCCTATTGCGAGGACTATTGCCTGTGACAATTGGTGCAGCTTTATTTGCACAACGACTGCAAGGACTATTAATGCAATGCCTATTATTCGGGGTATTGTGATTATTTCTTTTGGTTTCATACGCTTGCCCCCGGTGCTTCTGCTGGCTGCGTGCCCGGCGCTGAAAGTGTTGTATTGTCTGTCATTCCGTAAGGCGCTGTTGCGCCTCCTGCGTATTGCACGATTGGATTGCATATCCTGTCCTTTCGCCTGCCGTCAAATGTTTCAATGCCTGGGTCAAACACAATGCAGACTTCGCTGTAGTCATTCGCTGAGAGCTTCATTAGCGCTGCTGCGCCTATTGCGCTCACGCTTCCGCCTTCAGGCAAATACTGCGGCTCTGGCCACCATGATGCAGACTTTGTCAGACCATTGAACACAATGTTGTAAGTCATTCCCTCTTTTTCGCTTGGGTTTGAGAGCCCGAACGTGACAGTGTACACCCACATTGTTTCGTTTGGCGTGATGAATGGCAGTGAGCGCTGCCCCTCTATGTGCGCGACTGCCTCTGGCACTCCTCCAATCGGCGCCGTGTAAAGTATTCCGTCGCGCGACGGCTCAATGTCGGAATACATCGTGCATATCTTTGATGTCCAGCATTCCTTTCCTCCAAGCACGCCTCCTGTCCAGTCGCACATTATTTTGTTTACCGTGTCCTTCCATTTCTGTAGGAATTCCTCGTCAAATATCAGGGATGACCATGCCGCAAGCCCGCTGTACTGCTGGTAGAATGACACTGTTCCGCCAATGAACTGCGGGAGCCAGGGTGCTTTTGATTTTGCATCATCAATCTTGGTGCCATATTCCTGGTTGAAGTAATCCCTGTCTTCGGGCTTTATGTTGAGGGTGACTTCCTTGTACTTGCCGTCTTGCTGCAGGGCAACATAGTGGGCGTTTCCCTGTCTGTCGAGCACTGCATAAGTTTTGTAAATTTTAAGGCGGTTGTCATTGATTATTGTTGCCTCATAAAACTCTCCTTCAACCCCTGGGTATTTTGTCAGCTGGGGTCCTTCTGGCTCTTTTGCCCTTGCTTCTGCCTGTGCGGTTGTTTCTTTTGCTGCACCTGTTAGCGCGCCAATCGCGTCTTTTTTCTCTTCTTCTGGCACAGGTGCTGCCTGTTCTTCTGTTGCTGGAGGTTGTGCAGAAGGCCCGCTGATGATTTGGATTACTTTTTCTCCAGGACCGACATCAGCCCTTATGACAACATCTTTTTCCATCAAAACCCCATCCTTATTGTATTTCTGCACGCCGTGCACGTATCCTCCGTCAGTATTGTAGCCCCACCCGTAAACCATGTAATATGTTGTGCCGTCATACAAAATGTCGCCGCCCCTCCAGTGCTCCCGCTTCTCCTCTGCAACCACAATGCTTGCGCTGATCAGGAATGCAATGATTACTGCTGTTGCTAGCCTGCTCATACAGGCACCCCTGTTGGTGTTGTTTGCTGGCCTGCCTTGAAGGACTTATAGGCGTCCTCAAAGTCCTCGCACCACTGGTTGCTGACCTTCCATTCTTTTATTGTGTCCTTCATCTTGCCAATCCCTTTTATGTAGTCAATTGACCTTCCGAGTTGTGACATTATTGAGGCAATTGCGCAAATGTGGTACCTTTCTCCGGGTGAGGGGCCGCCGATTGGTATGCAGGCGGGGCTGCAGTCAGGGACAAGGCCGAGTAATTTGCCAAGCCATACTGCAGAGAGCGTCGGGTCTGATATTATCCTTTGGACTATGTTCAGGAAGTAATTCACGATTGGGGCAAATGGGATTATGTTAAAGATTTCCCCCATTACAAACCTGCATTCCATATAGTGCTTTTGGTCCTTGCAGACGCTGATTGGCATTCCTTCTTGCCTGACATCTTCGAGCAAACAAAGCCCGTAACGGCATTGTATTTGGCGCCATTTGTTGAGGTTGTAAGTGATTCCGGGAATGCATAATGGGGGCACGAAAATGCTGAACACAAGGCTGTCCTTTACGTTCAGGTATGCGCTTGGGTCTGTTATTGTTTCTGTCGTTCCTGCAATGTATTTCTTTGGCGCGCCCATTCCGAGCCATTCTGAAAGCCCGAATCCGCCTATCCAGTCTGCAGTGAAGTCCTGGACTCCCGGCACGTTTATTTTAACAAGGTCAAGCGTTCCTTTTTGGCACGTGATGAAGTCGCAGAACCACTTCACGTGCGCGAATATGCCTTTGTTATAGAATTGGCGCATCATTTCTGTTTCTGAACAAAGGACTGCCTCTGTGTTTTTGATTTCAGCAAAGAAATAATCGCCAATGACTGGCACGTCCTTTAGTCCGATTGTTGCGGCTGATGCTATTGTGCTGATGTAGAACAGTATTGATTCAAGTGTTGCGAGCAAATTCACGACCATGTTCATTATGTTGCAGATTTTTTCACAGAGGCTGAAGAATTTTTCAAGCCTGCCTATTTTCTTCCATACGCCTCCGACCTTGTCAGCAACATTGTCCACCTCGCCTGCCACGCTGTCATACGCCTCTCCAAGGGGGTTGTTGTAGAACCGGAGCATTACTGTTATGTTGTCGTGCTCAAAGTTTTGCGGGATAAAGCTGCCCACCCGCGTGAGTGTTGATATTGGGCAGGTGAATGTGAGGTTGTTGATTTTGTAGTCAGTTGCCACGAGCGAAAGCAATAGGTATGGCTCTGTGCTTCCTGCAAAGTTGTTCTCAATGCGCATGTCAGAAATGTATTCCATCTGCCCTGTGCATTCACTGAAGTAGTCAAGCGGCCCCTGCACTGTCAATGGCATTGCATTGTTGTTTGTGCTGGCGAGCTTTATGTGGCAGAAGACAGGGTGCTCAAAGACAGAGAGTGTTGTTCGGTCAAGGAGTTCTGGAGAGCATTCTGTTGTTGTGCTCCAGTAGTTCGGGCTTGTCTCGTTGCTTATGCCGAGTATGAACAATTTTGTTGTTGTGAGTGATGCCTTGTTTCCTGCCTTGTCAGAAAAGTCAAACCTGATGCTTGTTGCCTGTGGTCCTGAAACAGCAGTTGTAACTCCAAAAGTGCATGTTCTTTGCGTCAGGTCGCCTTCGCAGTGCTCTGGCGCAATGTCCTTTCCGCCGCCAAGGTCTGTGAAGTCAGCAATTACATCAGTGAAGCCCATTCCCTGCACAACAAACTCAATTGTTTCGCCAAGGGATGTGTGGTTTGTCTTTACGCGCTGCGACCCCCTGAATGCGGCTATCTCAACAAGCCTTAACCCTTCTGGCGCTGTCTTGTCAAACCTGATTTTTGCCTCCAGTGTCTTTGTGACCTGGTTGTTTAGGTTGTCGCGTGTTGTGGGCAGGAGCTTTATGTCATAAGTTCCGCTTGATGTTTGCGGCTTTACATTCCACTGGCATTTCCAAACGTCAGTGCCTGTTTTTTCGCACAAGTCTGCCTTGACTTCTGTGCCTATTCCGAATGCTCTGAGGTCAAGGAATGCGTTTCCTTTGCTCATTCCAGCGCCTGGCTCTCTGAATTCCGCAAATATTGTGCCGTTTATGCCGAGCAATAGCGTTCCGTCCTCGTCAGCAAACAGCGTGCCGAGCATGAGGGGCTCTGGCGGCGTGTCATCAATGCCTATTGTGCATGTTAATGTCTTTGAGTCCTTGTTTCCCATCATGTCAGATGCGTTCACTGTGACCTGGCACGTGCTTGGCGTTGTTATTGCAATGTTGCGCCACACAAACCATTCCCCTTTCTGAACATCCTTTGGCTTTTTGCCAAGCGACGGGTTGAGCTTTGAGAGGTCTGCATAAACGCTTGCGGGATTCACGTCAACATCAGGAATCCTTACGTACACGTCAGCTGTTATTTGCTGGCTGCTCCTGGCGTGCGTTATTGTATACCCTTGTGTGTCGCGCAGCTCAAGAGCGTCAGGCGTTGGCTTGCGGGAATCAATAAGTATGTCAGCGCACACAGGCGGGCTCTTGTGGTTCACGTAGTCTGTTGCGACAGCGCAGACGGTTATTCTTCCGCTCTGCCCCTGTATTTGCGGCGTGAACGTGTAAGTGCCCTCTTTTGTGCAGTTGCCAATGCCTGCTGTTGATTGCGCGAGCTGTGTTGTGTTTGAGGTAATGATTATTTGCTTTATTCCAGAGCATCCTGTTGTTTTGCCTGTTTCATAGCCGTAGTCCTCTGCTTTGTAAGTGATCTTTACAGGCTTTGCGCTTGTGCTCATGTTTGGAACAACGCTGAACTGGATAATTTTTGGCGGCAAAACATCTACTGTGAGTGTTTTTTGCACAGAGGCAATTTCCTTGTTTGCTTCATTAAAGAGCTTAATGGCGTAAGTGTCTGTTCCGCCGTAAATAAGGTCTGTTGTCTTGTAAGTGCACTGGTACATTGCTGCTGACTGCGGCGTGCAGGAATTCATGAATGCATAAGTGTCCTCGTAATACACGCGAGCCCTCTGCCTTGCGACTTCAGGTGTTGGGCTGCCGAGCATTTCAGCAATCACTTGTATTGTAAGCTCATCATTTTCCTTTGCAAACCCGTTTACGTTGCTTGTGCCTGAGAATTTCTGGACAGTCAGTTGCTGGGCAAAAGCAACAGGCAGCATCATGATTAGCCAGATTATGAGCCACGCTGTTGTTTGCAAAATTATTTTTTTCATGTTATCCTCGGCATCAGTATGTCTTTGTACTGCATTGCGTAGTCAGGAAGATTGCCCATTGCTTCAAGGTCTTCTATCTTTCTGTCTGCAACAGGCACCCTGTCAAGGGCGAAATTGATGTATGTGAACTCAATGTTTTTTGCATTCCTGAGCTCTTCTTCTGTGACAGTCCAGTCGTATTCTGCACTGCCTGACAGCATTGGCTGTTCCTGCGTGAACCTTATCTCAGGCAGGGTGTAGTGCCCTTTGCGGAACGTGTCTTTCCTGTATGAGCGCTTGTCAGCAGGTATTACGAGGTCTGGCGAGGGGTAGTTGAAGCTGTAAATCGTTACGTGATAGTCACCTGAATAAATTGATATGTTCTTTGAGGTGTCTGTTGGCGGCGAGCCGCAGGGTATTTGCGCCTTTGAGACCGGCGCTCCGCAGACTTCGCCAAGCACAACAATCGGCTGCTCAAACTCAGGACCCTTTCGCTCAAGGATTATGAGTGTTTGCTCGCGCGGCCCCTGGTTGAAGACCTGGCTTGTGTCAACATCCCAGTTGCCAAAGTCATCGCTTGTGCGTAAAAGCTGTTTTCTGAGCAGCCATTTCTTGACGCTGAAGTCAACAGTATGCGAAACAGGCATTACAAGGTCAACAACCTGCTCGGTTTCATCAGTAATGTCAAGGGGCTTTGTTGCAGGCGCATAGTCTGGGTGGCTTGCTGACACGAAGCCTCCAATGCAGCGCGGGAATCTGGAAACAAGTTTGCCTTTTGTTGTTGTGCCGATGTAGCATGTTTCTTCACCACACGTGTACAGTATTTCTGCATCATCAACAATGGTTCCTGCGCTCGTGAGAATGTTGACTGTTATGTTTCCGCTTGTGCGCTGGTCAGGGTCGCAAAGCATTGAGCTGCGCTCTTCCTGCCATAGTGCGGGAGGCAGCTCAAGTGTTGCAAGCGGCTCATTGTTGCGCAGGTTTGATTCAAGGGCGATCCTGAAAGTGTATCCTTCGCCACCAAATGCCTTTGTGTCGGTCAGTTCCACAATTACTGGATGGCTTATGTCGTAAGCAAAATTGTACCGCCTGATTCCGAAAGTGAAAAAGAGCGCGTTGTTTATTCCTTCTGGCTGGCAGAGCTGTCCGTTGCAGTTCAGGTCAAAGTACGGCTTCCACCACGGCAAATAAACGAATTTTGTGCTTATGCCGTGGTTTTCCCTGTCAAGGACAGGCACTGTGAATCCCCTGTTGTACAATACCTCGTACAGCAGGCGGTCTTTTCCGGCAGGCGCAGGCAGGTATTTGTAATTGCCCGTGTCAGTCACCTTAAGCAGCGGGATGTAGCTGGCCAGCACGTCCTTTACTTTTTGCAGCACGCTGAATTTTGTCCAGAATGTGCCAATGCCAAAGCCAACTTCAAAGTCAGACACTGGTGGTAGGGCGTTCTCGTCAGTCTTGCCAAAAATGTCAAGGAGCGACCTTGTGGCATGCTCAAGGAATGAGTGTTCTGCCTCTAATGCGGTTATTTTTGTTGCGAGCCCGTATATCCTTCCGAACGCCACAGGCAGTTCTGTTACAAATGACTCAAGCCTGAATGTTTCTCCTGCCCTGCGCACTTCAAGGGGATAATTGAGAAGGACAATGACATTGTCTTCTGTAATCCTTGTTTCCGGCTTTAGCCTGCCTGTTGGGGTTATGATGAAGTTTTGCTCCTGGAACTGCCTGAATGTGCCAAGGCATTTTGGAATCTCTTTTGCAATGTGCGCGTCAAGCTGTATCTTGATGTCTTCAAGCGTTGGGCGCTCTGTTGCAAACGTGCAGTCATTCCTGCAAGTGTTTTTTGCGTTCATGTGCCACCAGTATGGCACTATTACGCCTGATTCTGGCGCGAGCTGCAATGCCCTTGCTGCTGTTGGCTCAAAGGGGTTGTATGAGTGGCGCGGGCTTATGTAGCCTCCTCTTTGCCCAAGCCGCATCAGCCCGTCTTTTGCTGTAATTTTGAGGCAGTCCTGTATGAAGTCCCTTAATGGCTGCATTTCAGCAGGCACTTCTGCAATCCTGATGCGCTCTGCCTCAACAGGCGCTTTTGCCTCCCTTGTTGTGAGGTAAACGTATATGCTGAGCCCGATCAGAAGAAGTAGCCCAATAATTATGAAAAGCGTTAACTGCCCCTTTTTGTTCATACCAAACCCTTTTTTCAATTAATGCACGGGACAACCTTTGCTGGGTTTATAAATTTAACTGTATAATATAGACGATGAATGTTACCTTCCAAGAATGACGATAAATATTTATATACGTTCCTGCAGGAAGGCAGGGCATGGTTGTTGGGGATTTGGTGGAATACCTTCGCGAACACCTTGCTCTCGGGTATGACCTTCACGAGCTCAAGCTCCAGCTTTTGCGCTATGGGCACTCGCCAAAGACTGTTGAGGCTGCTTTGGAAGTAATAAGGAATGACGCTTTGGACAGGCTTCCCTCGCCGTCCCTTCCGAGCCATATCTCCTCTTCTGCGCACGTTTGGCTTTTGCTGCCTGCTGTGCTTTTCGTGATGCTGTTCTCAATAGCTGTTGTTATTGCCCTTCTAAGAAGTCCTGGGTTGTGAGGTTATTGTTTGCCTTTCTGAAGCGTCGCTCTGGTCCTCCGGACTGATTTATTTTTTCCCGCACTTGGCAAGGAGAGAAATAAATCACCTTGACAACTGTCAAGGCAGAGCTGCGCTATTAAACTTCAGAACGCTGAAGAATTATGTTGTAAATATTACTTATTGTATTCAACCGAGTAAATTGTGAGCGCCGCATTCTGGACTTCTACGTCAAGCGTTATGTCCTGGGTGCCAAAGTCCTGATTGCAGGTCCTGATGCAGGCTGATGCAAAAGTGCCGTCTTTGTTTAGCATTGCGAGGTCGTTGTCAAAAACAAGCGTCCTTGACTCAGGGGTTACTGCATACACCCTGACAAAGCCGTTGCCGTCCACCTTTCCTGATATGCTCAGTGATTTTGGCACTGCTTCAAGGTGCAATTGCCTTGATCCCGGCTCTACAAATGCCCAGTTAACATCCTGCACGATTTTTGGCTCGGCAGTTACTGCGCCGAAGACAACGGGCTTGAAGAAGACCATGAAACTGAACAGCACGAGCAGTACTGCTGCTGCAATGATGTGTGTTGTTGCGTGCATGCCGCTTGCTGACTTTGGGTTTTGTATGCTGTTGTAGATTTTCAATAGCTGGTCGTATGCGAGCTCCTTGTGAATTGGGTCTATTTTTGATGACGACATTTCCTTGTAAATGTCAAGAAGGTCCCTGTACTTGGCTGTTGCGCCTTGAATGTCTCCATTGTCAAGGCAGTCGTTTGCAGCGTGGTATGCGTCCACGAATTTCTGCACGAGCTCTATTTTTTCAGCGGGAATGATAATCACCTTGGCCGGGTATTTTGTTTGCAGCCTTGTATATAAACATTGTGGTAAGGTTTTTATACTCTCCCTGCTGAGCAAAAGAATTATGAACGGCAAATTGCCTGAAAGGCTTTCCGTCGGAGCAATGCTTTGCCCGAAGTGCAGGAAGCCCGCACTGCAGTTCATTGAGGCAAATTTAGAATATGTCTGCACAAATTGCGGTTTCAGGCAGGCGATAAAAAAGGTGTGATTATGGCAAAGAACCCACCAAAGGCACAGCGCGTTGGTGTTTTTGTTGACGTGCAGAACATGTATTATTCGGCAAGGTACATGTACAATTCAAAAGTCAATTTCAAGGCATTGCTGAATGAGGCAGTGCAGGGAAGAACCCTTGTTAGGGCAATAGCTTACGTGATTAGGACAGAAGATGTTGGAAGGGAGGAATTCTTCAAGGTTTTGGAAAACCTGGGGTTTGAGGTAAAGGGAAAGGACATCCAGGTTTTTGTTGACGGCTCAAAAAAGGGCGACTGGGACATTGGCATTGCGATGGACATGATTGAGCTGGCTCCACGGCTTGACACGCTTGTCTTGATTTCAGGCGACGGTGACTTTATCCCGCTGGTTGAGCACTTGCAGCGCGCTTTGGGCTGCCGTGTTGAAGTGATTGCTTTCGGCAAGAGCGCTTCCGGAAAGCTCAGGGATGTTGCAAACAACTTCATTGACCTTGATGAAAACCCGAGGAAATACCTGATTTCAAGGGCTGCAAGGCCTGTGGCAAGGGCGCCTTTAGGCCTGCTGGAAACGCATTACGAGGGGGTTGGGCAGGGTGCTAGAAGTCAGCGCAGGTAATTTCAAGAAAGAAGTGCTGGAAAGCAAAACCCCTGTGGTTGTTGATTTTTGGGCAGAATGGTGTGGTCCCTGCCGCGCAATGGCTCCGGTTTTTGAGAAGGTTGCCGGCGAAATTAAGGAATTGAAGTTTGCCAAGTGCAACATTGACGCAAACCAGGACTTGGCGCAGGAGAATGCTGTCATGAGCATTCCGTGCATTATTGTCTTCAAGGACGGCCAGGAGGCTGGAAGGATTGTGGGTAACCAGCCGGAGGATGTTCTTAAGCAGCAATTGCTTGCTTTTGTTTAATGCACGTGCGCAAAAAATTTGGTTGCGACAAGAATTGCCGCCAGCCCAAGAATGAAAAATACTAATTGCAGTACTGCCTTCTTGAACCTTGTTGCTTGGTGGAGTTCTGGAAGGAGGTCCACTGTTGCAATATAAATGAATCCGCCTGCTGACATTGGCACAAGCCATTCTACAAAGTGCGTAATTGTTGTTGCAGAATAATACGCAGCTAGTGCCCCGATGATTGCCGTGATTGCCGAGAGGAAATTGTACCCGAGTGCTTTTAGGCGCGTGAATCCGCCGTAAACAAGAACGCCGAAGTCGCCCATTTCCTGCGGTATTTCGTGGCATATGACTGCTATTGTTGTCACAATGCCCAAAGGCACGCCGACAAGGTAGCTTGCGGCAATTATGACTCCGTCAAGGAAGTTGTGCACTCCGTCGCCGATAAGGTTGAGGTATGTGAAGGGCATTCTTACGTGCCTGTGGAGGTGGCTGTGCTTTCCTTTGATGAGTGTGTGCCTTTCGCATTGCAGGTTGTGGCAGTGGTACCAGAAAAGGAATGTTTCCACGATGAAGAACACTACAAATCCAGCCACAACCAGCATCAGGACGAACGCGACGTTGTGATCTCCTGCCTCGTGTCCGTGCTCAATGGCTTCTGGCATTAGGTCAAAGAATGCTGCGCCGAGCATTGCCCCTGCTGCAAAGCTTACGAGAATGAACAGAATTTTCTGCAGGCGCTCTGTGCTTAACGCAAGAGTGAGAACTCCTACAAATGATACCATGCTTACGATTATCACTGAAATGAGTATTTGCCACAGTATTGCCATTGGCTGAACTGCGAGTGTGAAGTGGTATATAATGCTTTTGCAGGCAGAAAAGATTAAAAACAAAATGCCCCAAGCCAATGCATTATGCTCAAGCTTCCTCTGATTGTTGTGAACTGCAAGGCGTATGAGAACTGCGTTGGCGAGGGTGCTGTCAGGATGGCGCAAATTTGCGAGCGCATAGCGAGGCTTACAAAGGCAAATATTGCTGTTGCTGTTGAAACTTCTGACATTTATCACGTGAAAATGGCTGTCAGGATTCCTGTGTTTGCCCAGCACGTTGATGCAGATGAGCCTGGCGCGCACACAGGCGCTGTGCTTCCTGAGTCAGTTAGGGATGCCGGCGCTGCAGGGACTCTGCTCAACCATTCTGAAAAAAAGCTCAGCCCTGCGTCAATAGGGAAATCAATTGAGCGCGCAAAAAAAGCAGGATTAATCACGATTGTCTGCGCGGCAACGCCGAGTGAAGCAAAAAGGATTGCCGCACTAAAGCCGGACATGATTGCAATTGAGCCGCCTGAATTAATAGGCGGAAGCGTCTCTGTCAGCACTGCAAAGCCGGAGCTGGTGACTGCAACAACAAAGGCGATAAAGGATATTCCGGTCCTTTGCGGCGCAGGGATAAGGACAAGGGAGGATGTTGCAAAGGCAGTCCTGCTCGGGGTAAAGGGAATTCTTGTTGCTTCAGGGGTGACTCTGGCGAAAAATCCAGAGCAGGTGCTGAAGGATTTTGCTTTGGCGCTGGTTGGCTGAAGGTTGTTGTTTGCCTTTCTGAAGCGCCGCTCTGCCTTGACCGTTGTCAAAATGATTTTTCTCCTTCCTTGCAGAGTGCGGGGAGATAAAAATCAGTCCGGAGGACCAGAGCGGCGCTATTGGACTTCAGAATGCTAAATGCTTACTTTATTTCGACAAAGACTTGGTTTATCTGGTTGTTGTAAGTGTTGATCTTGTTGGCAGGCTCGCATTCCCCGCCAGGGTTGTTCGGGAACACGCAGACATTGAATATTGCAATGGCATTTCTTGGCGTTGCCTCTGAGCCGCTTATTTTGGTGCCTGCCTTTATGCGCAGCGGAATGACCTCGTACTTGTTGCGGCCGATTATTGTGGGCCCTATTTCGCGGAAGCCTCCAAGCCATTCTGACTCGACAAATTCAGGGTCAGGAATAACATCCAGCCTCTGCCCTTTGCTGCCGTAAATGCCCTCAAAATCAATGCGGACATAGAATGCCTGGTCCTGCTGGATGTTCCTTATGCCGAGCCCGTAGGTGGCATCGCTTCCCAGCGAGGCTTGCTTTGTGTTTATGGGTATTACGATGATCTCTGTGCCTTCCCTCAGCATTGCCTCAATCTGGTCTTTTGTCTGCTTGTCAATCCCTGCCTTGATTTCCTCTGCGCTGGAGAACATCTTCCAGACAAATGCTATGCCGCCGATGAACACGATGATGCTGATAATTATGACCACGATTACTGTCAGCGATAGCTCAAGCCCTTTTTTGTCCATCTTACACATCCGGGTTAAGGAGCATGACTTTGCCCAACTGCTTTGTGTAGTCTCCCTGCTTTGTCTGGCCGTCCTGCACGTACTCATACCAGACCCTGAGCGCGAGCGAGCGGTCCTGCTCCAATGGGCCTATAGCAGGCACGCTTAGCTCAACCGCCTGCTTCTGGCCTGGTTCTGTGAATTCCTTTCCTGCGCTTACAAATGCAAGTTCCTGTGTTCCGTCAAGCAGGCGGATGTCCTTTATCCTGACTGATGCAACATTGTCCTGCTTTGTGTAAAGCGAGAATTCAAGCATGAACTTGTCTGTCTTTGTGTTGAACGGCCTGTTGTACTTGTAAGTGTTCTGCATGTGGAATGCGTCCATGTCGCGGTCGTCAAACAATGACTGTGGCTGTACGGTGATTCCTGGCTTCATTTGGGCAACGCACTTGTCTGCGACGCAGCTCAGGGCAAGGTAAGTGCCTCCGCCTGTGCACGGCCCGCAGTCAGCAGGGCACGTGCACTTGTTTTCACTTGCCTCGCACATGCCGTTTCCGCACGCTCCGGCAATCGGTTCATTGACGCAGAAATAATTTGTTTCAGGACCGCAATAATCCCTTGTTCCGGGGTTTTTGTCATCGCAGCTTGCCGGGCAGCCTGACGGATTTTCAGGCATTGCCCAGATGAGCTTCAATGACTGGTAGTTGTTCTGCAGCACCACGCTCTTTGGCGTGGTTGTTGCCCCTGATTTCAGGACATAATCAAGATATATTCTCAGTATGAGGTTTGTGAGCTCGCCGTCAGGGTCTTTTGTTGGGAAGTCAATAATCAGTTTTTCCTTTGCCTTTCCTGTCTCAAAAAGGCTTTTGCTGGTCATCTTGTCAGAAAGAAGTATTGTGCGCTTGTCTGGCGTCATTCCTGTGAGCTCAAGCCTGCTTATTACGAGGTCGCTCATTGTTGGCGCAAGCGTGTTAATGCCGAACTCAAGCTCAAAGTGGTCCTTTTTTGTGTTGAAGGGCTGGTTGTATTTTGTTGTGACGCTTATTTTTGTGCCGCCTGTTGTAAGCTCGCGGGTCATTGTTATGGGCTTTTGCATTTCTGCAGGAACGTCTTGCACGCATTCGTTTTGGGCATTGCATAACTGGACGAGGTACTTGCCAATTTTGCCTTCGCATTTTCCGCAGTCAGTCGGGCAGGTGCACTTATTCTCTCCTGCAGAGGGTTCGCATTTGAGGTTGCCGCACTCGTTCGGTATTGGCGTGAATGCGCATTTCTTGTCAACGCACCTGCCTGTAAAGTGCGGCTTTACGCAGTCAGTGTCTTTTTTGCATTCTGCCTTTCCGCAGCCCGCAAGCGCCAGAAGCAGGGCAATGACCACTATTATTGGTAAGTACTTGCGCCTCATTTTGTGAAACCTTGTAACAGTTCGTATATAAATATTACTTAAAAGAAAAAGAACTTCCATTATTGGTGGTTTATTGTTCTCAATTACTGGTTCTTGTTGTCTATGTGCAGCCAGTCCATCAATGGGCACCACCCTGCAAAGCTTTCCAGCAGGGCGATTATTCCAATTAGTATTATGAGTGTGTTTGCCCATCTGCAGTGCCAGAATCTTGGCGCAAAAGGACCAAGCAGCCACAGCGCCAGGATAAATCTGAGCGTCCTGTCCAGTTTTCCAAGGTTTTGTTTCATCTCAGCCTCTCAAATTCTGATATTATTATCCACGCAAACAAAAGCATTATTGTTGCGCCTGATGCTATGAACCATGCACCTTCTTGGAATGTTGTTGTGATGCTCTTGTACAATCCCCAGCCAATGAATGCTGTGCCAAGCCAGAGGAACTTGTCAAGGACTAGCTTCATTATGTCAAATTCCTCTGAATGCGTCAGCCTTCTCTTGATTTTTGCCATTTTCAGCTCAGTATGATGTGGAAGCGTTTTGACTGCACGTCCCACTCGCTCGTGACATCGCAGCAGTTGACTCCTTCCTCGCATTCTGTCTTTCCTTGGTACACGTTCAGCTTCATCAGGTAAGTGTCAGGGTTTGCAGCGCCTATCTGCAGGGTTACAGGAGACACTGCAATCTCATTGCCTGCGACCTCAAACTCTGCCAGCAGTCTTGGGAACCAGTTCTCTCCCGGGGCAGGCATTACTCCGTTCTCGTCCTTTCCGCCCACAATAACATTATTGCCGCTGGGCGTGCACTGGTTTACGTCCTCCTTGAACGGCTTTTCACAGTCTATGGCAATCCGGAAGCATTTCGTCCGTGCGGCATTGTTGCGCGCGCCTATGTGGAACTCAAACCTTTCCCCGCGCTTGACCTCAAGTTCTGTTCCCTTGCTCATCACAACAAGCTCTCCTGATTCTTCCATATTCTTTCTTAGCTGGTCTTTTATTTTTGCCAGCTCTGTCGTGAAAATCTCCGTGCCGCCCTTGAAAAGGTTTTTGATGAACACGACAGCCAGCGAAAGTACTGTTATTGCAATGATGAGCACAACAATTGCCGTTATTGAGAGCTCCAGTGCTCCTTTCTTATTAAAGCGCATAAATAAGCACCTCTTTTGTATAAGTGCGGTGATAACCAAACGCGTTTATAAACTTTTCCTTGCAACAGGCGCTGTAGAAAATCATAAAACCCCTGGCAGCCGTTAGGCTGCACAGGGTTTGGGAATCGAGAGGCGATTCCCATGAATAAAAGAGAGAGGTTGATTAAAAAGATAGAGCGTTTATGGAGGCAGGCAAGCCTGCCTGCGTACCTGCACAGGTACGGTCCGAAGAAGTTCTTGAGAGTGTTTCTTGCGTTTTGCTGGTTCATAACGCAGGAGTATACGCGCAGTCTCCATCGG
>JBBILB010000001.1:0-109479 GCA_037445145.1 Candidatus Woesearchaeota archaeon | reverse complement strand
CCGCCTAAAACAACGCTTTGGCGGCAGTCTCCGCTGCCGTACTGCGCGCACGCAGCGCGCAGAAGTTTATGCACGAATCATCCTTCAGAATCTTTCTTTGTTATTCAGGGACTTTTTCTACAGCGCCTGTGGAGAACAAAAGACTATGTTAACTTATTTAACATCAACCCTTTTTTTATTGGTTTTCGTTAAACTAGCTAACCTCTGTTTTTTCAGTGCATAATTGACAGGATTCTTTATTTTTGGCGAGAATCCCTCTGAGCCAGGCTCGCTGTTTGCGCCGCAGAACGAATCAGGCCTGCACACACCCATTCCTGCCATATATGCCTTGTTTGTGCAATTGGGCGGCAATGCCTGCTTTTTCTGTTGCTGATGGTATTTCAGCTGGCCCATATAATACTGTTCCCTCAACGGCTCTGGGTTTTTCGCGTTCCAGCTTTTCAGGTATGCTTCAATGTGGTCATAATTCCATCCAAGGCTGGAGAGGAAATTAATCAGCAAAAAAGCCGCACGCTTTTTGCCATCCTGCAGACCTTTTGAGATGTTCTGTATGCACGGCGGAAAATACTGCTCCGGAACGGCCTGAAGCGGGACTGAAAAGTCCTCTTTCCACCTTAATGTCTTCGGAGCCTGAACTATGCTTGCGGGCGGGTGATAATCAAATGCCTGCACAAGAAGTTTTCTTGCTTCGCCGCTCACAACATTTTTCCTTGGCAGGAAGTCGTGCTCAACAATAACTTTCTCAGGCAAAGCTGTTGACTTGTCAAAGTCCAGAATTTTTTTCGGGCTTATCGGGATGGAAACAAGCCCTGACTTCTCGTTGAGTGAGTAAGGCATCCTGTACATGTGCCTGCTCGAGATAAGAACCGTGTCAATCTTGAGGAGCTCAAAGGGGTCAAACTTGTTGTTTTTCATCAGTTCAGGAAGCTTTTTCCCTGTCTTTGCAAGTATTTGGGAGATTGTTTCGCGCTCCAATAACTTGCTTGATAATGGCTGACGAATCATTTCCTGAAGGTATAACGCAATTTTCCTTGGGCCCTCAGGGAACAAGAGCCTTGTATCCACATTGTGCACGCGCTCTGGCAGTGCTTCAAAAGGGACAGCAATGTGAAAACCATGATTGCCTGAGAACTTCACACCCAAATGCTCTATTCCGTGATATCGCAATGCCTGAACCAAGAGGTCGGCAGCAACCTGCGAATACTCAAGCCACTTGCAGTCAATGTCCAATACCAAATCCCACCCCTTCCTAAGGTCATCAAGCTCCTGCTTTTTCATCCCAGTGTCCAATTGCAACGGGTTGTGCCATAATTCCTCAGAGCAATGAAAGCTTGTTGCACCGTTCTTTGCAAACTCAAGAACATCCTTTTCATGCTGGAGGACATCCGGACGCTTGCCAAAACCCCTGTCGCCGTACTTGACAGCAATTTCCTTGTCCTTTGCCGCCTCTATGATTTCCTCCTGAATATCCCTGCGCTTGTAGTGCTTCAACAAAGTGCTTAAATGAATCATCCAACTCCCCTGCATAACGCTTAAGAACTTACTATATATAGCTTGTGCCAATGCCTGAAATTGACCAGTGGGTTGAAAAGCTCAAGGAAGAACAGCTTTGGATAATTGTTGAAGGACCAAAAGACAAGGCTTCTTTGCAAAAGTTTGGGCTGAAGAACATTATTTATTTGCGCGGAAAGCCATTGTTTGAGGTCGTGGAATGGGTTGCTTCCTTGACCGACGAATGCATTATCCTCACAGACCTTGACCGCGAGGGAAAGAAACTGTATTCTGTCCTGAAGGCAGAATTGCAAAAGCAAGGAGTACGGATTAATGACAAGTTCAGGAATTACTTGTTCAAGGAAACAGACCTGAGGCAGATTGAGGGCTTGTATAATTACGTGCAAAGGCAGCAGGCAAGAGCATAAGTTTTATATTGCGCCAGGCATATGCTGTTCCATGGCACTGGATAAACTTCTTGAAAGGACAACAGTTGAATTTCCAAGGGGACTGCGCGAAAAAGAACTGAAAGACCTGTTTAAGTTTGTTGTTGGCATGTTCACCAAAACCGAAATAACATATTATCCCCAAAAGTCTGTTCACGTGGGAAACCGTTTTGAGAAAATAACTGACAAAGTTCCTGTCAAGACATACAACCTGAGAATTACGGATCATGTGGACAACCTTTTTGATTCTGCGGGATTTGAATGCTTAAAAAAAGATGCGCTTGACTCAGGGCCATTGTTTCACGGCATCCGGTTTTTCACAACACCCGGCTACGAGCTATCAGAAATCCCTTCCTCACGCTTGAAACTGATAGATTCTGTGCGAGCTGCGGTTGAAAAGTACTTCTCAACCCATCCAAAACCTATTTAAACCCCGAACAAGTCTCTTATTGCCATGTGGAACCAGATTAAGACAGTGATATTATTGGGGTTATTGTCAGGACTGGTCCTTGGAATAGGATACTTTTTCGGCGGAAACCAAGGGCTCACAATAGCACTCGCATTTGCGGTATTGATGAATTTCGGAATGTATTTCCTTTCCCACAAGCTTGTTCTGGCAATGTACAGGGCAAGACCTGCAAAAAAATCAGAATACCCCAAACTGCACAGGATGCTTGAAGAAATCAGCCACAAGTCAGGACTGCCAAAACCCGTGCTTTACATCATTCCAACAGCAACTCCAAATGCATTTGCAACAGGACCGTCGCCCAAGAAGGCAGTTGTTGCTATCACAGAGGGAATAATGCGCCTGCTTGACGACAAGGAACTGAAAGGAGTACTGGCGCACGAAATGGCGCACGTCAAGAACAGGGACATGCTCATTGCAACAATAGCAGCAACACTAGCATCAGTAATTTCGTATTTGGCTTACATGGCACGGTTTGCGGCATTGTTCGGCGGCAGCAGGGACAGGGATGGCGGAAACTTGCTTGGACTGCTCGTAATGGTAATGCTCGCGCCAATAATCGCGCTGATTATTCAATTGGCAATTTCCCGCGCAAGGGAGTATCATGCTGACGCAACAGGAGCAAGGACAATCAAGGACTCCCACGCACTCGCAAGCGCGCTTTACAAGCTCGAGCACGGCAACAAAGCAATGCCTCTGCGCTCTGGAAATGCAGCAACAAGCTCGCTCTTTATCGTGAATCCGTTCACTGCAGGAGGGCTTGTCTCGCTCTTTAGCACCCACCCTCCGACAGCAGAGAGAATAAAGAGACTGCAGGAAATGAAGGTTTAATCCTGATATTCCTTCTCCACAGCATCCTTGATTGATTTTGCCTTTTTTTCTCCCACACCCTCGACCAGTTTTAATTGTTCTTCAGACGCATTGATTATGTTTTTTACGCTTTTGAAGTGCCTTAACAAGTCTTTTGCAAGGTTCAAGCCAACATTCGGCAAACTGCTGACAATGTATTCTTGGTGCTCTTGTGTAGTCAATGCGCGTTTTTCTGCATGGGGCTGCCAGGTTTCTTTTTGCAATGCCTGCTCTCTCCGCGCAATTGCCAAAAGCTGTGCTGCTGTGTCTTTTGCGTCCTTTGTGTAAATAATCGGGATTCCGTAGCTCACCGCGATTGTTGCAAGCATTCCCCTGATTGCGTTCGGGTGAATATTCCTTACCTTGAACAAGTCCTGCGAGCCCTCAACAATAATCACAGGGCGGTCATAATGCTGTTTTATGTTCTTCAGCTGGTCAAGAAGCCTGCCGTCAATAATCGACTCCGCAAAGTCCTCAACAGTCTTGAACTCAACAGCACACCTCGGTGAGAGCACATAGTCCGCAACATCAAGCATTTCAAGCTTCAACGAGGCGCCGAGGTTTATAAGCTCCTTCAAAACACCACTGCCTTTTTCGCGGTAATCAGCAAAAACAATTGCAGGCTGCTCTTTCTGCTCATACTTCATCAACGGAGATTGTGAGACAAAGCGCTTTTTCAAATCCTTTCTCAAGTCATCAAGAACCCTGTGCATACGCCTTTCCTTGTGATGAGCACTCCAGCGGTAGCCCTCATCACGAGTGTTTTGAGCCATTAGCACAACAACCTTGCCTTTTTCATGCCGTCCTGTCCTGCCACGGCGCTGGATTGTCCTTATTGCAGAAGGTATTGGCTCATAAAACACCACCAAGTCAACAGAGGGAATGTCAAGCCCTTCCTCAGCAACACTGGTGCAGATGAGCACGTTATAAAGACCGTCCTTGAACTGCTCAATCAGCTCAACCTGCTTTTTCTGCGACAAGCCGGTGTTGCCTTTTTTTGCCTGCCCGACAAAAATGGCAGGAACAACCCCTTGTGCTTTCTCAATTTCCTCCTTTATCTTTACTGCACTGTCACGGAACTGTGTGAATAACAATATTTTTGCCTTCTTGTTCCCAGCAATTTCTTTTGCGACAACCCCTCTTGCCACTGCGAGCTTAGGGTGCTCTATTTTTTCATCAACCAGTTTCTGCGCTTTCACAAATGCAGACCTGAAATTAAGGTCTTTTGCAAGGTTCTTGACTGCCTTTACCTTGCTTGTTTGTGCTTCTGTCATCAGTTTTTCAAGGTATTTGAACAGTGCAGTGCTTCCCTGGCTTTCCAAAAGCTCAAGGGCGTGCTGGACTTTCATTGCCTCTGCAGCAAGCGACAGGGCTCTCATTGTCTCAAACCCTCGCTCGCCAGACGCAAGCCTTGCGTGAAGCTCTGACTGCAATGCAAGAAGCTCTCTTTTGCTGAGATAATCAACAGGCCTTCCAACACCAAGCTCTCTCAGCGAGGCAAGCTTGCTCTTAATGCAGTTCTCAAGATATTTTTTGACATCAAGAAATTCAGGGGGCAAAGGGACTTTTATCCATTTTATTTCTGTCTCCTGCACGTATGGCCGGACATCAGGGTCTGTGTCAGTGCGGATTTCAACAGCCTCAATGAACAAGTTCTTACACACCTCCTCAATCTTCAGCACGTCAGAGCCGGGAGAGGCAGTCAATGCCAGAATTCTTGGGTATTTTGCCTTTGAATTGTACTGCTTTGCTATGAAGTTGTAGCTGTAATCGCCGGTTGCCCTGTGGGCCTCATCAAACACAAGCAATGAAACATCTGCCAAGGAGATTTTGTCAGACAGGATGTCATTTTCCAGCCCCTGCGGCGTTGAAAAAACAACCTTTGCCTTTTGCCACAATTCATGCCTTTTTGCAGGAGCAACCTCGCCTGTGAACAATGCAAACGCTTCATCAGGCAGTTGCAAGTTCTGCTTGAAAGTCTGCAAGTGCTGCTCTACTAAGGGCTTTGTCGGAGCCAAAAGCAAAATCTTTGACAATGGAAAATGTTGCAATCTTTGCGCTGCAAGCATGAACGCAATAGCTGTCTTGCCCATTCCTGTCGGCAGGACAACAAGGGTGTTTCTTGTTGCTGCTGTTGAAAGAATGGTTTCCTGGTACAGCCTCGGCCTGAACCCGCTTGCAAGCATGACAAAAACGCAGGCATTTCAGTTTAAAAGCCTTGCGTGAAGCCTTGAGAATGTCCAGTGAGGTATGACTTTATGGTTTTCAGGGCATTTATTCTTCTGCGCCAATGCTCTGCCCCTAAAGGCGCCAGAACACCTTATTGTGCTTGCAAACAGGTGCATTTATGACGCCTTTGGCTTATGCTGAGGCTTATTTTTCACTTGGCTGGATTAATGAGAAGCAGTTTGAGGACCAGAAAAATTATGCATATTTTGCCTTTCCTGAAAGAGTCAGAAACCCAAATCAATTGTCTTTAACCAGCCTTTCCCAACAGTCAAAGAAAGGCTTGGCAAGATGTGAGGGTCAGGGCAGAAGAAGTGGAATGAGGAAAACCTTGACTATTGTAGGGCTACTTGCAGCGCTTCTGCAGAATACAAGGGAAAAAAGCAACGTGCTTTATGTGAAGGAGTCGACAGTATTGACAAAATAATTGGCTTCTTGAAATCAAGCGCTCCTAATCCATTTCTCCTTGTGAATCACGTAGCTTAGGAGAATGCCTATTACGTACAGTATTGCTATTACCCTCCTGTCAGTGCCTATGCTGCCAATGATTATGCCAAGCATTACTGCAAGGGTGAATATTGTGATGTAAAGCCCGCTCTTTTTCTTCCTCAGGGTTTCATACCAAAACCTGCCAAGAATTGCTCCAATTAGGAACGCAACAGCATACGCAGTGCCGACATAAGCCCCCCTTGCCGCAAGGTAGAATGCTATGATGAGGAGGGCTCCGGCAACGTACTCAATCCAATAATATTCCCACTGGGCCTTCTTGTCCATCACCCCATCACCGCGTCATAGGCAAGCCAGCACAAAAAGCCTATTACTAATGCGAGCACAATGCTCCACCATATGCTGATGCCTGCAATGAAATAAAGCACAAGGAATGCGAGTATTGAGAAAATTGCGTAAATAAAGACAAACCCGTAAATCCTTGATGCCGCAAAAACATGCACGCCATCCAAAGGCGGGACAGGAAGGATGCAGTAAAACGCGAAAATCAGGCTGAAAACAAGCAATGGCCCGAAGAATGCAGGCGCAGCAAGCCAGAGCAGGAATCCCACAAGCACAGACGCAACAGGCCCTGAGAATGCAACCAGCCCAATCTGCCACATGCTCGGGCCATAACGCCAGGCTCCAAGCCGGTGGACAGCCAAAAAGTGTGGCTGGATGGCGCTTCCTACAAAAACAGGAATTTTCCCCCTTGTGAGGATTATTGCAATAATTCCTGACAATAATCCAGCCCACCAAATCCTGTGCTCAATCCTGTAGCCAAAAAAAATTCCGTAAAGGCGCTGTGCAGAATGATGCGCAAAGACAGCAATTGCAACGCTTACTATGGAAATTAGTGCGTTCTTTACCCATTCTGCCAGTTCCATGTCCTTTGTTCCCCACTTGAAAAGGAAAAGGATGAAAGCAAAAACAAGCACGAGAATAGCAAAGTTCTGCCATTCTGTCTTTGAGAAAGGAAAATACCTCCTGACCTTGTCCTTATAATTAGCCCAAGACATAACTGCATTCTGACTATTTAAAGTATTTAAATTATTCTAGTGGCGCACAGCAGCAATGTCTTCTTTTACAAGCTGGAGAAGCTCTTTTTCGTGTCCTGCGCCGACAATAGCAACAATCTTTTTGTCAGGATTGTCTGCCATCAGTTGGGCAAGGTTTTTTGCCATTACCTGGTTGCGCTCTGTCACAAGAACCCTATAAATGTTTGGGTAGCGCTTCCTGACCTGCCTTATCATTTTCTCTATCAGTTTCTGGCTTGGGACCGTTGTGAGGTCAAAATCGAACTCATTCTTCCTAAATATTATTCCCTTGGTTATGTCAACGAGCAAATTCCATTTTTCCTTCCAGCTCATTGCCTTTGAGAAGCGCCTGAGCGTTATTTCAATGTCCTGGTCAACAAGCGCAATGGAGATGTTCAATGCCCTTGCCGCCTTGACTGCCTGGAGCATTTCAGCGCCGGGCTTTATCCCGACCTTTTCGCCAAGCTTTTTTTCAACCCACGCGCCTATTATGCTGAAAAGCCAGCCCTTGAAGCCAATGCTCTTAATGTCCTTCCAGGTTGCCTTTGCCCTGCCCGGGTGGAGCAAAGCCGTCAGGCGCTTGCGGTCAAGCTCCAGCGCTACTATTCCCGGTTGCTCCTTGTGAATCCCTTTTGTGACTTCTGCAACACTCTCAGCCGCAATATGTGATGTTCCAATAATGACAAGATTTCTGAACTGCATAATCTTCCGGACTTTCAGGGCATTTAAATAACCTTTCCTGGCACCGGCACAAAGTTTATATAGCTGTTGCGCTCTGGAATGACACCACTGCTCAAGAGGGAGGATGAATCATGCTGAAGATGAAGAAAATCTCGGAAACATTTGATATGAAAGTTTTCACTGATATGGGCGATTATTTCGGGGACGTTGAGGAAGCGCTTTTGACGCAAAGCAAAGTTTATGGTTGGCGAGTCCGCGCATCAAGAAACTCCTTCCTGAGCAAGATCATCGGTTCTGCAAAAGGGGTTGTTGTGCCGCACCAGCTCGTAAAGGCAATAGGAGACATAATGATAATCAGCAAGGCAGCAGTCCCCAGCTATTCTGAAGAAGGCGAAGAAGAAGCGCCTGCCCAAGGCACTGCAGAGTAAAAATTTTTATTTATCGCGTGTTCTTTTTGGGTTATTTGGTACGGCGCTGATCTAACGGCTATGATTGGAGCTTCCCAAGCTCTCTATCCGGGTTCAACTCCCGGGCGCCGTATCAGAGTCGATCCTTCCACTCCTCTACTGTTGAGAACATGCTTTCCAGGCCTTTTCTCAAAGCCCTGCGCTCTGTTATCCTGTCGTGTGTGGCGGGGTAAATTATCCAGCGCTTGTCTATTGCTGAATGCGGATTGACAAAATAAATGCTCAAGTGGGGGTATTTTGAAAGAGCATCCCAGTTCGCAATGAGGAATTCAACATTCTTTTTTGTGTTTGCAGTCACAAGCACAACATGCTTGTCCTTCAGGGAATCAAGCCTCCCAATGTCATTGAGTTCAGGCTGGACAATCACGTACTGGCTCTTCAATAATCCTTCAACAAAGACATCAACATTCTCAGAACCGCTCCTTATGGCAGTAATTTGTTTTGTCATTGCGTCCCTGCTTTTCAGATAGTTTACAATCCATTCTTTCAGAACTTCCTTTGCTTCTGTCATAATTCACTTTCTTTGGGCTCGAGTATAAAAACATTTCTAGTATACTGAATAGTAACATTTATATATTAGTATAACTGTGGTGAGAATCCTGTAAAGTAATGTTTGCGCGGGAAAAAGAGGTGCAGAGATGGGCGAAGAGTTGTTGCTGAAAAAAATGGTTTCTGGGCTTGTTGAACAAACAAACGAGGTAAAGCAGGCAGAAACAGTGTCCAGTGCCGACAATTTCAGGAAAATACTGCCAACACTCCTTGAGAAAGGGCTTGACAACATCAACCTCTCAATGTTCAACGAGGTGACAAGGAGGCATGTGCTCAACGTGCTTGGCGAGGAATACCAGCGCAAGGGAAAACTCAATGATGCAGTAAAGGCGTTCATCCTTGCCGGAAACAAGGCAAAGCTCACAGAAATAGGCGAGGACTATGAGCGCGTCGCATTGTACAGCAACGCAATAGACTGCTACAACCTTGCAGACAACAACATAAAACTGCTCAAGCTCGGCAACAAGTGCCTTGAGGACGGACGCCTTGGAGATGCGATCAAGGCATTCAGGGCAATAAACAACGCAGAAAGGCTTGCAAAAGTCGGCGAGGACTGCCTTGCAAGAGGCAAGTGGGACCACGCGATTGAGGTCTTTTCTGCAATAAAGAACCGCGAAAAGCTTGTGCTTGTCGGAGACAAGTGCGTGCAGGAAAACCAGCTTGGTTATGCCTTAAAGGCGTACGAGCTTGCAGGGGACAAGGAAAAGCTCTCTGCGCTCGGTGACATCTGCCTAAGGGAGAACCTTTTCGCGGCAGCACTGCAGGCATACAGGCTCGCAAACAACGAAATGATGGTGCAGTTCATCAAGGAAAACTTCGGACAAAACACGTGAACAAATGAGGTGCCCAGCACACAGGAAGGAACAGGAAGGCGTGTGCAACTGGTGCGGAAAAAAACTCTGCCCGATGTGCATAGCAACGCAAGAAGGCAGGAAGTATTACTGCGAAGCATGCGCAGTAGCCCTTGTGCCGTTCAAGCGCGAAAAGCTTCCGCCTGTCGAAATAGCGAAAAAAGAGATTGTTGCGACAGCAGGGCAGCAGCAGGAAGAGCCGCAGCCCAAGAGGCGCTTTGTGCTTGGCAAGGACGGCTATTTTGAATTGCGGTGAGAGGAATGACAAAATGGATTTGGACCAGCTTCAGAGAATAAACGCCCTCAGCCACGAGCTCAAGAAACACAAGATGGCAGGCACGTCAGAGGAAGCTTTCACGCAGGCGCAGCAAATAATACAAGTGTTGCCAAGGCAGAATGCACAGGAACAGCAGGAAAGTGTAACCATAGAGACAGCGCCTGCTCCTAATCTAATCGAAACAAGGCAGTTCCAGATAGAAATGGAAAGGATGAGAAATGCATTTGCCGAAGAGATAGATGTAATGAGAACCGCAATGAACCAGCTCATTACAGAAGTCAACTCCCTGCGCGAGGAGCTCAGCAGGGTGAAGTCAGCACAGCCGCCAAAGCCAAAGGAAAAGCAGGCAGAGCTGAAGACAGAGCCAAAAACTGCGCACCCAAGGCAGGGCGACTGGAAGCCGGGCGATGTTGACATCCAGAAGATGTTCTATTACGGCACAAAGAAATAATGCCTTTTTTTGAGGAAAACCTTATATAATCTATATTCACAATACTGCGTATAACGAGGTGATTTTAAATGGCAGGAAAAAAAGCTGTGGATGTGATTGCCCTGATACTGGTAATCATTGGAGCAATCAACTGGGGCCTTGTAGGGTTGTTTGAGGTTAATTTTGTGGAGGCAATATTGGGCACAGGAATTGTGACCAAGATAGTGTACATCCTCGTGGGGCTTGCAGGTCTCTGGTCAATATACCTCGCGACAAAGAAGTAAACAATTTTTTTTTTTTTTTTTTTTTTTTTTTTTTTTTTTTTTTAAAATCTTCTTCCTACACGATTATTTGTAGACTTCGCCGTTTGCCTTTTTCTTCTTGTCCTCAAAAGGTGCAATAATCCGCCTATACAGTTCAAGTTTTGCGCACTCAAGCACTCCGATTGCGCTGTTCAGGCTGGCGTAGTTTATCCCTTTTTCCTGCAAATACTGCCAGAGGAACCGCGTGATAATGTAATTCAGGTCGCCGATTTCAGCCTTTTTCAGTACCTTGAGCGCGGGCTTTAGTGCAGGGTCAATTGTTTTCCTTTCCTTCGGCTCAATGTACGGCATACACGCTGACAAAGCAATCCCATTATAATAATTTTGCCAACATCAGATAAAACGGCGTTTTTCTCTTGCCCACAATTGTTCAAGCGATTCCCTTCCCTGCGACCAGATTTTGGTCTGAAAAAAATCAGGGCGAAGAATAACACCATAAATATCCTTCATCAGCCACACATAAATCTCCTTCTCAATCCTGCCCTCCGCATTAACAACCACGTCAGGTCTGCTGCCTGGTTCAATAGGCAATTCAAGAGCGTCCTCACTTATCCGCGTTAGGATTTCTCCCAAGTGCGCTGAAGAGCACGCGTACAACCTGTCAGAGTAATCAAGTAAGCGGTCAAAGCCGAGAAACTTTGGCTTTTTATCATCCTTTTTGTATTGCTTCGTTTCAAACCAGATTGCCGTGATTGCAGCAGGTTTCTCACAGCCAACCGAACAAGAAATGTCACAATAATCAGGCTCCCCATCATAATCTCCACAACATTTTTTGAAGAACTTGGTGAAATACGGCCTGAAGCCAGGAAGGAATTGCTGCCTTGTCGGGTCATTAACAGCGTATGCCATCCTTATTTTTTTAGTCGTTCTCCACCCTTGGCGCGAGAATAAAGCTCAGCAACAACTTGTCAACAACCTTGTATTCGAGCTTTAATGGATAATCCTGGTTGAAGCAGATGGTGACTGTATCTGCCAATTTGCCTGCCTGAATCATCTTTTTCAGGTATTCAATCGAGTACTTTGCCTTCACCTTTGCCTGACTCTCAGTAGTTACCTTTGTGTCATTGCCTTGCACCATCTCAATATGCGCCCTGCTCAAATCTCCTTCTGCAGAAACACTGAACCTGCTGGGCTCTGCTGCAAAAGTCACTGATTCCGCAACAATGTCAGCGTCCTCAATTGCGTCATTAAGGACTGTTGAGCTTGTCTGGACGCTTACAGGGAATGAAAGGTTCGGTATCCTCTGCTCCTTTTCCTCAATGTCAATTATTGGCAGGGAGAATGTGCGCACAGTGCTGCCCTTGAGCATTATCTGGAGCTTGTTCTCCTCAGTAACCTGCAGGGTGAGAATATCATTTGCCTTTGCCCTTCTCAACACCTGCTTGAGATTAGCAAGGTTTATGGCAATTTCAGTTTCCTTTGGGACATCATACTCTGTAAAGGCGCTTGACAAGAGCTTGTAAACAACCATTGCGACATTTGCAGGATCCATTGCGACCATTTCCAGCCCATCGCGAGATATCCTGAACCTTGCCTCATTGACAAGGTCTGAAATGACTGCTATGCTGTCTTTAAGGTATGTTGGGTCTGCCAAAACAAGTTTCATATTGCTCTCCCCCTTAACTCCTGCAGAATGGTTAAACATATATAAAGTTTATTGTTTCAGACTATTTGTATTTTCTGCCCTGTGATTATGCCGTGCACTTTGTCGCGCTTGTAGCCCATTTCCTCTGCCAGGGCAATAAATGAGTCAATCCTGTGAGGCTCGCCGTGCGTCGGAATTAGGTGCTCTGGCTTCAGCATCATAATGATGTCCCTAAGGTCTTCCCTGCTCGAATGGCCTGAAACGTGAATGTCAGCGAATATCCTGACACCAAGGCGCCTCAGCTGTTCGTCCATTTCAGCCCTGTTTTTCCTGTTAATTTCTGCAGGAATAACTATGCAAGAGAAGATGACGTGATCGCCCGCGCTGAACTTGAAATGAAGCTCTCCGCGGATAATCCTTGCCAATGCTGACTTGGGCTCTCCCTGATGCCCAGACATTACCATCAGGAATTTTTCCTTTCCCCTTGCCTGGATTTCCTTAAGCTTTTTCTCAATCTGTCGCCTGAATTTCAGGATTTCAACACCCTCAAACCTTGTTATTCCTGCGGCCTCCGCAGCCCAGCAATACTTTGCTATTGAGCGGCCCATAAAAACAACCTTCCTGCCCATTTTCTTGCCATAGTCAGCAATCGCCTTCAGCCGGGCAATATGGCTCGCGAATGTCGTGACAATAACAGCCTTTCCTCTGCTGTCAACGCCCAGCAAAACATCATCAAGCATGTCCTTTGCAACAGCCTCTGAAGGGGTCTTTCTTGCCTCAGGGGCATAAAGGCAGTCCTGGATGAGCAAGAGCACCCCTTTTTCGCCAAGCTTCTTGAAATGGTCATAATCAGGCTTTTTCCCAATGCCAGGATGGTCGTCAAGCTTGTAGTCATTGCCGTAAACAATCGTGCCATACTTTGTGTGCAAAGTGATAAGAACGTCCTGCGGCGTTGAGTGAGTGATTGCGCAAAACTCCAAAACAAGGTCGTCACCAATTGATGTCTTCTGGTTCGGGAACAACTGCATAATCTTGTTTGGCAGCCTTATGTGCTCATCCCTGCAAATGCTCTTAAGCACTTCTGCAGTGAAAGGCGTGCAGATTATTGGCGCATCATATTTTGATGCAAGAAAAGGCACTGCGCCGATATGGTCAAGGTGCGCGTGCGAAAGCACAATGGCAACGACATTCGCCCGCCAGTCCTTAATTGCGCCGTCCTGGGGGACTGCATCAATCCTCTTCAGCGCAGACTCATTAATGCTCACTATTTCGCCAATTTCCTCCTCTGTAAGCTTGATGTAATTGGGCATGTGCAGGCCCATGTCAAGAATGACAACCTGGTCGTCAATCCTTATGGCAGTCATGTTCCTGCCAACCTCGCCATAACCGCCGACTGCAAACACTTCAACGCCCATAAAATCGTTGCCTCGTTATTACGTTAACCCGTTTTTTGGGGCCAGTCCCAAGTTATTCCCAAGCAGGGACTGGGAACACGCAGGACTTGCCGACTATAAAAACATTTGCCTGAGACCATTGGGAACGAAAGGCATTTGAAGGGTAGAAAGGGGTTTTTGCATCAAATTCTGCTTTTGACAATACCCCTGCATTTTTTAGTGCCACAATTGCATTTCATATAAAGCCCAGGCACTTCCAAAGAATAATCTGTTGTTATTTCCTCGCCTTTACTAATGTCCCTGCTTGCAACATCCTTATTGTTTTTTGTATAAGTGTTCGGATCGCAGGAATGGTTGACATATCTTGCCGGAGTCTGGTGAAGAACATACCTGTCGTCTTTGAGGATGGAAACATATCTTTTTTCCTTCTTTGGAAGCTTATCCACCTCTTCTTTAGTTAATATCGTAGAAAGATCCCATTTAATGACAGTTTCCCCTTTCCTGAAGTCCCTGTTGGCAAACACCCCTTTTCCGTGTATCTTAGACTTCTTAATTATGACATCCAATGCGCCGAACAGGTAGCGGCTGACTGCGGTCAGCGGACCTGTCCGCCTCACCTCACTTCGTTCGATGCGCCGGACAGGATTTGAACCTGCGTAGGCACTAAGCCAACAGCTCTTGAGGCTGTCCCGTTTTCCGCTCCGGCACCGGCGCGTATACAGAAATAGACCCTAATTCCCTTTAAAAACCTTTACTCCAAAGCGCCCAACCTGCTCTCAATCTTCTCTAATTCTTCTTGGAGAATGTCTAATTTTGATTTGGGCCGCGCCGTTCCAGGCGCAGTGCCCGTGATGAATTCATCCTCTTTTTCCCGCGCCACTTCAGCTTGCATAGATATTGGGGCCTTTGGCATCCTCGCTCTGAGCCGGTTGTTAAGCGACCTCAAACTGCCTGCCACTTGGTTAAGCTCTGCAAGGACTTTCTGCTTTTCAGCAGAAAGTGCCCTGTACGTCTCGTACCTCTTAAGGACGTCAAGAACGTCCTTTGTTGCCATGAGGACATCCCTCCGGGTAGAAGAAGGCTCCCTGATTGCAACAAAAAGCAAGCTTTCGTCTTTCTTTCTCATACCTGTGGCTCGCTAAAAGACTGGCTTATCGAAGTCAGCCTTTCCTCAATATCGTCAATGTCCTTTGCCCAGCTCTCTATCTGCTGGTCTTCCTGTTGCTTAAGCTCGTTGACCCTTGCAAGAAGCGCTCGCGCTTGATTAAGTCGCTCCCTTATCTTGTTAAGCAACTCCAGGATTGCCTTGTACTCCTCTACCTTGACAAATACCTGTGCGCGTGAATCATCCATTTTTTTTCACCCTTTTGCTTTTGCAATGAACCTGTCAATCTGTCCGAGCCTGCGCTCAATCTCCTCAAGCTGGGAGCGCCACTTTTCAAACGTCTTTTCCTCCTCTGACTTAATTTCGGAAAGGCGGCGCACAAATTCCCCTGCTTCATCAAGCTTTGTACGCACCCTGTTGGAATGCTCAATTATTGCCCTATATTCGTCAACAGCAACAAAAGCAGGACCTACTGGCCTGCGCACTGTTTCAGGCATTTCAACTGCCTTTTCAGCAGGTTCAGGAGCTTCAACGGTCTCAGGAACAGGCTCTTCAGGTGAGGCCTCAGGAATTTCAGGACCTGCAGGCGCCTCAGGAAGCTCAGGCATTGGCGCTTCAGGAAGCTCTGCCGGCTTTTCCTCTTGCTTGTAGGGCTCTGCAGGAGGAAGCTCTGGCAATTCTTCAGGACCTTCTGCAGGCCTTATTGCAGGAATGTCTCCCTCTGGCATTGGAAACGCAGGAGGAGATGGAGGCGGTGGAAGTTCAGGAATAGACAGCTCTTTCTTTTTCTTCAAAAATCCGAACATTGTTTCCACACCCGAATAGTGATGCGCATTCTTTTGCTTCATAAACTTTTATGAGTATCCAAGAATGGTGACAAAACCGCCTTTGTGAGTGTTTGTCCTGCCTTTGCGTGAGCAAAACTTATAAATAGCCTTCAAAGTGGAATGCCTGGCATGGCAGACAAGCCTGTTCTGGCACGCGTAATCATCGAAATGCTCGGCGCTCCAAAAGAGCACATCGAGAAAACGATGAGAGGCTACATTGAAAAACTCAAAAAAGAACAAAAAGTCCTGAAGTCAGAGATTGCAGAAGCAGAGCCAAAGGAAAACATTTTCACTATTTATTCCGAGCTCGAGATACGCTTTGACGACCTTTCTGACCTGCTTGACTTCTGCTTTGAAAGCATGCCAAGCTCTGTCGAGGTGATTGAGCCCGGCGAACTGTCAATACCCCTGAGCAAGCTGAACGGGTTTTTGAATGATTTGCAGGCAAGACTGCACGAGGCAGACGCTATTGTCAAGACAGGAAAAATGAAGCAGCAAATACTTGACATGAACGCAACAAACATTTTCAGGAGATTCATTGTTGCAATGGTCGAGCATGGGCATAATACCGCAAGCGAAATATCGCACTATGTCGGAGTCCATCCGACAAAACTGCAGGCATTCCTTGACAAACTTGTCGAGGACAAAAAGCTGAAAAAAGAAGGCGAAAAATACTCAATACCATGAGTGATCTCAAGAATCAGATCGAGTCACTGCTCTTCTCAGCAGGCAAGAGAATGACTGTTGAAGAGCTCGGAAGGCTGTGCAAAGAGGAAAACCTTGACGCAATAAGGGCAGCACTGAATATTCTCAGGCAGGAGCTTGATGAAAAGCAAAGCTCGCTTATGCTTGTCGAGGAAGGGGGCGCGTACAAGCTCACGGTCCGTGAAAAATACATACAAATGGTCAAGAAAGTCGTGACAACACCCGAACTGCCCAAGAGCATGATGGAAACACTTGCTGTTGTGGCTTACAAGGCGCCGGTGATGCAAAGTCAGGTGATAAAGATAAGGACAAACAAGGCATATAGGCATCTTGACGAAATTGAGAAAATGGGCTACATTACCCGCGAGAAAAAAGGAAGAAGCAAGCTCATAAAGCTGACGCCAAAATTCTTTGACTACTTTGATGTTCCGCCGGACAAGCTCAAGGAGAAATTCCGCAATGTCGCAGCGCTTGAGAAGGCAATAGAGGAAAAGGAAAAAGCAGCAGAACAGGCGCAAAAAGCAATAGTTGAGGCTGCTAAAGAAAACAAGCCTGTTGTTGAGCCTTTCACAGACGAACTGCCAAAATTAGCGCCTGAAATAGAGGTTGTCGGGGCAAAAGTTGGTGAATTAGAAACATATGGCGAGGCTCCAAAGCCAGCAAAAAAACACAAGCACAAAAAGCATGCTGCAGAGGAAAAGCCCAAAACACAGGAAGAAACAGCAGAGGCTTTGGCTGAGAGGATGCTTTCTGAAGCAGGAATTGAGCCAACGCCAAAGGAAGAAGAGGAAATAGAGGAAGAAGGAAGACTTACTGTTGAAAAAATAAAGAAAGAGGCAGCAAAAGAAAAGCCGCACAAGACAGAATACACGCCAACAGGGCTTTTCCCAAAAGGGGTTCCACCAGAGGTTGAGGAAAAAATAGAGCACAGGGTTGCAGAAATAGTTGAAGGGGAAAAGCCAGAACCAGAAGAAGGCGAACTTCCAGAACCCCCTGAAATAATCCCTGCACCGCCAGAAGAAGCTGCTGAGGAAGAGCCTGCTGAAAAAGAACCTGTTGAGGAAGTTGCAGAAGAAGAAACAGCGGCAGATGACGAAGAGTCTGCTGAGAAAGAACCTGTTGAAGAAGAACATCCTGCCCCATCACCAGAAGAAGGACCAAGAAAACACAAGAAACACCACTAGAATGCTACGCTTTGAACTTAAATGCCCAAAGTGCGGACACCACATGAAATACGAGGCGCGAGACAGCATACTTGCGAATAAAATCAAGAAGTGCGTTTATTGCGGCAAGAATTTCCGTGTGAAAAACAGCATAGTTAAACAGTTGTTCTGATTCCTCGTCGAGCCAAAACCGGCAAAAACAAAGTTTATACTGGCTATAAGCAGGTTTCAGAAAAGAAAGGCTTATAAAGGGCGTTCAATTCTGTTTTATCGACGAGAAAAGGGGAGTTTCTCGACGAACAATTATGGCAGAAGCTAGTGAGCCGGTCAAGACACCCGCAAACAGGATTGTTGTAAGGGTGATTGAAGATGAGATGAAGAAGTCTTACCTAGATTATTCCATGTCTGTTATAGTTGGAAGAGCTTTGCCAGATGTTCGCGACGGCCTTAAGCCGGTTCACAGGCGCGTCCTTTACGGAATGTATGAAATGGGAATGCTCCACAACAAGCCGTTCAAGAAGTGCGCGCGCATTGTTGGAGACGTGATGGGCAAATACCACCCGCACGGAGACGCAGCGATCTATGACACGCTCGTAAGGATGGCACAGGATTTTTCGCTCAGGTACGTGCTTGTTGACGGACAGGGAAATTTCGGAAGCATTGACGGCGATAACGCTGCGGCAATGCGTTATACCGAAGCCCGCCTGAAGAAGATTGCAGAGGAAATACTGCAGGACATTGACAAGGAAACTGTTGATTTTGTGCCAAACTATGACGGCTCGCTGAAAGAGCCTTCTGTACTGCCGAGCAAGGTTCCAAATTTGCTCATTAACGGCTCAGCAGGAATTGCAGTCGGAATGGCAACAAACATTCCCCCTCACAATTTGAAAGAGGTTTGCGGAGCAGTAGCGCACTTTATTGACCACCCAACCTGCACTGTGGAGGACCTGATGATTAACATTCCAGCCCCTGACTTTCCAACAGGCGGAATCATAATGGGGACCTCAGGCATAAAAGAGGCATACACGACAGGAAGGGGAAAAATAACAGTACGGGCAAGGACAAGCATCGAAGACTACAGGCAAAGGCAGCGCATCATCGTCACAGAAATACCATACCAGGTAAACAAGGCACAGCTCATAGAAGAAATCGCAGAACTCGTGAAAGACAAGAAAATACAGGGCATTTCAGATTTAAGGGACGAATCAGACAGGGAAGGAATGCGCATAGTCATAGAATTGAAGACAGGAGCAAATTCTGACATCGTCCTGAACCAGTTATTCCAGCACTCCCGTTTGCAGGTAACTTTCGGAATCATAATGCTCGCACTTGACGAAAACGAGCCCCAAATAATGCCCCTTAAGACTCTTATTGAGAAATTCGTGCTGCACAGGCAGGAAGTTGTGCGCAGAAGGACAGCATTTGAGCTCAAAGAAGCAGAGGACAAGGCGCACATTCTCGAAGGATTGATAGTTGCCCTGAACAACATTGACCCAATAATCACTTTTTTGAAAAAGAGCAAGGATGCTGTTGCAGCAAAGACAGGACTGATGGCTGATTACAAGCTTTCTGAAAAACAGGCGCAGGCAATACTTGAAATGAAATTGTCAAGGCTCACCTCCCTTGAGCAGAACAAGATAAAAGAAGAGCACGCAGGACTGCTGAAGCTGATTGCTGAACTGAAAGGCATACTTACAGACCCGCAGAAGATTCTGAACATAATCAAGAACGAAATGCTTGAGCTTGCAAAGAACTACGGCGACAACAGAAGGACACAAGTCATACAGACAGAAGCAGCCGCCATCGAGGAAGAGCACCTGGTAAAGCCGGAAGACATGGTTGTCACGCTCACTCACGCCGGATATGTCAAAAGATTGCCTGTTGATACTTACCAGGCGCAAAGAAGGGGTGGAAAAGGAGTCATTGCAGCAGAAACAAAAGAAGAGGATTTTGTAGAGGACCTTTTCATAGCAAACACCCACGATTATCTGCTCTTGTTCACAAACCTTGGCAAGGTGCACTGGCTCAAGGTCTACCAGATTCCAGAAGCAGGAAGGTATGCAAAAGGAACAGCAATAGTCAACCTGCTCGAGCTTGCGCAGGGCGAAAAAGTCGCAACCTGCGTGCCTGTAAAAAAATTCTTAGAAGACAAATTCCTTTTCCTCGTGACAAAACGGGGAACAGTAAAGAAAACACCCCTTTCAGAATTCTCAAACCCGCGCAAGGGGGGAATAATCGCAGTCACCCTCACAGAAGGTGATGAATTAATGGCAGTTGAGCTCACAGACGGAAAGCAGGACATCATTATCGCAACAAGGAACGGAAACGCAATAAGGTTCAACGAAGCAGACGTAAGGCCAATGGGACGCACTGCGCAAGGAGTCATTGGAATAAGGTTGCGGGAGAAAGACGAAGTCATTGGGGCAGTGCTTGCGCAAAAGGAAAAGACCTTGCTGACTGTCACAGAGCTCGGTTACGGAAAAAGGAGCGCATTTGAGGAATACAGCACAATAAGGCGCGGCGGGGTTGGAGTCATAAACATCAAGGTTACAGACAAGAACGGCAAGGCGGTTGCAATAAAGACAGTGAAAGACGATGACCAGCTGCTTTTGATAACGCAAAGCGGAATAGCAATACGTGTGCCAGCAAACCAGATTTCTGTAATCGGAAGGAACACGCAGGGAGTCAGGATAATCAAGCTTGCAGAAGGAGACAAGGTCACGAGCGTTGCAGTCGTGCAGGAAAAAGAAAACGGCAATGGAGCACAATGAATGCGCTCGCTATTACTTTACCAGGGCTTTCTGACCTTTGTTCTGAAGAAATAAAGGAACTAACAGGCATAACAGGAAAACAAACAGCAGAAGGGGTTATTTTTGAAGCAGAACTTGAGAAAATTTTTGCCGTTTGTTACCGCGCACAAACAGCTTGCAGGGTGATTCTAATTGTTAGCGAGGGCAAGATTAACGAGCTAAGCATACCCGCGCAGTATTTGAAAGGCACAATATCAATCAATGGCAAGACAACAACAAAAGCCAACGAACTTTCTGAGCAAATAAAGGCAAACAAGGTATACAAGAACGCAGACATTCCGTTTTATTTGCACTTTGAGGATGATTATTGCTGGCTTGGCATAGACCTTACAGGAGACATTTCAAAGCGCGACTACAGGATTTTTGTAGGCAGGGAAACAATCACAGGGATTACCTCATTCGCAGCCCTGAAGCTTGCAGGATACGACGGCAAAAAAACACTCCTTGACCCAAACTGCAGGGCAGGAAGCATAGTCATAGAAGCAGCACTGCACGCATTAGGCATGCCAGTGCGGTATTATTCAAAAGACAAAATGCCCCTTGCAAAAGTATTCAAAGACTTCGATTTTGACAAGTTTTACAAGGAACAGGACTCGGCAATTAAAGACAAGGCAGGGTGGATTATTGCAATTTCAGACCAGTTCCCGTCAGTGCAGGCAGCAAGAAAGAACGCAAAAATAGCAGGTGTTGTGAAAGCAATTGATTTCTCAAGGACTTCTGTAGACTGGCTTGACATAAAGTTTGAAAAAGAATCTGTTGACTGCATTGTGACACAGCCGGTTGAATTGGCAAAAACATTTCCTTTAGAGAAATTCAGGAAGCAGGCCTCACTTTTCTTTGAGAGAGCCAAGGCAATTTTGAAGAAAAACGGCAAAATCAGTCTTGTCTTAAGGCAGGGCGCAGAGGAATACAAGGAAGCCGCAAAAGGATTTATTCTAGAGCACGAAAGGACAATCAGGCAGGGAAAGGAAGAGTGGAAAATCCTGGTATTCTCGATATAAATGTGTGCTATCACGTTATTAATTCGTAGGTGAGACCACCCTAGGTGTGGTCTTATGTACAAACTAACGTTTGAGAAAAGAGTCTGGATATTGAAGCAATACCTGAACGGTGCTTCTACGGCAAAAATTGCATTAAGCCAAAAAGTGACGCCCAGAGCTGTACAAAAGCTCGTGCGCATCTATCACGCATTTGGATTCGAGGGACTTAAGGATCACAAAACAGGACGACCTGAAGTCGTTCTGAATCCAAATGCAGAAATAGCTATTTTCGATTTAAGAAAACGTTTTGGATACGGTGCATACCATATCGACCAGATTCTCCGCAAGCGCAGCTTCTCAATAAGCCACAGGCAGATTGAGAAGTTGCTCGTCAGAAACAACCTTCAACTTCCGAATATAAAGAAGCAAAAGCCACGTAAGTGGGTTCGGTACGAACTTCCAAACCCAAACGACTTATGGCACATACCGACTGGAGCTACGACCCGTTCTCAAGCAAAAACATCAGCGTATACATCGACGACAGAACACGCCGTATAACAAGTTGCGGTGTGTTCCCGAAAACAACCACAGAAAACAGCCTTGCCTTGCTTAAGGCAGGGATTGCCGAATACTGCAAGCCCAAAAGCGTTGACAGACTATGGCAGCAGCTACTACAATAACACCCCTGATAACAAAGGAATCCTCCAACTGAACGCATACCAAATAGCGCTTGATGCAATGGGCATCAAGTACTACATTGCCCGCATCAAACGCCCGCAACCAATGATAAGGTAGAACGCTGGTTTGAGACCTACAAGACAGAATACACCACAGGAAGCTTCAGCAGCCTCAAACACTACATTACGCACTACAATAAGAAGAGGCTCCATATGAGCCTCGGCTATCGTACTCCATCAGAAGTATGGAATGAACTAGTTTCGGGATGCGAACCAGTCTCGTGATAACAGAATTCTCGATATAAGCGCGATACATTTATAAATAAGGGTGTCACTACTAATAACGGGTTGGGACCGACTTTTGGCTGTCGGTGAATGCTTTGGCATGGCGCCGAGTATTCGCTGAGGAAAGTCTTCCCACCGCCCATTGGCTTTTGCGAGCCTATGGGCAAAGTGCCACTCCCGAAAGGGAGATCCAGTAATGGATGGCAAACCGCACAGAAACGAGACCGCCCACGAGGAGGATGATGCCTGAGAAGTTCCTGGTGACAGGAATGAGCTAACCGGCTGACGTTCTCTTGGGAATGGGTGAAACGGCGAGGAACTGGCTGGTGCAAGCGGGAATTTCCCGCGCTCAGTAGAATGCCAAAACCGCCTGTCCACGAGGCGCATAACCTCGGAACTCGGTGATATCGAGTTTGTTGGAGGCGGACAAAAGGAAGCTTATGCGGGCCCAACCCGCACTTTGTCGTTAAACCGGAAATACGGCAAACCGGAAAAGTTGGAGAATTGGAAAATGGCTGACAAAAACCGCGTGTCAATGCCGGCATCTACAGCAGGACTGACAAGATATTTTGAGGACTACAGGAGCAAAATCGAAATCAAGCCGGCATATGTGATAGTGCTGGCAGTTCTCGTGATGCTCGTGGTCATTCTTTTGAACGTGTACGGAAGCGCAATGCTCGGTTAGAGAATATGTTTCCAGGAATGAACCCCAAGGATTTGGCCAAGGCGATGAAGCGCCTGGGCATACATCAGGAAGAGCTGGAAGTACATGAAGTCATAATGAGGCTTCCTGACAAGGACATTGTCTTCAGCGACCCACAGGTCACCAAAATCAACGCAATGGGACAAATATCCTTCCAGATCATAGGACAGCCCGAAGAAAAACTTCGGGAACCAGCAATAAGTGAGGAAGACATAAAGACGGTGATGGAGCAGGCAAAAGTCGATCGTGAGACAGCACTTGATGCGATCAAGAAGCACAAAGGAGACCTTGCCGAAACCATCCTAGAGTTAAGCAAGGCATGACAAATACGCGCGAAGCACTTGAACGTGCCAGGCAGGAATTGAAAAGGGCAGACCATCTCATCTACGTAAGCCTCAAATACACTCGGACAGTTGACGTCCTGAAAAGCATAATCGAGCGCCTGATAGCAACACTTGACGCAGCAATTGATGCTTTACTGCACCTTGCAAAAAAGCAAAACAAGATACCTGCAGTGCCAACCCTGCCCCGCCTAAAGGTTGAGGCGCTGAAAAAGGCATACCCGGATGATGCCCACATAAAGCACTATATCAAATTCTACCTTCTTCTAAGAAAGCTTGACAAGGCGCCTTTTGACCGCGCTCAGGAATACCGCAGGCACGTCACAATGAAGGCAGCGTTTGACACAAACCACGTTGAAATAACGATAGACATAATAAGCGATTACTTCCACAAAACAAAAGAGTTCCTGTCAATAATAGAGCAGATGGTAGAAACAAAGTGAGCTTATGGACGCCGAAGCAATGCTGAGGGAAAAAGGCTGGGGAAAAGCCGAAGCCAAAAAAACAGCAGAAATCATTGCCCGTGCAGAGGCCTCCAAAACAGCATCAATCCGTTTTATTGAACAATCAGTATTCTGGGCAGCACTGCTTGTTGCAATACTCGGCAACTTCATAATAAGCGTTGTTCTGGTGCCTTTTCTTTTACTGCTTGAAGGCATCGGGCTTTACGCAACAATAAGCGCAGTCGGAGTCACGTTCGGGCTGTTGTTCAACGTAATAATCGGCTACATAGAAAAACTGAATGAAGGACAGCACATCATTGCAGGAGCATTCATACCAGCACTGGCTTTGATAAACGTCTACATCATTGCCTATTTCTCAAACAGGCTGGAAATACTTTTGCAACTACCAACACAAGCCCACAACCCGCTCGGAATAAGCATAACATACGTAGCAGCATTTGTCTTTCCGTACGTCATCAAGCACTTCCAGCATTTAAAGGAAAAAAGATTATGAGGCGACCTCCGGGCAGCGCCAATTTCGCTTTCGCTCATTGGCTGGTCCGTCAGTCGCTGAGGCGACCTCCGGGAATCGGACCCGGGCTTGGGGAGCCACAGTCCCCCGTACTACCACTATACTAAGGTCGCCGTGATAAGATAATTCTCATTTGCATTCTTTAAAAAACTATCCTAATAATTGTGCGCTTAAGCATAAAAACCAACCACAAACTGTTTTCCCGCAAGCTTTATAAAGGGACTGCGTTCTTTTCCGAAATATTAGCCCGAGTCCAAGCGTTGCGTTTGGGCGACAGAGGGTTGAGCCAGCATCGTCTGGTTTAATTCTGTCGGGATAATAACACTCAAAATGGCAGAACCACAAACACCCAAGCCGGCAGCACCTACGCAGCCGGCAAAACCAACAGCATCACCAGCACCAGAAATAAAGCACCTGGTGCGCATAGCAAACACAGACCTTGACGGAAACAAACTCATAGCCTTCGCGCTCAGCAAAATAAAGGGCGTTGGAGTGTCTTTCGCAAATGCAGCATGCAGGATTGCGGGAATAGACGTCAACAAGAAGGCAGGAATGCTCACTGATGCCGAAGTCAAGAAAGTGGAAGAAGTCGTAAAGGATCCAATAAAGGCAGGGCTTCCGCCGTGGATGGTAAACAGGCGCTTTGATGCAGAAACAGGACAAAACAAGCATTTGCTCTCAGGAGACTTACAATTCACAATCGAAAATGACATCAAGATACTGAAGAAAATCAAGTCCTACAAAGGAATAAGGCACATCCTCGGACAGCCAGTCCGCGGGCAAAGAACAAGAAGCAACTTCAGGAAGAACAAAGGAAAGGTTATGGGCGTCCGCAGGTCAGCAAGCGCAAAATCAGCAGCAGGCGGAACAACATAAACCGGTGAACCATGGGCGATCCAAGAAAAATCAAGAGCAAGTACAATAGGCCAGGACACCCCTGGCAAAAGGAACGCATTGAGGAAGAGTGTGCTTTGATGAAGGAATACGGCCTAAAGAACAAGACAGAAATATACAAAGCGCGCTCAAAACTCAAGACAGTTTCAGACCTTGCGAAAAAACTCATCGCGGCAAGGGGAAGCCAGGCAGAAAAAGAAAAAGCACAATTGCTGGCCAGACTTGCAAGAATGGGGTTGCTCAAGGAAGGAGCACAGCTGGATGATGTCCTCGGAATTGAGCTCAAGAACCTTTTTGAAAGAAGATTGCAGACAATTGTTTTGAGAAAAGGGCTTGCGAAAAGCATCAAGCAGTCACGGCAATTGATAACCCACGAGCACATAATGGTTGGCGGCCGCACAATCTCCTCGCCAAGCTACAACGTGCCTGTCAGCGAAGAGGCAAGCATAGCATTTGTCCCAACATCAAGCTTTGCAAACACAGCACACCCAGAGCGCACACTGCCATCAAAGGCGCCTGAGCCGCCAAGGCTGCCAAAAGAAGACAGCAAAATGCAAGGACAGCCACGCAGAACGGAGGAAAACAAATGAGCCCGCCACCACTGCGCTGGGGAGTAGCGCACATTTACGCAAGCTACAATGACACAATCATACACATCACAGACATTTCAGGGACAGAAACACTTGCGGTCACGTCTGGAGGAATGATGGTCAAGAGCGACCGGATGGAAGGCTCGCCAACAGCAGCAATGATGGCTGCAAAGCGGGCTGCCGAAATCGCAATGGATAAGGGAATAGGAGGACTGCACGTCAAAGTCAAGGCGCCGGGAGGCCACAACGGACCACACAATCCCGGTCCAGGAGCACAGGCAGCAATCCGTGCCCTCAGCCGCATGGGGTTGCGCATCGGGCTGATTGAAGATGTGACCCCAATGCCACATGGCGGCTGCAGGAAAAAGGGCGGAAAGCGGGGGAGAAGGGTATGAACATAGAATTCCTTGATGAGGACAAGAAAACAGGGCGCGTGACATTCCTTCTGAAATCCGCGACACCTGCATTTGCAAACCTGCTGAGGCGAACAATGATGGAAAGCGTGCCCACAATGGCAATAGACACGGTGGAGTTCAGGGAGAACAATTCAGTGCTTTACGACGAAATAATCGCGCACAGGCTCGGGCTTTTGCCAATCAAGACAGACCTCAAAAGCTACATCCTGCCGTCAAAGTGCAAGTGCAAGGGCGAAGGGTGCAACAGGTGCACGCTCAAAATGACACTAAAGGCAAAAGGACCCTGCATTGTCTACGCATCTGACATAAAAAGCAAGGACCCGAAAGTAAAGCCCGCATTCGGAGATATGCCAATAGTGAAGCTCCTGAAGGGCCAGGAGCTTGAGCTCGAGGCAACAGCAACACTCGGGCAGGGCAAGCAGCACGTCAAGTGGAGCCCGTGCCTTGCATGGTATGTTTACGAACCGATAATCACCGTCAACAACGAAAGCCCGAAACTTGCGGAATTCAAGTCAAAATACCCGCCGCAAATCTTTGACAAGAACGGCAAGATAGACAAGAAGCTCATAACAACAAACAATTTGGTGGACGCCTGCGAAGGGGTCTGCCCCGAAATAGTAAAAATAGAATACAACCCGAACAATTTCCTGTTCGGAATAGAACCGTGGGGGCAGCTGCCGCCAAAGGAAATCGCAACTGCCGCCGCTGATATGCTCCTCGAATCCCTTCAAGAATTCGAGGAAAAGCTCGGCAAATGACGCTGCCGGGCTTACACCCTAAGTTGTGGCGGGGTGGCAGAGCCTGGTCAAATGCGCTACCTTGAGGGGGTAGTCCCTTAGTGGGTGCGAGGGTTCAAATCCCTTCCCCGCCATCACAGTCATCATTGGCAGGAAGTGCGGCTGAAAGCCGCACCCTTTCGGTCGAGCCTTTTGAAAAGGCTCGCGTGGGATCCCTTCCCCGCCATCAAAAACTCGGAGACCCGCGCTATCGGGCGCTGGTTAAGTAGCAAACCAAAGGAATATCATGAAAAGAACAGGACCACCAAATGAACACCTGCGCGCACTGATTATGGAATTGCGCAAGGAAAGCAGTATTCAGAAGGCTGGAATCTGGTCAAGGATTGCAGAAGACCTTGAAAAACCAACACGAAAGCGAAGAGTGGTCAACCTCTCAAGGCTCAACAGGCACACAAAGGCAAACGAAACAATTATTGTGCCTGGAAAAGTGCTCGGGTCAGGAATGCTTGAGCACGGCATAGTCGTTGCGGCCTTTGCATTCTCAAATGGAGCAAGGGAACGCATAGAGCAGGCAAAAGGAAAATGCCTCACAATACCAGAGCTCATAAAGCAAAACCCAAAAGGAAAGGACGTGCGAATAATAGGGTGATGCCATGGCTGAAATAAACATTGATGCAACAAACCTCATCGTCGGAAGAATGGGCAGCTATGCAGCAAAGCAGGCACTGCTCGGCCACTCAGTCAACATATTCAACTGCGAAAAAGCAATAATAACAGGAGGAAAAACATTCAACGTAGAGCAGTACCGGCACCTCATAAATGAAACAGGACAGCCGCAAAAAGGACCTTTCCTGTCACGCCAGCCAGACCGGTTTGTAAGAAGGCAGATACGGGGAATGCTTCCGCACAAAAAAGCCCGCGGAGCAGCCGCTTGGAAGAGAATAATGTGCTATATCGGAGTGCCGGAAGAAATGAAAGGCAAAAAACTGCAGACGCTTGCGTGGGCAAACAGCAAGCACAAGCGCACAATGAAGCTCCTAACAGTAGGAGAACTATGCAGGTCGCTCGGAGGAAAATTCCAATGAAATCAATTCACGTTTCAGGAACACGCAAAAGCGCGGTCGCAAGGGCAACACTTGTTCCCGGCGCAGGAATAGTCAGGATCAACTCGCAGCTGCTTGACTTCTACGAGCCGGCAATGTCAAGGCTGAAAATACAGGAGCCGCTGATAATAGCAGGCGACAAGGCAAAAAATGTCAACATAAATGTCTCTGTGTGCGGCGGCGGAACCAGCAGCCAGGCAGAAGCAGCAAGATTGGTTGTTGCAAGGGCGCTGGCAGCGTACGACAAGACACTGCAAAAGAAATTCCTTGACTACGACAGGATGCTGCTCGTTGCAGACGTCAGAAGGAAGGAAACCCACAAGCCCAACCGCCACGGAAAGGCAAGGGCATTGAGGCAAACATCATACAGGTGATGCCAAAATGATAATACCAATAAGATGCTGGAGTTGCGGAAAGCCAATCGCTCACTTATGGGAAAAGTACAAAGAGCGCATTGATAAGGGAGAGAACAAGAAGGTGGTCCTTGACGACATTGGGCTTGAAAGGTACTGCTGCAGGGCGATGTTCCTAGGTCACGTAGACCTCATAGACACCGCAGGCCAGTTCAAGAAGAGCTAAATATTTTCATTATTTGTTAATTTCTTTTAATTTGAATCGTTCTCCAAATGCAGTGCCTTCGGCAAGGGACACTCGCTTCGATGCTGCAGACTCGCCACGCTCTTCTGTGGACAACATTCGCTCCGCTCGCGGTTTCTGCTCTCCGCAAGCTCGAGCCTCACTCAGTCGCTCGGAAGCAATAAATACTATTAAGTTTCTGCCTCTTTGCAATGAAGCCCGTATTCATAATAGAGCACATGGAGCCAAAGTGTGGAAGTGGTGCTATCTTGAATACAAGCACATCTCCTCAATTGTTGGAAAAGAGCATTTATGGTTCACGAATGTAAAAAATGGTGCTGAAAAACTGAAAAAGCTTGGCAAGGTTTTCAGGCAAAGCGTGGCTGGAATGAAGCTTGAAAATCCCGTAATCATTGATGCAGAAGCAAACAAAACACTGGCGCCAAAAGAAGCAAAAAAAGTTCAGCCACATAATTCTTGGCGGAATACTTGGGGATTATCCGCCACGCGGAAGGACAATGGATTTACGCATTAAGATGCAGGGCGTTGAAGCAAGAAATCTTGGAAAAGAACAGATGAGCACAGACACAGCAGCCCTTGTTGCGCGCAAAATACCGTCAGGAATGCCGTTGAACAAGATAAGGTTCACTCACCACGTTGATATAGACATACGCAAATGCGAAAGCGTCACACTGCCTTACAAGTATGTTCTCAGAGATGGAAAGCCTGTGCTTGCACCTGGTTTGGTCGAGATGCTTAGAAAGCAAAAGGGCTTTTAGGAACTGTTTATGGTTGGTCACTGCGCCGTAGGCGCCCAATTTGGATTTGTCGCCTAATGCTGTTGTTGCCAGAAAGGTTTTTAAACGACTTGCTTACAATTCTTCGATATGGACCAAAGGGCAATAGTTCCAAAATGGCAGGCAAGGTGGAACGAGAAAAAAGTATTCAAAACCCGCGACAAGTCAAGGAAGCCGAAATTCTACAACCTTGAAATGTTCCCGTATCCGTCTGCTTATGGCTTGCACGTAGGGCACATAAGGAATTTTGCCATTGGAGACACGATTGCGCGATACAAGAGGATGTGCGGTTTTAACGTGCTTTACCCGATGGGATTTGATGCCTTCGGCTTGCCTGCCGAGAACGCGGCAATAAAGCAAAAAATCCACCCAAAGGAATACACCGAAAAGGCAATTGCATCATTGTCAGGAAGCATGAAGCGCCTTGGGTTCAGCTATGACTGGGACAGGACACTTGCGACATGCTATCCCGAATACTACAAGTGGAACCAGTATTTCTTTTTGAAATTCTTTGAAAAAGGACTTGCTTACAGAAAGCACGCGCCAATAAACTGGTGCCCTTCCTGCGGGACTGTCCTTGCAAACGAGCAGGTGATTGACGGAAAATGCTGGCGGTGCGAAAGCGGAGTGGAAATCCGGGATTTGGAGCAGTGGTTCTTCAAAATTACACAATATGCAGATGAATTGCTCAATGAGGTTGACAAGCTAAACTGGCCTGAAAGAATCAAGGCAATGCAGAAAAACTGGATAGGCAGAAGCGAAGGAACACTCATTGAATTCCAGATAAAGGACTCTGAAAAGAAACTGCCTGTCTTCACAACACGCCCTGACACGCTTTTTGGAATGACATTTGTTGTCATAGCACCAGAACACCCGATAGTGCACGAGCTGGTGCACGGCACAAAGTACGAAGAAGAGGTAAAAAAATTCACTAACAAGGTTGTGATGGAGGAAAAATTCTCCCGCGCTGCAGAGGACAAGGAAAAAGAGGGAATGTTCATCGGAAGGTACGTGGTGCATCCATTCACAGGAAAGGACGTGCCGATTTTCATCGCGAACTTTGTCCTGCCCGATTACGGCACAGGCGCGGTAATGGCAGTGCCAGCGCACGACACACGAGACTATGCATTCGCCAAGAAGTACAACATACCGATAATACCAGTCATAAAGCCAAAGGACAAACCGCTGGAGCTTCCTTATGTTGATGAAGGTGTATTGTTTGATTCGGGCGAGTTCAGCGGGCTTCCGTCAAGGCAGGCAATGCACGAAATCACAGTCGCGCTTGAAAAGAAAAAAGCAGGAGGGGCAACAGTAAGCTACAAGCTGCGGGACTGGCTCATTTCAAGGCAGCGCTACTGGGGAACACCAATACCCATAATTTATTGTCCGCAATGTGGAACAGTCCCTGTGCCAGAAAAGGATTTGCCTGTCAAGCTGCCTGAAAAGGTGGAATTTACAGGACAGGGGAATCCTCTTGCAAACACCCCAAGCTTTGTAAACGTGAAATGCCCTAAGTGCAAGAGTCCTGCAAAGCGCGAAACAGATACAATGGATACATTCGTTGATAGCTCATGGTACTTTTTACGATACTGCTCGAATAAGGAGAAAAAACAGCCATTCAAGCCAGAAAAAGTTGCTTACTGGATGCCAGTTGACCAGTACATTGGGGGAGCAGAGCACGCAGTAATGCACCTGCTTTATGCAAGATTCTTCACAAAAGTACTCAGGGATTTGGGAATGCTCAAGTTTGGAGAGCCGTTCAAGGCGCTGTTCAACCAGGGAATGGTGCTCAAGGGCGGCGCAAAAATGAGCAAGAGCCACGGAAACGTGGTCTCGCAGGAGGAAATTGAGCAAAAATACGGAATTGACACTGCAAGACTGTTCATGCTGTTTGTTGCTTCGCCTGGCAAGGACATAGAATGGAGCGAGGAAGGAGTCCAGGGAAGCTTCAGGTTCATCCAAAGGCTTGAAGCCTTGTACAAAAAAGAGAAAACAGCCAAGCCAGACAAGGTTGCAGAAAGCAAAGTCCACAGCACGCTCAAGGCAGTAACAGCGTACATGTCAACATTTGAGCTCAACAAGGCAATAATTGCAATAATGGACTGCGTTGAATTCCTAGAAAAAAGACAAGCCCTGCACCAGAAATCACTTGAATTGTTGACACTTATGCTTGCACCATTTATCCCGCATGTTGCAGAAGAATTGTGGGAAATGCTTGGCAAAAAACCGTTTGCATGCACTCAAAAATGGCCAAAGTTTGACACCAAGAAGATAAACCCAGAGCTTGAATACCAGCAGAAGATTTACAATAGCCTGCTCAGCGACATAAAAGACGTCCTGAAAATAACAAAGATACTGAAGCCAATGGCAATAAAGCTCTACATTGCAGACCAGTGGAAGAGCGACTTTTACAAGGAAGTAAAGGCACAGCTGGAGAAAACAAAGAATCCTGGCGAAATAATCAAGGCGCTCATGAACGGTCCTTTGAGAAAGCACGGCGATATCATCAGCAAGATGGTTCCAAAGCTCGTCCAGGAGCCAGGAAGAATCCCGGAACACATACTTGGGCAGAAAAAGGAATTTGCAGCATTCACAGAAATGAAAGAACATCTCGCAAAGGAATATATGTGCTCAGTGGAAATAGTCAAGGAACAGGACTCTCAGGAACCAAAGGCAAAGAATGCGCTGCCAGGAAAGCCGGCAATTGTGATTGTCTAATTAGTCTGTCTCAAAGGATTCTGATTTTCCTGCGCTAAGGATGCCTGCCAGGCGTTTTGCGTCGTTCTTTGACATCACGACTTCCTGCGACATATTAACCTTTCCCTTGAATTTTATTACAACCCTCTCGTTGGTTTCAACAGAGACCTTCATGCATCATAATAAATTGCCGGTTTATTTAAAGATTGTTAAAGATTGTAAGAAAAGCGGGCGGACGCGCAACCCGATGGACATAGAAAAGAACAAATGGTTTGACCCCAAACCTTTCTCGGTTCCGCTACCCTGCAAGCATTCACCCTTACAGTTAGTGCTGCACTCTTCCGAGCCTGACACGGTTCCTACAAGAGCAACCCTGCAGGACAGAACGTCAACGTCCGGTTCAGGACCATCTGCTCCATCCTAGGCCGCTCGGACTGCTTCTCCCTGCCATGAAGCCGATTTGCAGTGACAGGAGACGGCTAACCTCCCGGAAAAGCCCGCCCGTTAGTTAATAGCAGGATAACGTTTTTAAATCTAGTGGTCTGCTTTCTGACAAATGGCAACGCTTTTGCATGTCGCTGACCGCGCACTTGCTGAAACGAGCAAGGCCATGCATTTGCTCTCCTTTCTCAATCCAACAAACTTGCAAGAAGAGGAAAGAACATTCTTTTCATCCCAGACTTATGAGCCGCAATTCACTTACAAGACATTCACGAGGGCAAATGCATTCAGGACACGACTTGAAAGAATAAGAATTGCAGAGCAGACGCCACTCGGACAGCTTTTCAGGGATGTCAAGGAAAGACTGCTGCTTTCCACAAATCTGCTGGAGAATATTGGAAAAAACGGCTTTGCAGAAACACGACTTTATGGCATGCCGTCAAAGGAGACTTTACACAATGCGCATGAAATCCTTAAAAGCATTCCCCGCGAGCCAATGCCAACAAAGCCCTACACCGCAACTTACATGAAATCAGCAATTGAAAAGGCGTTATTGCAACACGGCTTCGTGGGGTGGCATATCAGCATAAAGCCTTCTGTTGCGCGCGTTTCGGTAAGCCCAAGCAAGAGGACAATAATAATAAGCGAAAAAGCAAAGTTTTCAGCAAATGGAATCAAGTGCATGCTTGCCCATGAGGTAGGGGTCCACGTTCTCAGGTCAATGAACAGCTACAGGCAGCAATACAGGATTCTCAGCAGCGATGCAATTCCCTGCTATTTGCAGACAGAAGAAGGGCTGGCTGTACTACATGAGAAAAAAACAGGTTGCCTCACAAGCAACAGGCTGAGAAAATATGCGGGAAGGGTAATAGCTGTTTCGGCGGCCTTGAAAGGCGGATTCAGGGATGTCTTTAACGAGCTTTGCAGGTTTTTCCCGCCAAAAGAAGCTTTTGAAATGACGGTCAGGGTAAAGCGTGGGCTCAAAGACACTTCTGCTACAGGGGGATTCGTCAAGGATCATGTTTACCTCGAAGGAAAGCTTATGCTTGAAAAGTTTATTGAGCAAGGGGGAAATGCTCTTCCGATCTATGCGGGAAAAATAGGGCTTGAACACATTGGGCTTGTTGAGGACGGCACTATTTTGCAACCGGCTTACCTGCCGAAATTCTGAACTGATTCTGCAGTCGCGAAATCTTTATTAGCCACGCAGGCCATTGCAGGGGCATGGTTTCAAAACTTGTTTTTCTCGGAACTGCGGGAAACCTTGGAGTGGTGAGCAAGCAGTCAAGAAGCTCAGGAGGGTTTATCGTGCAGGTCGGTGAAATCCAAATGCACATTGACCCAGGGCCAGGGGCATTGACAAACGCATCATTGTGCGGCATAAATGTCAGGGCGCACACTGCAATACTTGCCTCGCACGCGCACCTGAACCACTGCAATGACCTGAACGCGCTCATTAATGCAATGACGCTCAACGGGCTTGATGCACACGGGGTGCTCGTGGCGCCAGAAAGCATAGTGAATGGCACAGAACACATAAAGCCTGTGCTGCACACTTACTTCGCAAACCACATGGAAAAAATCATTATTGCACAGCCAAACAGAAAAATAGCAATAGAAAACATAGAAATCACTCCGCTTGCAGCAAAGCACTCAGACCTGCATTCGCTCGGCTACAAGATTTACACACCGGAATTCATTCTGGCGTATACCGGAGACACAAATTACGACTCAAAAACTGCAGAACAGTATGAGTGCGCTGACATACTTGTCGTGAACTGCCAAAACCCGGGCAAGAGCATGGAGCCGGGGCTTTGCTCTGCAGACGTCGTGAAAATACTCAAAAAGGCAAAGCCAAAACTGTGCATTTTGACTCATTTCTCGCAAAAAATGCTTGACGCAAACCCGCTTTACGAGGCAAGGGAGATAAAAATGCAGTCAGGAGTCCAGGTAATCTCTGCAGAAGACGGCACGACAATAGACCCAATTTCGTACTCTGCAGAGCTCAAGCAGAAGCCATTAAGCCTGTTCACAGCAGGAAAGCAAAGCCATACCCAATAAGGCAGCCTGCTGAGAGGAACGGCATTGCAGGATAAAACCTTTTTTTCTGGCCGAAAAACAAAAGCCCGAGAAGCGCAAGCGCAGCGCCGACAGCCACGACCGCAGCCTGCTGTAGTCCGAGAGTCTTCATCACAACACCTGCAAAAATAAGCGGGAAACCGATGTCGCCGCCGCCAAGGATTGCAGTCCTGGGCATTCCTGGCTTTTTCGGCACCTTAAGCACGACTTTCTTTGGAGCATAAGGCAAAAGCAGTCCTGCAAAGATGCCGCTTTTTGCCTGGAACTGCGCCATTTTTGCCATGTGCTGGGAGCGCCACACAGCATACATGTCATAGCAGGAAATAAGCATGAGCAAAATTATTGTGGTCAAGGGGGTTAGCAGGGGGACAAAAATGACAGCAAGCCCGCCATAAATGAAAAGCTCTGTCACGTTATGCACGAGCACGCCAGGCCTGAATATTTTCCACGAGCCAAGCAAAAGTGCAAGCAAAAGAGCATAATTGGCAGGCATGAATGCAGCAAACGCAATATGCAGGCAGAGGACAACAGCAAGCCAGAACCATATCTTCCACAAAATCACCTTGTGCATCCTGATTATGAGCAGTATGAGGACAGTGCCGATAAGCAAAGCCAGCAGGATGTAAAACACAGAAACACCGGGCGCTGCCTCAGGCCGCTCCATCACAAAGCCTGCAATGGAGGGCAACGGCTCCCACTCAACCTTTCCTGTCTCTGCTGTCTTCTGGATGTCAACGTATGCGCTTATAATAAACAGCCCAATAACCTGGGCTAGCAGGAACATGCCTACAAGCAAAAGCGTGACAGGCCCGTTGTGCTTCATGCCCCTGCTGGCGGTGAAAGCTTATATAAACCCTGCGTTTTGCTGTGGCAGATGAAATACCTTAACAATGTGGTGATTTCTGTCTTTGCAAAACCTGCAGAGGAAGATGTTCCCGCGGTCAGGAATGGGCTTGTTGAGCTTGTGCCATTAAACCTTGAAAAGGAAAAGATTGAGGTAAATGAGGAAACCGCGCAGGGTTTTAACGATCAGCCAATAAAGATATTCAGGATAACGCTTTACAAGACAGCGCACACAAACACATTCCTCAAAGCATTGTTAAATAGGTTAACAAAAGAGCAAAAAGAGCTTTTGCTAAGGCAGAGGGAGTCAAGGCTTGACAATGAGCTGCACTTTTTCATCCGCATCGGCAAGGACAAATGGATTTCTGACAGGCGCATTTTCATAACAGACTCCGGCTGGTGTTATCACATAAAAATGAGCCTTGCGGCGTTTCCCGCAACAAGGACCGCGGCGCTTGCCCTCGTTGAGAAGATTTTTAAACCAGAATAGCCAAACCGCTAGGCATGGCGCTGATAATTGACCCGTGGGGCGCAGAATTGCCTGCGGAATACGAGAAGATTGTGAAGCAGTTCGGGCTTGAGGTATTTGATCCTTCCTTATTCCCAGAGCCAAACAGATTGATGAGAAGAAGGATTGTGTTTGCAGCAAGGGATCAGAAAGTTATTGCTGACTGCATCAGGAAAAAGAAGCCATATTATGCGCTCACAGGCATAATGCCCACTGCTGACAAAGTGCATTTCGGCACAAAGATGGTTGTGGAGCAGATGCGGTACTTCCAGGAGCACGGCGCAAAAACATACGTGCTTGTGGCAGACCTTGAGGCAGCCACAACAAGGGGCGTCTCCTTGGAAATCGCGCGGAAAAGGGCGCTTGAATTCCACATTCCTGCATACATTGCGCTCGGGCTTGACCCTGAAAAGACAATCTTCTACTTCCAGAGCGAGAATAAGGATGTCATGCACCTCGCTTACGAGGCAGCCCAGAAAATAACACTTAACGAGTTCAGGGCTGTTTACGGCAATGCAGACCCTGCAAGAATAATGGCTGCCGTGACACAGGTAGGTGACATGCTTTTCCCCCAGCTCAAAGAAAAAATGCCTGGCGTGATTCCTGTCGGGATTGACCAGGACCCGCACATACGCCTCACAAGAGATGTTGTCGAGCGCTCAGGCAGGATGCACAAAATGATTCCTCCTGCAGGCATCTACCACAAGTTCACGCCGTCGCTTGACGGTTCGCTGAAAATGAGCAAGAGCAAGCCGGGAAGCTGCATAGAACTGCCGGAGGACCCGAAGGAGGCGTGCAGGAAAATCCAGAAAGCAGTCACAGGCGGCAGGAAGACAGCAGAAGAGCAGAGAAAGCTCGGCGCAGAAGTTGAAAAAGACATGGTTTTTGAGCTCCTGAAAATGCACCTGATAGAGAACGACAACAAGCTGGAGCTGATTTACCAGCAGTACAAGACAGGCCAGATGCTTTCAGGAGAGCTCAAGAAGATTGCGTGCGAAAAAATGACAGCATTCATGGAAGACTTTGTGCAAAAACTTGAGCAAGCCAAAAAAATCGTAAAAGACCTTAATTTCATCCGGTTCAGCTAGTGCAGAAACATTTATATATCTCGGAAGGAAAGGCAAGCGTATGGCAAGAATGGGAGACCACAAGCACGGTCCTGTCAAAAGGGATATTCCTCCGGAACAGCAGGCAAGCGGCAGGAAATGGGCTCCGCTTAGTGTCGGCTTTATGGTTGCCAGCATGGTGGGATTTTTTGTGTCAGTGCTTTATGTCCAGAAATTCTCTGTCCCGATGGCAGTCGCGTTTGCTGTAGTGTTCGCGTGCATGTTCCTTGCATCAATGATATCAATGAGCCGCGCGTCGCCTGATGCGCAGCTCGGCGCAAGACCGATAAAATAAAGAAACATTTGGGGGAGGAGAAATATGAAATACACAATACTTATTGCGGCATTTCTTGTGCTTGTGCTGATTTCGTGCGCGCCAGCCGCACAGCCCGCAGCGCCTGCATCACCACCAGCGGCTCCTGCTGCACCGCCAGCCGCACAGCCGGCAGCGCCTGCGCCGCCAGGACCAACGCCTGTTGAGGCAAAGCCAATCCCCACAGCTTCAAAGGAGCTACAGGAATTGCTCAGCAGGGCAGACCAGAAAGTAAAGAGCTATTCATACCTTGAGCTTATCATTCCGACAAAGCAGCAGCCTGACAAGTTCTACATAAAAGGCACAAAGGCAAAAATCAAGCTCTACGAGTACGACCCTTATGTTGCAGAAACCTATTTTGACACAGTCTACCTTGACACTGTTGCAAAGACAGCTATCGGAAGGTGCGAAAACAGACGCAGATGCATATGGCCGCAGGGAGACAACACGAAAAAGACGTGGGAAAACCTGGACTACAGCAAGTACATCACAAAAACACCATACGAGTTTGTCAAGTCAGTGCCGCCAACAGCAAAAATAGTCGGCCCTGAATTGTACGACGAGCGCACCGTGACCAAGATAGAGTATGAGGAGGACGGAAAGCTTGTCCAGATGTGGGTTGACGACACCTACGGAATCCCGCGGGCTGTAAGGATTGTGCCGTCGTCAGGACAGGAGCTGAACTACAAGTTCAATGACCTGCAGTTCAACACGCTCACAGACAAGGACGTCACTCCGCCTGCCATTTAAGGCAGATTTTTTTTCATTTATTAGAATTCCAATGCCTTCTTTTTTTCTTCAACTATCTTTGGCGCCCCTCCGCCATGCCAGCTGAACCTCGGCCGGACCTGCATCGGATACATGCGCTCATTCACGTCATCAACAGCAATGCACGCGCCGGCAACCCTTGGAAGCAGTGAGAGCTCCTTGTCAAGCGAGCCCTTCAAATAACTCTGGATGATATTGCCCAATGCGTCAGTGTCAACCTTTGCTGTCAAACGGTGGGCGAGCACAATATCCGACTGGGTCATTGCATCTGTGTGTATCTTGCCCGGCTGCTGGGTTGATAATACCAGCGCTATTCCAGGCTGGCGGCCTTCCCTGAGAAGTGTAATAAGGGCGTCGGTTGCGGCTGTCTTTTCCCCCGCAGGCAGGAACTCGTGAGCCTCGTCAATCATTATCCACACAATGGGCATTTCCCTTGACCTGAGCTTTTCTTCCTCCTCTTCCTCCTGGCTGAGCAAGTAGTGTATTGCGGAATGGATGCTTTGGAATTCCTCGTTCTTCCTCACAACCATGCGCTCCATGAAAAGCCGCTCTGCAACAAGACCTATGACAAGATGCTTGATTTTCCAGCCGCCAGGCATGACTGCATACGGGCTGAGGTCAAGAATTGTGACTTGACCGCCGCGCACAAGGTCCCTTAACGGCGTCGCCTCCCTGCTAAACACCCCCCATTGCTCAACGCCCCTGAACCTGTTCAGGGCAGCATTCTTAACGTGCTCCTCCTCCCGCGGGTCTGTCTGCACCGCCTCAATAATGTCCTCAACGTCGTAATCATCCCTGTCCTTTTTCAGCGTAAGGATTATTCTCGCAATGAAAACAGCCAATGGGTCATCCGCATGTATGTCAAAAGTCAGGTTCCAGTCCTCTGGCGACAGCTCGTACGGCCTGATTGAGAAAGGTGCGTCTGTTGGAATTCCTTCCTGCTTGTATTTCCTGAAAAAGCCTGTTGGCGTGAAGATTTTTACAGGAATGCCTCTGCCTTCCATGTCCCACTGCTTCAGCAAATGCTCGTCCTTGTTGTTCGGGTATTTCATTGTCCAGTAAATGCCCATCGTGTCGAGCAGGACAACCGCCAATCTTGAGCGCTGCTCTTCAGGCAGTGTTGCAATGCCTTCTGCAATGACTCCAAGCGAGTATGACTTTCCAGAGCCTCTCTTTCCACAAACGAAAACAACATGCGCCTTGTTGAGGTCAAGGTAAATGTTCTGCGCCAATGCAGTTGTCTGGCCCATCTGGACATAGTGCTTGCCAAGAAGTATTGTGCCAAGGATTCCAAACTTGTTCCTTTCCTCTTCTTCCCTTCCAAGAACTATTTCATATGCCATCCTCTTTTCGGGAAGAACTGTGATTAATGAGTATAAAAAGGTTTACGCTCTCTTGCATCCCTTGCTATACTCAAAGTTGCAAACCACTTTGACAGCTGCGTCAAGGAATGTATTTGCGATAATGACTTGTTTGGGGTTTTGTTCCTGTAGCTTTTTTGCCTGCCCCCTTACAATTCAGCCGCAGTAACCACGTTCACTGCAGTGTCCTTGACGCGGCTGTCCATTGCTATGACGTGCTTGACCCCTGCCTTTTCTGCAACGTCTGTGATTTCCTTGTCGGCAGAGCCGTCAAAGACAACGGCATAAACGCCCGAATTAAGGCTCTTCAAAGTGCTTGAGAGCTCTGTGAAAGGAACCTTGCCAAGCACGTTCATCTTGTTGTCCAAGAGGTAAGCGCCCCTTGTGCCTATCAGGTTTTCGAGCATGCTGCCAAAGCGCTTCTTCTCCTCAGGGTTCAACTGCCTCCCCTGCATTACTGGCGCAACCGGCGCAACCCTCCTGAGTTCAGCCTCGATGGGAACCGATCTAACCAGGGGCTGCATCCTTTGGGGCTGCACGACCCTGACAGGAACTGACTGAATTCTTGACGTGGTCTCCCGCAGCATTGGCCTGCGAATGCTCTGCGAGGTGTCATTTGCGGCAAGCTCAAGCTTTGCCTGCTCAACAGTTATTCTGCTTCTCAACGCTTTGTGGATTTCCTTCTTTGTGAGCTCCTCAACCTCCTTTCCATCAGGAGCGCGTGCCACAAAGTCAATCTCTGCAATGTTCAGCAATTCCTTAAGAATAAGGTTTCCGCCCCTGTCGCCGTCAATGAACACAACAATGTCTTTTTTCCTGCTCAGGTCAACTATTGTCTGTGGCACCTGTGTTCCATTCATTGCAATGACGTTCTTGAAGCCGTTCTTGAGCAGGTTCAGGACGTCTGCCCTGCCTTCAACAACAATCACTTCGTCAGAGTCCTCAATTCCAGGCCCTGCAGGGCATCTGTCCCTTCCGTACTCAGTGATTTCCATAACCCTTACTGAGTGGGCTACTTCCTCCGCAAGCTCCTGCGAGTCAGGCATTACCGAGTCAACCATTGTCCTGAGCAATTCCTTTGCGCGCTCAATGACAAAGTTCCTCTTGCTAATCCTGACATCCTCAATGTTTGTGACCTTCAGCTTTGCATTGCAGGGACCTATTCTTTGTATGATTTCCAGCGCTGCGGCAACTATTGCTGTTTCTGCCTTGTCCAAAGAAGATGGTATTATTATGCTTCCCTGCGTCTTGCCGCCCTTTGTCTCTGTGTTGACTTCTATCCTTCCTATGCGTCCAGAACGCTGAAGCTCCCTCAGCTCAAGGTCTGCGCCCAGAAGGCCTTCTGTCTGACCAAAGACCGCGCCAATGACGTCCGGCCTGTCAACAACACCCTCAATTTCAATGCTTGCGTTGATAATGTACTTAGATGAAATAGGACTGATTTTTCCCATTTTAAACCCTCCATTTATATCCCTGTTTTGTTGTCAAGAGGCAAAAAAGAACCAGTTCAGCCAGATTTGACTAAAAGCATCCTTGTTTTGCTTTCTTTTGTCTTTTCTGGCTTATCCCCCTTCAAAATCGAAGGAAAATGATTGAATAATGATGATTGGTTCTTTTCGGTCTCTATATTGTTATCTTGACTTTGTTAAAAGGCCTGTAGCCACGCCGCTAACCCCCTGAGCTCATTGCTTGGGTTTTCCGTCAGCTCCACAGGGTTCTCTCGGCAACGGGCCGTATTTGCGGCCTTTTAACCTGTCCAAACTATATGTTGCAGGTCTATATAAAGCTTCGTATTTGGTTTATAAATCCGTGATGCATCAAATAAGCAACTTTTTCAATTCTTCCTTGGTTTTGTCTATGGAAACGGCTGGCGCGAGATATGCAGGCAGCCCTGGTCTTGTTAAATAACTGATGTGCCTGCAGTCTTTGCAGGCAAGGTATAAATACTGAGCATTTCTTCATCGTCGTATGGCACGCATAAGGCGCCCTGAAGACATAAAGAAGACATTCAAGGACGTATTTGACAACTTTACGAATGTAACCATTATCAAGCTGATTTCAAAAGGGCAGCTGGATGGGCTTGAGAGCCCTATTAGCATTGGAAAAGAGGCAAACATATTCTCTGCTACGGCTCAGGGCGAGCAAGTAATGGTAAAGATTTACAGGATTAATGCAGCAGAATTCAACAAGATGTATGAGTATCTCAGGGCAGACCCCCGCTTCCCAAGAATAGACAAGAACAGAAGAAAAGTGGTGCTGATGTGGGCAAAACGCGAGTACAGGAACTTGCTAAAGGCAAGAGAGGCAGGAGTCAGGGTGCCAACACCAAGGGCAGTATTGAATAACGTGCTTGTGATGGAATTTATTGGCGATGAAGGAGTTGCTGCGCCAAGAGTAAAGGATGCCTTGCCAGAGAACCCGCAGGAATTCTTTGAGAAAGTTGTCAGCGGAATGAAGAAATTATACAAGGCAGGAATGGTCCACACAGACCTGAGCCAGTTTAACATACTAAACTACAACGAAGAGCCGGTATTCATTGACATGAGCCAGGCAACAGTGCTGGAAAACCCAAACTCAAAAGAATACCTTGCTCGCGACATAAAAAACATTTGCACATTCTTCAGTAAATTAGGCGTAAAAGCAGAAGAGGAAGAAGTAAGAAAAAAAATAACCAACTCAAAGCCGGTTCGCGAATAGCGGCAGCACTTGAGAAAATTTGCGCCTTGCTTCGCTCAGCGCAAGGTTTAAAAGCAAGCTGCGTTCCAAGCAAAACCACCTGACGATTATGACCCCCCTAGAAACTGATGAATTTGCCTATGAGCTGAAAATACCCAAGGAAAGGGTCGCCGTGCTCATAGGAAAGAAAGGCGAGCTGAAAAAACAGCTGGAAAAATCCACAAAGACACGGATAAAAGTCGATTCAGGCGAGGGAGACGTGACAATCTCGGGCAAGGACCCGCTTTTGCTGTACAGCTGCAGGGAAATAGTCAGGGCAATAGGGAGGGGTTTTAATCCCGAGATTGCAATGCAATTGCTAAAGCAGGACTATGGCATGGAGTTCATAAACCTCAAGGAATATGCTAAAACGCCAAAAGAGCTTGAAAGACTCAGGGGAAGGGTCATTGGCGAAGGTGGAAAGTCACGTAGGACCATTGAGGATTTGACATTCACGAACATCAGCGTTTACGGCAAGACAATAGGCATTATTGGGAGGCTTGACCATATTGCAAATGCCAGGAAGGCAGTTGAGGCATTACTTTCAGGAAGAAAGCACGGAACAGTGTACAAGTTCCTTGAGCGCAGGAGAAAGGAAATGCGCCTGATGGAACAGGGTGTTGACAATGGCTGACAAAATCATTGCAGAAAAACTGGCGGAAAAGCAAAGAGCAGTTTCAGTGGCAGAATTTTTTGAAAGAAACAGGCACCTGCTCGGCTTTGACAACAAAAGAAAGGCGCTCCTTACCGTGGTAAAGGAAGCGGTTGACAACGCACTTGATGCCTGTGAGGAAGCACGGATTTTGCCTGAAATTTCTGTCCAAATAATTGAAATGGGCAATGAAAGATTCAGGATAATCGTGGAAGACAACGGTCCGGGAATAGTCAAAAAGCAGATTCCGCCAATATTTGCAAGGCTGCTGTATGGAAGCAAGTTCCACTCATTGAAGCAGGCAAGGGGGCAGCAGGGAATAGGCATATCCGCGGCTGTGCTTTATGCCCAGCTCACGACAGGAAGGCCCGCAAGGATAACTTCAAGAATTGACGCAAAGCACTCTGCGCACTATTTTGAACTGCACCTTGACACAAGAACGAACGAGCCGCACATAGTCAAGGATGAGGAAGTTCAGTGGAAAAAGGAGCGCGGAACAAAAGTCGAGCTTGACATAGAAGCAAGCTATCAGAAAGGCGACCAGAGTGTTGACAGCTATCTCAAGGAAACCGCCATTGTCAACCCGCATGCCACAATAATTTACACAAACCCAAAGGCAGAACAACTGATTTTCCCACGGGCTTCTGACAAGCTGCCAAGAGAGCCGCAGGAAATCAAGCCACACCCTTACGGCGTAGAGCTTGGAATAATGCTCAAAATGATAAGGTCAACAGAATCAAGAACTTTGCAGTCATTCCTAATGAACGAATTCTCAAGAGTGGGCTCCCAGACAGCAAAGGAAATCTGCGCAAACGCAGGACTTACACCTGAAATGAAACCACGCGAGCTTGAACTCGGACACGTGGAAAAACTGATGGAAGGAATAAAAAAGACAAAAATCATTGCTCCACCAACAGACTGCATAGTTCCCATAGGCGAGGAATTGCTTGAGAAAGGATTGAGAAAAGAAGTTGCTGCAGAATTTTACACAGCAGTCACAAGACCGCCAGAAGTCTACCGTGGAATCCCTTTTGTCATAGAAGTTGCCTTGGCTTATGGCGGACAGCAGTCAAAAGAAGAGCCTGCAAGAATTTTGAGGTTCGCAAACAGGGTCCCGCTTTTGTACCAGCAATCAGCATGCGCTGCCTTCAAGAGCATCCTGCAAACAAACTGGAAGCCTTACGGAATGCAGCAAAGCGCAGGAGCAGTGCCGGTCGGACCGCTAACAATTGTTGTCCATCTGGCTTCTGTCTGGCCCCCATTCACCTCAGAAGCAAAAGAAGCAATTGCCCACTATCCTGAAATCATGAAGGAAATCAAGCTTGCACTGCAAGAGGCAGGCAGAAGGCTCGGAGCATACGTCAACAAGAAAAAAAGAGTTGGGCTGGAAAGAGAAAGAGTTAACATATTTGAGAGATATATCCCTGAAGTAGCCGACTCGCTCTCCATACTATCAGGCGAGAACAAGAAAATAATTGAAAACCAGCTATCCTCAATGCTTGCAAAAAACAAGGAATTCATAATAAGCAACACAGCAATAATAACCGCCACTGAAAAAGAAGATAAAGAAGACAAAATAAAGCTCACAGGCACTGCAGAGGATGATGAGTAATGAATGAAGCAAAGAAAAAACTGCAGGAAATCGGAAAAGAGCTTGCGGAATCAATCAAGAAAGGCAAACCGCCAAAGATTGATGTGCCTGTAAGAGCGCTTAGTAACGTTGTCTATAACGAAAAAACAAAGACACTGGAATTGGGAAACAAAACAGCTGAAAGAATGTTCTTTAATGTCGGCCACGTCAAGAAATTCGTCCAGACGCTTGAAGTTGCAAAGATTTCAAAGCAGTTATTGGACCTGAACAAGCACGCATCCCTCAGGGACGTATTCTACATGGCAAAGAGGACACTGCCGGGGACAAACACAAACCTTGTTGACGAGCAAAGCGAGTCAGACAACGCAATAGAGGACATGGAGCTTATTACAGGATTCTCAAGAGAACAACTCAACATGAATGCAAACAAGAACGGTTCAGTCGCAGGACACGTCATAATTGAAGACAAAGGAGACACGATAGACTGGAGCAAAATGGGCTCAGGAGGATGGAGCATTCCGTCAAATGTTGAAGAGATAAAACTCAAGAAAGTTGATGCAAAATACGTCCTGTATATGGAAAAGGCAGCAGTTTGGGAAAGACTGCATGAAGACAAGTTCTGGGACAAGCACAAATGCATCATAATGAGCTCGCAGGGGCAGACAACAAGAGGAATCAGAAGGCTGTTACAAAGACTCTCAACAGAACACAACCTGCCAATTTATGTCCTGTGCGACTATGACCCGTATGGGGTTTACATTTATTCTGTCCTGAAGTTCGGCTCGATTAATCTTGCCCACATGACACAAACACTCACACTGCCAAACGCAAAATACCTGGGAATAACATCCGATGACATAGAAAAATATAACCTGAAAAAGCACTTCATAAAGCTCAAGGATGTTGACATTTCCCGCCTGAAACAAATTGCAGAATACGACTGGTTCAAAAACAACAAAGTCTGGCAAAGGGAGTTCAAAATGATGAAGGCATTCGGCGCAAAAGCAGAAATCCAGGCACTCAGCGCCCGAGGCATCACGTTCATTTCAGACCATTATTTACCAGAAAAAATAAAGAACAAGGACTGGATTGAGTAAACTCCACAGCAAAATAACACAGATTTTGGAGGCGGCGCCAATCTGATGATTTGCTGGTTTCCCATGTCCTGACGGCCCTGGGAGGATTTGAACCCCCGACCCTCTGCTTAGAAGGCAGACGCTCTATCCAGGCTGAGCTACAGGGCCATACAAAACACTGGTTTCTGCAGCTTTATAAATGTTACAGGAAAAACACAGCTTTGTGAGATACTTTTTTAAACAAGATACATCCTTATATTATTGTCTGCCGCGGTAGCCAAATCCGGCAAGGCAATCGCCTGCAGAGCGATCATTTGGGGGTTCAAATCCCTCCCGCGGCTTATCAATAATTGTGATGATTATGAAACAAATAATTGCACTGATTCTGGCAATGTTCTTGACAGGATGCCAGCCCGCAACCCCACAAATACGACCAGCAGCCCCAGAAGCGCAGCCCGTACCTGTTGTAGCACCTGCAACTTCTGAGCCGGCACCAGCGCCTTTGCCACAGTCAGCTTCAGAGCCAGCAAAATCGCCTTATGAAATAATGCAGGAAGTTTTTGCAGCATCAGGGCAAGTCTCGCCAGGACCAACCACTGCACTTGAGCCGACAGTGCTAAAGCAGGGATACTTCCACAAGGTCGTGCACGAAACAAACGGAAATGTCCAGATAGTAAGGGCTTTGGGAGGCGCATTGTCGCTCAATTTGCGCGGCTTTGATACAGAACCAGGACCAGGGCTGACTGTGGTTTTGCACAATGGCGACCCTGCAGATGGTTACATTGTTGGAACACTCATTTCCCACACAGGCAATTACCCGTACAGCCTGCCAAACGACTTTGACGTCAACAAATACTCAAAAGTCGCGATTTACAACAAAAAATACAATGTTGTCTGGGGCGAGGCCGACCTCAAATGAAGCGCAAAATCCTGCTGAAAAAGGAACAAAAGCAGTTCGTGCCAGAACTTGAAAAGGAAGTCAGGCTTGAAAAAGAAGCAATGTTTTACATCTTTGATCCTACAAATGATTTTCACTCAAAATATGGTGTTATCCCAAAAAAAGAGCTTGCAAAGAGAGCAGGAAGCATTATCAAGAGCTCGTTGGGCAAAGAATTCACAATAATTGACGCTGACTTCATTGACGACTTAAAGCACATCAAACGACTGCCACAAACAATATCAACAAAAGACATGGGCTTGATTGTGGCAACAACGGGAATCAACAAGGACAGCTTTTCAATAGACGCAGGAACAGGCTCAGGGGCATTGGCGTGTTATCTGGCTCACTTGTGCAAGAAGGTTGTGAGCTATGATGTTGTTGACAAACATATAGGTGTGGCAAGGGAGAATGCGAAATTCCTTGGCTTGAAGAATTTGACAATCAAGAAAGGAAGCATTTACGAAAAAATTCCTGAAAAAAATGCTGACCTGTTCGTCTTGGATGTTCCGGAACCGTGGAATGCAATAAGAACAGCACAAAACGCACTAAAAACAGGCGGTTATCTGGCTGCATACACAATTCAGGCAACACAAATGCAGAGTTTCGTCAATGAGCTAATGAAAAACAAGAACTTCTTTATCATAAAAAGCTGCGAACTAATTGAAAGACCTTGGAAAGTGGAAGGAAACATTCTTCGCCCAAGCACAGCAGCATTCGGGCACACAGGATTTCTGACATTTGCGAGGAAAACATGCTGAAAATAAAAGGGTTCAAAGTCCCAAACTACAACAGCACAGTAAGCATTATAAACTCTGTCCTTGCCCATTTTAAGGCAGAGCCGGTGCACAAGCCGCTGAATAAATTACTCAATGCAGCAAAAGGCGCTGACAAGATTGTTTTCTTTGTTGTTGACGCAATGGGATACAGCGCAGTAAAGACGCTGCCAAAACAGGCATTCCTTAGAAAACACATGCAGAAAAAGCCAATAAGCGCCGTTTTTCCTCCAACAACATCAACCAGCGCCTTGTCTTTTGCAACAGGACTCTTCCCGTCCGAGCACGGTGTTCTTGGGTACACGCAGTACCTGCCAGAAAAAAACAAAGTCGTTGACATGCTGCGGTTCAGGAGCATAAAATCAGACAAGCCAGTAAATCTCAACCTGAAAAAGATTTATCCTTTCACAACCGTTTATCAACTGCTAAAAAAGGCAGGAATCAAGTCATTCATAGTCATGCCTTCAAACCTGCAAAAAACAAGGCTTTCTGCCATCCAGAATGCCGGGGCAGAATATGTTGGCTACAAAACAATTCCTGAACTGTTCAAAAAGCTTAGAAAACTGATAACGAAGAAAGGCAAGGCATACATTTATGCTTACATGCCAGACTATGATTCTGCCTGCCATCATTACGGAACCAATGCAATAATCACAATGCTTTTGCTCTCATACATCAACAACCAGTTTGCAAAACTCGGGCTGGCTCGCGCCAAGAAAACTTTGCTTGTTATCAGTGCGGACCATGGCGGAATAAACACAAACCCTGCCAAATTGATAAGATACCAAAAGTATCCGCGGCTGTATTCTGCGCTAAAGGCAACTTCTGGCGAGGCAAGAATCAATTATTTGCACTGCAAGAAAGGAAAAAAGGAGTTTGTGAAGGATTATTTCAGGAAAAAACTTGCAAAACACTGCTACATTGTCCCTTCTGAAGAAGCAATCTCAGCAGGAATATTTGGAAAAGGCAAAATCAACCCGCTTGTTATGGAGAGAGCAGGTGATTTCATTGTGTTTTGCAAGAAAAATAAGACAATGCTTGACTTTCACACACCATTAATAGGCATGCATGGCGGAATAAGCAAGCAAGAAATGCAGGTTCCTTTGATACTTTACAGGTTCCGTTAGAGCTTAAACTTGTCCTTTAGCTGTTTTTCAAAAATTTTTCTTGCTGGGAAGCCCTTGCTAGCGACAAAAGTATTGAATTCTACCCTGGAGATGCCTTTTGACATTGCTTTTCTTTGCAATTCTGCCAGTCTTTGGCCAAAAATGCTGTAGTTTGGCGAGTATCCTGGGCTTTCAAAGAAGCTGAAAGTAAGGTCAAAGATTCTTTTCTTTGGCAAGCCTGTTTTTTTATGAGCCCATTCAACAAAATCGGCATATTTTTGCTTTCCAGAATTTACCCTGCTGTCTGAAATTGCCCTGAAAAACCTTCCAACACGCCATTTTCTCACAACGTATTCCATTGCATCATTGAAAGTCTCCAAATCAGAATATTGATTGATGAATTTCAGCATGTTTTTTTCTGCCTTGCTCGGCCTGTATTCGTGCTCCAAATGCCTGAACAGTTCCAAAAACTCAATTTCGCGGTGAAAACTCAACCCTTCTGTTATCGGAGTATCCAAAGAAGAACCAAGAATCTCAACAAGCCTGAGCTTTCCTAAAAATCCTGTGTAGCTGTTCATGAAATTAACGCAGTGGCCGTGCTCCTCATGAATTGTAAGCTGGAAAATCTCAGGCAAACAGTCATTCGGGCTTCCGCGCTTGTCCGTTGTCGCGAAATAAATGCAGAACGGCTTCTTTGTCAGTGTTCCCATAGGGCTCATTGCGCCAGAAGGCATGAAAGGAACCATGTATTTCGGAGTCTCAATAACCCTGACATCATATTTAGGGGTGATTTTGACAAGCTTTTCTTCTGCAATGTCCTGCAAGAGCTTTCTTGTGTCAAGTATTGTCTTGATAAGCCTGCTTAAAGGCACGTTGTATTTTTTCTTTATCGCCCTGTCAATCTCAGAAATGCTGTTTTTGCAGTCCAGCTTTGAGGCAAGCTTTGCGCTGATGGCTTTCAGCTTTGGCATTTCCTCCTCAATCCACGCAGTTGCCTTTGCTTCAATCTCTTTTGCAGATTCAGGATAGTCATAAAAGTCTTTCAGAAGCTTTGGATATATTTTTTCGCGCCTGAACCCTTTGCCATACCTCTTTAACAGCGGGAAAACCTCTGTGAAGTCGCCTTTCCTTATTTTGCCAACGAGGCAGGCACTGCGCCATTCCTTCACTTTTTCTGCCAAAAAATCAAGTTTTTTCTTTGTGATTTCCTTTTTGACATTGTTTTTAGCTGTCGCAATGACTCCAAGCGCGCCATCGCAGGAAAGGACTGTCAAGATTTTCAGTTCAGCAGGCCAGTCTTTTTTCAAAAGATACTTTTTAACATCCAAACTCCTTGAGCAGCCGTCAGCGAGCTTCCTAATGTGGGTTTCCCTAAAGCCCTCAATCAGAAAATGATTGTAAAAATAGCTCATCACTGCGCCTGGCGGGTCATTTGGTTCCTCAAAAAGAAGGCTTCTCCTGTATGACAAAAGCAGCTTTCTTGCAACCCTGTCCTTTTTGCACTTTTTCAGCAGTTTGTCAATTTCTGCCAATGCTTTTTTCTCATTTTCCCTCGTAGGAATCCAGACTTTGCCTGCGTATTGCTTTAATCCTGAGCAGAAAGCTGACAAAGGGCATGTCCTTTTCCAGAGCGAGAAGATTTTGTTGTCGATTTTCATTGTCTGCACTGCCGTTGCGCTAAATATATAAATCTGTCGTCTGTAGCAATGAATGTGAAAACCGAAGCCCGTGTTATAGGAATTGATGACAGCCCTTTTGTGAAGCGCAAAGACAAAAAAGTGCTGGTTGTTGGGGTTGTGTATCGCGGAGGTGTCTTTCCAGACGGGGTTGTCTCAACTTACGCAACAGTTGACGGCACTGACGCAACAGAAAAAATCGCCTCAATGATAAACAAGAGCAGGTTCAGGACACAACTGCAGGCAATAATGCTCAAAGGAGTGGCAGTCGGCGGCTTTAATGTTGTAGACATTTACAAGCTTCACAAGCTCACGCGCAGGCCTGTAGTTGTTGTTGTGCGGAATTATCCTGACCTGAAAGAAATATTCAGGGTTCTGAAGTGGCTCGGGAAGAAAAAAGCCATTTCAATCATAAAAAAACTGCCAAAGCCAACCAAAATAGAAAAAGTCTACGTGCAGTACGCAGGAACAGACCTGAAATCAGTAAAAGAACTGCTCAGAATAACCACAACAAGAGCATTCATCCCAGAACCATTGAGAGTGGCGCACCTCATTGCAGCAGGCGTGGTTAAAGGGCAGAGCCGGGGAAGGGCTTAATTGTAGTACAACCTCCCTGTTTCTTTCTGCTCTCTGTCGAGTCTTGAGCCTGGCTTGTTTATTCTTGGACGCTTGCTTTCCTCATCTCTCCTAAGGGTAATGTTGATTTCCTTGAGGAATGTGTTCATGCCTTGAACCATGTCAAAAGGCCCTTGCGCCCTGCCTGTTCTTCCCGGATTACCTGCAAAAACCATTAATTCGTCAGCAAGATATTCAAGGAAGAGAAGGTCGTGGTCAACAACCATAATTGTGACCTCTCTCTGCTCTGCAACTTCCTTGATTGTCTTTGCAACAGCAAGCCTTTGCTCAACATCAAGATAAGCAGACGGCTCATCAAGCAAATACAAATCGGCATCCTGCGAAAGGCAGTGAGCAATCGCAACCCTCTGCAATTCTCCGCCTGAAAGAGCATTCATCTGCTTGAGCAATAACTGCTTTATGTCCAATGGCCGGATAAGCTGGACTTCGTACTTGCCAATCGCGCTTTGCAAAGCAGTGCTTACAAGCTCCTCTGATGATGAATCAAGATATTGCGGCTTGTAAGCAACCCTGACAGGAATCTCAACCTCTCCAGAATCAGGCTTCAAGACATTCGCAAGCATTTTGACAAAAGTTGTTTTTCCAGTGCCGTTCTCACCAAGCACGCCGACGACACTATGTGCATTCACAGAACCGGGCTGCACGTCCAGCGAGAACTGGTCAAGCTTTTTCCTCATCTCCTGCCAGCCCGTCAGTTTCTTTATGAATTTCTTCTGCCCCTGCTGCCTCGCAAAGAAAGTAATTGCGTAAGGCCGGAATCTCATGTTCTGCTCCTTAATGAAGCCCTCAAGGTATGCATTGATTCCGTTTCTTGCAGGCTTTGGAACACTTACAATGCCATAAGCACCTTCTTCCCCAAACATTATGTGGATGAGGTCTGTCATAAAGTCAAGAATTATCAGGTCGTGCTCAACAACAAGCACAGCAGTCTGCTCATTAGCCAATTCCTTGATGAATTTTGCAACCCTGACGCGCTGGCTGATGTCCAAATAAGAAGTTGGCTCATCAAAAACATACAGGTTTGCCTTTTTCAGCACAGTAGCAGCAATCGCAATCCTCTGCATTTCACCGCCAGACACAGTCGCGATATCATTGTTCAGGATGTGGTCTATGCCAAGCGCCTTTGCAACACTCATTAATTTCTTTGTCTCGTTTACTCTCTCAAGCAATTCCTTTACTTTCCCTTTTGCACTCTTTTGGATTTGGTCAATGTGCTGTGGCTTGTAACTGACTTTTATCTCGCCTCTTGCCAATTGCTCAAAAAACACCTGCGCCTCTGTTCCCTTGAAGTATTCAAGCAATTCCTTTTGGCTTGCTTCCTTCCCAGTTCCAAGATTAGGCATTAACTGCCCTGCGAGAATCCTTATTGCTGTTGATTTCCCAATGCCGTTCCTGCCGACTATCCCAACAACCTTGCCAAAAACAGGCATTGGAAGATTGTACAAGTGGAAGCCGTTAATTCCGTACTGGTGCACTGGCTGCTTTGCGAACTCCTCAGGAAGATTAATAATGCTTATTGCGCCAAAAGGGCACCTGTTCTGGCATATTGAGCAGGCATCAGAAGTCAGTTCCGGATTTATCTTAATCTTCTGGTCAACAGGGTCAATTGTCTTGCATTCCAAGCCCTGCCTGTTCATAGGGCAGATGCGGATGCAGAGATAACCTCCGCACCCTTTTGGGTTGCACCGTTCCTTGTGCACTATTGCAATTCTTGGCATAGTGCTTTCAGAAAGAGTGACATTTATAAATCCTCGCTGACGACAATGTGCTTATGAAATGTGAGCTGTGCAAGAAACCAATCCAGCAAACATTCCTGGGAAAAATACTCGGCACAATTGTGAAGGACGAAAAGGGAAAACAGCACACAATATGCTTTGAATGCCAGAAAAAATTCCCGAAAAAAGAAGACATTCTTGCGCAGCTGAAATAAGTAATGCTTGCCTCCGTAGCTTAGTAGCTATAGCACCTGCCTCGTAAGCAGGAGGTCGCGAGTGCAACTCTCGCCGGAGGCTTAAATCAAAAAGAGGATGACAAATGCTGCTGTTATACGCGTTATTGCCGATAATCCTGATATTTTTGCTAATCGTGATAATGAAGTGGCCGGCAAGCAGGGCAATGCCTGTAGCATGGTTCATAACAGCGGTTCTTAGCATCTTTGTCTGGGCGGTTCCTGTCACAAGCATCATTGCATCCTCATTGAAGGGTTTGCTGGTTGCAATTGACATATTGTTCATCGTATTCGGCGCTTTGCTGCTCCTGCGGACACTACAAAAAAGCAAGGCGATAGAAACAATAAACAACACACTTGCTTCATTATCAGGCGATAGAAGACTTCAGGCAATCCTTGTTGCCTGGCTTTTCGGCAGCTTTATTGAGGGAGCAGCAGGATTCGGCACGCCTGCAGCACTGGCAGCGCCATTACTGGCATCCATCGGCTTTCCGGCAATAGCAGCAGTCATAGTATCATTGGTTGCAAACAGCACAGCGGTATCATTTGGCGCAGCAGGAACACCAATAATTCTCGGAATCAGCACAATACTTCCGGAAGGCATGAAAAACATTCTCCCAAGCATTGCTGTCACAACCGCGTTGATTCACGCAACTATTGGAACTCTCGTGCCTTTAATGATGGTCTGCATATTAACAAGGTTTTTTGGGAAAAACAAGTCGTGGAAAGATGGGCTTGCCATCGCGCCTTACGCAATATGGGCGGGCTTGTGCTTCACAATCCCCTATTATTTTTCTGCCAAATTTTTTGGTCCGGAAGTGCCTTCCATACTCGGGGGCGTTATTGGGCTTGCAATTCTTGCCATTACCACGCGCGCCGGTTTTTTTGTTCCAAAACATTCATGGACTTTTGGCGGGCATAAGACAAAAAAAGCGGTTTATTCATCGAAATTGCCCGTATGGAAGGCGTTCTTCCCCTACACGTTCCTGGGCATATTGCTGGTAATAACAAGGATCAGGGAGCTGGGAATTGGCGACTTGATGAAAAAAGTGGCAATACGCATTCCAGGAGCTGACTACACATTCACGCCAATTTATTCGCCAGGATTCCTGTTTTTGGCTGTTTGTGTAATTACGTGGTGTTTGTACAGGCTTTCAGGAAGAGCTATTACTTCATCAGTCGCGAATGCATTCAAGCCGTTAAAAAATCCCGCAATAGCGCTTGTTTTTGCAGTTGCATCAGTGCAATTAATAATGAATTCAGGCAACAACCTTTCAGGGCTGGCAAGCATGCCTGCCATAATCGGCGATGCGCTCGCGGGTTTTGGAAAAATGTTCGTTTATTTATCACCAATCCTCGGACTGCTCGGCTCCTTCATAGCAGGAAGCAACACAGTATCAAACCTTTTGTTCGGCACTTTCCAGCTTGAAACTGCAGTTGCAGTCGGGCTCTCACCAATCCTGATACTGGCTCTGCAGAACGTCGGCGGAGCAGTCGGCAACATGATTGCAGTGCACAACGTGATTGCGGCTTCTGCCACTGTCGGCCTGCACGGCGAAGAAGGACGCATCATAAGGATAAACCTGCTGCCAGCAATCGGCTATGCGCTATTGGCAGGGCTTATTGCGGCATTATTGTGAAATTCATCCAAAAAGCTTTTATTCAGCCGCTTGTGATGCCCGCATATGCAGTTTGACAGGAAGACCGGGCTGTCGTTGTTCATCGCGGCAATAATGGTACTCAGCGTTATCGGATTTGCGCTCACTTTCACAGAGCCAGGGCAGCAGGCAGAATACAATGGCATAAAGTTCACCCGGACGCAGCGGGGCTGGCAGGCAAAGATAAATGACGTGAAAATGCAGTTCTTTTACCATCCTGCAGAGCTTGAAGACATACCATTTGACAGGGGTGCGGCAGTCGCGCTTGACGGGCCGCGCGTGGTTTGGTTTTCGTACAATCCCAATGACATTTACTCCACAAACATCGCAGACGCAATGTTTTATATGGAAGACTCACTGGGCAAATGGGCGAACGTTTACGTGCAAAGGGCGCTCACAGACAACACAGACTACCAATTGCCCCAAATAAACTGCTCAAACGCCACGATGGAAGTGCCGGTAATCATTATGCAGTCAGGCAACGAGACAATCATTGAGCACACTGACGGATGCATTATTGCAACAGCAGACAATGCAAGGGATATTTACAGGCTTGGAGACCGCATCATCTACCACGAACTAAAGGTGATGAAGTAGTGGTGCAAATAAAAATTGACAAAAACATCCTGACCGTAACAATCGTTGTCATAATCCTCGTCGCGTCAGCCGTTTTTGCTTACAAGGCAATGCACAAGCCGCGCGAAAACAAGCCCGACCTTATCTACAACAATTTTGAGTTTTACAACCAAACTGACGGAATGTGGCATACCCTATGGCAGCGAAGCGATGGCCAGGTTTTTGATGTCAGCCTGCGCTACAGCCCGCTTGAGGTTGAAAAAGTGCCCACTGGCGGCGGGCTCAACGAAACATTCCTCAGGCAGCCTTATTACCTGACATTTGACCCTGACTCAAACAGCTCGAACAGCTCAAACAATACAGACTTCAAATACCTTGCCCTAGCATTTGCAGAACTCGGGCTCAGCTGGTCAAGGGGAATGGGCAACGAGGTCATCACTGCATGCACAAAAAACATTTCTGAGCTTTGCGCAGGCCATCCAATAATCACGTGCGATGACGATGACAAGGCTGTGTTTTACGTCAGGATTAAAGAACAGCCAAAAGTTACGCTTGACGGCAACTGCCTAATTATAGAAGGGAGCGGGCTTGAACTCATAAAAGCAGTTGACCGCGTGCTATACCATTTTTACAGAATAATGCCGTAGTTTTATATAGCGCAAACACTTAACAGGGCTCATGCACGTCGTCTACTGTTCCCAGCAGCTGGACGGGCTCGCATCAGCAGCGATAGTGTTCAGGGCATCCTGCCTAAGGGGGCACGATGCCAGGCTTGGCGGAATTCTCAACTTTGAAAACGCAGACGAGCAGTTCTCGGCAATGCAGAACCTGAGCGGAGACCTCATATTCATCCTTGACTTTTTGCCTGACACTGTTGCAGCACTCGAGCCAAAGCTCAGCGCAATAACAGTGAGGAACAGGATTGCGTACTGGAACAGCCACCACCCGCACTCAGAGGCTGATGGACTTGTTTTGTCAAGGCACACCCACACTGTCGAGCTGTCAGGACCGCTGCATTATGCGCCACTCCCAAAAGAAAAAATCTGCGCGGCAGAACTAACACAGCGCAGGTTCTTGCCGAACGACAATGTTGCAAAAGAGCTTGCCGAAATAGCACACGACATTGAGTTTTGGGAGCGCACAGACAAAAGGGCGGTCCAGCTCGCAGACCTCATTGCTTCAGGAATCGAGCCAAAAGAGCTGATTGAGTCCTTGTCAAAAGGCATTCTCTGGTCAGAAAAGTTTGAGCAATTAAGGCAGGAATACCTAAGAAAAAAACAGCACGCAATGCAGGACATAATCATGCACTTGGCGGTCAAGAACATAACAGGCTTCAATTTCGGATTCACGCTCGCGCCATCAATACTGCCGTCGTCTGACGCAGGGCAGCACATCCTTGACACCCATGCCGGCGTTGACGTCTCTGTAGTTCTTTACAGGAACGGCAGGATAAGCTTCAGGAAGCGCGACACCTGCCAGCTTAACCTTGCAGAAATAGCAAGATTATTCGGCGGAGGGGGGCACAGTTATGCCGCAGGTGCAAGGCTTGCCCAGTTCCCGTCAGTGACGCGCGAGAACTTTGAACGCGTACTGTTTGAAATTGACCAGCGGCTGAAATCACACCTTCTCAAGTAAGACTTATAAACCCTTCTGGCGAACTTCCGGAATATGCTGCTTTCACTCACTGAACTCTTTGACATGGCACTCATGACAACCGCAGTGGGCTACATATTCATGATGTTATTTATTCCACACGGATACAGGACAACATTCAATTGGCGCGCGTTGTGGTTTGCCTGCCTTGTGACAGCACCTGCTTTGATTTTGCATGAGCTCAGCCACAAGTTTGTCGCGATTGGCTTTGGCTTGAATGCAACATTTCACGCAGCATACATCTTCCTTGGCATAGGTGTGCTGCTCAGGCTTGCGCACTCGCCGTTCATATTCTTTGTGCCGGCATATGTTGCAATCAGCTGCGCAAGCCTGCCGTGCATAATCCCCCCTCTGGACTCGGCAGTTATAGAATTTGCAGGGCCTGCAGTAAACCTGGCGCTCTTTGTGACAGCATGGCTTGTGCTCAGGTACAGGAGAATACGCGACAGGAGATGGTTTGCTTTTTGGTTCATCACGCAAAGGATAAACCTGCTGCTGTTCGTGCTAAACATGCTTCCAGTGCCTGGCTTTGACGGATGGAAAGTGTATTCAGGATTGTGGCAGGCATTTTCCTGATGTGTTGTTCTGGAGACTACAAAAGCATTTAAACCACAGGCATTTTTGTCAGGTATGCACCTAACCAAGTTTGTCGTAATAACAGGAGGAGTTCTTTCAGGGCTTGGCAAGGGAGTCGCAACAGCATCAATCGGAAGGCTTCTCAAAAACCACGGGAAAATCATTTGCATAAAGTGCGACGGCTATCTCAACGTTGATCCCGGCACAATGAACCCTATTGAGCACGGAGAGGTGTATGTGCTTAATGACGGCGGAGAGGTTGATATGGATTTTGGACACTATGAGCGCTTTATCGGCGTGCAGTGCAAGTTCGACTGGAACCTCACGTCAGGAAAAGTATTCAACAGGGTAATAGCAAAAGAGCGCAAGGGTCAGTATCTTGGAAAAACAATACAGATATTCCCCCACGTCATCAATGAAATCAAGGAATGGATATTCTCACTTGTCAGGCAGGAACAGCCGGACATAGTCCTTCTCGAAATCGGCGGAACCGTAGGCGACATAGAGAACAGCTGGTTTGTCGAAGCAGCAAGACAGCTCAAGAAGGACGTAGGGCACGAGAACATAGCATACGTCCACCTCACATACGTGCCATTCCTTCATTCCGTGGGCGAGCCAAAAACCAAGATTGCCCAGAGAGACGTAGCCCTCCTTAGGGAAAAGGGAATAACCCCTGATGTAATAATCTGCAGGAGCAGGGGCGCCCTTCCGCAACATGTCAAGGAAAAAATATCCCTCTTTTGCGACATTGACCCCTCGCACGTGATAAGCGGGGCTGATGTTGAAAACATTTACGAAGTGCCGCTTGTGTTCCTAAAAGAAGGGCTGCTTGAAATACTAAACAACCGGCTACTTTTAAGGCACAGGGCTGAAATGGAAGAATGGCAGGCGCTTGTCAACAAAATAAAGAATCCAAAAAACGAAACAACAATCGCCGTGTGCGGCAAATACACAGCCCTCAAGGACTCGTACGCGAGCATAATAGAGGCATTGATTCACGCAGGAGCGCACTGCGATGCAAGAATCAAACTGAAATGGGTGGAAACAACAGACATTGAGTGCGGAAAAACAACAGTTGAGGAGGCGCTGAAAGGAACACAGGGAATTCTTGTTCCAGGCGGGTTTGGAAAAAGGGGTGTTGAAGGCAAAATAGCAGTGATAAGATACGCAAGGGAGAACAAAGTCCCCTATCTCGGAATCTGCTACGGCTTCCAGCTCGCAGTTGTTGAATTCGCAAGAAACGTATGCGGGCTCGCCGGCGCGCACACAACAGAGATAGAGCCCAGGACGCAGCACCCAGTCATTGACTTATTGCCGGAACAAAAAAACATTACCGCAATGGGAGGCACAATGCGGCTCGGAGCATGCAGGGCAGTGCTTGAGGAAGGAAGCATTGTCAGGCAATTGTACAACGCGGCAGAAGCATTTGAGCGCCACAGGCACAGGTACGAGGTAAACCCTGCATATCATGACAAACTGCGCGCAGGAGGAATGAGGCTCAGCGGCATCTCGCCTGATGGGCTGCTTGCTGAATTCATTGAGCTTCCAGAACACCCTTATTTTGTTGCCACACAGGCACACAACGAGCTCACTTCACACCTTGAAAAACCAAACCCGCTGTTCCTTGGCTTCGTAAGAGCAGCCCTTGCCAGAATTAGCAACCTTTAAAAACTGACCACATACCCAGTTTCTTGGTGAAAGTGTGGGAATAAAGTCATTCCTCTTGAACATTTATGACAAGCACTACAAGAAGCTCCTTATACTGAGCTTCCTTCTGCTTTTTGCCTGCATTGCAGTACTTATTGTCCACAAGGCGCAGACAGGCGAATTTGTCTCAAAAGGCGTTTCGCTCAAGGGAGGGCTTACGATAACAATCCCTGTAGAACAGGCAGACATCCACGCACTGCAGAAAGCACTGTCATTGCAATTCCCCAAGGCGGACATTAACGTCAGGAGCATAGCAGAGGCAGGGGAAATAAAGGCATTGATTATTGAAGCGGCTGACGTCGGCGAGGACGAACTTGTCGCAGCCATCAGCGCCCAGGGCATACCGATGGAGCAGGGCGAGTTCTCTATTGAAACAATGGGCTCGTCGCTTGGCCAGAGCTTCTACAGGCAGACAATAATTGCAGTCATTGTGGCATTCATATTCATGAGCATAGTAGTGTTTGTCACTTTCAGAAACCTTCTGCCAAGCACTTTCGTAATACTTTGCGCAGTATCAGACATCCTAAGCACAATAGCCGCCATTGATATGCTCGGAATAAAGCTTTCAACAGCAGGAGTTGCAGCGCTCCTCATGCTCATAGGTTATTCTGTTGACACAGACATCCTCCTCACAACAAAGGTCCTCAAGCGAAAGGAAGGCACTATCTTTGAGCGCACTGTGGGAACAATGCGCACAGGAATGCTGATGTCATTGACTGCATTTGGGGCTGCAATGGCAGGATATATTTACACACAGTCCGACGTGGTCAAGCAAATCATGCTCATAATATCAATCGGAACGCTCTTTGACATAGTTTATACTTGGATCCAGAATGCAGGAATCCTGAGATGGTATCTTGAGCGCAAGGAAGGAGGCCAGCATGGGCAAACTTAAGAAAGCACTCCTGAATATCCGCGTAATCATTCTGATAGCAGTAATTGTATTTATGGTCATCGCGCTAAGGCCTGAATTCTGGAACAAAGGCGTAATGATAAAGAGCGTTGCAAAAAACAGCTCTGCAGCAATCGCAGGCATTGCAAACCCAAAGCCTGCTGCAGCTCCATTTTCCAAGGAAGTAATTATTAGCATAAACAACAAACCAATGAACAGCGTGGATGATTATTATGCATTCACCAAGACACTGCGAGTCAACCAGACCATCCAGATAAAAACAAACAAAGGCACTTACAAGCTGGTTGTAAAAGAGGCATACAAAACAATAGAACTCAATGAGACGGAGGAAAAGGAAATAACCGTAATTGAGGAAGTCAATGAGACGGTAAATGGCACAATCGTCCTTGTAAACAAGAGTATAAACAAAACCGTGCTCGTTGAAAAAGTGCTTCGCGAACCCGTCGGAGTTGAAAACATAGGGCTGCGCGTTGACAATGCCCCAACAACAAATTTGCGCAAGGGGCTGGACCTGCAGGGCGGAACAAGGGTTCTACTGAGGCCTGCCGAGGCAGTCCCTGTTGACACGCTTAACATGATGGTTGACAGCCTGAAGGAGCGCCTGAACGTTTACGGGCTCAGCGACATCGTGGTAACAACCGTTCAGGACAAGCCAGGATTCCTCGGAGAGCCAAACAGGTACATACTCGTCGAGATAGCAGGCGCAACAGAAGAGGAAGTCAAGGACCTGCTGGCAAGGCAGGGCAAGTTTGAGGCAACAATAGCAAACAAGACAGTCTTCCGCGGCGGAGAGGACATAACATACGTTTGCCGTACTGCAGAATGCAGCGGAATAGACCCAAGAAGGGGGTGTGGCACAGTGCAGGGAGGGTGGACATGCGGCTTCATGTTTAGCATCTCCCTCAGCCCTGAGGCCGCGCAAAGACAGGCAGAAGCAACAAAAGACCTCAAAATAATCACTGAGCGCAGCGGCAACTACCTGAGCGAACAGCTCAAGCTCTACCTTGACGACCAGCTTGTTGACGAGCTCAACATAGCAGACGACCTCAGGGGAAGGGCTGTGACAGACATCGCAATCACCGGCTCTGGCTTTGGAGCCACGCGGGATGAGGCAACAAGGGCAACCCTTGAAAGCATGAAGCGCCTCCAGACAGTCCTCATAACTGGAAGCCTGCCTGTCAAGCTTGACATTGCAAGGATTGACACAATATCTCCCACTCTTGGTTCGCAGTTTGTCAGGAACGCATTAATGGCAGGACTGATTGCTGTTGCAGTTGTCACAATAATTCTTGTAATCAATTACCGCAAAATAAAGATAGCCCTGCCAATCATCGGCTGCAGCCTTACCGAAGTCATCCTCACAATGGGCATGTACGCATTATTCGGCTGGAGCCTTGACCTTGCAGCCATTGCAGGACTCATTGTTGCGGTCGGAATAGGCGTCAATGACCAGATAGTCATAATGGACGAGGCGCTAAAGAAAGAGCTTGAAAAGGCAGCATACAACTGGAAGGAAAGAATCAAGCGCGCATTCTTCATAATATTCAGCGCCTACTGCACTGTTGTTGTTGCAATGCTGCCATTATTGTTTGCAGGAGCAGGACTGCTCAAGGGCTTTGCGCTCACCACAATAATAGGCGCATCAGTCGGAGTTTTCATCACAAGGCCGGCGTACGCATTCATAATCCAGCTCCTGTACGAGGAGTAAATGACCAAGCCAAGCGCGATTTTGCTGGTGATTGTGTGCACAATCGTTACCTCTATAGCACAATTATTGTGGAAGTTTGGCGCAATGAGGCTTCCTGAAATCATTACCAATGTCCCGCTGCTGCTTGGGTTTGCAACATACATAATCGCGGCATTTCTCCTGATAATATCATTCAAGGGCGGAGAAGTTTCTGTGCTTTACCCCATGTATTCCTCCAACTACATCTGGGTAAGCCTTTTGTCAGCATTTTACCTGGCAGAACCGCTCAATACATTCAAATTATCAGGAATGGCTGCAATCATCGTCGGTGTTGCAATGCTTGGGAAAGGCGTGCACAAGCACGGGGTTGCTCCATGAACGACACGCTGATAGGAATACTCATTGTTGTCTCTGCCACGCTCATCTCAGCATGGGGGCCTGTTTTCATGAAAATGGGCTCTGCAAAATTCACACTCAACCCTTTCAAAATCCTGAAAGACCCTTTAATACTGTTAAAGAGCTACAAGGCATTCATCGGTTGCGGATTCTTTTTTGTCTCCTCAATAATATTTGTGATTGGCCTGCAGTATGGCGAGCTTTCAGTGCTTTACCCCCTGACATCGCTCTCTTACATCTGGACATGCCTTATTTCAACAAAACTGCTCAATGAGCGCATAACAAAAAACAAAATAATCGGGATCGCCTGCATACTGGTTGGAGTCACGCTCATCGGGCTTGGCAAAGCTGCATGACAAAAACCGAAATAACAGCATTTGACCTCAAATTCCTTGTTAAGGAATTACAGCAATTGGTCAATGAAAGGCTTGACAAGATTTATGTACTTGAAGACAGGGGCATACTGCTTACCTTTGGCACAAAAACAATACTTCAGGCAATGCCCGGCAAGTGCTGGATTCCTGCTGAAAAGCCAGCAACGCCTGAAAAAATACACCCTTTTGCAGCACAGCTCAGAAAACTGATTGGCAACAGCAGGATAACACACATTGAGCAGGTTTGTTCTGAAAGAATACTCGCAATTCACGTTACTCGGTCTGAAAAGCAGTTTGTTTTGTATCTTGAAATATTTGGAAGGGGAAACGCTGTGATTTGCAGCGCTGACAATGTTGTCATTTCAGCACTTGCCCTAAATGAAAGGGTGCAGCGCGGCAAAACATACCAGCTGCCAAAAAGCACTGACACCTTCCACCTTGACGAAAAGGAATTTGCCAAAAAAATGATGCAGAGCAAGGAAAACATATCAAAAACCCTTGCAGTCCAGTTCGGGCTGGGAAAAACACTTGCAGAAGAGCTCTGCGTGAAGTGCGGAATTTCTGCATCAGAGCAGGTCAAGGAAGAGCACGCCCATGACATCTGGCACGCACTGCAAAAAATGCTTGCCCAAAAACCAGCACCACAATTGATTTACGAGGGAAGCATTGTGGTTGACGCAACACCCGTGCCTTTTGACTGCTACGCAAACAAAAAACGCGAGAACGTTGAAACCTTTGGAGGAGCCCTTGCAAGGGTTTTTGCGCTTCCTGCAGAGGCCGTCAAGGAGCAAAAGACAGCGCCAGTGCAGGAAAAGCTCAAAAAAATCGAGACAATGATTGCAATGCAGCAAAAAAACCTTGCAGAGCTCGAGAAAAGGGCAGAGGAAGAAATGCGCAAAGGGGAATACATTTACGAGCACTACCAGGAAATAAACAAACTGCTTTCAGAAATTATTGAGGCAAAGAAAAAACTAAGCTGGAATGAAGTCAAGCAGAGATTTACCCAGATAAAGGAAATCAACGAAGCTACTGGAGAAGTCATTGTAGATATTTAATTTCCATTTGGCACCGCGGCTGTAAGGAGCTCGTACTGGTAGTTGTTTATTCTTAATGAAAAAAAAGGTGGACAGCTTACCCGATTTCCCGCGCAATGCAGTACAGTCGGGTACGGAAGCCGGTTTAACATGCCGAGTTCGAATGGGATCGGGTGGGACCCGGCCCCTATGACCGTCCGTGCAGAAATCACGATGAGGTGTTTATAAAGTTTGCGCAAATTTCGGCAAGACATAAATCGCTGCATAAACAGCAATCGCCCAAAGAAACATTCCTATCACCATCTTCCAGTCTCTGAAAACCTTTTCAGGATGGCGCGCTATTGGAGAGCTGATGTAGACAAGCGAAAAATAACGGAATATCACGAACAGGGCGAATGGAAGCGAGAACGCAAGCCAAGGGTGGCTACTGAGAAGGGCGTACGCGCTGTATGTTGCAACAAGCAATGCTGTCGCGATAATCATCAGGGCGTTCGCGACGTCTTTTGTGTAAACCTTAAGGGTTTCCTTGTGCTCTGCAGCCTTTGAGCCAAGGAATTCAAGGTCGGCATACCGCTTTCCCGCAAGCATGAAAAGCGCGAAAAAGAAAGTGCAAAGCACAAGCCAAGGAGAGATTGCAGCGTGCAGAATAAACGCCCCTGAGCCAGCGCGAACAACAAAGTTGACAGCAACAGCGATTATGTCAGCAAAAGCCACTTTTTTCAGGAAAAACGAGTAAACAAAAGTCAGGGCGACAAGGAAGACGACTGCAAAAAAGAATGTTTTGTCAAGCACAAACGCCAAGCGCAGACCAAGAGCGAGCAGGACAAGGGCAATCACGAGCCCTGCAGTTATTGGCACTCTTCCAGAGGCAATCGGCCTGGTGCGCTTTTCAGGATGAGCCCTGTCCTTTTTCCTGTCAACAATGTCATTGATTACGTAATTGAACGAGGAGCACAAACACAGGCTTACAAAACCCAAAAAAGTAACCCACAAAAGAGGCCACTCAAACATTCTGCCAATGAAAATAATCGGCAGGAAGACAAGCAGGTTCTTGTACCACTGCTGCAGCCTTAACAGCTTTATGTAGTCAATGATTCCCATGCCTTGTGCGACTTTTGGGGGCTTTATTAAGCTTGCGGGAGGCGAAACTGCTGACGATACCTTTATAAATCGTTACCAAGTGGGCGGAATCATGCGGGTAATGATATTAGGTGGCGGGCTTTCAGGGCTTGCAGCAGCTGACAAGCTACTTAATTCAGGAAAGGCGGAAGTGACAATACTTGAGAAAATGCCGTTCCTTGGAGGGCTTGCAAGGAGCGTTGAGGTTGACGGAGAGCAGATTCCGATTTTCAACCACCACATTGTCCGCACAAACACAAAAACCCTTGAGTACTTAAGGCGCTATGACCTGCTCGGAAACAACAAGTGGAAGCGCATCAATCTCGCAATAGCGTGGAACAACAAGGTTTACAACATCAACAAGCCATGGAAATACTTGTGGTTCAAGTATTTGAGCCTTGTTGAAAAAATAAGGTTCGGCCTTTTCGGGCTTTACGTCTCCTATTTCTTCAACCCTGACAAGTTGCCGGATGACCTTGATGCAGAAACCTGGCTGAACAAGGCATGCGGAAGAAGCATAACCCAAAAAATGTACTATCAGCTCTACGCAAGGAACAAGTTCAACATTCCCCTTAGCATGATTTCAGCAAAGCAGTTCGCGCACAGGATGAAAGAAAGGGAATTCAATGACAAATTCACTTACCCAACACGAGGAATACAGGGACTGATTGACGGGCTTGAGCAGGACATTCTGAGAAAAGGGGGCAAAATAATCAGAGAGGCAGAAACAACCCATATTGATGTGCAAAAGCGAGTAATAACGTACAAGGCGGGAGGAAAAGAATACACAGAAGTATATGACGCCCTGATAAACACAATTCCTGTTGAGGAATTCATGAAATTCACGAAAGGCCTCCCAAAAGAATACGCTGACAATCTCAAAAAGCTCAAGTACACACCAGTCGTGGGCATACTTTTCGGCACAAAAGACTTCCTTGACCCCGAAAACTACTGGATAAACTTCTTTGGCGAGCGCGTGCACGTAATGTACCAGCACTCTCTGCTGATTGACAAATACAAAACAAAAATAACCTGGGTTGACAGGTATGGTGGAAGCACAGAAGACCTGCCTAAATCGGACGAGGAAATCACTGACCTTTACCTTTCCACATTAAGAAAATACTTTCCGAAAATGGAAGTCAAGTTCTGCCTTGTGTTCAGGGACAAGTATGCAGAACCGATTTATGACAAGGATTACGCAAAGTATGCTCCAAAATACAGGACTCCTGTGGCCGGCCTGTACAACGCAGGAATCCAGGTCACTTTTCCAGAAATCAGGAACATGAATGTGGCGCTTGAAAGTGGCGAAAAAGTTGCAAGATGCGTGCTTGAGGACTTCAAATGAAAATCATTGTTACGGGAGCAGCAGGACTGGTTGGGCAAAACCTTATCCCGATGCTCGTAAAAGAGGGTTATCAAGTCACTGCAATTGACAGGAACAAAAACATTGAACTCCTCAAAAAGCTTAATCCAAGCGTGAATTGCATTCGGACAGACGTCAGCTATCCCGGAAAGTGGCAGGAGGAATTCCATGGCGTTGATTGCGTCATAGAGCTTCATGCCCAAATTGCGGCCCAGACAGCAAAACCCTTTGAGAGAAGCAACGTTGAAGGGGTGAAGAATGTTCTTGACGCGTGCAAAAAATACAAAATCAAGAACCTGATACACCTGAGCTCTTCTGTTGTCATTTCTGTTGCAAAAGACGAATACACGCGCACAAAGCGCATTGGCGAGGAGCTTGTCAGGAAAAGTTGTGTGCCTTACACTGTGCTGAGGCCTCCGTTGATGTACGGCTGCTTTGACGCAAAACACCTTGGCTGGATAACGCGCTTCATGGAAAAAACACCCATAATCCCGGTTCCCGGCTCAGGAAAATACATCAGACAACCATTATTCGTGAATGACTTATGCATGGTAATTGTTGAGCTCACAAAAAGAAAGCCAAAAAACAAGACGTGGAACATAATCGGCAGGGAAAGAATATATTACATTGATCTTCTCAGGATAATTGCAAAAACAAGAGGGTGGAAAAGGCTCTTTATCCCATTGCCGTTGTGGCTTTTTGGGTTCCTGCTCAGGGTTTACAGCCTTGTTTTCAGGAAAACAGTATTCACGCCAGAGCAAATGAAGGCGCTGATTGCAGGCGACGAATTCCCTGTGGAAAACTGGTGCGAGGAGTTTGGAGTCAGGTACACGCCTTTTGAGGAGGGTATCTGGAAAACCTGGCACTCACCGTGCTCAAAGTACGCGAAAGAAATGATTTCTCCGCACTGAACCTTTATTATAAGTTAATGACTCCAATCAGCTCGCTTCGCTCGCATAGAGACACTCGCTCCGAGTTCGGCTCTCCGCAAGCTTGAGCCTCACTCAGTCGCTCGGAATAAATAAACAAAATATCTGCTCAGAAAAACAATCTTATGATGGCTAGTATTCCCTGCTTCCATGGAACCCTGTGGGTGACTCCTGTCTTGCCCCGGTATTCTTTGTAGTGCTGCAAATACCAATTGTAACTGTCGATTAATGCGTCAACATTGCTGTACTTCGGCTTCCAGCCAAGCACTTTCTTTGCCTTTTCTATAGAAACAAAAGAATCCTTGTCAGCTGTCTCATAAACCCATTTGTACAAAGGCGAAATGTGCAATGCCTCAAATATTTTCAAAATGTTAATGACAAGCCAAGATGGAGTGCCAACCACGCGCCTCCTAAAGCCTGCATAATTGAGCAGCGCCTGATAATCCTTTTTCATAGTGCTGAACTTTTCAGCGCCAATGTTAAAAGTATCATTTGCAATCTTGGCAGGCTTTGTTGAGGCAAGCCATATTGCCTCGTTCAAGTCCTCAACGTGCAAAAGCTGGTAAAGGTTATTCCCCCAGCCAACGATAGGAATGTTCTTTCCCCTCCTGACCCAGTCAAACAAGACATCGAAAACACCCAATCTTCCTGCGCCAATGAATGACTTTGGCCTGAGTATTGGAACACACATCCTGTTCCTATATGACGCAGCAATCCTCTCGGCAATCACCTTACTCTCACCATAAGGGCCGACCCCCTGCATTTTATCAGTCTCATACAGCGGGTGATGGTCAGGAATGCCATAAACAGCAGTTGTTGATATGTAAACAACACGCTCAACCCCAAGCTCCTCAGCAACCTCAAAAACAACCTTTGTGCCATTAATGTTGGCAGACCTTATCTCCGCAGGCTTCCAAAGCGGCAGCGCTGCAGCAGCATGCACAATTATGTCAGCACCCATTGCAGCCTTTCTCAGAGTGTCTTTGTCCCTTATGTCACCCTGAAAGTGCAGGACACCCTTTATGTCAGGATAATCAAAAGGCCCAAGGTCAATCGTGCGCACCCCGCAGCCCTTTTTCAGCAAAAAACGCGCAAGGTTGTGGCCAAGAAAGCCTGCACCGCCAGTGATAAGGAATGTAATTTGTTTCTGTTTCATAATACTATTTTGATGGACATTGCGGGCGTCTTTTAAAGGTTGCGCTGAGTGAAGCGAAACATGGACAAACCGCAGTTTGTCCGCTAGTTGTGGATTACCTGTTTACCCTGAACAACTGCAGGTAAGTCTGGCCGTCCACCTTAAATTCTGCAGCAGGGCTCAGAAGAGGCTCAAGATGCCTGTTCATCGGCTGGAACGGCACTGCAAGAAGGTCAAAAACCTTTGCGTTCGGTGTGGCAATGTCCTTCCGCTCCCTTATCTTTGAGTAAGTCACATTGTTTTCCTTAAGGTACTCCTCAAAGCGAGGCTCAACAAAAATCTGGGCGCGGGGCATATAATAAGAATCAAGCAGGAAATAATCAACTTGGTAATCATCAAGCAATTTTCTTGTAAGCTCGCTGTTGTTGCCGTAAAGCAGGACAACGCCGTCCGCATACCTCTGCTCAACATCAACAAAATAGTTTGCATGGGTCCTCCTCACGAAAACGCACTTTCTTCCGCTAACGCCGTTCATTGCAAAACAAGTCTCGTCTCCTGTAAGCACAACAGCATTCGGACTAGTTTGCTCCTGCATCCATTTTCCAAGCGAGAGCCATGCCTGCGTTGAGGAATCAAGCCGCTCGCCAAACTGCACCCAAGGATTTACGTTATACTCATCATAGCGCTGGACAAAAAGGGCTGCTACAAGGATAAGCACGCCAACAGCAATGATTTTCGGCGCCTGATTCCACTTTTTTTCCGCAAACCGCAGTACTGTTATTATGCCATACACTGCAAAGATGAACAGCGAGAGCCAGATTCCCCACATGTGCGAAGGCAAAACCCACCTGTCGAGCAACGGCTTAGTCAAAAGGTGGTGCAATGGGGCAAGGAAGCCACCAACATACCACAAGATTGCGTACCGGGCAGTCTTTTTGCCCCAGTTCATTATGCAAACTATCATTCCAATGCCAGTGAGTATGCTAAGCACTGCTGCCGCAACAGAAGAAAAGCTGAATGAGTATGCATAAAGCGTCCTGAGAGCCCAGCCAAGACCCAGCGTGTCAATGTCAGGACCGTTGTACTGGAATAATGGGTTGAGTGTCTTTGCGTGATAATGCACGATTATTGGTCCATAAAACAATAATGAGACAATAAAGCCCGCCAAAAGCATCGGGAGGTACATCTTTAGCGCCGCGACACATGCTTTTTTCTTTTCCTTCTGCCTTAATGTTTCAACTATGATTGTGAAAACAAAAACAAACATTGCTGCGAGGAAAAAAGCAACATGGGCAAGGCTTGTGAGACCCATGAACAATCCTGAAAGCAATTTGTCCCTGAGCTTGTTTGTTTCCTCCGCCTTAAGCCAGAATGCAAACCATAAAGGAATGGTAATCATTAAAGGAACAAGGTTTGGCGCGCCATCAGGAATAGCCCTTGTTGCCAGCGACAAAAGCATGAATGCCAATGACCACGTATGGTTCTTGAACAAAATCCAGCCAAGGAAATAAAACGCGATTGCCGAGAGCGCTGTCGTGAGCAAACCAACAAAAATTTCAGCCTTCATCAGCGTAAAGCCCGGCAATAAGCTCAAGGCAATGAACAAGTAATTACCAAGCCAAGGATAAAACGCGTAATTGTTGATAAAATAAGGGTCTGTCCAAAAGCCATTCGCAATGTAGTTTATTGCAAACCCATGATGCGCATAAAGGTCACCGCCATAATAAGGGCCAGGAAGGTGCTTGAGCTTTATGTAAAGCGAGAAAGCAATGGCAAGATAGACCGCCACGGCAGCTATTGCCGCTTTTACCTGCCCGGGCCAGCCTTTTCCTCCCCCTTCCTTCTGTTCTTCTTCCACGACGAAAACCTTTTGAAACAGGGCTTTTAAATTTTGTGGTGAAGATTTATAAAACGCCTGACTGTTTTTGAAACAATGAGAGAATACAGGTGCGTGGTGATTGGGTGCGGTCCAATGGGAGTGACCAACATAGAAGAGCCTTTGCCTTTCACTTACAGCTTTGCAGGAGCGATACTGAAGAACCCTCGGACCAAGCTTGCCGCAATTGCAGATGTTGATGCGGCAAAGGCAAAATGGGCAAAACAACTCAACACCAGCTTTTACACGGATTTCAAACAAATGATTGACGAGCAGGAGCCCGACATTGTCTGCTGCGCCGCAGGACCAAAAGTGAATTATGAAGCTGCAGAACTGGCTGCTGCGAAAGGCGTGATGGGATTTTATTGCGAAAAACCGCTTGTGCTGTCGCTTAAAGAGGCTGACGAGCTTGAAGGGCTTGAGAAAAAATCAGGCACAAAAATGCAGGTGAATTATTTGAGGAATTATGATGCCTGCCACCGCTCAATACTTAATTACGTGCGCAATGGCGGAATAGGAAACCTGCAGGCAGTGCGCACAACATACTGCGGAGGCATAATGTCGGTTTTCCCGCACACGACAGCACTGCTTTCAAAGCTGTTTGACAAGGCAGTTTCTGTTTCAGGCATTGTTTCACCAATCTCAAACCTCTCCACGAGGTCTGACCCAAACGTGGACGGAGTGATACGCTACCACTTCGCGCCCCAAAACAGGGACGTATCTGTCCAGGTTCTTGCGACAGGCAGGGGAAAGGAGGAAAACAACACATACATTTACGAGCTTGAATTCACAGGCTCAAAAGCACGCATCAGCATAAAGGAAAACGGCTGGCGCATCGAATACGAGGAAATGCTTCCATCAAGGGTGTTCCAGGGCTACGAGACTCATCCTTTCAGGGTTGACCGCATTCCGCCAGAATTGAAAATAGACGCGCCTCGTGAATTCGTGATCGAAGGGCTTCAAAGCCTGATTTGCGCGATTGAAACAGGCAAAGAAACAGAATGCAGTTTCAGGTGTGCGCGCGATGCAGAGGAAATTGCGCACGCGCTCGCGATATCCGCAGCACAGGAAGGAAAAACAGTCTATCTGTTCCTTGAAGACCGGACTCACGCATTTGAAAGTGCAAGGGCAGGAATAAACGTTCTAAGGGAACAGGCAGGGTTGAAATAATCACAGCCTCCTGAAAACAGGCTGGACAGCAGGACCCTCAAGATATTTCTTGATGTTGCCTTCTGACAATGCCTTTTTCATTATTGCAAATGTCTCCCTGACTGCCTTGAGTGCTTTTTCTATGTCTTCAGGCGAATGCGAATAGCACGTGTTGAAATAACCGCCCATCAAAATGCCGCGCTTTGCCATTTCCTGAATCAAAAGGCTCTTTAGTTCCAATGATTCCTGGCCGCTCGCGTCCTTGCATGCCAGCACAAAATGCACTGGCAGGCCCTTGCATTCAATTGGGAGATCATTTTCCTTTATTGCGGCAATGACTCCATCCTTCAGGCGCTGGCCCATTGCCCAAATGTGCTGGATTACGTTCTTTTCCTTCATTTCCCTGATTGTTGCCTTAGCTGCTGCAAGCGACAATGTTTCACCGCCAGCAGTGAGCGAGAAAAAAACATCCTCACAGGCTTTCATAATTTCCTTTTTGCCCGCCACAACAGAAATAGGCATGCCATTTCCCAATGCCTTTCCAAATGCAGCAAGGTCTGGCACAACCTTGAAGTATTCCTGTGCTCCGCCAAGAGCTGCCCTGAAGCCAGTCACTACCTCGTCAAATATCAGAAGAGCGCCGTTCTGGTGGGCAATGTCGCGCACCTGCTCCAAAAACCCGGGCAATGGCATCTCAACACCCATTGGTTCCATTATTACTGCGGCAATCTGTCCCGGGTGGTCTGCAAAAATCTTTTTCAAGGTCTCAATCTTGTTGTATTCAAAAGTGAAAATCAAGGAGTCCATTGCTTTTGGCACCCCTTTTTTGCGCGATGTGGTGGTAATGTACCAGTCCTGCCAGCCGTGATAGCCGCAGCAGGCTATTTTTTCGCGGTTTGTGTAAGCGCGAGCAATCCTCACGCACGCGGCTGTTGCGTCAGAGCCGTTCTTGCCATACCTGACCATTTCAGCGCAAGGAATTATTTTTTTCAGCTCCTCTGCGAGCTCAACCTCAAGCGGGTGCGGCAATGAGAATGATATTCCTTCATTCATTTGCTGTGTTATTGCATTGTTTATTGGCTCATAATTGTAGCCAAGAATAATTGCACCAAGTCCTGTTATGAAATCAATGAATTCATTGCCGTCAACATCCCATACATGGCTTCCTTTTCCTTTTTGCAAAAAAACAGGGCAGACACCTTGGACAAACTGAGTCCAGTTCTTGCTGAGGGTTTGCGCTTGGCACGGAATCAGCTCTTTTGCCTTTTTCAGGAATTCCTGCGACTTCTGAAGCTTCATTTTTTGTTCCTCCATTCCCTTACTTGAGACCAGTACTTTTCATCACGAACAAATCGAGCATTAATCTCTTTCAGCTCAGGGTGTTCCTCAAGAGCTTTCAGCACGTCCTGCAAGGAAAAATTGTCAGGCAAGAAGCTTACAAGACTTAAAATTATTTCAAAGTCTTCCTTGTTGTCAACAGTAAGCCTGAGCTTTGACAGGTCGATAGGATTTTGGACATACGTTTTTTTGAATCCCTCTGTTTCACGAATAAATGCCGTAACGTGCTCCCTGTGGTGCTGGGCTGTTGATTCCTTCCATGCCTTTTCAAGGGCTGCAAAAGTGAAAACCTCAACATCAAAACCGTCAGGGAATGTCGGAGGGTCAATGTTATTGGAGTAATCTACCTTGTCTTCAAGGAATCGCTTTATGACGCTGTCAACAATTGCAGGGTCTGCAAGCGGGCAGTCACCTGTAATGCGAACAATAACATCAAACCCAAACTGTTTTGCAGCCTGATAATACCTGTCAAGCACGTCTTTTTCACTTCCTGCAAAAACAGGAATGCCCATCTTGTTTGCGAGTTCAATGATTGCCTTGTTTTCAGGGTTTTTGCTTGTGGCAATCCCTATGCTATTGAGCATTTTGCTCTTTTTCAGGCGCTCTATCTGGAACTGGAGCATTGGCATTCCTTTTAATGGAAGCAAAACCTTTCCTGGCAGGCGCGTGCTTGCCATCCTTGCCTGGATTATTGCGCCGATTATCATTCTGCCACCCCAGCATCCCTTAATGCAAGCGCGTGCTGCAGTGTTTTTGCTGCCTCACTTATTGGATTCATCATTCTTTCCTTGTTCTTCAGGGCATTTATGAAATAATCAAGCTCTGCAACATACATTGCATTTATATCCGCATTTGTCTGGAACTGCTCTTCCCTTCCATCAATTTGCATTTTTACAATTCCTGTCTTGAATTCCCAGTAAAGCGCACCTTTTTCGCCAATAATGCTGCACTGCCTTGTGTAAACAGGATTAAGGTAGTCAAGATGTATGCTTACTGTCTTGCAGTTTTCCAGCTCAAGGACAAATTCTGCCCTGTCTTCTGTGTCAATTTCCAGCTGGCCAGTACGCATCACCTTGCTGAATGCCTTTACGGGTTGCCCAAATAGCCAGAACGCATAATCAAGCTCGTGAATTGCGTCAAGGACAATCCCACCCCCCTCCTCGTGAGAAGCAGCATAGTTCTTGCGGTAGTCCTGCCCAGGACGCCACTGCTTGAGGTCATAACCAAACTCAATGCGCGCCGTTACAAGTTTTCCCAGCCGTGGCAAAAGCTCTCCGACTTTTTGCAAACCTTCTGTGAAGCGCAAATTGCACGCGACCATATTTGGAATTCCAGTTTCTTCAGCTATTTTAACAAGCTTTTCAACATTCTGCATTGAGTGCGCCAATGGCTTTTCAATAAAAACAGGCACTTTTGCATTGATACACTCAATAGCCTGCTGGACGTGCATGTTTGGAGGGCTGCAGATGAATGCGGCATCAGGCTTTACAACAAGCCCATTTGTTACGCTGTTTACAACTGTCGCATTTAGCTCTTTTGCAAGTTGCTGAGCTTTTATGCCGTCAATATCATACAAAATGATATCGTGCCCTTTTGCCGCTAAATTCTTTGCATGCCTTATTCCAATGCTTCCGCATCCTACGATGAACAGCTTCACGCATTCACCTCTTTGCTGACAATGCGCGCGAGAGCAAGCGATGATGGCACAAGCGCATGCGCATTCTCCTCAACAAACCTTGGAAGGTCCTCCAGCGCCACAAAGCACGGCTTGCGGTATTCTGAAACAGTGCTGAATGCTTCCAATGCCTGCTCTCGCGTGGCACTTGCTTCGATTATTGCGCACGCGTCATATACTTGGTCCTTGCGGTCAAGAATGAGGCCGCAACTGCGGATTCCTGTTATTACGCTTGCAGGAATCCCTGTTTCCTCCTCAAATTCTTCCCGCAGCTTGTCGTGGAAGCGCACCGTGCCATCAGGACCAAGAACAGAGTTATCAAGTGTTCCAGACGGCACAAGCTCCAAATGCCCTGGATATTCTGTGACATCATCGCTCCTCAGGGCAAAAACAGCGTATTTCTTCCTGTTTTCATTGATGATAGTAAATCCGCTGACTCCTATCGGCTTGATTCCAAGGTCAAGGACTGGTTCGCGGAGCTGCGCAAGGAACTGCTTGTACTCAACAAATGCCCCCTCTATTTTTGTTATTTTCTCTGTTGCTGAATGTTTCAGGTATGAGAACACTGTGCCGTTAAAGAGCTTTGGATTCTTTGCTATTTCCATTTGCCAGATTTGTTCCACGCGCTCAGACTTGGTAGGTGTAAAAGTGCGCACTCCGCTTATACTGGCCAGCATAATTTCTCCTGTGGCAATTATTTCGCAAGCCTGCCAATATTCCTTGTGCAGGGTGCCGTTGAGCAATGCCATCACGTCAGCAAGTCTTGTATGCCTGTGGTCAACCCTGAGGCAGTAGAGCCCTGCATTGACTGCGCTTTGGAAGCCAGATTGCGAGTCTTCAACAACAAGGGCGTTGTCCCTGGCAATGCCTTTCAAATGGCATGCGTGGTAAAATATGTTTGGCGCAGGCTTTCCCTTTGGCACTTCATCGCCAAACACTGCCAGCGAGAAGAACTTGTCCCACTTCTGCTTCTGAATGAATGTGAGAGCAAGCTCTTTTTTTGCAGAAGTCACAAGACCGATAGAATACCCTAGCTGTTTAAGCTCTGCAAGGATTTTTTCAGCATCAGGATATGGATTAACTTGTTCAGCATATGCCCTGCGCATCAGTCCGTGATATTCCCTCTCAAGCTCGTTTTGCGGTGCAGAAAGATTATGGGCGTTTTTGAGCCTAGCAACAATTTCAGGAAGGTTGCCGTGGAGAGTATTAAACTCGTCACGCGTGCCTGTTGCGCCATGCGTGGCAAGAAAATCCAGGTATGCCTGATAAAGAGCGGGCAGGCTGTCTGCCAGCGTGCCATCAAGGTCAAACAGGATCCATTTGAACTTATGCATTATGCAAATCACCTGGGTGTGTTTCGCGTGTCGCAATATAACGGTAAACGGGAATGCTTTCTTTGATTTCCGGAATTTCCTTACGGGTTGAATCAAGTAGAATGTAGCCGGCATTCCTGAATGCTGCTATCGAAGGAACATTCTCGCATTTTATCTCTGCAATCACCGCTGAGAATCCTTGCCTGATCATGCGGTGCGCAGCCTCCCTGAGCACAATGCTGCCAAGCCCTTTATTACGGTGTTCTGGCGCAATGATAATCCCTATGTCTACAGCATTTTCAGGGATTTTGTTGTCCGCAACATATCTGCTGAATTTCAAGAATGCAATTTCCTTGCTGTCATAGCTGGCAAAGAGTGGTGGCAAGTGCTGATTGCTGAAGTATGAGTTGCAGTATTCAGGCCAGAATGTTTCCCAGACTTTGGGTTCCTTACGGAATGACATAGAGAGGGTCACTGGGTCATTGCGCCACAGCATAACCTGTCTAGCGTCCCTTTCATTCTTTTCAGCCTCGCGGAATTCAATAAGAGAAGTCATGCAACATCCTCCTTTCTCACACCTTCGCTTTCCTTTATGTCTCTCACGGCACGCCTTCCAATTACCCACTCAAAGTATTTTGGTTCAAGTCCCGGGCGGGATTTCCCGCTTCTAAGGACCGCAATGTTCTCTTTTGTGAATACTTCACCTTTCTTGATGTCTTTTATTGCGTGCACCCTTCTTCTGGCAAATAAGTAAAGTTCTTTCTCGATTTCCTGGACATGTTTTGTGCTGCTGCCAAGCGCAGATTCTGCCTTACGGATACCTGCAACCATTTCCTCAAGCTCTTTTGGCACAAGCGCGAACTTATGGTCAGGACCTGGCAGATTGTTTGAAAGCGTAAAGTGCTTCTCAATCATGTTTCCGCCTCGCGCAACAGCAGTCACAGGATTGATTAAGGGCTCGCGTGAATGGTCTGATAACCCAACAGGAACCTTAAACTCTTTGCGTAGCGCATCCATCACTCGCAAATTAGTTGCTTCGATTGGCGCAGGATACTTTGCTATGCAGTGCATCAGCACGACATTCCTGTTGCCTGTTGACGCAATAACATTCAATGCCTCACGGATTTCATTAATACTTGCCATCCCCACAGACATAATTATAGGCTTTCCCTTCTTCGCGATATGCCTAACCAGCGGCAGATGCGTTGCTTCGTAAGATGCAATCTTATGTGCTGAAACATAGGGGTCAACAAGGTCAACTGATTCCTCATCAAAAGTGCTGCTCAAAAACAATATCCCTTTCTTTTTGCAGTATTCTGCTAGCTTTGGAAGCCATTCCCTAGGCATCATTATGTCGTGAAAAATCTGTTGGATTGTCCTTTCCCTTCCGAGATAGTCCGCAAAGCCAGCATTTTTGACATAGATCTTTTCGGGAACAAAAACCTGGAATTTCACAGCATCTGCCTTTGCCTTTGCCGCGGTGTCAATCAGTTTTTTTGCCAGATGAAACTTCCGGTTATGGTTGCTTCCTGCTTCTGCTATTACGAAGCAGGGCTGCCCTTCACCCACAATTCGGTTTCCAATCCGCACAAACTTATTGAATTGCGGCTTTGAGCGCTTCCACAACATCCTTGACGTCCTCCTCTGTCATTTTGCTGAACAACGGCAATGTGATAATCCTGCTAAACACATCCTCTGTTACGGGAAAGTCCTTTGGATTAACAGGGCAGTTCTGCTGGTAGTATGAATGGCGGTAGACAGGGATGTAATGCACATTAACGCCGATGTTTGCATTGCGCATCTTCTGGAACACTGCATCGCGGTCAACGCCCTTTGGCAGAAGGACCGGGAAAATGTGCCATGCGGACTGCCTGTCTGATTTCTCAACCAGCGGCTGGACTTCCTTTGGCAAAAGCTGCCTGTATAGCGCGACAAGCTTCCTGCGCTTTGCAATGAACTCATCAAGCCTTTTGAGCTGGGAAATGCCGAGCGCGCACTGGAAGTCAGTAATCCTGTAATTCCTGCCGAGCATTTTCATGTCATAAGCCCAGCCTGCATTAGGACCATACCTTGAGCCGGCATCCTTGTCAATGCCGTGGTTGCGGAGCATTACCAGATTTTTGAAAAAACGCTCGTTGTTTGTTACCACCATGCCGCCTTCTCCTGTTGTGATGTGCTTCACAGGGTGGAATGAAAAAGTGGTGAGGTCTGCGTGAGTGCCGATTTTCCTTCCCTTGTATGATGCGCCAAGAGCGTGCGCAGCATCCTCGATAAGGAACAGCTTGTGCTCATCAGATATCTTTCTTAATTCATCAATCTCGCACGGCTGGCCGCTGTAATCAACGAAAATTATGAGCTTTGTCCTGGCTGTTATTTTCCTGCGGACATCAACAGGGTCAATATTCAGCGTGTCCGGGTCAATGTCAGCAAAAACAGGCTTGAGTCCATTGTACAAAAGCGCATTTGATGTTGCCGCAAAGGTCATTGGAGTCGTGATTGCCTCATCGCCGGGCTTGAGCTCCAATGCCGCGACTGCAATGTCAAGCGCAGCAGTGCCTGAATTCACGGCAACAGCGAATTTTGCACCAGTGTATTCTGCGACAGCCTTCTCAAAAGCAGCTATTGTTGGTCCTGTTGTAATCCAGCTGCCTTTCAATGAATCCGCAACTGCCTTGACGTCCTCATCGCTTATGTCGTGTAAGCCGTAAGGCAGGAAATCCTTTCTCATTTGTGCAGGATTCCCTCCTTATAAAGCAAAATCCTCAGCTCTTCTGCTGTTACCGGTTCAACTGCGCGCGAATTGTAGTGCTTTGGCCTTGCAGCATCGCCCTGGTAGCGCATGGCAGGAATTCCTATCTGCGTTCCTGCAAACAATGGGGGCACGATGAAAACATCCTGGGTTTCTATTGCCCTGCTTGCCTCATCCTCTGTCATCAATTCCTCATAATGAGTCTCCCCTGGCTTCAAGCCTATGACCTTTATCTTGACTGATTCCGGCTTCAGGCCCTGCTTTGGGGCAGATTCCTGTATGAGCACAGAAGCAAGGTCGCCAATCCTTGCCACAGGCATCTTGAGGATGAAGGTTTCTCCGCCTTTTGCAATCCTTGCGCACTTGAAGATAAGGGAGATTGCCTGCTTCTTTGACATCATAAACCTGGTCATTGAAGGGTCTGTTACTGTCACAGGACCGCCCTTCCGAATTTGCTTAAGAAATAGCGGGATAACAGAGCCTCGCGAGCCCATCACGTTGCCAAATCTGACTGATGCAAATATAGTTCTTCTTCCGCCCTTGTAATAATTTGCGGACGTGATAAGACGCTCTGCCAAAAGCTTTGTGGCGCCCATGGTATTATGCGGATAAGCAGCCTTGTCGCTTGAAGTGAAAATCACACGCTCAACATTGTGCTCAAGTGCAGCATCAATGATGTTCTGGGTGCCAAGGACATTTGTCTTGACAGCTTCAAATGGGTTGTACTCACACGAAGCCACGTGCTTTAGCGCGGCAAGGTGGAAGACGATATCGACCTTTTCCATTGCACGCATTATTCTGTCCTTGTCTTTAATGTCTCCCACAAGGAAGCGCACCAAGTCCTGCTTGATTACCCAGGGCATTTCAAGCTCAAAGTCACGCTCCATCTCAAAATGCTCTGTCTCATCAAGGTCAAATATCCTTACAACGCGTGGCTGGTAGCTGAGAAGCTCCTTAACGAGCTCCTTGCCAAGCGAGCCGGTGCCGCCAGTGATTAGAATAACCTTGTTCTTGAAAAGCTCAAGAAGCCTTTTCCTTTCCTCCGCTTCTGATTTTTTTGCTTGTTTGTTTATTTCTGCATGTTTTTTCAACCATTGCAAGATAGACCACCTCGAAACCTTTTTACCGTATTGAGAATCAAGCTGTGACTGGATTTCAGCAAGCGACCTGCCCTGCTTGCCTAATGCAACTGCTAAACGGACAATATCTGGGTGATAGCGCATGCGCATGTGCTCATCTGCGGTAAATATCCGTTGGCACGCATTGCATCTCACAAGCTGCTTTACGCCAGTATTTGTGCGCCGCTTTCCGCTGAAGACAGTGTCCTCGCTTCCGCAATAAATGCAGGGTTCCCCCATATCCTTTTGCACAGAAGGACCGTATATAAATCTTATGGACGAGAGGTATATAAATACAACGTTAACTTGACAGCTCTAGGAGAAGCTTCCTGAATGGTCCCGGAAGCACGCTGCCAACAAGTTCAAGCTCTTTTCCGGAGAAAGTCCTGAACAAAAACAGCAGCAGAAAGTACAATACAGCCCCTCCTGCCATTGTTGCAATCTTGGCCAGGGCTGATGAAGGATGCACCAGCCATACCGCAATGCCCATGATTACAGCTGCTGCAATTGTCCTGCCAATCTTGATAAAGCTGTTGTTTATCCTTAACGACTTCCTTGCATCCACTGCGAGCACCACAAAGACAAACGCATAGCTGATTACTGTGGCAATGGCAGCGCCGGTCATATGGAAACGCGGGATAAGGAACAGGTTAAGCCCGATATTGATTATTGCGCCGATGACGTATGCTGCGCCTATGAGCACAGTGCGGCGGCGCAAAAGCAGCATTTGGTAAAGGATGTAATTTAGCAGGGCAAGGAGTGGGTACAGCAGCAGACCGGGAATGATGTTTGCCGCCTCAAGATATTTGTCGCCTGAAACAAGGGTCACAATCTGCTCACGCATCGCGAGGAATCCCACTATTGCGGGGATAACGACTATAAGAGAGTACTTGATTGAGGCGTTAAGGTAAACCTTGTAGTTCTTGCGCTGGTTCCACGCAGCAGCAATGTAAGGGAAGAAAGTCTGGGATACAATCGTGCCAAGTGAAGCGACAACGCCAAGAAGGGAATAAACAAGAGTGAACAATGCAACTGCCTCACTGCCCAGAATGCTGTTCAGGAGGTACCTGTTTCCGACTTCAATTGCCCAGGAGCTTGCGATGAAAAACAAGAGCGGAAGGCTGAACAAAAGCCCCTCGTAAACCACATCCTGCTTCCAGGTGCTCATTGAATGAGTGTGCGTGAATTCCCTGCGCATAAGCATGCCGCAGAAAAGAAGCGTTATGAGCACCCCGACAAACCACAAAGTCATCACGGACAGGAGGGAGATTGCGCGGGTTATTGCAAATACTCCAATAAGCAAAAGCACCCAAAGTGCCTGGCTCATAAGAAAAACCAAGTTGACAAGGACAAGATGCTTTTTTGCAGTCAGGTAAGACGTGAACAGTCTTATCAGGGTTATGCAGAGGATTATTGCAAGCGCAATCCTGAACTCAGGAACATAATCTGTGAGGCGGAGCCAGGAGAGGATGATTCCCTGGAGCGGGGTAAGGAGCACAATAGCAAGCGCAGCGAGCAGGAAAACCATCAGGAAAGTGGATAGCGTGAAAAAGCTTCTTGCCCTCTGCACAGGATGAGCGCCGGCAAGCCTTGACATTATGTACTGCGAAAGACCCAGGTCAAGCAAAACCCCTGCAACATTGACTGTAACAGCAAGAATTGAATAAATGCCATACTGTGCTACTGTCAGAGTGCGCGTCAGAAGAATCACGAGCAATGGCGTGATGATGAACAGGAGGATATTGCTGATATAAGAAAACCCAATCTGTTTTGTTATATGAACATAAACTTTTTTCATGCTGGTTTGCCGCCCTTGTGTGTTTAAAATCCTTTCGCACTAATGCGCAAGCGTTACCTCTATCACATCACCGATATGGAGCAGGTCAACAATGTAAACAAGGGGGAATAGAAGCCAGTAAGCTAATTTGCTCTTGCCAAGCCAGGTCTTGTCAAGAGGAATTTTTGCTTTTGGGTGCAATAAGTATGACAGGGATGCCTGGAACTGGAATGGAAATGAGACAAACCGCACTTTTTTCACTCTCAATCCTGCTTTTTTTGCAGCAATCCGCATTGTTCTTGGATTATGCGTCATGAGATGCCTTGGGACATCAAGCGAAGCCCAGTAGCGGCCAAAAATTACGCGGGCTAATGAGCGTGAATTGGGAACCGCAATAATCAGCGTGCCGTTAGGCTTCAATATTCTTCCAAGTTCTTTTAGTGTCTTGACAGGGTCTGGGACATGCTCAAGAACATGGTTCAAAGTGATGACGTCAAAATACGCAGAAGGATAATGCTGGCCCTCAAGAGTTCCGCACTTAACCTTTAATCCAAGGCGCCGGGCTTCTTTTGCACCTCTTGCTGAGATCTCAACACCATAAGCATCCATGCCGGCAGCCTGCATTTTGTAAAGAAAAGCGCCGTTTCCGCAGCCAACATCAAGAATTTTTGCCCCTGGAATGATTTTTGCCCCCCTTAGAAGGTGCTTGAACGGCAAAAATACAAGCTTAAGCAACGGATTGCCCCCTTTTTGGAAGAAAAGCTTATACAAATATATTGCAAACCGTTCTTTTGCGCTTCCAGGATTGTACCTTGCGTGTGCGTGGTAGTCTTGAGGATAATATTTTGCTAACTCATTCAGGCTTGGCTGGGGGTCAAGCATTATAAGCCCACACTTCCTGCATTTTACAACACGAAAAGTGCCAGGAACACCATGCAGGCGGTCTTTTCCCATAAAAAGAAAGCGCTTGTCTTTTGAGCCGCACACAAGGCAGGGCTTCATTTGATCAGCCCCCTTATGATTTCAGCAGCACGCTCTGCAGCTTTGCCATCAATCTTGTAGCAATGGGCTTCAACAAGCTTTTTCATTCCTTCCGCAAGATGCGCTTTTGTTTTTTCGTCAGAAAGCGCATTTCTTAATGCAGGAAGAACATCCTCTACTTTGTACACACCAAGAGCGGCTCCCTCTCTCACAAACGGCAACAAGTCCTGCCTGTTGCCAAGATTGACCACGATAACTGGCTTGTCAAGAATCATGGCCTCATAATCAAGAGTTGATTCTGCGCCAATTATCAGGTCGCACGCAGCAATAAGCTCAAGCGTGGAGGCATTTTTTGTTATGAACGGCTTCAATCCGGTTTCATTCGCAAGCCGGTGGTATAATGCATCGCTTGTTTCGCCAGGGTGTTGCTTTACAACAAGGAACACTCCAAGCTCTTTTGCAGCCCGGAAGACAGCACGCGTCATTTCCTCGTACTCTGTCTGTGATGGAAGAATGTTGCCGGCATAGAGCACAATTGGCCTTGACCTGTCAAGACCATATTTCTCTATCATTGCGCTCTTTGACATCCTTTTTGCATTCACAAAATAGTCATAACGCAAGTTGCCAATGATAGAAATTTCATCAGCAGGATAATGGCCGTTTTTGACAAGAAAATCCCTGTAGTATGAGCCGTAAACAAGCAGTTTTGTTGGGCGAGGCAGACACTCCGGCTTTCCCCTACAAATTTCCTCCTTTGCGTGCACTGTCAACGGGCTGTAGCTCATTGTACCATGTTGGATGCCAATGCAGGGAATCTTAAGGCCAGCGCAAAGCTTGAAGAAAACATAAGCCAAGTCCCCGCCTTCGCACGGATAAATGACTAAGTCAGGGTGCTCGCGCAAAAGCAAAAGTTTTGCACATTCCACATCAATCAAATGCCCCTCCAGGCGGTTGTCAAAATAACACCTGAATTGTGCGGCAAACAAGGGCCAAAGGTCAATTCCTTCGTACAGCCAGGATTTCCTGAATTCCGGGGAGGCCTCAAGAGCCCTTGCAATGTTCCTGAACCTGCGCAATGCATTCTTGACCTTTATTGTAGTGCCCAAGGTTGCGTACTGCTCAAGCAGTATGTGCCTCTGGTTTGTGCGCGCCTTTTGCTTAAGCACAGAGAAACCCCTATATTCCCGCTGGGTTGCATCAACATACGTTATCGTGCTGTCCTTCAGGTACTCAACAATCGGCGTGACATAAGGGTCTCCAATAACAGGATTAGGAAGCGAGGGGTGCTCAACTGTTTTCCAATTGTATGAGCAGACTGCAAGTATGCGCTTTCCCTCACTCTTTTGAGGCTTGTAATTTGCACGAATTCTTTCAAGCTTCCAAATAAGGTTTCTTGCAAAGGTGTGCCATTTAAAGAAATGGCGTATCCCCCACGGCCGAATGCGCTCTTTTATTGTTTCCTTTATCGGGCGCCTGCAAGGAATACGCTTAATTGTCCTTTTTCCGGCAAGCAGAGGGATAACCCTGCTGAAAAGAGTGCTGTCATCAATGAAAACAACAGTCATTGGATTTTCTGACTTTAGGACTGTGCTTACAACATCTATCGCCTCAATGATTTTGTTCAACGGATCACGATAAAGAAAACTGTAATAGAGCCAGTATTCCATGCACCACCAGAGCGAAAAGCCTTCATATTCCATTATTTCCTTGACGTTTTTGCCATTCATTAACGGCTTGCATGACCAAGCATTCAAGAAGTCAACAGTCCTTTTGTTGCTGTCAGGAACAGGATACTCGTTTGCTGTCTTGTGCCTTATTCCTTCACTTTCAAGCAATGCAGAAGAGGCAATGTCCAATGCCACAACCTGAGCATCCTTCTTAACCCATTCCTGCAGGCTCTTGGTTGGCAGTTTGCCGTGCACAAACATAACTGTTTCCATTGCTTGACCGAGTTCTGGTTGTTTTATAAAGCTTCCGAGCAGGAAATCCATAACTCTTAAATAGGCAAAAAGCGGGTTTTATTGCATGACAAAGCTCTCTGCATGCATTGTTGCATGGAACGGCGAAAAGCAGATACGCGGCTGCCTAGAAAGCCTCAAAGGCGTTGTTGATGAAATAGTCGTTGTGCATGACGGCCCCTGTGTTGACAAGACAATCAGGATTTGCAAAGAATACACAAGCAAGGTTTTCATCAGGCCTTATGTCGGCGAGGCAGAGCCGCACAGGCCTTTCACTTTTGCGAAAGCAACAGGCGAATGGATTCTGTGGATTGACCAGGACGAACAGCTCACACTGCGATTGCGCAAGGCAATCCCAAAACTGATTGAGCGCGATGATGTCAATGCCTACAGCTTTTTGTGGCCTGTCAAGTACGCAAATGCAAACCTCACAAAAGGCTTCTTCTCAAAAGTCCACAAAACCGTGCTGTTCAGGAAGAGCGCAATTGACAATTTTCGCGGACTGCCAAACGAAATTCTGAAAGTGAAAGGAAAAACAATCAGGACAAATTACAAAATGATTCACAACCAGGAAGGCGAGAGGAACACATTGCGCGTGTTCTTCAAAAGAACACTGCGTATTGTCAGGATACATGCCGACCAGATGCTAAAGAAAAAGCTTGTTACAAAGATTGCGCCATGGTATTTCATCAAGGCATTCCTGTGGTTCTTCCTTTACTGCGCGTATTATTACATTTTTCATGCCACACTCTTCACAAAAGCAGACAGGAGCATAGCATTCCAGCTAGCGCTTTACAATTTCTATCTTTACTGGTATGTTTTCCTGGCAAAAACAGGTTTATGGAAGCACACACCAGGGCATTAGAGAACCTTCATTTGCCTGATTTTATCCAGAACATCCTCAACAGAAATGTCTTTTGGCTTGTCGCGCTTTATGTTCTGGAATTTTGGCTCATCATAACCCCATTCCTTTGGGTCGTCAACAAAGCAAAGCTCAAGCAATGGCGTGTTCATTGCGCGCGCAATATGCACCGGTCCTGAATCAGGGCTGAGCAGTAATTTGCTGTGCTTTATGACTGCAGCAAGCTGGAACAAGGATGTTTTGCCGCACAAGTTCAGCACTTTTTCAGGATGACTAATCTTGTTTTGGAGCGATTTGACCATTTCTGTTTCTCCCCTGCTGCCTGTCAGGACAATTGTTGCGCCTTTTTCTTCAATAAGCCTGTCAGCAACCTCTGCCCAGCGCTCTTCAAGCCAGTTCTTTTCCTTTTTTCCAGAACCAGGAGAAATAATGACAGGCTTTGAAATGCCTTTAATTGCAGACTCTGCAAATTTTTCGTCAGAAGAAGTCAATGCAAGTTCCATTGTCCTGTCACTGCTGATGGCTCCTAGTGCTTTTGCCAGCGCAAGATTGCGGTCAATCACGTGGTTCTTGTAAGGGACTGTTTTGTTGAGCAAAAACCCAAATCCACGGCATCCAAAGCCAACCCTGTACTTTGCAACCATACTCGCGAACAAAATGTTTCTGGGGTCGCCGTGGAAGTCAATCGCAACATCATACCTGTTCTTCTTGAGTTTGCGAATCATTTGCTTAACGCTTGCCCATGACTCGCGCTTTCCAAGACTTGAAAGCCAAGGAGCATTCCAAACAATCACATTGCTTACATTCTTGTTTTTTTGCAGGATAGGTGCTGTAAAATCCCTCACAAGAACATCAATCCCTGCCTTGGGGAAGCGCTTTCTTAATGCCCTTATTGCAGGAGTTGTCATAAGCACGTCTCCAACGTGCTCAAGGCGTATGAGCAGTATGCGCTTCGGTTCTCCCAGTTTCCTGAACTTGAGCCAGAAGAAGAAAACATAGCCGATAGTATCAATGATGAGCAGGAATGGCTGGAACAAGATATTTGTCTTGTACATTCACGTCCTCCCGTAAAGGTAAAACCCGCTTCCTTGTGTCGCTTTGAACAAATGGTGCACAGGGTCCGCAGTGTCACCCCAGCGGCCAGTTGCGTAAGGGAACTGCATGCGCGTGTATTGATTAAGGTCTATTTGAGCATTTCGGCTGTCTGCAAATGGAAGGACAATCCAGTCATAATTTCTTGTGGCATAATTATTGTTGTTTGTGGCAGGAGTCAGCCCGGTATAATACCCTATTGCATTGGCATCGCCTGCAGCCACGAAAATATTCCTGCCTCTTGGGCTTACAGGAAGTATTGCATCAATTATCACGCTTGTTGGAGTCTGGATTTTGTGCGTTATCTCATAAATGTATTCTGCGAGCATTATCCTTGGCTTCAAGGATTTTGCCACAAAGCCCTGCTGCGCCTCTCCGCCTGTGCCAAGAACATCTTGGGAGCCTGCAAAATGCTTTATTATCGGCCTGAAAGGCAGGAGAGGAACAACATGAACAAGGTTTGTGCAAATAAGAATGACAACCAGCGAAATCGGAACTGCCTTCTGCCACACCCATTGTTGTTTTACAGGTCTTGACTTGCTGAACTCGCTTAGCTGCTGCCAGAACTTGTCAATAATTGCCGCATTGAGAATCATGGCAAGTGGAAGAAGCCCGTAATAGTACCTGATTGGGGTTCCAGTATAATAGTTAAGCGAGGCAAAAAGGAATGATGCAATAATTGTAAGCCCAAGCAATGCATAATCCTTGTTAAAAAGCCACTTTCTCTGCCTTTTGATAACAAGCCATGCTGCGTACAGGATAAAAAGCAACGGCACAAACCATAAAATGAAATGATAACAGCTGATGCAAAACAACAAAAAGTATTGCACTGGCGTGCTTATGACGTTTGACTTGCTGAACTGCCCTGTGAGCCAGAACCATGGAAAAGTCAGGACAAAAATAACCGCAATCGGCTTTGCCACGAGCTTTAGGGATTTGAAGTTTCTGTTGAAAATCAGGAAGTGAATTGCAATGCCGAGCATTGTGCCTATGAAAGCAATCCACTGGCTGTGAAAAAGCATTGCTCCGGCAAGCGCAAACTGCCACCAAGCATTTTTTTCCTTGTTAAGAGTCTTGAGATAGCAGAGCAGGGCGGCAGGAACAGCAAACAGGATAAGCCCATAATAGTTTGCATTTCTCAAGGCAAGCAGGTAAACAACAGAACCTGCCAATAACAAGGCAGAGAGGATTGCAATGCGCTTCTTGTTGCTGATGCGCCTTGCAAGAGAATAAATAACAGGAATTGCGAGCAAGCCGATAAGGACAAATGGAAGCCTGATGAAAAACTCGTTGTAAGGACCAAATATTGCAATTGGAATTGCGGCAATATAGCTTGTCAGCCATGGGTGAAGTGTGTAAATCACCTTGTCGCCGATTGCAATGCCATAATCCACTCTTTCATTGTAAACAGTTCCTTTAAGATCGTCAACTTCGTAAGTAACCTCAATCTGCCTCAGGCTGTTGTCAACAACAGGGATGCCGTAACGGGGAATGCTTTTCCCAAGGTTGAGCAGGTGGACTTCATCACCCCAGAAATTGCGGCTTCCAAGATTGCTTAGAGACAAAATTGCCGCAACAAGGATAATTCCCAACAGCCATTTATTCCTCAGCAGGAATTGTCTTGCGTTCATCTTACACCTTCCTTGCCTCAATTACTTCAATCAGCCCTACACGCCTAACTAATGGGATACGGTTGAAGACGTAATTAACAGGATTGCTGATGTACTTGAAGTAAAGCGGAAGGATAACATAGAAGCTGCGCCTTGACACACGGAATCCTGTTGTCCTGAGAATTTTTTTGAGCTTTCTGAAAGTCACCCTTGTGTGGGGTCCTTCTGGCATCTTCCAGCCCAGCATTTCCCATATCATAAACACAGGCTCCCACAACGGATTAATCATGGTGATTATGACGCGAGTGTTGTTGTCGCAGGCTTTGTGCAACTGCTCAAATGTCTTTTTGTGGTCTGCAAGGTGCTCAATCACGTCAGGCATGAGTATTATGTCGAATTTTTCTTTCAGCTTGAGTGTTTCTCCTGCCCCTGTCTCAAATCTTAGGCTCTTTTTGCGGTGCTTTTTCCTTGCCAAAGCAATCATGTTCTTGCTGATGTCAATCCCAAGGCCGTATTTGGGGTTCAGGAATGCGAGCACATCGCCTGTTCCGCAGCCGAGCTCAAGAATCCTTTTCTGGCTTGTGAGCGGAATGTGCTTTTTGCAGATTTTTTTCAGCCAGTCATAATAATACCACGCGCGCCTCTTGTGAAAATCATACTCGCCTGCAATCTTTTCAAAATGCCCCTTTACATTTTCCAAAGTTGGCTTTTCCTCATTCATTTTTTAGCCACAACAAATGTTGAAACGCCCAAGTTTGCCTTTTCTGCAGCGCGCTCCACACTTCTCCAGCCAGGAATACTGTCTGTAATTTTGCTTATTCTTGGCGAGCGCAAAAGGGTTGTGCCAATGTCAATAACCCGAAGCCCTGCTTTTTCAGCATACCTGCGCAATTTGGATCTCGTAAGCCCTGCCTCGCAATACCTAAGCTGGACCATTGCAGTCATTGGATTCCACAAGTTTGGCTCGCAGAATACTGCAAGCCCGCCTTTCTTAAGCACTCTTGCAGCCTCACTGAAAACAGCATTGCGGTCCGGAATGTGATGAATGACGCTTACTCCAAAAACAACATCAAATGAATTATTCCTGAAAGGCAGGAATCCTGCATCAGCATTCACTATCTTTGCTTTGGGAAAAATTGTTTTTGCCTCCCTGACCATTCGCGGGTCATTGTCAACGGCAGTGACCCTTGCAAAATCCCTAAGAAGAAAGCGCGTGTAAACTCCTGTCCCGCATCCAAGCTCAAGGACACTTAATTGCTTCCTGTTCCTGACAGCACGCATTATCCTGTCATACTTTGCCTTATGGAACGAGCTGTTAGGAAGCCTGAACCTCTGGTAGTCTTCTGCCTTTTTCGGGTCTAGCATTGTTTCCCCCGACGAAAGCATCAGCAGGCGCTTTAAAAACCTTATGCAAGAAAGATTTTTAAACACTCATTCGGTCTTCTTGATTATGAGGGGGATGGAGCCATGGGAGATTATTGCTGTTGTCGTGCTTAGCATTGCTGCTTTTGCGCTGATGGTTTTCCCTTTTGTGCAGAACCTTGACAGCAATGTCGTGCCGATAAGCCTGACTTATGACAATTATTACCATCCGTTGATGTCAAAGGCAGTGCATGACACAGGACAGCACAAGGTATATGCGCCATACAGGGCAATGGGAATTACTGATGCAGTGCTCGCAGACCCGCCACTGTCATACAGCATTCCAGCAACAGTTGCAATGCTCACAAAAGCGCCTGTTTACAATGTTTTTGCAATTATTGCTGCGCTTTTCCAGATTTTCATGTGCTTGGGGGTTTATGCGCTTGCCCGCAGGCATTTCAATCCCTCAATGGCATTGTTCGCGCTTGCAATCGCATTGATTCCTGCAACATCTGACTGGCTTTTCCAGTACACAATAGGATTCACAACATCACTTGAGGCATTTGCATTCGTGCCATTCATACTTCTGATGCTGATGTATGTTTATGACAAGAAGTCCTGGCTTGCCTCTGCACTTGCAGGAGCTGCGCTTGCTGTGCAACTAATGATTCACGGGCCGATAGAGTGCGCTTACATTTATGTGTTCGTTACAGCAGCAATGGGAATAATGTGGTGGCGCACGAGAAAGAAATGGCTGCCTTTATCTTGGGTTGTGATGAGCGCTTCTGCAGGAATATTCGGGCTTTACCAGTACTTGCTCCTAAAACTGCTTCGTCTCACAGGAGAAAACATTGCAGGAACCTTGCTCGCAGGAAACCCAATACCAGACTATTTCCCAATGCCTGAAATCGGATGGGTGCTTATCGGCCTTGCAGTCATTGGAGGCCTGGTGCTTGCATTGCGCCTGGTCCAAAGAAAGGCAACTCCTGCACAAACAACACTGCTTGTCTTCATTCTTATGATGGTTGGGATAAGCCTAAGCTTTGTCATTGGCGTTGACGGCTCGCGAACAATGAGGCAGTACTACAATGCCTATCCTTTGCTCGCGCTCATTCCTGCAGCAGGCATTTACGCATTGTCAAGGCTGCTCAAATCCAAGATCAGCGAGAACGCATTCAGGTGGATAGACCTCGCAATCGTGGCAGTGATATTGTTCCTGTCATTCTCGCCCACCTTTGCACAGCTAAAAGGGATTGCTGGCAGCGCGATGGCAACACCACAAAGATGGCAGGCACTGGAATGGGTCAGTGAAAACACGCCTGCGGATGCAAGGGTTTTCTACCTGTCTGGGTTTGAGCACGAGTTTGAAATGCTTGCAGAAAGAGTGCCTTTAAAGGGTGATTTTGGGCTTGGTCACACGCAAAAAAACATAATTTCGCTGTGCAATATGCAGTATCCTGAAACTTATGCGAGCGAATGGGGTAGTGCATTTTCTGTAAGGACAACAGGCCCCAATAACACGCAGGAATACCCCATTAGGGCAGGACTGCTGAATTTCCCATTCAGAACACTATACCAGCCAGGCACAAAAATTCCGGTAAACAGCTTCAGGCAGGAACTGCCATTGTCAGCTGTTGATTATGTTGTTTTGCAGTACAAAGGCACGCAGGTTGACCCATGCATGGCATACTTCCTTAACGAATCAGCCAATCGCGGGCACAAGATTGTGTGGAAGAATGACCAGTTTGCAGTCCTGGAGGTCGCGAAATGAAGCTGCCAGAAGAATGCAGGACATTTGGCATTGTTGTTGCAGTAGTTTTTGCTGCAGCACTCATTGCAGGGATAATGACACCTGCAAGCATATTAACGTGGCTGAGCCTTGCGCTGGCAATACTCCTGTATTTCTTCCTGCCTGGCTACACTCTTATGCTGTTGCTTGACCTTGAGCCTGTTGAAAGAGTGATTTTTGGGTTCTTTGCAGGAGCAATAACAGTGCCTGTGCTATTGTACTTCATGAACTTGTTCCTCAATATCCGGCTGACAACAATAACTGTGCTTATTGCAGTATTGATTGCAACAGGAATCCCTTTCATTGTCTGGTTTAGGAGGAGAAAATCTACTTCTTTGGCTCAATAACAGCATAAATGTAAAGCCCGAGCAAAGAAATCTTTGGCCCCAGGAACATTTTTTTGATTATTCCCTTTCCTTTGCACAGCTTTCTTACAAAGTTCTTGTCAGGATAATGCAAGTGACCAGGAGTTATCAGTGTGAGGTTGCCCAAAAGCCTCCTGAAGCCGAGCCTGAAGAACATTTTCTTTAGCGCAATAATTCGCTTTTCATTCGGAAGATTGAGTATGATTCTTCCATGCGGCTTTGTAATCCTGACAAGCTCATCAAAGCCCTTTTGAGGGTCATGCAAGTGCTCAAGCACGTTTGATGAGATTGCGACATCAACACTATTGTCAGGAAGGGGAATGTTGCACGCATCGCCGTGAATGAGCTCGCACTTGGAAGCCCATTTTTCCCACTCAGCAGCCCTTTTTGCCTCGCCCAATGCGTGCCGAGAGAGGTCAATGCCATAAAGCTTTTGCAAGCCAGGGCAGCGCTTGTTAAGCAAAGAAAGCAAATGGCCGCGCTCGCACCCAACGTCTGCGATTATTTCACCGGTTTTTGGCGCGATTGTCCTTGCAAGAAGCTCCCTGCGGCTTTTTTCAATCCACCTTATCAGGAAAAAAGGATGGCTGCACAAGTATTCCATTGGGCAGCTTTTTGTAATCGCCTCAACTTCTGCAGCGTGCAATCCCTGTTTTGTTACCATCTTAGTGCGAAGCTTGCGCGCGCTTCATAAATCTTTTGCTGTAGAATATGATTGCTGAAATAACAATTACAAGAATTGGGAAAAGCAAAGTGTGGTATCTTACGTGAAGCCCTGCAATTCCAAAATAATAGCTCGCAATCGCGAACAAGCCTGCTGCAGCAAGCATTCCAACAACAATGCGCTCCTTAAGCTCGATTTCATTCCGCCACGGAATCATCAATAACCAGCCAGGAATTGTGAAAAGCCAGAATACGCCGCCGATGAGCTTGGCTATTTCAGCAATGCCTGAGAGCGGGAAAAGGATTTTCAGCATTATGCCTATGATTATTGTTGCTGCGATTATCCAGGCAAAGTCCTGCTTAAGGCTGAACTGCTGTTGAGTTGCCAATGCAGTCACCTCCAGGATTGGGATTCTTAAGGATGATTACCCCCTCGTTTTCGTACGCTTTTGTGAAGTTTGCCTTTGTCACAAAATGGCTTGCAATAACCTGGTTGAACTGCGCTGCGCCCTGAATCCTGCTGACCTTATCAAACGCGTAATAGTCAAAGCTGCACAAGTCCATTTCTCCGCGCGCCTGAACATTGTCCTCTGTCCAGTGGAAGCCAAAATCAAAAATTCCCTTCCTGTAAGGCAGTGCATTTGTGTGGTCAAACAGGCTTTCTGTCTGCACTTTTCTCCTTAACTGCCCTGACTGGGCCATTGAGACAAAATCATCAACAAGAATGACATCAGAAATTCTCTGAGTGTTGAACAAAATCGCTGCCTGGCCATAAGCATCGCCGTAAACATAAAGAATGGTAGCATTCTTGGGAGTTGACTTTGCAACCCACTCCATTCCCTTCCATCCCTCCTTGAAAAGGATTCCAGGACCGCCTGTTTCAGCATAATAATTGTTTGCGAACAGGGCAGTGAGGACAATGCCAACAATCGCGCAGGTCCTTAGAGTAAGGTATTGCTTTGCCACTTTTGTCCCGATTACGTAAAGCAACAAGCCAATGAAAACACATAGATAAACAGGCCACAAGTATCTTGTTTCAAGACCGCGCTTTCCTGTGCCAATATAATTTGTGAAGCCAATAAGGAACATCATAAGGCCAATCTGGATGACGCGGTGCTTTTTGAGCATCAGCAATCCGACAAGCAATCCTGCAGCCATGACAAGAACAAGCCAGACTCCAGGAGTTGTTATCTTGACAAAAAGGCTCATTCCTGCAACATCAGGAGCCATGTACTGGGGCTCGTAGCCGTGAAAGAACGTGCTGAAAAAAATAATCAGGTAGTAACCCGCCAGTATTGCAGAGGCAGTGCACATTCCTATGATGCGCTTCCATTCTGCCCAGTTAAACTGCCTTGACACAATGTCAACAAGGAACATGAGGCCAAGGATTGGGACAATGAAAATGTATTCTGAAGTGTGGCCAAAAGCAACAGCAGCCATTGCCAAAGCACCCAAAGCAGGAATCCAGCGCTCCTTAATCCTTGCAAGGCACCAGAAAAAAAGAACAAGCATGCAAGAGCCTGCAAAAAAAGGCCAGTTTCCCCAAGTAAATGCAGAAATGAACACGTTTGAAAAAAGCAAAACATTCAAAGGCATGGATAGCAAGGCAATTTTCGGGTTAAAAGTGCGGATGAGGAAATAAAAACAAATCACGGCAAGCAAAACAAGAATCATTACTATCAAGTATGTTGTTGTGTAATAACCAAAGCCAGTTGCTTGGGCGAGCAAAACACTCAGGATTTCAAGGACTGGCGGCTGTGACTGGATGACATCTGTGTATCCGCGTGAGAGATAAGGCGCAAGGTTTGACCAGCTTCCTGACTCTGCAAGATAAGGCTGGTAGCTCATGAAAATAAAAGCATCCTGCGCATAAAACCCGTAAGGATAACCGTGGTCAATTTGCTTGTCCCAGATGTTTGCAGGACCCATCCACAAAAGCATGCCAAGAAGCGCAATAAGGGCAAACCGCTCCCACCACTTGCTGTTCTCGGAAAGGTCAATCATTTTTTCAGCAGCCTGTGCACTGCCCTGAGCACGTGCTTTGGCTGCACCTTCAGGATATTCTCAACAAGATGGGGCTGATTGTATTCGCCATATGCCTCTGCCCTTACGCAGTCAACAGGATTCCACACCCACAAATGCTTTGGGCCCCTTGGCGCTTTCCTGCGAGGGTCTGTGGCGCCAAAAATTGAAACAGTGGGTGTTCCGACAGCGGCAGCAATGTGCATTGGTCCAGAATCATTGCATATTACGAGCCTGCATTTTTTCATCAGGGCACCTGACTGCTGGAGCGTGAAATTGCCAATGGCATTGACAGCATCAGGAACAGCCTGCAGCATAACCTGCAGGGTGTCATCATCGCCAGGAGACTTTCCAACAAGCAATATTTGCCAATCCTTCTTTGCCAATGCCTGAGCAACAATGGCAAAGTATTCAGTGGGCCAGCGCCTTATGGGCATGTTTTGTCCGGGGTTTTTTGCGCCGCCAGGAACAACGCAAATTGTTTTTTTCGGCTTGAGATTGTGCTGCTTAAAGAACCGCTCTGCAAAATTCTTATCCTGCCGGCTGAGTTCAAACTCAAGCTTTGGCTGCCTCACTTTTTTGGCATTTGCCTTGTACGCAAGCTCCAGATAATAATCAACCTCGTGCTTTACAGCACCATAGGGAACTGTTATTGTGTGCGCAAAGCCCTCACCATTACGGTCAAACCCAATCCTGACAGGAACATTGCACAACCTGCCAAAAGTGCCAAGACTCCAATGCTTGTCAAGAATAAACATTGCATCATAGCGCTGAGCTGCAATCTGTCTTGCAAGCTTGATTACCATGTCAACGCGCTTCTTGAAGAAGGTCGCATCATCAAAAGCGATCACGCTGTCAAGGTCCCTGTTGCCCTGAAGCACTTGGGCAGACCATTGTCCTGTCCAGTAATCAATCCTTGCCTTTGGGTAGAGCTGGCGCAAAGCATGCACCATCGGAGTTGACATCAAAACATCGCCAATCGCCCCAACCTTGAAAATGCAAATCCTTGTCGGCCTTATGTTGAATGCCTGCTTTTTTGTGACAGCAATTGTCTTCACTATCTGCCTTATCATTGCAAATCCTGCCTTAATTCGTCTGCGCTCACGCTTGCCGTGCCTATCTTTCCAACCTTGATTCCTGCAGCCCTGTTTGCCAGCATTGCAGAATCCTCAAGGCTTGCCCCGCAGACGTATGAAAGGGCAAATGCCGCAAGGAAAGTATCGCCAGCGCCTGTAACGTCAAAAACCTGCTTTGCAACAGTTGGAACGTTAGTGACTTTGCCGTCTGCGCTGAAAACACTCACTCCCTTTTCTCCCCTTGTTATTACAACGTGCGACTTCAGCTCCTGAACAAGCTTTTTGCCAATCTCATCTATGCCGTCGCCATTGTGCTCTTCAACACCCGCAAGCTCGCACGCCTCCTTGTGGTTTGTCTTAATCACAGTGGCGCCCGCATAATTTATAGTCCTCCTTGGCTTGGCATCAACAAAGACAGGAATTTTCAGCTCAACAGCCAGGGCGATTATGCCGTCGTACAATTGCTGGGTGATTATTCCCTTTGCGTAATCAGAAATTATTATTGCATCCGAAGGGATTTCTTTCAGCAATTCAAGGATTTTTTTGCCTGCCTCACTATCAATAGGATGCTTGTGCTCATAATCAATGCGCACCAACTGCTGTTTTTGGCCCATAACCCTGATTTTTGTTGTTGTCGGGCGATTGTCAAGCACCAATTGAGACGTTATTCCACGCTGCTCAAGCTCCTTTATGAGAATCTCCTTGTGAGCGTCATCGCCAACCATTCCTATAAGGAATGCCTTTCCGCCAAGCGCAACAATGTTGTTTGAGGTGTTCGCAGCCCCTCCTGGCACATAGGTTTCGTTCTGCACCTCAACAACAGGCACTGGCGCTTCTGGCGAAATCCTGCTCACTTTGCCCCAAATGTACCTGTCAAGCATAACATCGCCAAGGACAAGAATTGTCTTCTCATTAAACTTTTCAATCAGGGTTTTGTCCATAAACATCACAAATCTTCTTTATTATGTTCGTGGTGGAGAATGTTCCGACAAACGGGACAATCTTGACCTCTCCGCCGTTCTTCCTTACTGTCTCTGTCTCAATCATTTTTTCAGGAGTCCAGTCGCCTGATTTCACGTGAATGTTCGGCTTCACGATTTCAAGGAAAGCCCTTGGGTCTGTCTCATCAAAAATAACCACGTAATCAACGCAGGAAAGCTCTGCAAGAAGTGCTGCGCGCTCATTCTGGTTGATTATCGGGCGCTTGTCTCCCTTGTATTTCTTCACAGAACTGTCAGAGTTCACGCCCACAATGAGTATGTCGCCGTGCTCCTTTGCTGACTTAAGCGAGTGTGCGTGCCCAACGTGAAAGATGTCAAACACGCCGTTTGTGGTGACTATTTTTTTTCCTGCCTTTTTCAATTCCTCGGAAATCCTTGCGATTTCCTGCTGCGACACAACCTTTCCCATTGTCATAGAACAAACCATTGGAGGGCATTTAAAAGGTTTATGGATTTGAATATTCTGTCCTGAATTTTATAAAGCCACCTCTTGTAATTTTTTGTCATGGCAGAAGAAACAGGACTTGAAAGCCGGATACTGATGACAAAAAACCCTGCTGACTTCAGGACAAGGCAGGTGCGAGTCCGGAGAGGGTCTGATAAAGTTTTTGTCGAGCCAGAAGGCCCCTGAGATAGACTTCAGGACAATGGGCTCATACAGAAAGCCGGTGCCTGTTGAAGTTGTCCGGCAGGAAATTGACAGCCCTCAAGGGCATTTGTTCGCAAACCTTGGAGTTTCTGCTTATATGGTCCTCGGGCACAACGATGAGGAGTATCTTGTTGCAGTCGGGCAGATAAGGAAGTCAGAAGGCTTTTCTGACAAGGTAGCAAAGCTTCTTTCTGGGTATGTTTCTGCTAAATTCCTTGCAAACCCCCTTGATTCCCTGCTCAATGAGATATCAGAGGAGTTTTTGCCAATGACCTGGACAGGCAAGTTCCTTTCAGGACAATTTTACACTGATAAACTGCCATAGCCTTACAAAAAAGTTGCAGAATACGAGGATGGAAACGCATTCAGTCTCATTGAGGGCTTAAGAGGATTGCATACCACAGACTTCCGCACAGTTTTCATAAGCGGGAAACGGGTTTTCAATTCGGATATCTATTACCACGCGAATGTTAACGGTGCCCAGCTTGTATTTCCATTGTCTGTTCGGGTTGATCTTGAAAGCCTTGCAGGGCTCTCACAGGCAGAAACAGAATTGAGCAAAAATGCAGCCCACCTGCGGCATGCTGAGGAAAGATTTGAGAAAGGGGTGCTGAATGTCTACATGGACCCCACTTCCACTTTACCTTTTGAAGCTTGAAAACAACAGGCCAAACGGAGAGGTTTTCACATTCATTGATGGAAAACTGCAGGCAGTTGATGCAGAAAAGCTCGTGCTCTCAGAGGCATTTGTTCCTGACGCGCACGACGGAATAATCGGTTCTAACAACGTCAGCCTCAAGGAATATCTTGCACTGCAGAAATAATCCTATTTCGCAAATGCATGGTCTATAAGCTTGCACCACGTGTGGATTATGAGTATGTGGCATTCCTGAATCCTTGCCGTTGTGTTTGAGGGAATGATTATGTTCTGGACCGGGAGGGATGACATCTTTCCGCCGTCCCTGCCTGTCAGGCCAATGACTTCCATTCCCTTGCTTTTTGCCGCCTCAATTGCTTTGAGGATGTTTGGGGAATTTCCTGAAGTGGAAATAGCTATCAGGACGTCTCCCTTGTTGCCCAATGCTTCGACCTGCCTTGAGAATATTGAGTCAAAGCCATAATCATTGCCTGCTGCTGTAAGGATTGACGTGTCTGTTGTGAGTGCAATTGCAGGAAGGGACTTGCGTTCTGTCTCAAACCGCACAATAAGCTCCCCTGCAAGATGCTGGGCATCAGCAGCACTTCCGCCATTGCCGCAAACAAGCAATTTATTGCCATTTTTAAGGGCGTTGATGATTGTGCTTGCTGTCTTTTCTATTTCTGGAACAAGCTTTGCCAGCACTTCCTGCTTTGCCGTGATTGAGTCCTGTATTTGCTTTTTAATAATGTCCTGCATGGAGCAGCCTCCTTGCTTTTTCAATAACGTCCCTGCTCGTTATCAGGCTCATGTGCTTGTGGGTTTTGCACTCAGGCATTTGTCCGAGGTGGGTGTTGATGCATGGCTTTGGAAGCACTGGCTTGTAAACAAAATCATTTCCAGGGCCATAAGGAGCCCACCTGACAGGCGTGTTTGGGCAGAAAAGGCCGATTGTTTTAGTGCCCATCGCGGCAGAAAGGTGCATCGGCCCCGAATCATTGCCAATTGTCAAGGAGCAGCGCTTGAGCATTTCTGCGAATTCCTTGACGTTTGTCTCTCCTGCTGCGATTATTGGGGTGTACTGCATGCTTTTCGCAATTTCGTCTGCAAAAGCCCGCTCGCCTTTTGTTCCGCTGATTATGATTTTTGCAAGAAATTCCTTCACGAGCGCATCAGCGACTTTTGCAAACTTCTTTGGAGGCCATATCCTGCTCCTTGATGACTCGGCAACGCCTGGCGCAATGCACACAACCTTGTCTGACTTCTTTATGCCCCATTCCTTAAAGAGAGTGTCAACCTTTTTTGCATCCTTTGCTGTTGTCGCGATCGGAACAAGGCGCTCTGGCTTTCCTGAAACTGACAACGGCGCACCCATGTCCATGTAAGTGAGGGTGATGTGCTGTTCGTCATTGTACTTTATCCTGTCAGTGTAAAGCAGTTTTCTTATGCCGTGCGAGAATCCAATCCTGCGCTTTCCAAGCCACCACGCAAACAATGCGGAAATGTTCAAGTACGGCTCGCAGTCAATTGCAATATTGTACTTCCTCAGCTTTGGAATGAGGAAAATCCAGGAAAAAGGCTCTGCGCTTATGATTTCGCTTATGAATTTCTGGCCTGAATAAACAGCCGTCACCCTTTTCCTGCACAAAACACTGATTGACGCCCTTGGGTATTTTTTCTTTATTGCCTGAATTAACGGCAGTGTCAGGATGCTTTCACCCATTGCCCAGAGCTTTATCACAAGGATTTTTTCAGGCTTCAGCTTTGCCTTTGGGAATGGCAGCGAAAAAAGCCAGATGGGGATGATTAACAAAGTGCCGAAAATCCTGTCAATCCAGCGGAAAATGCTGATTTTCATTTCTTTTTTGGCAATCTTACCGCAATCTCCCTCACCAGCTTTGTTATTTCCTGCTCGAGCTGGTCCTGCTTCACATAAATCCTGAACACCAAGTAGAACAAAAGCAGGATGCTGATGTAGACAGCAAGGTCAATCGGCCTACTTATGCCAAAAAACCTTGAGGCAGCGTTTGCAGTCTGGGGCAAAAGGGATGTCACAATGACAGCAATCCAGATTATTGACCAGAAGATGAACTCACCGACTGATATTTTTCTGTCCTTGAGCCTGAGCATTGCCCTGCTCCACGCGAACAGTGCGAAAACGACAACAACAACCTGCAAAACCGAAATCTCCATTTTTTCACCTCAGCAAAAACTTTTTGATAATCATCGTGTAAAGTATTCGGCAGCCTTCGCGGAATGAGCCATGGCCCTTTTTCAATGTTTCCTCTGTGTAGCGGATAATGACAGGCACTTCTTTGTATCTGAGATTAAGCCTGTGAACTTCTTCAACGATCTCCGACGCGTGAGCCATCCTGTCTGCTGTTATCCTGATTTTTTTCGCAGCCTCCCTTGAAAGTGCGCGGAAGCCGTTGTGCGCGTCACTCATCCTGACGCCATAGAAAAGCAAAAGCACAAGTATGCCGACCTTGAGATAAATCCTGCGGAGCAATGGCACGTTTTTCTTGGATTGTTTTGTGAGGAAGCGGGAGCCAAAGGTCACGTCAACTTTTCCCCGGGCAACAGGCCTTATCATTGCGGGCAAATCCTCAACCCTGTGCTGGCCGTCGGCATCAAAAGTCACAATGATGTCTGCCCCTTGCTCAAGCGCAAAATCAATTCCTGTCTGCAATGCAGCACCCTGGCCCCTGTTTACCACGTGCTGGAGGACTGTTGCACCTGCATCCAGGGCGGCTTCAAAAGTCTTGTCCCTGCTGCCGTCATCAACCACAACAACGTTATTATAGCCTGCCCTGCGGAGTTCCTTGATGACTTTTGGCACAGAATGCTCCTCATTAAAAGCCGCAATGACGACAAAAACCTTGTTCCCCATGAACGAAAACGAGTTTCAGTTGGTTTATTAAGGTTGTGGATAAGAACTTCATTGAAAATTGATGTTGTGACTGTAAGGAGTCCTTTATTAGTTGTTTATTTTTATTCGCTTTCGTTTGCTGATTCTATTGATACAAGGCGTATCCTGAACCTTAATGTTTGATTGCCGAGATAGTGGGCTTTTGGGTCAAGACCGTATGCCGCATTTGGCGGAATCTGGACAACCTGCTCCTCTCCAACTTCCATTCCTCTAACTCCTGCGTCAAATCCTGCAATCACTTGCCCGGCACCAAGCTTAAAAGTCAAGGGCGCATTAAGCTCGTACTCGTCAAATGGTGAGTCAATTGTGATGTTCTTTTTCTTCCAGTCCTTGATGCTGCTGTCAAAGACGGTGCCGTTCAGCAAAGCGCCTGTGTAATAAACGCTGACCGTGTCGCCCGTCTTTGCACCAGCATCCTTTGGCTTTTCTGCCTGTTTTGCCGCCTCAAGACCGCTGTATACTTTTGGCTTTTCTGCGCCTGTCCAATCAATCTTGTAAGTCACGATTTCGCCGCCTGTAAGCTGGCGCTGCCTGTTGAACTCATTGAAGTGCTCAAGGCCGTGCCCCTCAAGGAAATAAAGGCGCGCAAACACGCTCTTTAGAAGCTCTGGAGATGCAAAGTATGACTTGTAGCTTTCAGCACCTGTCCTGTAAAGCATTACACCAATTCCAATGTTTGAGTCATTGAACTTGATTTCTGAGAAACCGCCATCCTGTGTCGGCTGGATTATGACCTGTGGCTTTCCAATACCTTGTCCTGTCCTTACAATCGCGTCATTGCCGGACGCGTTGAATGCAAACCCGTTTGCGCAAATAATGACCCCTTGCTGGACACTGCAGTCAGCTGCCTCGCCAAGAATGCCAAGCCATGGCGAAATCCACGCATTTGCGTCATTCTCGTTGGCAAGACCGCCAGCGCTCAAATATAACTGCTCTGCCTCGTCGCGCGTGTAATTCCATTCATTCATCATTGTCTGAACTGCTGTTTCCTCCGGCTGGTTCCTAAGCACAATCCAGAGCTTTGCGCGCTCAAAGTTCCAGAACCCAAAGTGGCTCCACACTCCTGACTTGCCAATCATGTCCTCTGAAGCAATGAAATAGTCCTCTGGCGGCTCGCAGTGCGTGTATTTCAGGACTTTTTCCTGCTCATTAATGCCTTCCCTTGCAAGTACTGCGAGAGCTGCCTTGCGGTCAACGCCAATAATCCTGTAAATCAGCTTGACTGACTTCACAGGGTCCTGAAGCTGCGCATTAATCACGTCGAATGCAGAATTTGAGCCGCAGTCAAGCATTCGTAGTATTCCAATCGCTTCTGTTTCATTGCTCGTTGCAAGAACCCTTCCAATCCAGTGCGCCATTGGGGTGTTCTGCGAGGCGCCGTCAAAAGTAACAGGTCGGTCAGCAACGTACTTGAAGTGGTGGCCGAAATCCCACCAGGAATTGATAATCGCGTTTTCTTTTGAGTCTGCCTTTATTGCAGTCAGCGCATTCCACCATGCATCATTCATTATTGGAATGTCGCTTCCTGCAGAAGCATATGCAGTTCGCGCCTGGCTGGAAAGCACAAATGCAATGAGCAAAATCATCACGACATGCGCGACCTTTGAGTTCAAATGCATGTCTTTCACGCTGACACGCACAGCCCAATTGTAAATCCTGCCAAGCGCAATGCCGAACACAACAGCGAACGCAGGGGCAAGCAAAAGCGTAAACCTGACTCCTTTTGTGCTCGCATACATTGTTGCAATAAACCACAAAGTGAACAAGGGTGCGTACTTGAGGTCAAGCTTCCAAGCGCCTGCTTCCCTGCGGAACAGCAGCATTGCAATTCCTGCAACAGCAATCCAGAAATAAGCCCAGCCACCAACAGAACCAACGACTCCTGCAATGTTTGTCGGGTTAAGCTCTGCAACAGTCGTGTACACGTTAGGCCACAATGACGGATGAGCTGCCGCCTTGATGACCGTAAACCGCAATGGCTGCAATGGTGCAATGAAAAAGTCCCATGGCGTCATCAGCCAGCTGACGAAAAGCGCAGATGAAGCAAGATAGGAAACTGCAAGGATTGCGCGCTTCCTGATGATTTCAACAAGCTTTTGGGGCTGTTTTATGTTCCTGAAAATTTCGCTCGCTACCAGGATTGCGAAAGAACCGACAAGGAAGTCAAACACGTACCACCAGCCGCCACGCCAGGCAAAGGCATACAAGCCGGTAACAAAGCCTGTAAGGATACCAAAACCAACCATCTTTTTCCAGCTCTCTGCATCAATCATAATGATGTAAAGCCACGTTAAAAGCAACGGGAAGAAAATATTGTAAGCGTCTGTGTCAGCATGCCCCCAGCCAGTGCGGACTATTATTGCAGGCATTATCGCAACCATTGTGGCAGTGATTACCCCGCCAGGCATTCCAGCAAACTTCCTGCCAACAAAAAAGGCAGGAATAAGCGCGAGCAAAATGAAAATTATGGGGAAATAAGTTGCTGCCTGCATCAGAGTGATTTTTGGATTGAAGATTTTCATTATCCTGTACTGCCAGGCAAGAACATAAGGCTGCAGCTCGATTGTCAATTCGCCACCCAATGGTGCTGTCATGTGGTTGTCAAAAGGCACCCCATTGCGCAACTCGTCCCAGATGTGCCCCTTTTCAATCATGTTTCTTGCATAGCGCAAATAAGTGTAAGGGTCAATGTCAGGCATGTAAGTGTAAGTCCTTCCATCAGCATCATACTGCCAGAAAGACCTTATCTGCTGCGCAACTGCCTGCACCTGCTGGTCAATCTGCGCCTTCTGCTCCTTGTACACCTTCTGCCATTCATCCTCAATAAGCTTGTTCCTGCGCTCGTCAGGAAGGTTGGGATATTGCTGGTTTATTGCGGTTGACAACTGGTTCTTGAGGAGCGTTGTGACATGATTGTTTGCCCATCCCTCTGCCATAGGCAAGCCCTCTGGCCTGAGGCGCATTGCCATGCCGCCCCATGGCATAAAAAAGTCCTTGCCGCCAAGCACTATGCGGTTTGGCACGAACTGCATTATCAGCAGTATTGCAAGGATGACCAGGACAGGATGTGCCTTTATCCAGTTCCATACTTTGCTGAAATCAATGCTGAGATCTTCTTTTGCCGGTTCGTGCGCCTCAGCAGGTTTCTTTTTGAACCATTCTGCTATCTTTGAAAAGTCGATAGTGATTTCATCATCGCTCTTTTTTTCAGCAGGAGGGTGCTCAGGATGAGGCGCTGCCGCGTGCTTTTCAGAAACGTCACACTTGTTCTTTGGTTCTGCTTCAGGATTGGTTTCCGCTTTTACTTCTTTTTTCTTCCTCTTAAACCAGTCTCCCAGCTTGCCGAAATCAATTGAAAGCTCGTCATCCCCAGGCATTATTTTTATCCCCCTGCCATCGCAGAATGCGGTTGGCTTAAAAAGCTTTCGTGGGAACGGTGAAGTTGAGTCAAGCGGGAAAGCCGACCGCGCCTGAGCTATGCTCAGGTGATTTCTCTCTCCCCCTTGCAAATCAGTCACAGACCGCGGTCGGCTTAGCACAACCGAATCAAGAGTTCAGGCGCGGCGCTAAACAAGAAACATTTCGATACTGCTGCAGAAATCATGCGAACAGGTATTTTGCGAAATAAAACAATCGTGGCTCTGCGAGTAGAAGCTTCAGGAGGAACCTTGAGGGATACTCCCTTGGGTGCGTATATAATATACTCTTTATGCGCCTGCCTGACATCAATCTTATCAGGCGCGCATAGTCATTGTCAGAGAATTTGTTGAGCATTCTTCGCAGTTTTGAGTGAAGCCATAATTCTTTCCTCAGCTTTTTCAGGCTCTTGCTGTAGCTTGTGCCTTTGATGATGCTTTCTGCAAGCGTTTTGCTTGAGAGCATTCCAGTGATTATCCCCCCGCCTGTTGTGTCCTTGACAAAGCCTGCTGCATCGCCGACAAGGAAGGTATTGCCTTTTTCCACAACACGCCTGTGGTTGTATATTGGGATTGGGGCTGCCTGCCTTGCAATGATTTCCCCTCCTGCCATTTTCATAAGGCGCTGGAAGCAGCCTGCGCAGTCCTTGTCATTTGTCGTGGCAAGCCCAATCCTTGAAATTTCTGCATTTTCAGGAACACTCCACGCGAAAAAACCAGGAGCAATGCTGCCAAACCACACAGTAAACACCTTTGGATTGAATCCTGCTCTTATTGTTGCCTGCTGGCCGACATAGAAGTTATTGTTCTTTCCAAGCCCTGAAGTCTCAGCAACCCTGCTCAATGGACCATCTGCTCCAATGAGAATGTCGCAGTCCTGCCTGATTATTTCTCCCTTATGCCTGAAAACAAGCGTGTTGCCTTCCCTTTCGATGTAACGGTGTCCGAGCTTAATTTTTGCGCCTGCTGATTTTGCCTTTTCTGCCAGGTAATTGTCAAACTTTTTCCTGCAAAGAACAAATTCCTTCAATGGAATGTGAAGCTTTTCTCCTTTTGGGCTTATGACATCAACCCCTTCAAGCTCGTTAATTATGTATTTTTTGCTGTATTCCACAAGGTCAAACAATGCCTTTGTGACAATGCCTGTGCATGCAACCGGCTCGCCTATCTTGTCGTGGTCCTCGTAAATTGTCACGTCAAATCCTGCCCTTGCAAGAAGAAATCCTGCATAAGAGCCAGACGGTCCTGCACCAATTATGCTGATGCGCATTATCCTGCTGACTTTGGCGCCTGTTTTAAGGCTTATGCATAAAACGTTTACTCCTGTAAAGTAGTGATAAATACGAAGCTTTATAAAGACCTGACAATACTTGTTTTTCAATAATAATAGGGGTACTTCAACATGGACAACCAAAACAAGTCACATTCTTCGTTTTACGCCAGGGCAGCGCAAGGACTTGCATTGCTCGCCGGATTGTTTGCAACAGGAAAAGACAAGCCAACGCATGCTGACATTGCAAAAGCACACTTTACCAGGCCAGCTGCAGTACGGACTGAAAAGGCGCACGCACTGACTGCTTATGCTGCATTTTTGGAAGCGCCAGCACTTGAAGCTTCCTCAGAGCCGCCAAAAGACCCTGCACTTGAGGCTCTTTTGGGCGCGCCAGATGAAATTCTTCCAGACCTCTTCCCTGCACATGAAAGAGGCACAATAGTCATACCAAAAGACGCGCCAAAGCCATCCCAAAGCACAAGCGACATCTATTTCAGGGGAATAGCAGGGCTTGAGGCTTATTTTGACTCAAACAAGGACAAATTCACAGGCAAGGCAAAAGGAATAGTTGACCTTGGCAAAATACTTGAAATCTGCAAAACAAACCTGTACGCACAGGGGACAGCATTCCACCTCAACCAGGATATGGACGATGACATCACAGCAGAAGGAACAGGAGTCCGCGGAGAATTCGGCGCTGACTTTTACTTTGATGTTTTCAAGGGCGGAAAACTGCTTGCCAGGGCTGCTGTCAACGCAGAGAAGCGCGATTACGAATTCGAGGACAACAGCGGAAACAAGCTGAAAATGGGAAACAACAGCGCAGGAGTCACAGGAGAGGCAGCTGTCGGAGAGGCAGGGCTTGAGAACGAGGAATACTTCGGAGCCACAAAGAACTTCAATTATATCCGTGGCAGGGTCTCGCACCGCAAAGGAGACGTTACAGGAGACATTGAGGGAGACCACGAGGCAATAAATGTCGACGCAGAAGGGCATTTGAAGGTTGGATGCAATTTCGCAGTCCACGGCGGAGCATCATACTTCACAGAAGACATGGCAGGCCTGAAGCAGCGCATTGTTGCTGCAGAGCTCGGGCTTGGCTACCACCCAGACTGGGGATACCTAAGGGGGGCAGCGCTCGCACAGCTCCGCAAGGAAAGCGAGGAAAAAGCTTTTGGCGGAAAATTCGAGGCAGGAATACGCGTGCTGAGCGGAAAGAACTTTGCGCTCGACCTGACAGGAGAGGCTGGCGCGCTCCGCGTGAACGCAGATGAGCACAGCACCCACGGAGACGAGACAGAATACTTTGTGGGCGTTGGAGTCAATGCCTACGCCACATCAAAGTAAAAAGCTTTAAAAATACCACTCAACAGTAGTATTACATTCACAATATGGGGGTCATGAAAATGGCATATACAAGACGTGAATTCATTGGAAACATTATGGGAGCAGGCGCTGCATTCGCCCTTGGCGGCTGTGCTGCGCTTGGAGGCAGGCAGAACACTGACCTTGCAAAGCTTATTGAGGGCTACAAGGCGCTCAAGAACAACAAGGACACGCCTGCCGAGACAATAACTAAATACGAAGCTGCGCTGGCAAAGGCGTTTGACGACTCAACCCTGCATCTCTATGTCGGAATGGAATCTGACCTTGGAGAGCGCGTGCACAACGTGTACGAAATGGGACCTGGAAAGAAGTTCAACTGCTTCAGCATGGACGAGAAGGTCGCCATCCTGAGCCGCGCATCAACAGAGCCGGTAAAGTACAGCGTGAAAGGCACAATACCGCGCGAGGCGGTTTTGAACCACTTCGTTTACGTAAAGGAGCCTGAAACAACTGTGCCGATGTACCTGCAGATGGCAGGGGGCAGGTTCGGCGAGCTTGGCTCACCGGCGCCATACCTTGACGAAAAGGTCTGGGCGACATACAACGACGGCAACGTGAAGAACTGCGAAGTCCGCGGGACTCCAAAGCACGTTCTTGTCGGCGCTGTGTACGCAGGAACTCCTGAGCTCGAGCCAAAGGAAGAGCCAAAGGCAGAAGCAAAGGACGCCAAGTAACCAGTTTTTGTTTTTTTTGAAAATTACCATCCCAGGTGACGCATGAAGGCACGAACATGGAACATTACAATGCTGGCATCATTCGTGCTAATTGCACTTATATCAGGATTCTTCGCAACAGCAGAGGATTTTGACCTCGGGGACTTTGATGACTTCAGCTCAGGGGACTTTGACGACTTTGGCTTCGGCGACTTTGACGACGCAGCCGGTTTCGGAGACATTGATGACTTCCACCCAGAGGACTTTACAGACCCGCAGCAGGAAGGAGCAACAGGGCAGGACGATGAGGGCACAGGCGGATTTGACCCCTTTGACGACGATTTCGGACCGCTTGATGACATCCCGGGAAACCCTGCAGGAACAGACTTCCCGCCAGTCCCAGAAGAGATACCTGTAATACCGCCAGTAACACCTCCAGCTCCAGAGCCGACACCAAGCCCTGAACGCGATGATTATTTGCGCATTTTCATACACCAGATATTCCTGCACGACCCCTTTTCAGAACAGGCAGGAAACACAGTGCCATTGAAAGTCACTTTTGAAAACACAGGCACAAAAGACCTTGACAACACAAAAGTCATAGCAACAATACCTGACCTTGCAGTCAGGGCTACATTCGGCCCGCTTGACCTTGGCGAGAATGACAAGGCAACAGCCACACTATTCCTTGAGCTGCCTGAAGACACAATGCCGGGGGTGTACCCGGTAAGGCTCCAGATATACAGCGAAAACGCGCAGCGCATAGTGCACCGCGAAATCGAGGTTATTGACTACTCATAGATAAGTATTCACTACTACAGAATAGGTAAAAAAACGAAAGCTTTATAAACGGGCCGGACATTCCAAATCAACAAGAACCACAAAAACAATGGGGGTATACAGAAGATGAATCCACTCAAAATCACATTGATGCTTGTGATGGCCATTGTACTGGCTGCCACAGCCCTCGCTTTGCCGCTCGCAGTGGACAAGGTGGAGGTTGACGACGTTGAACTGCAGCCCAGCGCAGTCAACAGGTTTGACGTTCTCAGGGGCGACAAGATAGAGGTCGAGGTCGTTTTCACCCCTTCAGAGGACATTAACGACATGCAGATTGACGCATTCTTCAGCGGCGACGAGCACAACGACGTCGCGCCGGCATATGACGTGACAAGCACGTTTGACGCAGACGCAGGGGTCACGTACCGCAAGAAGCTCTCAATTGACATTCACGAGTTTTTCGAAGAGGATGACTACAAGCTCCGCCTCATATTCTCGGACAGGAACGGCGATGAGCTCATCCAGAACTACAACATAAAGATCGACGTGCCAAGGCACGGAATGATGATACGCGATGTTGTCTTCAACCCTGACGGAAGCGTCAAGGCAGGAAGCGCGCTCCTGGGTGTTGTCAGGGTGCGCAACACAGGCGAAAAGGATGAGGAAGACGTCAAGGTCACGGTAAGCATCCCCCAGCTCGGGGTTTCGGCATCTGACTACATAGACGAAGTCGAGAATGACGACGACGAAAAGGAGACTGAAGAGCTCTACCTGAGGATACCGAGGTGCGCAAAGCCAGGCGTTTACGACGTGAACGTTGAGGTCTCATACAGCGACGGCTTCAGGAAGGAGAGCGTGAAGAGGCAGGTTGAGGTCCTTGGAGACGAAACCTGCGAGGACACTGCTGTCTCCGCAAAGGCAAAGACAACCATCGCGCTTGGAAGCCAGCTTGAAAACCTCCCGCAGGGAGGCACTGCAGTATTCCCAATCACAATAACGAACTCCGGAAGGACAAGCAAGTCCTACACGGTGGGCGTTGAGGCAGGCGAATGGGCAACAGTCAAGATATCCCCAACAAGCACACTTGTGCTCGACGGAGGCAAGACGCAGACAGTCTATGTCTTTGTCACCGCGGACAAGAATGCTCCTGTAGGGGCTCAGGTCGTGACTGCGACTGTCAGCACAGGCAGCCAGGCACTTGAGAGCATAACACTGACTGCAAACGTTGAGAAGAGCGGCAAGAGCGTCCTGAGGTCTATCCTTGAATGGGGCCTCATACTGCTCGTTGTCGTGCTTGTCATCCTTGGGCTGATAATCGGATTCAGCCGCCTCAAGGGTGGCGATGAGGAAGAGCCACAGCAGCAACCGCAAGCTTATTACTGAAGCTTGTGGCTTTTTCCCTTTTTTCTCCTGTGCCCTGCGCTGAGCCACATGGCACAACAGGAGCAGGCAAAATGAGAAAAATAAACGCGCTGGCATGGTTTATCGTATTCCTGCTCGCATTCTGCTCTGTTACAGCACAGGAAGATGTTCTTGATGCGCCCCTGGATGAATATGCGCCTTCAGGGGAGGATTTCACGGCAACAGGCACTGCAAGGATTGCAGCATTTGCGTGCAGCCCTGCAGAAGCACAGATAATTGTCTCAAACACAGGCCGCATTTTAAGCGCTTACGAGCTTGTCGCAGAGGGCAATGCAAAAGACTGGGTGGCATTTGAGCCAAAATCATTCATACTCCAGCCTGGCCAGAGCCAGACAGTGCAGGAGTTCTTCTCAATACCGTGCGACGCAGAGGACGAAACACTTGATATCGCAATACAGACAGAAGAGCTTGAACTCGTATTGAGCCAGGACATAATTGTCCAAACCCCAAACAACCTCGTGCTCACACCTGTTGATTACTCAAAGGAAATAGTGCCGTGCGGCTCGGCCGACTTCACTTTCCTTCTCAGCAACCCTGCTGAATTCGCAGAAACATACTCACTGAAAGTCAAAGATTCCCCTGAAGAGACTGCGCTTAGCGACTCAAAAATACTGCTTGAGCCGCACGAAAACGAGACGATAATAATCACTGTAAGCCCCAAGGACTGCGCGCTCTCAGGAGATTTCACACCCGTACTGGAAGTCTCAACAGAAAAAACCAAGCTCCTTGCAGAAATAGAGATGTACCTGCACATCGAAAATACAGGAATACCAGTGATTGCAGCAGGAGTGGACAAGATAAGGGCGCTTGTGGAGCCCCAGGAAGCCCAAATAAAGCTTGAAAACACAGGCGACAACCCAACATCATACTCGCTTGTGCTCGAGGGCGCTGACTGGATAACGCTCCAGCCGCAAAAGGTCATTGTGCCGGCAAGGAACACCGCAACAATAAAGCTCGTCATGCAGCC